>DATGGV010000055.1:0-2467 GCA_035308305.1 Candidatus Cybelea sp. | reverse complement strand
GCATACGGCTGCGTGCCGTCGTATGAGTTCGCACCGAAGCTGTACAGGACTTTTTCCTTATCGGCTCCCTTTGAGGGCGACAACTTGAAGACGGTGCCCTGCCCGTAGGCGCCGCCATATTGCGTGGTGCCGTAGATTGCGCCGTTTGAGTCGATCGTCAAGTCCCCGGCGGACGGATTGGCGCCCTGGACGCTCTGAGTGAAAGCATACAGCACGCGTTCGGTACGGGGCGTCTTGCCCGGCAGCAATTCGAAGACCGTTCCGGCTCCGCCGCCGCCGTTCACGGTAGTCCCGTACAGTTTCCCTCCGGCGCCCGGGATCAAGCGGGCGTAGGGATTCGCGCCGTCGCTGCCGCCGGCGAACGTATGCAAGACGACGTACTTATATCCTTTGGCCGTATTCTTCAGCTCGAAGGCGGTGCCGTAACCGCTGCCGCCCGAGCTCGTCGTGCCGTAAAGGTTTCCCGCTCTGTCGACGGTCAGGCCGGCAAAGGGGTTTCCGCCGTCGGCACTGTCCTGGAACGTGTAGACGACCTGAAAGCTCGCCGAGTCGCTGTGACGGGAACGAACGGTTCGCCCGGAGACCAGCACCGCCGGGGAAAACGCCGCTTGATTGGCGGGCCCTGATGGAAGATTAGCGACGCCGCTGCACCCAGCGACCGCGATCAAAAGTGTGACGAACCCGACCGGCAAGCGATAGTTCACAGGTCCTCCATGCTCTGGATAGTAGGTTAACCGTGTTTTCGGCGTTTTTGGGGGCCGTCATTAGCCGGCCCGGAGAGCGGCCGCATTTCGAAAACGTAGCATGAGTTCGCTCGGTTTGACAAGATATTCGAGGGTCGGCGTTTGATATAGTCCACGAAGCGTTGCCAGACGAAAAGGTATTCGATCCCACTCCGGGTCTCGAAGCGGAAGTTCAGCGTGAAAAAGTGCTCGCAGAACCGCGCGAGAAAAAGGCCTCGCGAGGCAAGCGACGAGTGACGATGCCTCGAATAAGAGACGACAAGCTTTTATAGGTGCCCCCCGGCCCGCTGGTAACGGGCCGGAGGCGTCGCATCGGAGGTACAAGCTCCAGATGCAACAGCAGGACTTTACGCCCTTATATCCCCCGCTGCAAGTCCGCGCGGGCGTCCTGGTCGTAGACGGCTTCGGCATTTCGCTGCGCGTCCTGAATCGTGGCAAGCTGCGCGTCGAGGATGGGATCGGCAGGCAACGCCGATCGCTGACGCTTGATCGTGCTGGATGCGGCCTCGAACGCCTCGTTCTGATCGGCCACGCGGGCTACGTCACGCTAGAGGCGCTAGCATGGCTGCGGTCAATCGGCGCCGCACTGGTGCAGATCGGCCGCGATGGCGAGGTCCTCGCGCACTCGGCTCCTTACGAATTCGACGAGCTCCCGATCCGCCGCGCCCAGGCGCTCGCGGTTACGAACGGCTTGGACCTGGCGATCGCGAGCTCGACGCTCGGCTGATCCCCGAAGCTCCCGCGGCCTTCGCCGACCTTCGTTCGAAGGTGGAACAGCGAGCGAACCGCCTTGCATCCGCTTACGGCGAGCACAACGTTGAGTGCCATTCGATCGGCAACACAACAACAATCGGGCTTGGCATCCTCGAAGCAAACGTGCAGTTTAATCCGGGACGCGCATCGGACGCCCTCGGCCCTGTGCTGCCGCTCGTCGTGCTACGGCTTTCTCGAACATCCCACACAATCGGCTACGACGTTATGCCGCGCGGTACGTCGGACTACCGGCCGCCGGCGCCTCGTACCGAAGAGTTTCGACTACGGCTAGCATCCGACGGAACATCATGGAGCACCGCCAGCGGAGCGAAATCGTCAGCCGAGCTTGCGGAACATATCGCGAGCGAATTGGTGCAGTACTTTAAAAGTAACCAGCCGCGGTAGAGGGTGCCCGCTCGCGCTGCCGAGCGGGCACGCCGCCCTGATCGCGTGCTGCCACGATGGAACCGACGCCAAGCGCCGAACATTGCTAGCCGCTTATCCGTTCAGCTTCTGGGGAGGTATCGCTCATGGGGAACGTGGGTCACTTCGCGCTTTCGATCGGCGCGGCGGCGCTTTTCGCTGGCTGCGGCGCGCAGCCGCCGATCGGCGCGCCGGGCGCGATGCCGCAGAGCGGAACGAAGTACGCGATGGCGCCAGCGTCGATGCACGCCCCGTTCGGCGCTGCCGGTAATCTGCGCAGCCTCGCGAAGCGCAACGTCGATGGCGAGAAGTATCCGCAAGCGCCGCTGATCGATGTCGGCGGCACGCTTTACGGCACCACGAATAATGGCGGCGCGTTTCACAACCATAAAACCTGCCCCGGCGGATGCGGAACGGTCTTCAGCATTACGACGAGCGGCGTCGTCAAGGTGCTGCACAGTTTTGGGAACGCCCAGGACGGGCAGTATCCCGCGGAGGCGGGCCTGGTCGACGTCGGTGGTACGCTCTACGGCACGACCAGTGCGGGT
>DATGGV010000054.1:0-22738 GCA_035308305.1 Candidatus Cybelea sp. | reverse complement strand
GACGCGCGCCGATCCGCTCTCACTGACTGCCGATCCGAACCTTCCGTTCGTGCTTACGGCACGTGCTTGCCATAGTTGAGCGTGTAATTTGCCGGAAACGGCTGCGCGCAGTGACTGGTCTTATACAAATTGCCGCCGACGAGCATCGACGAGTAGACGCAGAGCTGCCCCGACGACGGCAGGGCCTCAAAGACCACCTGACCCGCGTGGTTCGTCCGCAGCGTACGGATGACGCCGGTTGGTCCGCCGTTGACGATCGAGCGGGACAGCGTGACGGGCATGGCGTAGAGCGGCCCGCCCTTCAACTTTAGCGTAACCGTGGTCGAGCTGGGATTCGGTCCATTGTTCGTTGACGGGGTCGACGATCCGCTGCTGCATGCGACGAGTGCGCAAAGCAAACCGAGGACCTCCACGCGACGAACGATCCAAGCCATCATCGGACTTTCCTTTCTCACGCTAGTGCTCGCGATTTTGCCGTAGGGTTCAATCGATTGGATTGGAACCATGCCTCCGCTGGGCCTTCTAAGGCTCGCTTAAGGGGGCGTAACCGCCCTGGGCCCAAGCCGCAGCTCGTAGGCCACGTATCCATGAACGGTTCGCGCACCCGCGATCGACGTGCCGAACGAGAAGAGCACCGAGTGTATCGGGGAGTAGTCGTCGTTCATCCCAATTCCGATGCTGGTCGAGCCGCGTTCGCCGATTCGATCCGACCCGGTCGAGTAGAGCTCCATGCCCGCATTGACCTGATCGGAAAACTCGTAAGTACCGGCGAGGCCGCCGGACCAGTAGTTTTGGCCGCCGGCCGCACTGTTGCGATTCCAGCCGCCGCCGCCGAAGAGCGTTACGCGGCCGACGGTCTTCTGCGCCCACAACGGCAGGAAGAGCGTCTGCGAGTTGCCGATCGACGGATAGAACGCGACCTGTGGTCGCGACGCGCCTTCCGGAATGAAGCGATACTTGATGCCGAAGTCGTCGTCGCGTGAAGCAGTAAGCGAAAACGAACCCGCAATCTGCACGTTCGGAAGCGGGCCATAGTTGATTTCGGCAAAGGGCACGGACGTTTGGCTCTCTCCGTTGCCGTACTCGCCTTCGTAACCGATGTAGATCTCGTAGTTGCGATACGCGACCGGCACGGGGTCGTCCGTTAGATATGGCGGTCCCGCCCAGGCCGTCCGCACGGCGCCGAAAAAGATCGCACATGCGAAGACCGGAGCGAGAAAGAACCGCACGATCTAATATTAGAGCGAGACCTTGAACACCGTCCCCGCGCTGCTCGAACCGCCTTCTTCGGTCGTACCGTACAGCGTGCCGCTGAGCGGTATCAAACCATCGTACGGATACTGGCCGTCCGCGCCGCCCTTGAAACTGTAAACCACGTGATCGACGCCACCCGACGGGCTCTCCCAGAAGACCGTTCCCGCGCCTTTCGCGCCGCCTTGATACGTCGTGCCGTAGAGCTTGCCGTTTTGCTCGATGAGCCCCGCATAGTACGGATGCGCGCCGTCGGAGTTGGCTTTGAACCGGTAGAGCACTTTTTCCGTGCCCGACGTGCTCACTTTAAAGATAACGCCCCAACCGTAGGAAACCCCGCCCGAATACGTCGTTCCGTAGAGCGTGCCTTTATACAGGAGGAGTCGCGCGTACGGATATTGACCGTCCGAGCCGCCCTTGAAACTGTAGATGACCTTCTCGTCGCCCGAAGGACTTATTCTAAAGACGGTTCCCGCGCCGCTCCTGCCGCCCTGATAGGTCGTTCCGTAGAGCATGCCGTTCACCGCAATCAAGCCGGCATACGGATGCGCGCCGTCGTTACCGGCTTTGAAGCGGTAGATCACGTGCTCCTCGCCCGTCGTGCTGACTTTAAAGACGACGCCCCAACCGTACGAAACGCCGCCGGTATATGTCGTGCCGAAGAGCGTGCCGTTCACGTCGAGCAGTCGGCCGTAGGGATATTCGCCGTCGGTGCCGCCCTTGAAACTGTACAGCACGTGTTCGGCCCCGGCAGGGCTCACCGAAAAGACGGTGCCGGCGCCGCTCTTACCGCCTTGGTACGTCGTTCCGTAAAACGTGCCGTTGAGCTCGATCAGGCCCGCATAGGGATGGGCGCCGTCGTTGCCGGCTTTGAATCGGTAGAGCACGTGCTCTTGTCCCGTCGTGCTCACTCTAAAGACGGTTCCCCACTGGTAACCGCCGCCGCCGCCGTAGGTCGTGCCGTATAGCGTGCCGTTCAACGGCATTAGGCCGGCGTAGGGATAGCCGGCGTCCTCGCCCGACTTAAAATTGTAGAGCAGCGCGTAAGCGTTGGCACCGCCGGCGCCGGCAGGTAACGCCCCCGAAGGCAGCAGCGAAGAGTTCATACCGTGAGCGCAACCTGCGAGCAACGCACCGCAGACGACCGCCACGAAGAAACGCATGATTGTTGGCTCTCCTAAATTTCGAAAGCGACGATTTCGTTGGCTTCGCGATGGTTGGTCCAGAACCGGGAACCGTCGTAGGCAAGCGCGCGAGCGGCAAACGGTATGCGGGCGAGATCCGTAAAGGTGCCCGTTCCGTCGCCGCCGATTTTGCCGAGAAAGTAGTCGGTGCTCTCTTCATCGTCGGTCGTCACGACAAAGAAGTTACCGTCAACGAAACATTGGCCGCAGACTCCGCGCGGCAAGTCGATCCGGCGCACGACCTTTCCCTTTTCGTCGAGGCCGAGAATCCGGCGATTGTACCACTGGCTGACGTAGAGCCACGTTCCGTCGTAACTCAGCTGTGAACCGGTTCCATCCGGGCACTCGATCGCGTTCTGCGTTTTGAACCCGTGTCCCGGAACGAAGCGGCGGATGATGCGATTGTCGTCCTCGCCTTCGCCGCAGATGACGCGGATCTCGTCGCCGACGACCGTCATTCCCCACGGCTTGCCGGGCGCTTTCTCTTCTTCGATCAGCGTCCATTGGCGCGGGTCGAGAGCGTAGATGCGATTCGTCTCGACCGATCCCATCCAGAGTTTGTCACCGTCGAACGCAAGCGACTGCGGGCGTGGCGCCGGCGACGGTAGCCGTAGCGATTCGGTTACATCGTGCACGCGCGAAGCTTGTCCTTTTCAACGCCCGTGACCTCCAAAAGCAATCGAGGCCCGCAGTAGCGGACCTCGATCGTTCTTGCGTTTTCGTAAGCTAGTGCAATGGACTATGCCTTTCACTTACGGCTAATGGTTACCACGTATCGATTAAACTTAAACCAGTTTCGCCGATGGCCCTGAGTTTATCCTGAGTTAAGTCAATTAAATTGCTCTAAAGACCGACCGAGCAACGAGACCGCCCGCGACGCTTCGGCCTGCGAGAGGATCAGCGGCGGCGCCAGCCGCAGGGTATTGCCGCCCGCGCTTCCGATCAAGAGACCGCACTCTCGCGCCGCCGCGACGACGGCCCCGGATTCGTGGGGCGCCTGCACCGTAAGGCCAATAAGGAGTCCCCTTCCGCGCGGCGCTCCGAGCACGTCCGGCCGAGCACGAGCCACGTCGGAAAGGGCCGCAATGAGCTGGGCCGCGCGCTCGCGGACCCGGGCGTCCAAGTCGAGCTCGTCGCGAACCCGCAAGTGCGCCAGCGCGGCGGCGCACGGCACGGGCGACCCTCCAAACGTCGAGCCGTGGTCGCCCGGGGCAAATCCGCCGGCGGCCCGTTCGTTTGCCAGCATTGCCCCGATCGGCAGGCCGTTGGCCAGCGCCTTGGCCAGCGTTACGACATCCGGCCGCGCCCCGGCTTGTTCGAAGGCGAACAGGCTTCCGGTCCGCCCCATGCCGCACTGCACCTCGTCGAAGATCAGGAGGGCGCCGCGCTCGTCGCAGAGCCGGCGCGCGGTCTGCAAGAACTCAGGCGTGGCGGCGTGGACCCCGCTCTCGCCCTGCACGGGCTCGACGATGAAGGCCGCGACCCGCGCCGTGATCGCGGCTTCCAGCGCAGCGGCGTCGTTGAAGGGCGTAAACGCAAAGCCGCCCGGAAGCGGCTCGAAGCCCTCGCGGTAGGCCGGGTTGTCCGTCGCCGCGAGCGCACCGAACGTTCGCCCGTGAAACGAGCCCGTACAGGCCAGAATAGTCCGGCGGTCGTCGTCGCCCCGGCGGTAGGCCCACTTGCGCGCCAGCTTGATCGCCGCTTCGTTGGCCTCGGTGCCGGAGTTACAGAAAAAGACCGCGCTCATTGCCGAGCGCGTCACCAGCTCTCGCGCGAGCTGCTCCGAGGGCTGATGCTGATAGAGGTTGCTGGCGTGCACGAGCTTTTGCGCCTGCGCAGCAACCGCTTGGGCGATCGCCGGGTGCGCGTGGCCCAGCGCGCAGACGGCAATACCGCCGATGCAGTCGAGGTAGCGGCGCCCGCGGTCGTCGATCAGCTCGCAGCCTTCGCCCGCGACGATCGTGATCGGCGCGCGTTTGTAAGTGTCGAGCAGCGTCACGTGCGATAGTTGGCGTTGATGCGAACGTAATCGCGCGACAGGTCGCAGCCCCAGCCCGTCGCCTGCGCTTCTCCGAGGCCGAGGCGCAGCTCCAGCGAAATCGTTTCGGGCTCGAGCTCGCGATGCGCCTCGGCCTCGGAGAGCAGCTCGATGCCGCCCACGCCGACCCACGGCTTTCCGTTTGCGAAGAGCGACCAGCGATCCGGGTCCAGCTTCGCGCGCGCCGCACCCGCCGCCGCGATGATGCGCCCCCAGTTGGGATCCTCACCGTAGAGCGCGGTCTTCACGAGGTTGCTGTTGATGATCGCGCGCGCGATCGTTCGCGCCTGCGCGACGTCGCGCGCATGCGTCACGCGCACTTCGAGCGCCTTGGTCGCGCCTTCGCCGTCGGCGACCATCGCCTTGGCCAAATCGAGGCAGACCGCGCGCAGCGCGCCCGCGAAGGCCGCGGGAACCTCGGCACCGTTGAGGAGGCTGGGCGCGAATGCGTAGACCGCGTCGTTGGTCGACATGTCGCCGTCGACCGAGATCATGTTGAAGCTGTCTTCGGCAGCATCGTGCAGCGCGCCGGTGAGGGCGTCGTACGAGAGCGGAAAATCCGTCGCGATGAAGGCCAGCATCGTCGCCATGTTGGGAGCGATCATGCCCGAGCCTTTGGCAATTCCGCCGACGACGTATTTGCGATCCTGATGGTAAAAAGCATACGCGCAGAGTTTCGGCACGCGATCGGTCGTCATGATCGCCTCGGCCGCGTCGAAGGCCGCTTTCGCTCCCGAGTCGAGCTGCGCGACCGCGCGCTCCAAGCCGCGCTGCACGCGATCGACGGCCAGCGCCACGCCGATCACGCCCGTCGACGCGACGATGACTTGCGAAGGCGCCAAGTCGAGCAGCGTGGCCGCCTGGCGCGCGGTGGCGCGCGCATCGCGCTCCCCGCGCTCGCCGGTGCAGGCGTTGGCGCAGCCCGAGTTGCAGACCACCGCGCGCATCGTCGGCGACTCGCGCAAGTGCGCCGCGCTGACCAGCAAGGGGGCCGCCTTGATCTCGTTGGTCGTCACCACGGACGCGCAGCTCTGCGGCGTATCGAAAACAACGAGCGCCAAATCGCGTTTGCGCGGCTTGATTCCCGCGTGGACTCCGGCTAAGCGTACGCCCGGAACGGCTCCCAGGCCGCCGCGCAGCGCGATCAGCTCAAACGACGGCGACGCGATCACTCAGTCCGCTCTCTTCGGGAAATCCGAGCATCAGGTTGAGGTTCTGCACCGCCTGCCCGGCGGCGCCCTTTCCGAGATTGTCGATCGCGCAAATCACCCGCACCACCGCTCCCGCAACGTCGACGCGAATCTCCGCATCGTTGGTTCCCGCGACCGCGGCGACGCTGGGAACGCGCGCGCCGGCGAGCACGCGCACGAAGGCGCTGCTCGCGTAGGCGCGCCGGAAGGCCGCCTCAACGGCGCCGGCGTCAACCGGCTCGTCGAAGATTGCGTAGGCGTCGGCCAGCATGCCGCGCGAAACCGGCACGACGTGCGGCGTAAAGGTTACGTTTGCCCCGATGCCGCCGGCGCGCAGATAGCGCTCCATCTCCGCTTGATGGCGGTGCCCGGTCAGACCATAGGCGCGAATCTCGCCGCTTACTTCGGCGAAGAGCGAGGCGGCCTGCGGCGTTCGTCCGGCGCCGGTGATGCCGCTCTTAGCATCGACGACGATCTGGCGCGGCGTCCCGACCGACGCCAGCGGCAAGAGCGCCAGCAGCGTGGCCGTCGGGTAGCAGCCGGGATTGGCGACCAGCGGCGCGCGCGTAATCGCGTCGCGCTGCCATTCGCAGAGTCCGTACGCCACGCCGTCGTCGGCGCGGAAGGCGGCTGAAAGATCGATCGCGCGCGCCCCTTGCGCGAGCAGCACAGGGACGCTCTCGCGCGACTCTTGCGCGCCACCCGCCGTAATCACCACGTCGCCCGAACGCACCGCCGCGGCAACGCTGCCCGGCGGCGCAAACCGGTACGGCGTATTGCGCAAGAGCGGAAAATGATCGGCCGGCTCTTCTCCGGCGTGACTGCGGCTCTCCAGCACGCCGACTTCGACGAACGGATGCGCGTGCAGCAAACGGATGGCTTCCGCCGCGGCATAACCGGCCGCGCCCGTGACGTGCACGCGCGTCACGCGAGCTGCCGCGCCAGGCTTGCGAGTTCGGTGCTCACCGCCTCGACCTGCGCACGCACGTCGTCGGGCGACGTCGAGCCGCAGGTCTGCTTGGCTCCAATCGAGCTGCGCGCATCGAGCGGCGCCTGCAGCGATGCGATCCCGGCCTCTGCGGCGAGGTGCGCGAGATCGCGTGCGTCGAGCGCGCGGCCGTCCGACTCCGCCTGCGCCACCGCCGCGCCGACGAGCGCGTGCGCCGCTCGGGCCGTTACGCCCTTGGCGATCAAGGCATCGGCAACGTCCGTTGCGACGGTATAGCCTGCAACGGCTGCACGCGCCATCCGTTCGCGCTGGAAGGACACGGCCGACCAGGCTCGCTCGAAGGCGTTCAGTGTCGCAAGCCCGTCTTCCGCAATCGCGATGGTAAGGCTCTTAGTCTCTTGCAAATCCCGTTGATACGATGGCGCGAGTCCGCAGAGCGTTCCCAGCGCACCCGCATATGCGCCGACCGACCTCGCCGCGTGCGCCCGCACCAGCTCGAACGGATCGGGATTGCGTTTCTGCGGCATCAAGCTCGATCCGGTCGAGGCCGCATCGCCCAGCGCGACGTAGCCGTAACCCGGCGCCGACCACGCAATCAGCTCCTCCGCGATGCGCGACGCATCGATCAGAGCCCGCACGAAGGCGTGCGCCAGATCGAGCGCGACGTCGCGATTGCCGATCGCGTCGAGCGCATTGCGCGACGGCCGGGTAAAACCCAGCGCGCGCGCCGCCGCGCCGCGATCGAGCGCTAAGCTCGAACCTGCCAGCGCCGAACTTCCGAGCGGACACGACGCGCGCGCGGCGCGCGCCACGGTCGCGAAGCGCCAGACCGATCGCACGAACGGCTCACTCCACCCGACGAGCAGAAATCCGAGCAGCACCGGTTGCGCGGGCTGGCGGTGCGTGCACCCCGCTACCACGCTCTCGCGCGCCAGTTCTTCGCGCGCTCGCGCGACCAACGCGGCGGCGATGGCGTGCGCGCGCTTGGCGCCGGCCAGCGCGCGGTCGGCGGCGTAGAGCAAAAGCGTCGTCGCAACTTGATCGTTACGGCTGCGCCCCGCGTGCAGCGATTCGCCGGCGACACCGGCGATCTCGCGAACGCGCGCGTCGATCGCGCCATGCACGTCCTCAAAGGGTTGCGCGCGCGCGTAGTTTGCGAAACTGCCGTCGCGGATCTCCACGCCGACCGCGGCGAGCGCGCTCGCCAGCTCCGCCGCCTCTGTCTCGCTAACGATCTTTCCGCCGCGCAGCGCCTCGACGTGCCCCAGCGAGCACTCGACGTCGAACGGCGCCAAGACCAGATCCTCCTCAATCGACGAGCCGAACGCGAGCAGTTGCGCGTCGGGCGCGGCGCCGAAGCGCCCGCCCCACTGCAGCGCGCTCACTCAAACACCGACGGGTGCGCGTTGTGAGGCGGCGTAGGCTTCGAGCGGCAAGGCCTGCAGCGCAATGAATCCGCCGGCCGCGTGGTGATCGAAAGCGTCGTGGACGCCGTAGGTCGCGAGTTGTTCGCGATAGAGTCCGTTGGGCGACCGCAATCCGGCGACGGTCGCATTGCCGCAAAAGAGCCGCAACCGCACCTCGCCGCTCATTCGCGGCGCAAACGACGCGTTGAAAGCGTCGAGCGCCGCGCGCAGCGGCTGCATCCACAGGCCGTCGTAGATCAGCTCGGCATACCGCCGATCGGCAAGCGCTTTAAAGCGTAGTTCGTCGCGCGTCAGCACCAGGCGTTCGAGCGCGCGGTGCGCGCCGATCAAGACCAGCGCCGCCGGGCATTCGTAGACTTCGCGCGATTTCAGGCCCACGACGCGATCTTCGATCAAGTCGATCCGCCCGATGGCGTGCTTGCCGGCCAGGATGTTGAGCTGCGCGACCATCGCGGCGCCGGTGCTCCCGCTCACGCTGGGCTCCCCGCCGGTAAAATTAACGACGACCTCGTCGGCCACGGGTGCGGCCGCCGCCGGCGATGCCGTCCAGGCGTACGCGTCCTCTGGCGGCGCGTTCCATGGATCCTCCAGCACGCCCGCTTCGATCGAGCGGCCCCACAGGTTGGCATCGATCGAATAGGGTTTCTCCGCGGTGTGCGAGATCGGAACGCCGCGCTCGCGCGCGAAGGCGATTGCATCGGGGCGCGACAACGGCGATTCTCGGAGCGGAGCACGGCAGACCAGCGAAGGATCGAGAGCGCGCACGCCGAGCTCGATGCGCACTTGATCGTTTCCCTTACCGGTGCAGCCGTGCGCCACTACCGTTGCGCCGAACTCGTGGGCAGTTTTCACGAGCAGATCGGCGATCAGCGGACGCGAGAGAGCCGCCGAGAGCGGATAGACGTCTTGATAAAGCGCGTTCGCACGCAGCGCCGCAAACGCGTACTGGGCGACGAAGCGTTCGCGTGCGTCGACGAGCACTGCATCGTACGCGCCAAGAGCTAACGCCTTGGCGCGCACGGCCTCCAATGCGGCGCGAGCGCCCGTTCCGGCGATCGCGTCGCTTTCCCCAAGATCGACGGTCATTGCCACGACCTCGTTGCCTTCGAGAATCAATTTCTTGAGCAGAACCGAGGTGTCGAGTCCTCCGGAGTACGCCAGCACGATCCGGCTCATGCCGCGGCCTGACCTTTCAAATCCAAGAAGCGCTGTTTCACGTATGGGGTCTCTTCGGCGGAGCGCACGACGATCAAGATCGTGTCGTCGCCACCGATCGTGCCCAGCACTTCGGGCCACGCGGCTTCGTCGACCGCCGAAGCCAGCATCATCGCGCTTCCCGGCGCGGCGTGAATCACGATCAGGTTGGCGCTCGAAGCGATCGTCGTTGAAAGCTCGGCCATCGCGCGGTGCAGGCGGCTCACGTAGTTCGTCGCCGCGCTCGGAAGGACGTATTTGAAGACGTCGCCGTTCTCGGATTTGATCGGCACCTTGGTCAGGCGAAGCTCCTTGACGTCGCGCGAGACCGTCGCCTGCGTCACTTCGAAACCCTGGCGCTGGAGGAGACTCACCAGCTCTTCCTGCGAATGGATTGGGCGCGTTGCCACCAACGTCAAGATGGCACGCTGACGGCGCTCCTTCATATCGGAAATCCTTTGCTTTCGGTAAGCAGTGCGACGAGCAACGCTTTTTGCGAGTGCATGCGGTTCTCGGCTTGATCGAAGACGACGCTGTTCGGTCCGTCGATCACCTCCGCGCTCACCTCCTCGCCCCGATGCGCGGGCAGGCAGTGCATGAAGGCCGCGTGCGGCGCGGCATACGACATCAGTTCGGCGGTAACGCCGTAGGGCCGCAGCATCGCGTCGTTGCGCTCGCGGTAGCGTTCTTCACCCATCGAGGTCCAGACGTCGGTATAGACGGCATCCGCGCCGCGCACCGCGCGCACGGGATTGGCGAACGCGCGCGCGCTCCCGCCGGCCGCTCTCCCCAGCCGGCCGAGCTGCGCGAGAAAGGTCTCCGAGGGCCGGTGCGTCGGCGGCGAACCGAAGTGAATCGTCGCGCCCAGCATCACCGCCGCTTCCGCGAGCGAGGCGGCGACGTTGTTGCGGCCGTCGCCTACATAAGCAATGCGCAGGCCGGCGACCTCGCCGAAGCGTTCGCGCAGCGTGAACACGTCGGCGAGGGCCTGGCACGGATGCGACTCGGCGGAGAGCGCATTGATCACCGGAACGCCGGCCGCGCCGGCAAAACGCTGCAGCCCCGCGTGATCGTGCGTGCGGATGATGACGGCATCGACGTATCGGGAGAGCACGCGCGCCGCGTCTTCGGGCGTCTCCCGCGAGCCGATCGCAAACTCGCCGCCTTGTGCGAAGAGCGCCTTGGCCCCGAGCTGCGTCAGCGCGACCTCAAAGGAAACCCGCGTCCGCAGGCTGGGCTTCTGAAAGAGCAGCGCGACGGTCCGGCCGCTCAGCAGCCCGCTCTGTTCGCGCCCGGCACGCTCTTTTAGGAAGCGCGCCAGCCTGAGCAGGGCGTCGAGCTCCAGCGGCGACAGATCCGAGACTTGCAGCAAATGCCGGCCGTTGAGCGATCCGAGGGGCGAGGGGGCTGGCGCTACCGCATACATCTTCTGTATAGTTATGCATATGACGCATGAATATGCAAGAGGCCCTTCACAAAAGGGCACACTCGTCGTCAAATACGGCGGCAACGCCATGGCCAGGTCCGTCGGCGCCGACCCCCTCTTGGCCGAAGTGGCGGCGCTCCGGCAGGCGGGCGAGCCGGTCGTCCTGGTGCACGGCGGGGGCCCCGAGATCGATGCGGCGCTTGCGGCGCGCGGCGTAGCGACGACGCGGATCGACGGCCTGCGCGTCACCGACGCGGTGACGCTCGAGATCACCGAAGCCGTGCTCTGCGCCACGATCAACAAGCGCATCGTCCGCGCGCTGCTGGCGCTGGGGACTCCAGCGGCCGGCTTCAGCGGCGTTGACGGGGGAACGCTGATCGCACGGCGCGCCCGCTCGGCGAGCGGCGCCGATCTCGGCTACGTCGGCGAAATCAGTGCCGTCGAGCCGCAGCTCATCCACGCGCTTTTGCGGGCAGGATTTCTCCCCGTCGTCGCACCCGTCGCGATCGCCGAAAACGCGGAACACGCCTACAATGTCAATGCGGATCTCGCGGCCGGCGCGATTGCGTCGGCGTTACGTGCCGCGGCCTTTGTGCTGGTGACCAACGTATCGCGCGTGCTGCGCGACCCCGACGACCCCAGTTCCGGCATCGACCGCTTCACGCCGAAGGAGGCGCTAAACTTCACGACGACCGATGCCTGCCGTTCGAGTATGAAGCCCAAGCTGCAGGCCGCGGCAATCGCCGTGCGCGACGGCACCGCCGCGGCCTATATCTGCGCGGCGGGAATCGATGCGATCGCCCGCGCACGCGCCGGCGACGCTACGATCGTTTGCGCTACTCGCGGATGCTGACGACTGCGCGCATCCACGCCGTCTGGAGCGTCGCGAGTGTCGCCGGCTCGCGTTTACCCGACGATCAGCTCGCCGGCCTCCTCGTCCTTTCCCTCGTCGTCGTCGTCGTCATCATCGTCGTCGTCGTCGTCGTCGTCAAATTCGTCGACCGGAGAAGTCTCGCTGAGTTGCATGGGTCACCTCCCTTCTAAATTCCGACCTTGACGGTCAGGTAGTAGGAGCGGAACGGAAGCCCGTACTGCTCGCTGCTTTGCTCTATCCCGCTCGTCGCGCCGCCCTGCGCCGCCAGGCCGTAATAGTTTTGCGGTTGATAGACGCCGTAGCCGATATAGCCATAATGCTGCGCGACGCTGTTGAACAGGTTATACACACCCATGTTCACACTTAATTGACCGTTGGTCTTGGAGATGCTGGCGTTGGAGAACCAGAACGGATTGCGGTTCCACGAGTTGTCGCCTCCAATGTACGTCGCATCGATCCGCGCCCCGTAGCCCGCATTGTCCTGATAAGCCAGGCCCGCGGTCCCTTGTCGCAACGGAACTCCATAAATCTGGCCGCCATCGATCAGACCGGTGTTTGCAATGAGGATGTCTTGCGGCACGCCGAGATAGGCCGCCGATTGAATGTCGAACGAGGCGTTGAACGACACGTTGCGCGTGATGCCGGTCGTTGCCGAAAGGACGATGCCGCGATACCGCGCGGAGGCGGCATTGTACGTTGTCATAAACGCGAGGTTGTGGATCGTCGGATGGAGGCCCGGGCAGGAATCCAGGCGGGCGAGGGCCTTGTCGATATAATCTTTCGGAACGGTAATGCCCGGGAAACCGACGATCGACACGTTGCCGTTCAACAGGGCTTGGCTCTCGAGCGACTGATAGACGTCGGCTTGAACGTTCGTGGTCGAGTTGAAGCGATGGCCGTAGGCCAGCTCCAGATCGCCCGCGGTCTCCGGCTGCAGCGTCGGGTTGGCGACCGACGCGATCGAGACGAGCGCTCCCGTTCCACTCGTCGCCGGAGGGCAGTTGATGCTCGAGGGCGCGCCGTAGACCGGCGGAGCGAATGCGAGCAGCGACGGATCGGGCTCGCTGTACGAACGCCCGCCCGTGAAGCGAATCACGTCCGCGCTATCCGGCCGGTACACCAGCGAGACGCGCGGATCGAAGTGCGTCGATGACGTATCCAGCGACCGCTGGATCCAGAAACTGCCGAAGGCCGAAAAGTTATCGTTGGGCGTCCACGTGTCGCGCACGAAGTAGCTGGCCGTCGCGAGATAGAGTGGCGGATTGGTTCCGAAAGTATTGTAGGTCGTTCCGTTGGCCAGCGAATAGGGGAACGACCCGTTGGTGTTGGCCTGGTGCAGCCAACTATAGCCGAAACCGAAGTCGTTCTTCGACATCGCAAAGTCGTCGCTCAGCAGATAGCCGCGATTGCCGTAGAGATCGAGATAGTTCGGACCCGGACCGTAGGGCCCGATCGCTACCCCGGGGCCCTTCTGTTCGTTGTAGTTGTAGTTGTCGTCGAAGCCCTCGAGCGTGATCAGCCCGCTCCCCAGCTGCTGCGTCGCGCGGGCATCGTAATCGACGTCGCCCAGCGTGCGCCAGCGATCGATGCTGCCGCCGAACGGACCGTAAAAGTTCACCGCGTACTGCGCCGGCGTCATGCACGTGTAGCCCTGCGGATTATCGATCAGCACCGCGATGCTGTCGTGGCACGACTCCGGTTTGCCGTTGACCAGGATCGTGTTGAGGCCTTTCTTGGTCGCCTCGATGGAGGCCAGCGTCTGTTGCGCGCCATAGAGCACGTACGGAAACGTTTCGTAGTCGTTGTCGCCTTCGCCGGTCGAGTTGGACCAGTCCTGAGCCGAGTAGGTCGTGAACTGCAGCGTGGTCTTCGGCGAGAAATCGTAGACCAGCTTGCCGACGAAGTTGCGCTGCACGTAGCCGCCGCTGACCGGATAGTAGTTGACGAGGTTGTACGCGTTGGCATCGGTTAAATCGGGCGGCGGCGGGCTGGCCTTCGACGACGGCCGAAACGGCGGACCGATTCCGGGGTTTACTACACTGGTCTGCAGCAGCGCCGTCTGTTGAATGAAGCCGCCGGGAAAGTTTCCGGTCGTTCCCTGACTGCCCCAAGCGATTGCATACCCGAGTTTGCCGATCGTTCCGGTTCCGAGCAGCCCGGTCATCGCCTTGTTGTTGCTGCCGACGCCTTGCGTCACCGAGACGTGGTTCTGCTGCGTCGGGTTGATCGTTTGAAAGTTCACCGCCCCAGCGATCGTCGTGGCCCCGAAGAGGCCGGTGGCGCCGGAGCCGAAGATCACGTCGGCGCCGCTGAGTCCCCAAAACGGCGAAACGTTGTAGTTGTACCCGTTGCCGAAAGCGCCGATCGGTCCGATCGGATGGCCGTCGAGCAGCGTCGCCGTCTCGGTGGAATCGTAGCCGCGGATCGAGAGCGTCATATCGTCGCCGACCGAAGAGCTGGTCGAGGTGATGACCCCGGGAACCGTCGTCAGCACGTCGGCGAGCCGCTGATAGTTCTCGCTCTGAATCACGGAGGCGTCGACGTGCGTGTTGATCGTCGTCGTCGTTTGAAGCGCGGTCCGGCTAGTGGTAACGTAGCCGATCTGTTTGAGCCCTTGCAGCTGGCGCGCGACGGCGGTTTGGAACGAAACCTCCGAGAGTTCCGCGCTCACCAAGAGATCGGGGGCGATGCGCGTCGTCTGGTACCCGGCCGCCCGAATGAAGACGGCATACGTCCCCGGGGGCTGATCGGGAATGCGAAAGTTGCCGCCGGCATCGGTGCGGCCCGTCGCCGCTCGAGTTCCGTTGCGCTCGAGTTCGACCGTCGCGTTGGGAACCGGCAAGCCGCCTTGGGTATCGAGAATTCGGCCCGAAATCGTCGTTCCGCCGGCGGCCGCTGCGGGAACTGCTACCGCCAGAAGCGCCAAGAGTGCAATGAGGAGCGCTCGCATCCTCAGACAATGGCGCACCAATCTTATGGATAACTTATCCCGGCGTTAAGCCCGGGCATAAGAGTCGCTTCATGTAGAGTTCATTTGGCGGGCGTACAATTGCATGATGCTTTCGCGCAGTCTCGCCGCCCTCGCGGCGATTTGCCTCATCGCGCCTTCCGCCTCGCGGGCGACCGATCCAGCCGCCGCGCTTCGCTCGCGGATCAAGCACGTCTTCATCATCTATCAGGAGAACCACTCGTTCGATAACTACTTCGGAACGTTTCCGGGTGCCGACAACCTGGCAACGGCGCAAGCGCAATCCCACGGCTTCCGCCAATACGATCCCATCGGCGGAGCCTGGGTTACGCCGTTTCGAATTGCGGATCCCGACACCGAGTCGCCCTCTCAAGGGCGAGTCGTCATCTACGACAAGATGAACGGCGGCGCGATGGATCGCTTCGTCGCCACTCAGGAATCGTTGTCGGCAAAGAAGTTCGGTCGCGCCGGCGCGCGCGACGTCGGCCTCATGACGATGGCGCACTACGATTGCGACACGATTCCGTTTCTATGGAAGTACGCGCGAACGTTTGCGCTCTACGACCACATCTTCAGCGCGTTCGCCGGGCCCTCGACGCCCAGCGCGGTTTCGCTGATCGCCGGGCAAGCGGGGCAGACGCAGTGGGCGCGCGATCCCAGCCAGGCAACCAATGCAAAAGGAAACCAGAGCGGGCCCGGCGTTCCGATCATGAACGACCTCGACCCGGCCTACGGTCCGTACTCCGAAGCCGATAAGGGGCACCAGATTCCGCAACGCTACGCGACCTTGATGCTGGCGCTCGCGGGGAGCGATGCCGCCCAAGTTAGCAACGAAACCTCGGGTGTGGCGCGCGATCTCGGTGCCGTGGCGGCGAGCGGCCGCACGCCGATTCCGTGGGGCTGGTACCAGGAAGGCTACGTCTCCCCAACCGTCGCGCTGCCGGGGTACGAAACGCACCACAATGCGCCCCAATACTTCGGTTACCTGCGGCAGAACGACGTCTTCTGGAAGAACGTGCACGACGTCCGCACGATGCTGGATGGTTTGCAAAACGGCACGCTGCCCGCCCCGGGGATCTTCTATATCAAAGGCGGGTCGCAGAACAACTTCGGATGGAAGCCGGCCAATCCCGATCCGTACGTCCAAGCGAACTATAAAGGCGACGACGACCATCCCGGTCCCGGCGACACCGACGCCCAAGTCGGAGAGGCCTTCGTGGCCACGTTCGTCAACGCGATCGCGCGAAGCAAATACTGGAACGATTCCGCAATTATCATTACGTGGGACGATCCGGGAGGCTATTACGACCACGTCCCGCCGCCGCAATTCGAAAAGTGCACGGACGGTCGTCCGTGCGGCGACGGCCCGCGCCTGCCGTTTATCGTCGTCTCGCCCTACGCGCGCGGCGGCGCAATTGTCCACGACGCCGGCGATCAGACGTCGGTCCTGAAGTTCGCCGAAAGGCTTTTCGATCTGCCGTTCCTGGCCTCGTTGCCCGACGAGCAACCCTACATGCCCGAGGGTCCGCGTGATGCCAATCCGGCGGTGACCGATCTGCTCAGCGGCTTCGATCCCGCGCGGCTTTCGGGGGAGATGCCGCCAATCCAGGCGGCCGAGGCCGAGATTCCGGATGCAGTCGTCAATTCGATGCCCCCATCGTATAACTGCCTTGCGCTCGGAATTAAGCCGGTCGCGCTGCCGAATGCGCCGTCCACGCCGCCGCCAAACTTTACGCCGCGCCCGCACCGTACGAAAGGCACCGATTAGGAGGCCCACATGCCGATTTCAATAGCCGCCCCGCCACAGGCCGTCGCGATCTTCAGCGGATTCGATTATGTCACCGTCGACGAGCTGCACCATAGGGCGTACGCCGCTCACACCGCAAGCAAACGATTGCTCGTGGTCGATACCTCGAGCGGCAAGGTGCTCGGACAGGTTGACGTCGGGCCGATGCACGGCGTCGTCGTGGATCCCAACTCCGGCCTCGTCTTCACCGGAAACGGCACCGACCAGACGCTTTCGAAAGTCGATCCGTCGAGCATGAAAGTCATCGCGAGCGTCACCGTCCCGGGGAACATCGACGCGATCGCGTACGATCCGGCTCGCGGGCGTATCTACGCCGACCAAGACGGCGGCGGCTCCGTGTACGTGATCGATTCTCAAACGATGAAGCTGGCCAGCACGATCGCGATGCCTGCCGACGATCTCGAGTCGCCAGCGGTCGATCCGGCGACCGGGATGCTCTACCAGAATCTTGCCAATGGCGGCGGCTTTGCCATCGTGGATCCCGTAGCGATGCGAGTGGTCAAGGTCGTCAAGACACCGCAGCTTACCGACAATCATCCCCTGGTCTTCTCGCGCGGCGCCGATCAGGTGATCGTCGGCGGCGTAAACGGCGTACTATCCGCTTATACGCCCGACGGCACGCGCGTCGGCGACGTGCGAGTTCAGCCGCACATCGATCAATGCAATACCGGCTCACGCGGCAACCTCGTCGTCTGCGCCGGACGCGGAATCGTCACCGTCATCGCCGTGACCAGAGGCTCTGCGCCCCGCGTCGTGGGCCGGCTCGATACCGGTCACAGCGCAGTCAAAACCGTCGGAATCGACGAAACCACGAACGACATTTGGGTCGTCTACGCCGACAAGCAAGGCGACTGGGTGCAGCGCCTCCGCTGGGCCCCTTGAGGTCCGCAGGCCGCGCGTAGGCCTTCGCCGTTACACGAGGAAGGGAACGATTTGAAAGGCGGTGTCATGAATCGTAGTCGCTTTTTGCTAACCTCAACCTCGGTGGCCGGACTCGCCGCCTGCTCGTCCTCGAGCGCGATGTTCGAACGGACATCGTTCGGAACACCGTCGGGCCTGGGTGCGCCCTTGTCGCAGCCGCGCTTTACGCGGCTGGAGATTGGAGAGTTCAGCAAGGATGCCAAGCTCGTCGCGGATTTTCGAGCGGGCATAAAGGCCATGCGCGAGATATCCGACCCGCGAAACACGCGAAGCTACACGTACTGGCACTACAGTCACTGGATGCCCGACAGCAAACCTCCCAAGGAGATGGAGCCGGTGTGGGATCAGTGCAAGCACAAAGAAGCGTTTTTTGAATCATGGCACCGCGGATTCGTGTACTTCTTTGAGAAGGTGCTGCGCGAGGCATCCGGCAATCCGCTTTTTGCCCTGCCGTATTGGGACTATTACAAAGACCCAAACGTGCCGAAAATATTTTCCGAGCCGACCCTTGAGGGAGGTGAGCCCAATCCGCTGTACTGGGCCAACCGAAAGCGCAGCACGGTGGAGGGATTAGGTTTCAAGGCGTTCGCGGATACCGTCACCGTCTTCCCATACGCAGACGGCACATTCGAGGGTCTGATCTGTCTCAATCCACACGATCGCGTCCACAGCCAGATCGGCGGCTCGCTGGGAAGCGTCAGGACGGCGCCGTCCGACCCGCTGTTCTGGGTGCACCACTGTAATATCGACCGTTACTGGTCGGCTTGGATCGCGGCCGGCGGAGACCGCCACATGCCGTCGCAGCACGACGAACTCTTCTGGAAGGAGCGGTTTGCCTACGACCTCGACGGATCGTGGGAGCTCGACGTCCTTCAAATGAACGATACGCACAACCTCGGATATAAATACGAGGATATTTCCCTTCCTACGCCTCCGCCGGGCGCTTCGCTGCCGGCGTTGCCGGCGGTCGCAGCGAGGGGCTTGGAAAATGCCGCCGGGCCAATCTCGCTGGGCCTGCGACCGATTACCGTCGAGATTCCGCTCGACGCTCGCGTTACCGGTGCGAACTCGGTCGAAGTAGTGCTCGACGGCGTGCAAACCACGGCACTCGGCGCCCTTGGCGGTTACGACTTCAGTCTCTTTGCGAACCTTCCAGCGGTTCGTACGCCGATCGCGCGAGCTTCGTCGTTCGAGATCGGTGAGTTCGGCAGCTTCGACCTGTCGATGCCGCGCACGAGCGGAATGAGCATGTCACCCGGCGGTGGGAGTACGCTGCGCTTCGCGGCGGCGGCACCCGGGGCGTCGCTGTTTCTCTCGTTCGTTGCCTTTGGCGGCCAGGCCGATGCAGACCGCGATGCCGAGCTCGTGCGGATAGCCCGGATCAACGTTATTCCCCGCTAGGCGGAGGACGGTGCGAATTCTGGCGATCGAAGACGACGCCCCACTACGAGCGCTCCTGCGCCGCGGCCTGGGCGAGGATGGTCACGTAGTGGATGCGCTTGCCGACGGCCGCGAGTGCAGCGAGTATCTGGAGGCTGCTCATTACGACGCGATGGTGCTCGACCTCAATCTCCCGCTCGAGGACGGCCTTTCGATCTTGCGCCGCTTGCGCGCATCGGGTAACCGCGTTCCGGTCTTGATTCTCACGGCGCGGGATGCGGGGAGCGACGTCGTCGCCGGCCTCGACGCCGGCGCCGACGACTATTTGCGCAAGCCGTTTGCGTTTGACGAACTCGAAGCGCGGCTGCGCTCGCTCGCGCGGCGACCCGCGGGCTGGATCGAGAGCGTGCTCCGGTTGGGCGATCTGATTTTTGACGCGCAGACGCGACAGGCGCACCGCGGCAGCCGCGACCTGCTGCTCACGGCCAAGGAAGGGATATTCTTAGAGGTTCTCATGCGCAACCCCGGACGAACCGTCACCCGCCGGATGCTCGAAGAGCGCCTCTGGGATCGCTTGAGCGAACGTGGGTCCAACGTGCTCGACGTGTATGCCCGCCGCTTGCGCAAGAAGCTCACCGAACGAGGCGAACCGCAGCTGCTCCATACGTTGCGAGGCCTCGGTTATCGCTTGGAGATGCCGTGAGCATTCGCACGCGGTTTACGGTGACCGTCGTGGCGATCGTCGCCGTCACCGCCGCGCTGTTCGCGACGCTTTCGATCGTCGTGCTCGACCGAACGCTGCGTTCGAACTTCGTCGACCGCTTGCATTCCGGCGCGCAAGCGATCGCCACCACCGTCGACGTGCATCACGGCCGCATCTCGCTGGATCCCAGCGATTTGCGAAGCCTCAACTCGCTTCAGGCCGACACGCCGTTTGCCGTATACGACGCCGGCGGCGGCCAAATCGCCGGCGATCCGCCGCCCACGGCGGCGCAATCCGCGCTAACGCAACGGGTTACGGTCCCCATAACGCGCGACAATCGCATTTTCGGAAACGTCGCCGTCTGGCAGTCGAACCGTTGGATCGGCGACTTCGACCGCTCCGCGGCGATGGTCTCGCTCGGCATCGGGCTCTTCTTGGTCGCCCTCGGGGCGATCGCATCGCGTCGCGTCGCGCGGCGCGTGCTCGCGCCGGTCGAGCATATCGCTTCGCTCGCCGAACGCATCGAAGGGGACGATCTCTCGGGGCGCTTGCATGCCGACGGCAACGACGAGCTCGGCCGCCTCTGTGCGTCGTTCGACCGCATGCTGGACAGGCTGGAAGCGGCGTTCTCGCGCGAGCGCCGGTTCGTTGCCGACGCCTCGCACGAGCTGCGTGCACCGCTCGCCGTGTTGCGGGCGGAGACCGAGCTTGCATCGCGCCGGGAGCGCACCGGCGAAGAGTACCGCGCTGCCTTGGCTTCGATCGCGCGCGAGGGGGCGCGGCTGGAAGAACTCGTCGACGAGCTGTTGGCGACGGCGCGCGCCGAAGTGGATGCGCGCGAACAGCAGACGCTCGATGCCAACGAGGTTCTGAACCGGCTCGGCGATCGCGTCCGCGCCACGGCGGCGACGCGCGGCATCGAGATTCGCGTCGAGAGTAACGGCGTGATGCTCGCGCAGGCCAATCGCGCTACGCTCGAGCGCGCGCTGCTGGCGGTCGCGCACAACGCTATCAGGTACGGACGCGACGACGGCACGGTGCGCATGCGCACGCTGCGGGACGACGGCCTCGTCCACATCGAGATCGCCGACGACGGGCCCGGCTTTACTTCAGATGCGCTGGCGCACGCGACCGAACGGTTTTGGCGCGGAGACGCGGCGCGTCAGCGCGGCGGCACCGGGCTTGGACTGGCGATCGCACGCGCCTTCGTCGAAGCCAACCGCGGCCGGTTGCGGATTGGCAACTCGGCGGTCGGGGGCGCAGTGGTGACGATCGAGCTGGCCGCTTCTTAGGGCGACGGAGACGCCAAGGGAACTTCGGCGCAGAGTCCGGCGCTCGACATCACGGCCTTCGCGGCATCGTTTTCGCGCGCGGAAGTCTGATCGATCGTCCAGCTCAGCGCTTCGATCAGGCGCGTCACCGGATTATAGCCGAGCGTAAGTCCGGGAACGGTCGCAAGGTCGATCGTGTACGGATTCGGCGGAAGGCCGGCGTAGTTGGGATCGTAGGTGAGCGGATTGGGCGGCGGGGTTGAGGACGAGGCGCGTTGAGTCTCCGGCTGATTGGCCTCGCCGATGAAGGCTTCACCGGCGTGCTGAAGATTGGCCATCTGCTGCGTATCGACGAATCCGCTGATGATATCGAGCGACGCGTTCTGCGCCGCCAGCGCCTTGAGCAGCTTTTGGCGGATGTCTTGCAGACGCTTGTCGTCATCTTCGCGCCCCGTGGTCGTGCGAAGCTCGGGACTGTCGAGCACCGTTTGGATCGCGATGATGTTATTGGCGATCGGACGGATCAGATTCTCGATTCCGAGCAAGGCGATCTCCTGTGACCCGTTTGCCGACCCGCCGGGGTCCATCGCGCCGGGACCGCTCTGCGCCGTTGCCGGATCGCTTCCGTAGAGCGACGCGGTGTTGTACTGCTTGAAAAGACTCGGGCTCTTTTTGATCGTCGCGTCGTTCTCCATCATCATGCCGATTGCCGGCTTGATGTGCTGGCGAAGCTCGCTGCACAACGGCCGGCTCACGACGTGATAAATCTGCGGCGGCGGTGTTGGGGTTGGGACCATGAAAGAGCACTACGCCGCGCGCACTAGGTGCCCTTCCGGGGCTGCTCGGCGGTCAGCTGCGCTGATGCAGGAAGAACTTTATCCCTTTGGGCGCTTTGATCGGGACGAACGCGCGCGCCTTCTGAGAGAAATCGAAGCAGTCGGCGGCCGGCGACGCCGCCCGCTTGTCGGCTGCGGCAAGCCGGTCCAAGCCGTACACGTCCTCCGCAAAGCGCAGCACGCTCGCCGTCTCGTAATGCACGTGCGAAACGTAGTCTTGCTTGGCGTACGGCGAAATTACGAGCAACGGAACGCGGAAGCCCACGCTGTCGAAGTTCGAGTACGCCGGAGCGACATGGTCGTAGAAGCCGCCCCAGTCGCTCCACTGCACGAAGATCGCCGTCGAATCCCAGAACTTGCTTTTACCGACGGTGTTGACCACCGCCGCGACCCACGACGGCCCGTACCCGCCGGCGCAACCGCCCGCGTCGGAGTCGAGACAGTTCGGCGGCATCACCCACGTAAAGCTTGCGAGGTCGCCGTTGGCGACGTCTTTGAGAATCTGCTGCGGGCGCTTGACGACGTGCGCTTGCCAGTAAGAACCCTTGATCGAGGCATAACCATCGACGCCGGTCGCGCTCGCGTAGTTCCGCCACGAAAGCCCGGCCTTCTCGAGTTCTCCGCCCAGCGTCTGGTAATCGAAACACGGGAACTCCGTAGGTCCGAAGGTACGCCTATTCGTCAGCGTCGCGATCGTGTCGCCTTCCGGGCCGTCGCAACCCCACGTGCCAAACGGAATGTCGACCGCGCGGCCCGCTTGCGCCGCGATAACGTACTGGTGCGCGGTGTAGCTCTGGTCGAGTTGCGAGGCGAACATCTTGTCGCCGACGACCCACTCGTGCGCCATCTCGAAGTACGGCTTCGACTCTCCGTGCGGTACGTAGACGTACTGCGGATTGGGTGGTCCGCCGTATGATAGTTCATTGTTGAAGCCGTTCATCTTGCAATCGGTTCCCGGAATGCGCCCCGCTCCGTTGCAGGCCGCAAACATCGCGTCCGCCGAGTCGTCGATTCTGTACGGTTTTTTCAGCGACCACGGCTGCAGCGCGATCGTCTTACCTTCCGAGTTCATACCCTGCGAAACGGTATCTGCGCCGGGATAGCTCTGGAAGAGATTGTCGAAGCTCCGGCCCTCTTGCACGATGTAGATGATGTGCTTGATTTTGCCGCCGGCGATCGCGGCGGGGCCGGGCAGCGAGGCGCCGCTTTGCCCGAACGGCAGCGCCTGCTCCGTCCTCCCGCAGCCCGCGAGCATCCCGATGGCTGCCACAATGCCCACCGTGCAACTCAAGCCCAAACGTGTCATGGCGCTACCCCCT
>DATGGV010000053.1:0-31917 GCA_035308305.1 Candidatus Cybelea sp. | reverse complement strand
AACGCGACGCCTTGCTCGTGCGCGCCGCCGTGCGTCGTCGTGCCGTAGAGCGTGCCGTCGAGAACGGTCAGGCCCGCGAAGGGATACGAACCCTCTCGTGCCGCGGCGAAACTCTCCACCACGCGTTCCTTCCCTTGCGTGCTCGCGCTGAAGACCGTACCGCTATTGTGCGCGCCGCCCTTGTATGTCGTCCCGTAGAGGATCCCGTTGAGCGCGATCATCCGCCCGTCGGGACGAGAGCCGTCGCTACCGCCTCGGAAGCTATAGAGCACGCGTTCCTGGCCGTCGCTTATGCTAAATAACGTTCCCTCGCCGTGCGCGCCTCCGGCAGACGTCGCGCCGTAGAGCGTGCCGTTGAGTGCGAGCAGGCCGGCATAGGGATGAGCACCGTCGCCGGTCGCCCCAAAGCTATGAACCACACTTTCGTCGCCTGCCGTGGTTACGCTGAATACCGAGCCGGCGCCATTTACACCGCCTTTGTACGTAGTGCCGAAGAGGGCGCCGTTCAATACGGTCATCGTTGCTTCGGGGTTGCGCCCGTCGGGGAATGCCGAGCCGTGGCCTAAACCAAAGTTGTAAAGCACGCGTTCCCTCCCATCGGGGCCGATGGTGAAGACGGTGCCTTCGTTCTTCGCGCCGCCTCTGAACGTCGTGCCGTATATCCGGCCACGAAGCGTGACCAGGCCCCCAAAGGGCTCCGAGCCGTCCAGCCCGTTGCCGAAGCTGTGCAGCACGCGTTCTTTGCCGGTCGGACTGATCGTGAAAACGATTCCGTCGTTGTAGGTACCCCCCGTGCACGTCGTGCCGTAGAGCACTCCCTTTACAATAATCATTTGCGCTGTGGGATCGCTGCCGTCGGTTCCGTTGAAACTCAGCAGCGTCTTATAGCTTGCGGCGGCGGCGCCTGAGGCTGCCGCGGCGTTCGATCCCGCCGGAACGCCCGTTGGAACGGCCAAGCCCGAGCAGCCGACCAAAGCCAGCAAGAGGGCGAAAGCGCCACCAATCGGTTTCATCGTGACTACATCGGTCCGCGCATATAGGTAATGATCGTATCGCTGGGATCCGAGGGGGCGAGGGTCACCTTGACCTGGTTTTTCCCGGTCCCCACCACGAAAACCGCTCCCGTCATCGCGCCGGTCGTGTGCGACAACTCGGTTTGAATGTGCTCCTGATACCATGCATGGACTTCGTCAAACGAGTCGTCGACGGTCAACACGGTGCTCTGGGTGCCCTGCAGATTAACGGTCTTGGCCGGTTCGACGATGGCGCCTGGGAAGACCGGAGCGCCGTAAACCGAGTTCGGCGTCGGCGGCCTTGGGGTAAAGACGGGGGCTGGGGTCGATTGCGCGCTCGTCGTCGCGTTCGACTGATCCGAGGCGTTGGACGAAGACTTGCCGTTGCACGCCGTGACGGTCAGTACCGTCGCGACGACGAGAAGCGGTATGCGCAAAAATCGTATCATCGTACTCCTTTGAATGCTGGCCGAAGGGCTCCCTCGCCCGATATATTCTCGCCCTCGAAAGAGTGTCCGCTACGACTTTTCCGGACTGCGCCGGCTCTGCCCGGCAAGCCGGTCTGGCCGTGGCGGTGTCGCATCAAAATGGGCCGCACGTTCGTGCGGCCCATTTTTTCGAGGTTAGCAGCGCGACGTGCGCTGACCGATTGCTTCGTTATTGGTACTCTTGGACGCAAGACTCGCTGGCGTTGCTGTACATGGGCTGCATCGTGTAGGTCTTCTTGCCGAACGTGTCGTTCTGAATGTCCGTCCACGCGCAGATGTCGCCGATCTCGCCGTATTCGAAGTTATACCAGCCCGTGCCCGGATTCGGGTCGGTAATCGATTCGCCGTACTCGTGGCCTTCGACGATCGTCACGCCTTCGTCAACGGCGCTTTCGTCCTTCGGGGCCTGCGTGTAGTCGGCACCGCAGGCGCCGCCGGCATCGGGCATGTACGGAAGGTTGGTGTACGAGACGAGGTTTCCGTTCGTCGTTTGCGTGCCGCTGTGGTACGCGCACCACTGCGTGCCGAAACCGACCGTGCTGTGGTCGTGCGCCGTCGCGACAACGTACGAAGCGTTGCCGTCGTAACCGAAGTGGGCTACCCCGGCGAGGGACTCGTTCCCAACCTGAATGTCGGTCGGGTTCTGAGGAATCTGGTTCGTGTTGTCAAACCAGACGCCGCCGAGTTGGCCTTTGGGATTCGTCGGGTAAAACTTCTTGCTGCCTACGATGTCGTAGTATTGGATGTAGTCGTTGTTGTGGAGACTTCCACCCTCGACCTTGGCATACGCCTCGAGGAGCTTTGCGACTTTATCGGGGTCACCGTACTTCTTGTATCCCCAGAAAATTAAGTAAACTTTGGGCTTCAGGAGCACGGGGCCGTTGTAGTAGGTGAACAGAACGCCGCTATTGGGAACGACGGTATGGGCCGCGTAGCGGGTCGCCATATAGTGTGCAACGTGCGTTGCGCCGACTTGAGCCGACGCCGCCGAACCGGTCGTGGGCGCGATGCTGCTGTTTCCAGCGCAGCCCACTATTGCGAGCGTTGCCGCACATCCTAAAATGCCGACAAGCCGCGAGTGCCTATACATACGCAATCAACCTCTTAAAAAGGGAGTAGCTCGGAGTAGCTAGCAGGTAAAGAAGCCAACTTCAGCGCGAGGTTTCACCTCCCCTGCGCCGTCCGAAAGGCTTTAAGAAAAGGCAAAGTAAGCGCGCGGCAGCATGCGCGCGCGCTCGAGCCCAATCGTGACGCTGGTCGCTTTTCGAGACGAATGGCCCGGGTCGCCCAGCGGCAACGGGAAGCGACGTGGCAGTGGCGCGGAGTACCTGGTGGGGTTACTGCTGTGCGAAGTACGCCTGGACGCAGGTCTCGGTAACGTTGCTGAACTCCGGCCCCGTTGCGTAGGACTTCTTGCCGAACGGATCGTTCTGAATGTCGTTCCCGGAGCAGGAGCCGCCGATCTCGCCGTATTCGAAGTTATACCAGCCCGAGCCCGGATTCGGGTCGGTGATCGAATCGGCGTATTCGTGGCCTTCGACGATGGTTACGCCCTCGTCCTTAGCGCGTTCGTCTTTCGGGGGGCTGGTGGAGTCGGCGCCGCACGAGTCGCCCGCATCCGGCATGTACGGGAGGTTCGTGTACGAGACGAGGTTGGTGCCCTCTTGCGTGCCGCTGTGATAGGCGCACCACTGCGTTCCAAAGCCAATCGGGCTGCGGCCGTGCGGAGTCGCCACGACGTACGAGCCGCTGGCGTCGTAGCCGAAGCGCGATACGCCCTTGAGGGCCTCGTTACCGATTTGAACGTCGGTCGGCTCTGGCGGGACGGGGGTCTTGTTGTCGAACCAGACGCCGCCGAGCTGTCCCCTGAAATTCGTGATGTAGTTCGTCTTGCCGTCGACGATGTCGTAGTACTGCGTGTAAATGCTGTTGTGCGTACTTCCACCGACCGCCTTCGAATACGCTTCGAGCAGCGGAGCGACTCTGTCGGGATCGCCGTATTTCTTGTAACCCCAGAAGATGAGGTAGATTTTTGGGTGCACGAGCACGGGGCCGCCGTAGTACTTGAGAAGGCCGCCGCTGCCGCTGCTGCTGTCGGGAACGACCGCGCGAGCGGCGTAGTGCGTCGGCAAGTAACGCAGAACGTGCGTCGATCCGGCTTGAGTGGACGTCGTCGAGCCCGATGTGGGCGCGAGCCCGCTCGCAGCGCAGCCGACGAGTGCAAGCGTTGCCGTGAACCGCAATGCCATGCTGAGCAATCTGGGGCACCTCTTCGATTCAGTAGTTGCTCCTTTCTCCGCTTTACGAGACCCGCTTACCTGCGTCGCTTCCCCGGCTATTCGTCGGGGAAAGCGACCGGCTGGACGACCGAACTCGAGGGTGCAAACGTATACGGCTCCGGGATCGGACCCGGCTGGGGAAATGGCCCCGGCCACGGCATCGGAAATGGTCCCGGCAGCGGTCCCGGGCCGGGTTGGGCCTCGTCACCGTTGACCAGAGCCCCGGCGAGGTCGACGTCGTGCGCGGTCACGTCCACGTCGACGCCCTTCCCGCGGACCGAAAGCGTCGTCGAGATTTGGCCGCCCCGGGCGTTCTGCGCCGTGACGCGCAGTGCGCCGTCTTGCTCGCACTTCACCGACTCGCCGTCGCCCAGTTCGAGCGTCTGGCCGCGAGCGATGGAGAGAGGTTGCCCGTAGCTCGTGATCGACGGCTCTCCGTTATTATTCATCGTGATCGTCGTCGCGCCGTGGTTTAGCGAGACGGTCGCCGATTGGTTCCATGTGACCCCTTTGCCGTTCGGCGGCGTGACTTGCGTCGAGACGCGGTATCCGCCTTGAAACGAGCGGGAGTTGAGCAGGTCGGGCTGAGAGGCCATGTTATTCCATTTTGCTCCGTTGAACGACAGGTGCGGATCGCCGTCGCTGGAGCCGCTGGCGTTTTGAAAAAAGTGCTCGCCGTTGCGCGGCGCGCAGCTGCCGTTGCCGGCGTACGGTGAGCCGCAACCTCCGTTGCCGCCGTACGGCGACGTGCAGCCGCCGTAGCCCATCATCGACTGCAGCATCGTCATCAGTTGCGCCAGCATCCCCATCAGCGGCCCGAAGAGCCCCTGCAGCGAGGGATTATTGTAGGAAGCCTCACCGTAGGGAGAGGCGGCGGCCCCATCGTTGAGCCACGGGGGAACGAATCGGGAAATGTTGTCACCTGCGGCCGGCGCAGCGGCGCCTTCGAATAGGGGTCCCTCTTGCGCGTTTCCGGCGAGGGACGAGAGCGAGTTGGGGCCGAGCGAGCCTTCGAGCGGTTGAACGTACATAGAAACCTCCGTCGTAAAGTGCCATTCGTTCACGACTGGAGTGGTGCGCGACAAGAGGCCCGCATCGTGGCGGGAGGAAACGAATGCACCCCATGAGCGAAACGCAACGCACGACGATCGCCCGTCTCGAAGAGCGCCTCGAGTCGCTCAAGGAGCGCCTTTGACGATGCCGCCAGCCGCCGCCGCTTAGCCGAGCTCGACGAGCGTTCGCGCTCGAACGACTTCTGGAGCGATCCCGATTCGGCGCAGCGGGTGATGAAGGAGCTCTCCGAGCTGCGCGAGCGCGCGGCATCGCTCGACGGCATCGCCATGGCGCTGCGTGACGCTCGCGAGATGCTCGCGGTTTTCGATGGGGATCCGGCCGCCGAGGCCGAGGCCGATAGCAGCATCGCCGCCGCCGAAGCTTCGGTGACCGATTTCGAGATGGCGGCGAGTTTCAGCGGCGAGTTCGACGCGCACAACGCCATCGTCAGCATCTTCGCCGGTGCGGGCGGCGTCGACGCGGCGGACTGGGCGCAAATGCTTAGCCGAATGTACTTGCGCTGGGCGGAGTCGAAGGGCTTCGCCACGCAGATCGCCGACGAATCGCCGGCCGAAGAGGCCGGCCTGAAGTCGGTGACGTTTTTCGTGCGCGGGCGCAATGCGTACGGCATGTTGGAAAGCGAGCGGGGCGTGCACCGGCTCGTCCGGCTCTCGCCGTTCGATGCGGCGCATCGTCGCCACACGTCGTTTGCCGCCGTCGACGTCATTCCCGAGGTGGAGGCCGGCGAGAGCGACGTGGAGATCAAGCCCGACGAGCTGCGAGTCGAGACCTTCAAGTCGGGCGGAGCCGGCGGCCAGTATGTGAACAAGACCGAATCGGCGGTGCGCATCGTGCACCTGCCGAGCGGAATTATCGTCGCGTCGCAGCAAGAGCGTTCGCAGGCCCAAAATCGCGAGGTTGCGTTGACGATTCTTCGCGCGAAGCTCGCAGTGCTGGCGGCGCAAGAGCGCAATCGCCGGCTCGACGATTTGCGCGGCGAGCGCCAGGCCAACGAGTGGGGTTCCCAAATTCGCTCCTACGTGCTGCAGCCGTATCAGCTCGTGAAGGACCATCGCACCGGCGTGGAAAGCGGTAACGTGACCGGAGTGCTCGACGGCAACATCGATCCGTTCGTTTGGCCGTATCTGCAGCAGCGAAACGCGGTGCGGTCCGCGTAACGCGTGCGCGATCGCTTTCTTTGGATTGGATGCTTTGCGTACGCGGCGCTGTTCACGGGATTAGGCGCGCTCAAGTACGACGTGCACCGCAATCTGATCGACTTCGGAATCTTCGCGCAGACGGCAACCAGCGCGTTCGGCTGCTTCTGCAATCCGATCGAAGGCAGCCACTGGGCCTTTCACTTTTCGCCGATTCTCTACGTTGTCGGAGCGGCGGTGGCGGCCTTCCGTTCGCCGCTGACGCTGGTTGCGCTGCAGGCAGTCGCCGGCGCTTTGGTCGCGCCGCCGATCTACGCGCTCGTGCGGCGCTCGAGCGGCAACGCGGCAATCGCACGCCTTGGCGCGCTAACGGTCTGGTTCTACCCGCCGCTGGCCGGGTTGGTCTTCGGCGATTTCCACGAGAACGGCTTCGCACCGGCTGCGGTGGCCTGGACGCTCTACGCGTTTGATGCCGGCTCGATGGCCGGGACGCTCGCCGGCTCCGCCATCGTGCTGGCCATAAAGGAAGATCAGGCAATCTTTCTGGCGATCGCCGGCGCGCTTGGCGCGTGGTGGTTTCGCGGCACGATGCGCGGTCGCGTCGCCGCGGGAATCGCGGTTGCGTGCGTACTCGTCTGCGTGACCTATTTCGCGTTGATTGCGCCGCACGCCGCAGCGACCGCGACGGATTGGCAGCCGAGCCGATTCTACGCCTGGAACAGCGGCGATGCGCGAAGCCTTTCAAGCGGCCTGCCGGCGCGGCTTGGCTTCCTTTTGCTTGCGCTCGGGCCGCTGCTCTTCATGCCGCTGCTCTCTCCCGTGATCGCGTTGGCCGTCGCGCCGCTGGCCGAAGTGCTGCTGTCGCGAATGCCGACCACGTTTACGATGGGCACGCACTACGCCGGAGCGTGGATCGGCTACGTGCTCGTCGCTTTTGCCTTTGGCCTGCGGCGCATCCCGCGGCAACGCCTACGCGCCGTGCTGGGTGCGTGCATCGCGCTCTGCATCGTCGAGTTCCTGGTGGCCGATCCGCTGCATCCTGGCCTAAACTTGCGCAGAGTGGAGACGCGCGACGTCGCACTTGACAGCTTCTTGCAGACGCTGCCCGCGCGCGCCGGAATCGCGACCCAGGAGGAAGCCTATACGCACCTCGCGCTGAACGATCCGAACGCGGCTCTCTTGCCCGAGTTTCCAAATGTGCCGGCGACCGCATGTTTCGTCCTGCTCGATCGCGACTTTCCCGAGTCCGCGCGCCTGCAAGAATATGGCAGTGCATTTGCGACATTGGTCGACGAGCGGCGTTACGCGCTCGTTGCGCGTAACGGCGGGATCCTGTTGTACCGCCGCGCCGGCCGCTGCAGTTAGGTTCCTCAGATTGAGCGCAGAAGCGCGAGCGCGTCGGCGGCGCGCACCGGCCAGCCTTCGTCGGCGCGCACCACACGATACGCGCTCGCCCAGGGCGCCCAGCGGGCGACCCAGGCGTCGTAGTGACGCATCGGAGGAAAGACCGCGACAACCGGCGTGCCGGTCATCCCCGCGACGTGCACCGCTCCCGAATCGGGAGCAACGAGCGCAACGGCGGCGGCGATTGCCGCTTTCCATGGGGGGAGATCGTCGAAATAGCTGACGGCAATTCCCGTCGCACGCTCCACCGATCGTGCGTAGGCGGATTCGCCGCGCGACGATATCAGGTGAAGCTCGCTGCTTGCGGCGAGACGGCGCAGCAAATCCACGACGGACTCGAACGTGATGCCGAGCCGCTGCCATTTGTCGGTGATCTGAACGGCGACGCGGTCGTCGGGCGCCGGTTCGGATTCGAGTACCAGCGGGCGGAGCTGCGCCAGGTCCGCCGTTGGCTTTTCGTCGCCGGCCAGGGGCGCGATTAGCTTAAAGAGCGTCGCGGATTCGTGCTCGCTGCGCGCGGTCAGCTTCGCGCTGCGGTAAACGCTCTTGGTTAGAACCCGGCGCGACCAGAGAGCTTTGAGCGGTTTGGTCCACGGATCCTCGAAGCCGATGCGCGTTGGAGCGCCGATCGCGGCTGCAAGCCGGTAACCGCCCAGATCTTCCGTGGCGACCAGGACGTGCGTGTACTGGCGCGCGCGGAGATCGCGGCCGAGCCGTTCGACTGCATTCACGTTCGATCGCGTAGCGTTGCGAAGCTCGAAACCGGCGACGACGATTTCGCGGACGGCGCGGGGGGCAAACGCGTTTGCATTAGAGTGGCGCAAGACGACGTCGACGGCGATGCCGTGCCGTCGCAACGCCGCAATTGATGGAGTCAAGGCCAAAGCATCGCCGATGGCATCCAGGCGGATGATCAGGACCGACGGTGAAACCTTCGGCATGCCGCTCTCTTCGGATTGCCGGAACCTCGTGACCTTCGAGGAGCTTGCGGGCTATCGAGCGGTGCACAGTTTCGGTTACATTTCGGGCAGCGCTTCGCGCGCTCGCAACCGGCTGCGCTCGACTTTTCGTAGCCTCGGCATGCTGATCGGTTTGGCCGGGAGCGAGCTTTTGAGCGATGCCGAGCAGCTTCGCGCCGAAGCGCTCGAGGCGCTGCGCCGGCGTGCCAACTCACTGGGAGCCGACGCTGTGATCGGCCTGCAGTTCTACGTCACCGAAGGCGGCGATGGTTCGTGTCAGGTCGTCGCTTCCGGCAAAGCCGTCGCCCTCTCTAAAGTGGATCCCGCCTAAATGGACGCAAGCGAGCTGGAGCGCCGCCGGGACCTGCTGACGCGAGCGGCGATTGCGGCGGGCGAGTGCCGCAAATGCGCGATCGGCTACGAACGCCGCAACAACGTGTACGGTGAGGGCGATCCCTGCGCGCGGTTGATGGTGGTCGGCGAGGGTCCCGGCGAAACCGAAGACGAGCTGGGGCGTCCGTTCGTCGGTCGAGCCGGACAACTGCTCGACCGGATGCTCGCCGCCATCGCGCTGCCGCGCCCCGACGTCTACATTTGCAACACGGTAAAATGCCGGCCGACGGCGCCCGGCCTCAACGGCCCGCGCAACCGCGCTCCCGAGCCGCAGGAGATGGAGAACTGCCGCCCCTTTCTCGACGAACAGATCGAGATCGTCGCGCCCGAAGTTATCTTGGCCCTCGGCGCGCCCGCAGCAAAGTCGTTCCTCGGACGCGATTTCCAGATCACCAAGATGCGCGGCCGCTGGTACGTCGGTCCACGGAATACGCCGCTGATGGTGACCTTCCATCCGGCCTACATCTTGCGACAGACCGGCGGCGAAATCGAGGCCGTCAAACGCATGGTCTGGGCCGACCTCAAAGCCATACGCACCAAACTCCTTGACACTACTGCGTTCAGGGCAGCCTCCGTCGAAGGGCGACGAGAAGACGTCCCTCGAGCGAGCCTCTTCGAGTGAACCGTGACGCGTTGGAAATCTGGCTGCGCGACGTCGTGACGCGAGCCGGTTTTGCCGACGTGGCGGCCTTCGCCGCGCACTACGACCTAAAGCCGTACCGGCTGCGCCAGCTCTATCGCGCGGCAACCAAAGAGCTGCTCGGCGGACCCGGCGAGGTGACGCCGCTGCCGAAGGAGTTGCGCGAAGCGCTCGTCGCGCGAGGCGTTGCGTTTTCCGCGATCGAGCCCGTCTTGCTGCAGCGATCGCAGGACAAGCAGACGACCAAGGGCCTCTTTCGCTTGCACGACGGCAAAGAAGTCGAGGCTGTGCTGATGGAGCACTACGGCGGTCGCACGACGCTTTGCCTCTCGTCGCAGGCGGGGTGCGCCTTCGCGTGCGCGTTCTGTTCAACCGGCCAGGCCGGATTCAGCCGCAACCTGACGGCGGGCGAAATCTTCGATCAGGCTTGGTTTTTCGCGCGCGAGCTCAAACCGCGCGACCGCCGCATTACCAACGTCGTTTTCATGGGCATGGGCGAGCCGTTTCACAACTACGCCGCCGTGATGGAGGCCGTCGCGCTGCTCAACGACCCGCAGGGTTTTGGGCTCGGGCACCGTCACATCACGATCTCGACCGTCGGGCTCGTCGATAAGATCGATGCCTTCGGCGGCGAGCCTTGCCAAGTCAACCTCGCGATCTCACTTCACGCGCCCAACGACGCCTTGCGCTCGTCGTTCATGCCGGTCAATCGCCGCTTCCCGCTTGCGGAACTAATGGCGGCCTGCGAGCGGTACGTCGAAAAGACCCGGCGCAAAGTCTTCTTCGAGTACGTGATGCTGGCGGGAGTGAACGACGGCGCCGAGTCGGCGCGCGAGCTTGCGGCGTTGATGCGCGGGCATCTGTACCACATCAATTTGATTCCCTACAACTCCACGCCGGACGCTCCGTTTGCCGCGACGCCCGATCCGCGTATATGGGAGTTCGCGAAGATCCTCGACGCTGCGGGCGTTCCGGTTACGGTACGCCAAAACATGGGCCGCGATATCGCCGCCGCCTGCGGGCAGCTAAGGGCAGATAGTCAGCCGCGAGCGCACAGAGCGAGCACCACCGTGTCATCCTGAGCGCCGGCTCCTGAGCGAGCGAAGCGAGAACATTGGGCGATTATTGGCTTGAATCGCCACGTGCACGTCGCCAGCGCCGCCGAGCCGACGATTCAGATACCTCCGCTCAATTAAACGAGGCGCCGCATTGCTGCAGCGCCTCGCGCGTTTCGATGTGTCTTGCCGGCCCGATACAAACCGACGTTATCACATTTCCACTGCGTTCGGCAATGGGCGCTAACCCATCGCTGGCTGGAGCGCCCGGGAATCGAACCCGGCACTGCGCCCAGCCACGTTCAATCCCGCGGTTTGGCAGTGTTGCAAGAAGAAATAAGCGCCTGGCGTCGCAGATGCGGCGTTGAAGATGGTCGTCGTTCGATTGTTCCGCGCGCTTGCGGGCAACTGCGCGCAGAGACGCAGCCAAAAGCGCAGGCTCGGCGTCAATCCCTCGCAGCGAAACATCGGACGGGCGGCCCGGTACGTGTGATATGACCCAAGCGCGCCCGATGGAGCTTCCGTTGTACCGGCTGTACTTGCTGCGAGCGCTGTACGGTCTCATCGGGCTGGTCCAGGGCAGTCAAACATGGACGGCCATCTTCCACCATACCAAGACGTGGACGATGTGGCACGGTGTGAGCATGGCCTTGCTCGGCGCGTTGACGGCGCTCTGCCTGCTCGGGATTCGGTACCCGGTCAAGATGCTGCCGCTGATGATCTTCGAGCTTGTGTGGAAGCTGCTCTGGGTTCTCGCCGCCTGGCTTCCGCTCTATCTCGCCCACCGCGTCGACGCCGACACCGCCGACCAACTCTTCCCGATCGGGTTGGGCCTGGTGCTCGTTCCGCTCGTGCTCCCGTGGGGTTACGTTTGGAGAACCTACGTGACGGCGCCTGGCGACCGCTGGCGATAGACGAAGGTGTACTTTACTCGGCGCTGCTTACGGCGGCACCGTAAGGCTCCGAGGGTGGTGAGGGGACCTGAATCGGTGACGCGCCATCGGGGTATGGCCAAATGTTGACTTTGCCGGAGCCGGCATCAACGCACCATAGGTTGGGTCCGACCATCTCCGTCGCTCGTTTCTTGGTCTTCGGCGTGATATTCACGCCCGCGTGGTTGGTGAAGAACGGGTTCACGTCATCCGTGTAGTCGCTGTAGCAGCTGTCGCTGAACTTGACTTCCGATGTCGCTGCGGTGATCGTGGTTCCGGAGAGCGTCGAGGGCCACACGCCGGGAAAGTCGACGGTGATTCCGCTGGTCGTGAGGGTCGTCATGCACTTGGAGCCGGCCTTGCGAGCGCATACGTCCCCGCCGGGTTTTCCGGAACTCATGTTCGGCCCGTTTGTGCCGTACGTCGTCGTATAGGAAAGCTGGGCGATGGGGGAGTGGTACGGCGCCGGAGGCGGCGAGGCTCTCTATCACAAACGCGAAGGCCGCTGGCGACTGGTCGAAAGCGGCGGCGGAGAAATGGACGTGAACTACATGCGTAAATATGGCGTCCCGCAGGCGGCGTGGTGCAAGTTCGGAATCTTTGACCCCAATTGCCGCTAGGCGTGCTCGAAAAACTGAAAACAGACGCCGGACGGAACGATAACGTGGAACTCGCGCCGTCCCCAAGGCTTTGTCTCGAGCGGCCCCACGTTGGCTGGGATCGCCCGATACTCTCGGTAGAGGGCGTCGAGGTCGGTAACCCCGATGCTGAAACTCGCGTTGCGCGCCCATTCTTGGTTGTCGTTTTTGACGAGGTTGAACGCGACGCCGCCACGCCGTATGCCTCCCATCGTTTCGCTTTGCCAAGTGACTTCAAACCCCATATGGCTCGCGTAGAATGCGAGCGTCTCTTGAAGATTTGAGCCGGCCGGTACGAGCGGCACAACGGTACGAAACGCTGTTTCCATTACGTGGGAGACCCTCGGTTGAAAAGACGAGAATTTTGCGATAAGCTTTCGTGAATGTGTCGTCTCGCACCCGTTGGGGAGCCCGACTAGCCCGGTGGCTACGTGGCGCGACGTGCGGCGGATCGCACTCAAGTTGCCCGGCACGAGCGAAGAACTCAGCTCGAGCGGTACGCCGGCATGGATCGTCTACAAGAAGTTCTTCGTGTGGGAGCGGCCGTTGCGACGCGCCGATCTCGCGGCGCTCGGCGATCGCGCACCAACCGGACCGATCCTGGGCGTGCGCACGCCCGACCTCGAGATGAAGGACGTCCTACTCGCGAGCGATCCGAGGGTTTTCTTCACCACGCCCCATTTCGACGGCTACCCCGCGGTGCTGGTGCGGCTAGAAAAGATTTCAACGAGCCACCTCGAGGACGTGATCGTCGAGGCGTGGCTCGCGTGCGCGCAGAAACGCGCGGTCGCCGCGTACCTCCGGGAGAACCAAGGGGATTCTCCCGGTTGATCGTCGTCGCGCTCTTGCTGAGCGGAGCGAACCTCGCCCTGGCCCTGCGTTGGCTCGACGTCGTCAGACGCTCGCAAGCGAAAATCGAGCCGCGCGAACCCCAAGGCGGCCTTCCGAGCCTCTCCATTATCGTGCCGGCTCGAAACGAGGAGCGAAACATCGCGCGCTGCATAAACTCGTTGCTGGCAACCCGCCATCCCGATTTCGAGGTGATCGTCGTCGACGATCGTTCCATCGACGCGACGCGCACGATCTTAGACGCAATCGCGCAACGCGACCCGCGCCTGACGATCGTTGCCGGCTCGCAGCTTCCCGACGGCTGGATCGGCAAACCATGGGCGCTTACACAGGGCGCGCGCATCGCCGGCGGAGCGTGGCTGCTCTTCACCGACGCCGATACCGAACACGAGCCGCTCGCCGCGCCGTCGGCCCTTGCGTGCGCGCTGGAGAACGCCTACGGCGTGGTTAGCCTGCTGACCGATCAGCGAACGATCGGCGTTGCCGAACGCCTGCTCTTGCCGACGATTCTTTTCGTCATCATGCTCGGCATCGGGCCGACGGACGACGTCAACGATCCGCGCAAGCCCGATGTGGCGATCTTCAACGGGCAATATATCCTCGTCTCGCGCGTCGCGTACGACGCCATCGGCGGCCACGAAGCCGTTCGCGGCGAGATTGCCGAAGATCTCGAGCTCGCACGCCGATTCAAGCGCGACGGCCGGTTTCGAGTCTTTCTCGCCGGCGCCGATGGGCTCGTCAGCACGCGCATGTACCGATCCTTTACGGAGATTTGGGAAGGCTTCGTCAAGAACTTCGCGATTGGAGCCCGCGGCCGGCCGCTTCGCGCCATCGCCGGAACGGCGCTTCTGGCTTGCGCCTCTCCGATTTCCCCGTTCGTCGCGCTGGTCTGTTTGATCGAGCGCCGGTGGCTGGCGGCGGCCCTTCTCGTGCTGAGCGGTGCGGCAATCGTCGCAGTCGCCGAAGTGGGGATGCGGCGCGCTCGCTTCGTTCCCGGCTCCGGAATTGCCGTGCCGTTGGGCCTGCTGGTCACGCAGGCGATCTTCGCGACGTCGCTCTATCGCACGTTGCTCGGAGGAGGCGTCGAGTGGCGCGGACGCCGCTACGGCGGGGGTTTGCGTCGCGCGCGATAAACTAAAGCGACCCAATGGAAACGCCAGCATCGGTTCGTCGCGTGACGATGGAAGAGATCACGGCACTCGCAAAGCGCCGCGGCTTCATCTTTCAATCCAGCGAGATTTACGGCGGAATCAACGGCTTGTGGGATTACGGGCCGCTGGGCGCCGTGCTCAAGCAGAACGTCAAGCGCGCGTGGTGGCGCGACACCGTCGAGCGCAGGGACGACGTCGTCGCCTTCGACTCGTCCATCCTCATGCATCCGCTTGTGTGGAAGGCGTCGGGGCACCTGGATGCCTTTCACGACGTGATGATCGACTGCAAGGTATGTAAGCATCGCTTTCGTGCCGACCATCTCAAGGATCGCTCGCAGTGCCCGGACTGCGGCAGCAAAGACTCCTTTACCGAGCCGCGCAACTTCAATTTGATGATGCGCACGTCGATCGGACCGATGGAAGATACCTCGTCGGTCGCCTACCTGCGTCCCGAGACCGCGCAAGGCATCTTCGTCAACTTCAAAAACATCTACCAAAGCGCGCGCAAGCGACCGCCGTTCGGCGTGGCCCAGATCGGAAAATCGTTCCGCAACGAGATCACCCCGGGCAACTTCACTTTTCGGGTTCGCGAGTTCGAACAGGCGGAGCTCGAGTATTTCGTTCCCGACGACGGCGCCGACATGGAAACCTTTCGCGCATGGGTCGAGCGCCGTAAGAACTGGTATGCGAGCTACGGCATCGCTTCCGAGCGGCTGCGCTTCTACGAGCTGACCGAATCGGAGCGCCCGCATTATGCCAAGGCCGGCGTCGACGTCGAGTATTTCTTTCCCTGGGGTTGGGGAGAGCTCGAGTCGATCGCGCACCGCGGGACCTACGATCTCGACGCGCACATGGCGCTCTCTGGCAAAGATCTGCGCTTCTTCGACGAAGCGGCCAAGACGCATTACACGCCGTTGCTGATCGAGAGTTCGGCCGGAATTGACCGAACCGCCCTTACCTTTCTTATCGACGCCTACGAACGCGAGCGCAGCGTCGATCCCAACGGCAAGGAGACGGAACGCACGGTCCTGCGATTTCATCCCTTCATCGCTCCGGTGCAGGTCGCAATCTTTTCGCTGGCGCGCAACAAGCCCGAGCTGGTCGAGCGGGCGACGAGTATCGAGGCGGCGCTTCGTCCGGAGTTTCGAACGCAGTACGACGAAGGAAACATCGGGCAGCTCTATCGCCGTCAAGACGAGATCGGAACACCGTTCTGCGTGACCGTGGATTACGAAACGATGGACGATGGGAGCGTAACGTTGCGTTCGCGCGACTCGATGCAACAGGATCGCGTGCCGGGCGACCGGCTTGCCGAGTTCCTTCGGGAACGCCTGCGGTGACGAAGTTCGTCTATTTCTTCGACGAGGCGGCAACGCTCAAGTCGGACGCCGACCCCAATGCCGTCCGCAATCTGCTCGGCGGCAAGGGCGCCGGCCTGGCAGAAATGACGGCCGCCGACCTGCCCGTCCCTTCGGGATTCACCATCACCACCGAAGCCTGTCTGCGCTTCTACGATTCCGGCGGCAAATTCCCCGACGGCCTGCAAGAACGAGTCGACGCTGCGATGCGCAAGCTCGAAAACCGCACCGCTAAGCGGTTCGGCATTACCGAAAATCCACTGCTGGTCTCGGTTCGCAGCGGGGCGCGGGTGTCGATGCCCGGTATGATGGATACGATCCTCAACCTCGGCTTGAACGACGAGACGGTCGCCGGGCTCGCGCGCCTGACCAAGAACGAGCGCTTCGCCTGGGACGCGTATCGCCGCTTCATCATGATGTTTTCAAACGTCGTCCTCGGCATCGCGAAGGACCGGTTCGAAGAGCTGATCGAGGCGACGCGCACCTCGCTGGGTGCCCGGACCGATGCCGAAATCGACGCAGCTTCCTGGAAAGCGTTGACCGATCGCTTCAAAGGCATCGTGCGCGAGCACGGCCGGGAGTTTCCGCAAGACGTTCACACGCAGTTGTACGCCGCCATCGAAGCCGTCTTCGCTTCCTGGCACTCCAAGCGGGCCGTCGACTATCGGCGTTACAACAAAATTCCCGACGATTGGGGCACCGCCGTGAACGTCATGGAGATGGTCTTCGGGAATATGGGCGACGATTCGGGAACCGGCGTGGCCTTTACGCGCGACCCGAACACCGGGGAGCGCGTGCTCTTCGGCGAGTATCTCATCAACGCGCAAGGCGAGGACGTCGTTGCGGGCATTCGAACTCCCGAGAAGATCTCCGACCTCGCGCGGCTCTCACCGAAGGTCTACGCCCAATTCGAAGAGATTGCGACGCGTCTCGAGCGGCATTATCGCGACGTTCAGGATCTCGAGTTTACCGTCGAGCGCGGGAAGCTCTTCATGCTGCAGACTCGCAACGCAAAGCGCACCGCGGAGGCCGCGGTAAAGATCGCGCGCGACCTGGTCGAAGAAGGGCTCATCGACAAACGGCGCGCCGTCAGCATGGTCAGCGCGCAATCCCTCGACCAGCTCTTCCACGCTCGCATCGATCCCAACGAACGCGTCGCCGTGGCGTGCAAAGGGCTCAACGCGGCGCCGGGAGCGGCGGCCGGCCAGATCGTCTTTTCCGCGGAAGATGCCGTCACGTGGAAGGAAGCGGGCCGAAAGACGATCCTCGTGCGCACCGAAACGACGCCCGACGACGTCCACGGGATGATCGCCGCCGAAGGCGTGCTGACCCAGAAAGGCGGCGCGACGTCGCACGCCGCGGTCGTCGCGCGCGGCATGGGCAAACCATGCGTCGCGGGCTGCGAAGCCATTCGAATCGACTTTCGCAACAAGCGCGCCAGGTTCGGCGACCGAGAGCTGAGCGAAGGCGACTGGGTGACGATCGACGGCACCACCGGCAACGTGGCCATCGGCGAACTGCGATTGATTCCGCCGCCCTCGCGGTTGCCCGACTGGCTGGCCACGTTTCTCTCGTGGGCCGACGAACTGCGGCGAATGCAGGTCTGGGCGAATGCCGATACGCCCGAAGATGCGGCGAAGGCGCGCGAGCTCGGCGCGGAGGGCATCGGTCTCTGCCGCACCGAGCATATGTTCATGCAGCCCGACCGCCTGCCGGTCGTCCACGAAATGATCTTGGCAACGTCGGTCGACGAGCGGGCGAAAGCGCTCGAGAAGCTGCTGCCTTTTCAGCGCGACGATTTTCTCGGAATCCTGGAAGCGATGCAGGGGTTGCCGGTGACGATCCGGCTGCTCGATCCGCCGCTGCATGAGTTTCTGCCGTCGCTTGAAGAGCTGCTCGTCGAAACGACCGAGTTGCGCCTCACCAAAGGCATCGAGTCGGCGGACTACCGCGCGAAGGAAGCGATGCTGCGCCGCGTCGAGCAGCTGCACGAACAGAATCCGATGCTCGGCCTGCGCGTCTGCCGCCTGGGAATCGTCTACCCCGAAATTTACGCGATGCAAGTGCGCGCCATCTTCGAAGCCGCCTGCGAGCTGCGGCGCCGGGGCGTGGACGCGCGGCCCGACGTGATGATTCCCGGGGTCGGCACGAAGGAAGAGATGCGGACGACGCGTGAGGCCGCCAAGCGCGTTGCCGACGAGATCGTCAAGAGGGAAAAGGTGGAGGTGCCGTATCGCATCGGCACGATGGTCGAGCTTCCCCGAGCCTGCATCGTCGCCGACGAGCTGGCGGCCGACGCCGAATTCTTCTCGTTCGGAACCAACGACCTCACGCAGACGACCTACGGGTATAGTCGCGACGACGCGGAGGCCTCTTTCATTCCGGTCTATCTCGATAAGCGAATTCTTAAAGAAGATCCGTTCCAAGTGCTCGACCGCCGCGGCGTCGGGGCGCTGATGCAGCAAGCCGTAACCCTCGGGCGCTCGGCGCGCGCCGGGCTCAAGATCGGCATCTGCGGGGAGCACGGCGGCGAACCCAGCAGCGTCGCCTTCTGCGACAGCTTAGGCCTGGACTACGTCTCCTGTTCGCCCTATCGCGTTCCCATCGCGCGCCTAGCCGCCGCGCAATCGGCCATCGGCGTCATCAGCTAGCACGCTTACCTAAGTGGTGTTTCCACGCATATACGCGGAGCCTCCCCGCGCGCATGCTGCATAGGAATCAATCCCTCACTACTTCCGGAGGCTTATGCAAATGAAACGATTTCTCGCCCTCGGGTGCTGCATCGCCGTCGCGGGCTGCGCGACGGGGAACGGAGGCACCCTGCCCGCAACGTCGGCCCCGAGTGCCAATGCGGCCCATTACGCCTACCCGCTCTCCGTCCGCGGGAATACTTCCTCGGGCAATCCGGCAATCTACTTGTTCCAGGGACAACCCGATGGCGCTTCGCCGTACGACGGGCCGGTGTACGCCAAGGGTACGCTCTATGGGACGACCTACGCCGGCGGCGCGAATAACCTTGGAGCGGTCTTCTCAGTCAGCCGCGGCGGGTCGGAAAATATCCTGCACAGCTTCTCCGGAAGCGACGGTGAATACCCGTACGGGAGCCTGGTCTACGTCAAAGGCAAGCTCTACGGAACCACTTACTATGGTGGAGCGAATGGTGCGGGCACCGTTTTTTCGATCACGACGGCAGGTAAGGAAAAAGTGCTCCATAGTTTCACGGGCGGCAGCGACGGCAGTTTGCCCGACGCGGTCTTGTTCTACCACGATGGCAACCTCTACGGCACGACGTATAGCGGCGGCGCTAACGGCGTGGGAGCCGTTTTCGAGATCACCCTAGCGGGTAAGGAGACCGTCCTCTATAGCTTAAAAGGCCAGCCGTCGGACGGCCAGGGCCCCGAAGCGGGAGTTATCTACTACAAGGGCGCGTTCTACGGTACCGCCGTTGGTGGCGGAATGAGCTCCGGGGGCGAGGGAACGGTCTTTAAAGTGACGCCTTCGGGCAAAGAAACCGTTCTGCACACGTTCACGGGCAGTCCCGACGGTTCTGAGCCGGTAGGCGACCTCATGGAGTACGGCGGCAACCTGTACGGGACGACGTCGGACGGCGGCAGCTATGGCGGCGGGACGGTTTTCAAGATCACGCCCGCCGGCAAGTTGAGCATCATTTGCAGCTTCGGCGCGCCCGGTTCCAACGGCGACGAGGTAGGCCCCCAGTCGGGCTTGATCGATGTCAACGGAACGTTCTACGGCACGGTGGAGGGCGCGAACGTCGGGGGAGCGGTCTTCTCGATCACGCCCCGCGGTGCAGAATCGTTTGTGTACGAGTTCAACAAGAACGGTCCGAGCGGCATTCCCATTGCGCCGTTTGGAAGACTGGTCGACGTTAAGGGAACGCTCTATGGTACCAGTCTCAGCAACACCGGCCAAAGCGGCCATGGCACGGTGTTCGCGCTTCCGCTTTAGGCTCTAAAACGATCGGTTGAAGGACGCGATCACTCGCGCGCAAATGTCACGCGCCTCGTGTACCGCGTCCTCGCGATCGGGAACTCTTCGAACGAAGAGTTTTCGCCAGTACGCTTTGCCGCTGAGCTTAGCGATGATGTCGGAGGCCTCGCGCGCGTCGAGCGGACCGCTCGGGCCATCAACCAAGACGGTCGAGGCTTGACCGATTCCCAAGGGGAGGCGGTGCAGCAGCTGCGACTGCGAGTCGGCCCAGACGTTGGCTTCGCCGAATCGCGCGCCGAGCGCCGCCTCGCAGGCCTCGAAGGCGCGCAGATCGCGTTCGGCGTTGAACTCGGCGGCCAAGGCGTAGACTCGCACGCGATTGCGCAACGCGTAGGCCGCTTCGCTGCGTGAGTCGTCGAGCGAGTTGAGCACGCGGAAGTCGTCCCAGCGCAGAAACTCACCTATCTCGTCGAGCGCCCGCGGGTTGGGCCAGAGTTCGCGCAGCACGTCGTGCAGCACGTGCTCGAACATGCGCGTCGTGTGATGAAAATAGACCGACGCGAACATCATGTAGCGTGCCATCACGAACGACTCGAGCGCGACGACGCCGCGGCGATCGATGCCGACCGTCTTGCGGCCTTCGTGGCTGACGATGCGAAGCGACCCAAGGAGCTGCTCGGCGTCGTAGCGTCCCGTCGCGACCCCGGTGAAGTAGGCATCGCGCTGAAGGTAGTCCATGCGGTCTGCATCCAGATTCGGACCGCTCACCAGCTCGCGCAGCTCCGGGTACCGCCCGGCGGGATCCGCCACGATTAGGGCAAGGACGTCGGCTGCGTCCACCTCGAGCGCCGCGATTCCCTCGGCGACGTCCGGCAACGCAAGCATGTCGGCCGTGCGCCGCTCGTGACGAACTTCCAAAACCTCTTCGCAGCCGTGGCTAAAGGGCCCATGGCCCACGTCGTGCAGCAGCAGCGCCGCGCGTACGAGGCGCCGTTCATACGCCACCTCGTTTTCGTTCCCGAAGAAATCGCGGCCGTGGCGCACCAGCTCGTCGAACGCGCGCGTCCCGATCGCGAGCGCGCCGAGCGCGTGCGTGAAGCGGGAGTGTTCCGCCGACGGAAATGCGAGGTACGCCAGGCCCAGCTGCCGCAAACGGCGCAGGCGCTGCATCGCCGGAAGATCGAGGAGTCGCGCTTCCGCTGTGGATAACTCGATGAAGTGATGAACGGGGTCGAAGATGCGCTTCATGCCAGCGCGACGGAATACGCGGGCGAACCGAAGAAGTCCCGGTGGCATTGAGATACGATCAGGGCGCCCTTAATGAAATTCGCGCGCGAATCGACATTGCGAGCTTCGTGGGACAGTACGTGCCGCTTCGAAAGCGGGGGAACGACTTGGTGGGTCTCTGCCCGTTTCACTCCGAGAAGACGCCCTCGTTTCACGTGCATCCCGACCGCGGGTTCTTCAAATGCTTCGGCTGCGGCGTGGGCGGCGACGTGATCACGTTCGTCCAAAAGTTGGAGAACGCCGCCTTCGGCGATGCCGTTCGGATGCTGGCAGCCAAAGCCGGCGTCGAGCTGGAGCCCGAGAATCCCGGCGCGCAGCGGGCGCGCAGCGAGCGCGAAGCGATCTACGAAGCCAACCGCATCGCCGCCGGCTACTTCGCGCGAATGTTGGCCGGCGAGCGGGGCACGGCGGCGCGAGCCTACTGCGATAAGCGCGGCTTTACGGCCGCGACGATCGAGCGATTCGTCCTCGGGTATGCCCCCGACTCGTGGAGCGGTCTGGTGACCGAGCTCGAGCGCAACGGCGTGGAGTTGGAGTTGGCCGCCAAGGCGGGCTTGCTCAAAAGCGGTCAACGCGGCTATTACGACTTCTATCGCGATCGTCTCATGGTCCCGACGTATGCGACGACCGGCGAAGTCCTAGCCTTCGGCGGCCGCGCGATCGGCGACGGTGAGCCGAAGTATCTCAACACCTCGACGACACCGGTGTACACCAAAGGTCATCACCTCTTCGCGCTCAACCTCGCGCGTCGTGCCGCGCAGAGCGACCGCACGCTGATCGTCGTCGAGGGCTACCTCGACTGCATCGCCTTGCATCAAGCCGGGATCGAAAACACCGTCGCCGCGCTTGGAACGTCGTTCACCGCCGAGCAAGGGGCCGAGCTTCGGAAGTACGCCGACTACATCTATCTTTGCTTCGACGGCGATGCAGCCGGCAGCGGCGCCGCAACCAAAGCCATCGACATTGCGTCTAGCACCATTGAGAGCACCGGTTCCCCGGTGCGCATCGTCCTTCTTCCCCCCGGTGACGACCCAGATAGTTTCGTTCGGGCTCGCGGCGCCGAAGAGTTTCGCCGCTTGCTCGACGCTGCGAAGCCGGCAATCGAATTCAAGATAGATGCGGAAATCGAGCAGTTGCGCGCCGGGTTCGATTCTCCGGCACGCATCATGCCCAAGGCTGCCGGGCTGATTCGGAGATTAGCGCCGCGTGAGGAATGGGACCGTTGGGTCGTCTACGTCGCAAGCCGTCTGCAGGTGAACGTCGACGACCTTCGGAATAGCCGGTTCCTCGCTGATAGCGCGAACTTCGCGCCTCGCGCGCGGATCGGGTTGCAGGAAAGCCGTCATGTCAGTACTTCACTCGAGCCGCTCTCCTTCGAACGAGAAGTCGTGAGCATACTGCTCGAGGAGCCGTTGCTGGCTGGGGAGTACGCGGAGCGCATCGGTGCATCGCGGTTTCGGAACGAGGTGTATCGGCGGATCTACGAGCGGATCGTGGGGGCGGCCGGTACGCTTCGCACTACGGCAGACGTCTTCGGGCTCTTTGCCGAGGACCAGGAGATTCTCGACGTGGTCGTCGAGTTGGGACGGCGCGACCGAAGTTCCGCCGTGCGATACGGCGACACCGAAGAGCGGCGCGCGCATCTGGAACGGGTGGTCGAGCGGCTGCGACTCGACCATGACCGAGAGCGATATCAAGAGTTATCGCATCTCATCGACGAGCGGCTCGCCGGCGGCGAGAGGGTCTCGGAGGAACTGCGCGGAGAGTTCGAAACGCTCGTCGCTAAACTGAAGCGTTAAGGGCCGAAACGGAAAACAAAGCAAAACCGAGAGGAGGTGAACGAAAAAGATATGGCACGTAAAAAGAACGCACCGGTCGCGGACGCGGCTCCGCCGGCGACGCTGGACGAGCTCAAGAAAAAGCTCCTCGCGCGCGGCAAGGCCGCGGGATCGCTGACGTACGAAGAGATCAACAGCGCTTTTGAGGTGCTCGAGGAGATCACTCCCGAGCAGCTCGACGAATTCTTTGAAGAGATTACCGCCGCCGGCATCGAGCTCGCCGACGAGCAAAAAGACGAAAAGCCCGAAGCCGAGCGCGAGGAAGAAGCCGAGCAGACGATCCCGGACGGGCTCTCGCTCGACGACCCCGTACGCATGTATCTCAAGGAGATCGGGCGCGTTCCGCTGCTCTCGATGGAGCAGGAGAAGTCGCTGGCCATGCGCATCGAGGCCGGCGAGCTAGAAAGCAGCCGCAACGGCGCGGCCGATTCGAAGACCGTCGATGCGGGCGAAGAGGCGAAGCGTCAGTTGACCGAAGCCAACCTTCGGCTCGTCGTCTCCATCGCCAAGAAGTACGTCGGCCGCGGCATGCTCTTCTTAGACCTTATTCAAGAAGGCAATCTCGGCCTGATTCGGGCCGTCGAAAAGTTCGATTATCGCAAAGGCTATAAGTTCTCGACCTACGCGACCTGGTGGATTCGCCAGGCGATTACGCGCGCGCTCGCCGATCAGGCGCGGACGATCCGGATCCCGGTGCACATGGTCGAAACGATCAACCGCTTGATCAAGGTCTCTCGCCAGCTTTTGCAAGAGCTCGGACGCGAGCCTTCGGTCGAGGAGATCGCCGAGTCGATGGGTCTCACCCCCGAAAAGGTGCGTGAGGTCATGAAAATTTCACAAGAGCCGATCTCGCTCGAAACGCCGATCGGTGAAGAAGAAGACTCGCACCTGGGCGACTTCATCGAAGATCAAGAAGCCGTAGCGCCGGCCGAGGCGGCCTCCGTTATGCTGCTCAAGGAGAAGATGCAGGACGTGCTGCAGAACCTCACCGAGCGCGAGCGCAAGGTACTCGTCTTACGATTCGGCCTGGAAGACGGCCATCAGCGCACGCTCGAGGAAGTCGGCCAGGAGTTCGGCGTCACGCGTGAGCGAATCCGGCAGATCGAAGCGAAGGCCTTGCGAAAGCTTCGACACCCCTCGCGCGGTAAAGCGCTCAAGGATTACTGGACTAACGAATAACTCCCACCCCTTAGGTTCCAAGAAATGATACTGCTGAATTTATTGACCGCGCTGGTCGCGGTAGTACTGCCGAACCCATCGCCGTCGGCTTCACCCGGCGAACGCGAGCTGCCGACGATCGTGACGGTGATCTCGTCGCCGTACTGCAACTCGCTGGCCGATCACTTCAACGGCGCGATGGCGCCGATGCTCGCCAACGACCGCGTGCTCGAAGGCACGAGCGTGCAGCTCGATACGCTCAACACGCTCTTTCATCAAACGAACTACGTCCAACAGTACATGCGCGTGCAGGACGCGATCGAGCGTCAGGAAACGACGCTCAACGATTCGCTGGCCGGGATTTCGCGCAATATCGCCATGCTGCACGACGGCGCGGCGCTGACGACCGACGCCCAGGCGAAGGCGGAGGTCACCAACGCGGTTTGGGACCTCCAAACGGCCTACGACCACCAACGCCAGCTGGCTATCGACCTGATGCACCTGTATCAAGCGATGCGCAACTACCACGTCAACTATGCCAACCCGCCGATGGGCGGTTTTGGCGAGCGCGAGATGACCGAATCTCAGGATATGCGCGACTCGAAAAGCTGGCTGCACTTCGACGCCCAGCGCGCCGTGATCGCCCGATCCGAAGATCAAGCCGTCGACACCGCCTACCTAGCCGCTCAAACCTACTGCGTCCCCAAGAAGTAGCTAGTCCGGCTTCTCGGCGTTGGCGCTGGGAATGACGTCGGGATTCTTATCGGCGAAGGCGCCGTTGGGATTGGGCTTGACCCAAACGATGAGATCCCAGATGGATGGGAAAAGAAAGACGCGCTTGACGTCGGCGACGTTTTTTGCTTTGCCCATCTTGACGACCGTCGCTGGTTTGGGATCGTCGACGTTACCCCCCGCCTTTGCGAACTTTTTCGCGCTGGTGGCCCCGTAAATTTCGGTGCCGTTTGGGCCGGCGAGAATGTAATGAATATGTTCGGGAAACGAAACCCAGCGGCGGTAGCTGACACCCCAAACTGAGGGTGGGGCCGGCGAGGCGCTCTGCAGGACGGAGAAATCGGCGCCGAGCAGGTTGCCATGGACGTCGTACCAGAGCTGGCTGGGCTCCTTGGGATTTCCGCTCTGCCACTGCAGATTGGCGTAACTGATCGCGCCGTCTTCGTCTTCATTGCCATACCGGAAGTAGCCGGCCTTTTCCGCATCCGCGGGCGTCGGGAAGCGAGCCATCAGATCTTTTTGAATCATCGCAACGAAGGCCACTTCGGTGCCCTGCGGTATCGGCGAGAGCGACGGGCCGGGTGACGGTGTGGCGGCAAAGCCGGGCATCGTAGTTAGGGCGACGGCTGCAATCGCAAATGCGAGTCGAGTCAACACGAGCGGAACCTCACTTTCTGGGGGCTCTTTTCCCGAAGTGACGCCAAAAACATCGTGGCCCTAAGGCGGCGGCGGAGGGGCCGGCGTCGAGTCCGGTGAGGGCGATGGCGTCGGCGTGGGCCGAACCTTCGGAATGGGAGCGGCCGTTGGGAGCGGCGTCGCTAGGGGCGATAACGGAAAGGTCGCATCGGGAACCTCGGATCCTTGGGGCAAGGGGCGCGGCGTGACGATTGCGATCGTGCCATCGGCTTGGGCGGTGATCGTCGCCTCGGTTCGCGCCGGAACTTCCGATCCTGGATTCAGCACGAAGTTCTTTCCGTGACGAAGTATCTGCCACAGGGTGTAGTACGGAACGAAGATATCGCCGACGGTATCCTCGGCTTCGACGGTGCTTTCATGTCCGTAGGAAACGCCCGGCTCGAGCCGGGCCGCGGGAGCGCGCAACGGCAAGTCGCGACCGTCGGCCAACGTAAGCGGTTCGAAGAAAATGTCCACGAAGCCGTACTTGTCCTCGATATCCGATCCCGAGACGTTTACGATGCGGATTTGGCCGGGCGCCCCGGCCGCCGCCACCGTCCGGCCGTTGACGACGATCGAGCTCTTGAGATGAGCCCGCACAATTTGACCGGCCTTGGACGACTTCGACGAAATCGGATCGTCCAATACGAAGAGCAACGTCGAGTCAAAAGGCAAGACGTTGACTGGGGGAGCCGTCGGACTCGGCGACGGTCTCGGAATGGGCTTTAGAGGCATTGGATAAGCCCCTACGCTTCCCGCGCCGATCGCGACGGCTGCAAACACGAAAAGGCTTAGGCGAATCCCAAGCCGGGATGACTTAGCTAGCGCGCTTCTGAGCTTTTGCTGCGCGCTTGCCCTCTTCGATGAGCTGCTTGACTTTTTGCCCACCCTTTTGTCCGATGCGTTCGTAGAAGTTCGGTCCATACCGGTCTCGCGTGGCTTCGCCGCCCTTTTTGCCACCCTTCTTCCCGATCTGCTCGTAGAACTCGTGGCCGTGGGCAAGCTTCGTCGCTAGGCCCCCCTTGCGCCCGATTTGCTCGTAGAACTGGGCGCCGTACTTATTCTTGACGGTCTCGCCGCCTTTTTGACCGGCCTCGCGGACGGACATTCCGCCGGCCCGGGGTTTCGGTTCTTTGTTTTCTGCCATGATTATTGCTGTTCACCTGTCCGTCTGCCGCCAAGCAAGGGCGGCAAACTCTTTCTAACTACTACAACGTCATTTTGAGGAGAAAAGTTTGGTGCCTAGGTTGGGGACCGATGAGAGCATGCGGTACGAGCAGGCCAAAGAAGGGAGCCCCTGCTCGATCAGAAGAGCCTTTTGGTGTCGATCAGGATCGTGACCGGGCCGTCGTTGACCAGTTCGACGGCCATCTGGGCTCCAAACTCGCCGTAGGCCACCGGAACTCCCAGCGACGCCACCGAGGCGCCCACCAGCTCGTAGAGGCTGCGCGCTACCGCCGGCGGCGCCGCAGCAATGAATGAAGGACGCCGGCCCCGCCGCACGTCCCCGTGCAAGGTGAACTGAGAGACGAGTAGGAGGGCACCGCCCGTCTCTCGCAGGGAGCTGTTCATCAAACCGCCGCCATCGGGAAAAATGCGCAGCTCGGCGATCTTTTCGGCCATGGACCGGGCGTCGCGCTCGTCGTCGTCACTGCCGACGCTGACCAGCACCAAGAGGCCGGCACCAATCTCCCCGACGGTGCGATCGGCCACGCGCACGCCGGCGTGGCTGACCCGTTGAACGACCGCGCGCACTACCGTGAAAAGATCGAGGAGATCGCGAAGAATGCGTTCTCGCGCCGTTCCAAGACGCGCCGGTAGAAATATCCCGCCCAGTGCGTTCCGAACGGAACGTAAATACGCAGCCGGTATCCTTCGGCGACTATTTGCCGCTGCACGCTCGGGCGACAGCCGTAGAGCATCTGGAACTCAAAACGATCGGGCGATATGCCTTCGGCGGCGGCGAACTCCTTGACCGCGGCGATCAGACGGCGGTCGTGCGTCGCGATGCCGGGATAGTTTCCGTGCAGCAAGAGCCGGCGCGCCTCCTCCAGGTACTGCGTGCGGATCTTCGGCATCGACTTATAGGCGATCTCCGGCTTCTCGTTGTAGGCGCCCTTGACGAGCCGGACTCGAGCGTGAAGCGCGATCGCGTTCTCCACGTCGGCGGGCGTGCGCTTCAAGTAGGACTGCAGCACCGGCCCGACGTTGGGGTGCGCTGCGAAGGCTTGCTGGAAGACGCGCAGCGTGGCCTCGACCACCGGAGAACCTTCCATGTCGATGCGCACGAACGGATCGCGGTTGCGTGCGGCGCGCTCCAGGATCGTCACGAGGTTGTCCAAGGCAAACTTTTCGTCGATCAGCAGGCCCATTGCCGTCAGCTTGACGGAAACGTTCGAATCGACGCCGCTTTGCGCGATCGCGTCGAGCATCTCTTCGTAGGCTTCGCGCGTGCGGAGCGCTGCGCCGGCAACGTGGACGTCCTCGCCGAGAAAGTCGAGCGTCGCCGACATCCCTTGACCGTTGAGTTCGCGAACGGCTGCAATCGCGTCGCCGATATTGTCGCCCGCGACGAATCGCCGAGCGAGAAAATAAAAGTTCTTCTGGAGCACGGCGCTGCTGTTTCGGGAGCCTAGTGTTCGACGCCTCGGCGCAGAAGCCAAGCGGTGGCAAGCACCACGGCGGCCAGAACGATGAAGCCGTAGCAGAGCGCGAGCGCTTCGCGAACGCCCGAGGCGGAAAGGGCAACGTAGAGCGCGACCGGCAGCGACGTAGGATGAAATGCTACGATGCTCGTCGCGCCGTATTCGCCGATCGCCCGAAGCCAGGCGAACGCGATTCCGGCGCCGATGCTGCCCGACGCGGCCGGCAACGCGATGCGGGAGAAGATGCGCCACTCGCTCGAACCCAACGTTCGGGCGGCATCGGCGTACATCGGATCGAGCGCGCTAAACGCGGCGGTTGCGGCAATGGCAACGAAGGATCCGGAGACGAAGAACTCGGCGACCCCGACGCCGAGCAGCGAATCCGGCACCGTCAATCCATGCGCTGCAAGCCAGCCTCCGGCCGGCGAGTTCGTTCCCAGCGCGTAGATCAGCATCAGACCCGAGGCGACCGGCGGAAAGGCCAGTGGCAGCGCCAGCAAAAACAGCGCCGCCGCGCGCAGACTCGGGGTCTTTTGTGCGAGATAGTAGCCCGCAGGTATTCCCAAGAGCGTCGCGACCAGCGTAGCTCCCGCCGACGCGATCAGCGAGACACGCAGCGCGTCGCCTCCAACTTTGGCGAACATGGCAAATGCTTGGGTGGGCGGCATCGCCGTGATGACGGCGACCACCGGCGCGACCAGGGCGACCAACAGCAGCAGCGCCGCGAGGAGAAAGATCGGACCCGCAGACCGGCGCGTCATGCAGGAACCTTCACCGACGGAGCGCGCAAAGCGTGCCGATGAGCGCAGCACTGCTCAAGGTCTTCGCGATCGCGCTCGCCCTGGCGCTCGACGTTTTTGCCGTCGGCGTCGGCGCGGGCGTTCGCGGCGTCTCCACGAGGCAGAAGGTTCGGATCGGCATCGCCTTTGCTTGCGCCGAAGTCGTTATGAATATCCTTGGAGCCTGCCTTGGTTTGCTCGCCGGACGGCTCATCGGCGACGTTGCGGGTTACTTCGGATTTGCCGCGCTCATTGGCCTGGGCGCCTACATGATGAACGAGAGTCGCACGGATCTGCGGGGCGAACCGGTCGACCTTTCGCGCGGACCGGGTTTAATCGTCGCCTCGCTGGCGATCAGCCTGGACTCGCTCGGTATCGGGTTTTCGATCCTGTACGTCGGCGTGCCGATGCCGGTATCGCTGATCGTCATCGCCGCCGTGTCGATCGCATCGACGACCCTCGGTCTCACCGTGGGATCTCGGCTTGGACGATACGCCGAACGCAACGCCGCCTTCGTCGGCGGCCTCCTGCTTTCGCTCACCGGCATCACCTTTGCGGTGCTCAAGGCGCTGCACCTCGGGTAGCTGAAATCCGAGGCGTGCGAGTCGGGCTGAGACTCTTGGAACTTGCGCGCGAAAGGCGCGCGCGAGCGATCTTCGTCGTTGGAACCGGAAAGAACGTGGGCAAAACCACCGCGCTCTTGGCGATGTACGAAGCGGCGTGGCGATCGGGATTTCGCGTAGGCCTGGCGTCGATCGGCCCTAAAACTGGCCTGCGGCTGCATTCGAACACCGTCTTCGTCACGGCACGCCCGCTGCTTGCGCCCTCGCCCGCCGTCGAAATTCTCAAGATATCGGACATCGAAAGCAGCGCGGGCTCGCTGCTGTATGCTCGAACGGCTCACGATGGCCTTTACGATTTGGCCGGTCCTTCGAGCGCCTCGGGGCTTCGCGCGGCTATCGAGCACGTCGCAAATCGCAGTGACATCGTTTTGATCGACGGTGCGATCGATCGGCTTGCGACGCTGGCGAGCGGCGACGGCGCGATCGTCGTCTCCTGCGGCGCCGCGGCGGCGAAGACGGAGTCGGAAGCGGTGTGCGATGTCGCAACGCTGACTGCGCGCCTGCGCGTACCCCTATTCGATTCGCGTGCCGCCGCCGTCGAGTTGGAAGGCGCCCTCACGGCTACGATGGCCGCCGAGTTCATTGCCGCGGGGGAAGAGCGGCAGATCGTCGTCGGGGATTCGACGCAGATCGTCATGAGTGGGAGATCGCTCTCCGAGGCGCTCGCGCGCCTGCGCGTTCGTTGTCGCCGCGCGCTCGACGTGATTGCGACGACGGTCTGCGCCGTCGCACCGGAGCGCAGCTTTGATCCGGGGCCCTTTCTTGATGCCGTCGCCGGCGCAACGAAGCTGCCGTCGTTCGACGTCTTTGCCGGCCGGGAGGCCGCATGAGGCGGCTCGAGCTGCTCGACGCCGCAACCGCCGAGCTGCTGGGTTTCGACTGGCTCGTCAATGCCGTGGCGCCCATCTCGCCCTATGGATCGCGCCTGTTCTCCGAACTCGTGCCGTTTCGCCCCGGTAACGAGAGAGCCGCGGAGTCGCGGGCGCGACAGATTGCCGAGATCGCCGAGCGGCTTCCTTCGGACCAGGTATCCGCGGTGCGTTCCCTCTTGGAACAGCTGCCCGACGTCGTGGGGGCCGTTGCTCGAGCCTCCCTGGGAGAACCGCTCGACGATCCCGGCTTTTTCGAGCTGCGTCTGTTTTGCGAGATGGTCGAACGCGTGGATGCGTCGCCTGCAGCCGGCGCGCTCGGGCAACGGATTTCAAGCGAAGCGACGCGTACGGTGCTGGAGGCACTCGCGCCGGGACGCAGGGAGGCGGCGGGGTTCTATCTTTCCGATGCCTTCGACGCCGAGTTGGCGGCGGCGCGCGGGGCGTACGCGCAAGCGCAGGCCGAGGTCGACGCGGCGCGCGGCAGAGAGGTGGAGCGCGTCGCGCGCGAGCTAGGGCGCGAAGAGGTCGCCGGCGACGAGTTCATCGTGATGCGGTCGGACCTGCGCGGCACGTTACCACAAGGCGTTCGCGTCGTGCGTGAATCGGCGACCTATCTTCTCTGCGCGTTGGAGTACGGCGAAAGCTCTCAGGCCGCGCTGCAGCGCCGTGAGGCGGCGTTCGGCAGGATGGGCGCCCTCGAAGAGCGCGTTCGCCTCCATTTGACCTCAGTCGCTCGCGCGCACGCCGCGGGGCTTGGGGCTGCGGCCCGAGCGTTGGGCGAACTCGATGTGAGCCTCGGCGCCGCGCGCTTTTCGCAGGTCCATCACTGCACGGCCCCGGTCGTGATTCGCGAGCCGGCGCTGACCTTCGAGCGGGCGCGCTTTCTACCGTTGGAGGCCGAGCTGACGGTCGCGGGACGGCGGTACGTTCCGATCGATCTCGACCTGCGCGGTGCGGCCGTTCTCACCGGACCAAACATGGGAGGAAAGAGCCTCGCGTTGCAGACCTGCGGCTTTCTCGCGCTTTGCGCCGCTTTTGGGTTGCCGGTGCCCGCCGCCCAGGCGCGGGTCGGGCTCTTCGATCAAATCGCGTGGCTGGGGACGGGGCTTCGAGAGCGCTCCGGAGGGCTGCTCTCCTCGTTTGCGCGAGAGGTGACGGCGCTCAAAGATATCCTTGCGCGAATGGCTCCGCGGCTCTTGATCTTCGTCGACGAGTTCGCGCGCACGACCACGCCGCACGAAGGAAAGGCGATCGTCGTAGCGCTGACCGAGCGTCTGCGGCAAAGGAAAGCCTGCGCTTTGCTAGCGACACATTTGCAGGGCGTCGCCGCCGCGGCCGGCGTCGCGCACTTTGCGGTTCGCGGGCTCAAAGGAATCCGGACGCTTCCGGCCGCGCGCGATCTGAAGGGCGCACTCGATGCGCTGGCCGACTCGATGGATTACACGATCGCAAAGGTCGGCGGGGATGAGGCTCCGCAGGCCGACGCCATCGCGCTGGCCGCACTGCTCGGCCTCGATTCGGAGTTCGTAGAGGCTGCCTACCGCGCGCTGTCACAATGAGTGCCATGGATCCTCTGATAATCACCTGTGCGCCCGTCGGCGCGGAGATCCGGCCCGAACAGACGCCGCATTTGCCGTACACGCCGCAACTTTTGGGCGAGACCGCCGCAGCGGTGCGCGAGGCCGGCGCCTCGATACTGCACGTACATTGCCGCAACGACGACGGCAGCAACACGCACAGCGTCGAACGCTTCGGTCAAGCGTATGAGGCGATTCGCCGGCAAAGCGATCTCATCGTGCAGTTCTCTACCGGCGGGGCGATCGGGATGACGCCGCAAGAGCGTTCGAGCGTGCTCGAACTGCGCCCGGAGATGGCGACCCTCACCTGTGGAAGCGTGAACTTCGGCGACGAGATTTTTGAGAACAGCTTCCCGATCATGCGCGGCCTTTTGAAGAAGATGAATGAGTACGGCGTGCGTCCCGAGCTGGAAA
>DATGGV010000052.1:0-8070 GCA_035308305.1 Candidatus Cybelea sp. | reverse complement strand
TGAATGGTGTGGGTGCGCGTCGCTGCGCTCGCCGTAATCGGCAGCGCAATCGCGAAAAAGACAACGGCCAGAAACCGCGCCACCGCTCGGTACGTCATGTGGCCGGCGCGACATATGGTGTTGCCGCCTTTGCAGAGACATCCGGGCGCGACAGTCGTCCTACGATCTCGGCGACGATTTGGTCGACGAGGTCGGGAACGACGTCGATGCTCGATGCTTGAATATCCGCCACTGTCGCCGGAATCTTTGGGGTGCCGCGCATGACGGGCAGCACGCAGCGCGACTCTACGCCGGCCTTGATCCACTTCAATTGTGCACGCATGATTTCGAACCGGCAATACGGGTGGTTAAAATAGATGTCGGAGTAGACAGGAACGACAAACCGGCTGCCATCGATTGCGAGCGTGATCTTGTCCTGCCAGGCCGTTCCGTAGCGAATTGAATCCGTATCGAAAAAGACGCTTAAATTGCGATCGGGGAGCCTCGCATCCCGCAACGGTGCGTAGACGTGCTCGTAGACCCATGCGCCTTCCTCGTGAGCATAGCTGATGAAGACGTCGTAGTCGTAGGTCTCCTCCACCGGCGCGTCGATCGTCCAGGTTTGATCAAACAGGTACTGAAACGCGCGCAGACTCGCAAGGGCACACGCCAGCAGAACGCCGAGCGCGATGAGCGTCACCTGTGGCTGGATGTGGCCCTTAACCAGTAGCCAGGCCTCAAACGCGGCGAAGATTGCAATACCGAAGACTGCCGCCAACACAGCTGTCATCCAGGGCAGGGCGACCCGCAGGGTCCGCAAGCGGGTGCCCTTCAATAGGAAAAAGATCGCGGTGTATGCGGTGATCGAGATCGCGGAAAACGCCGGAACGAGCACGAGCAGCATCGCGCCTTGGGGTTCTGTGTCGTATTTGAGTTCCGCGTTGGGTCCTGACCCGGGCTGAAGGGCATTACTGAGGGCCCAGGCCACGAGCTCCGGCCCGCGCAGCGGCGTGTCGGCTGGGCGATCTCCTTGGATCGTTCCGACGATGACAAACTTGCCCGTGAACTGCGCCGCAGTCGGCGGCACACCTTGCGAGTTCAGGCTAGTGATCGCCGCTTGCGCCGGCGAAACCGGATCCGCCGGCAAGCGCACTGCCACGTGGTTGGTGTCGCACACGCTGCTGCTAAGTTGCCCGGGGCGCAGCGCCACGCGCTCTACCATGTCCCACACCGGTTGGACCGCCACGACGTTGCTGTTGGCATCAACTATCGGAACGTTGTAGCAGGCGCGGTAGAACATCGTGGCGGGGTTCGCTCGCGCCGTGAACGTTGTATGCGCAGCGCCGCTGAGGGCGGCATAGATATCGGGGTCGTGCGGGTCGAGTCCAGTAGCCTCATCATCACTGGTGCGCGTTGGCTGCTCGAGTGCGTAAACCGAAAACGACTCCGTGCTTGCGCGGATAGCACTGATGAGTTCGCGCCGCGCAGATGCCATCGATCCTTCACACGTTCGCGTGTCACACGGTGTGAACTCGACGTCGAGGATTACTGCGTCGGGCTTCTGCTTGTGTGCCAACAGCGTCTGCAGAAAGGTCGCAATTCGCCGGCGCTCTTGATCCTTGCCGTCTTGCCAGGGGACATCGACGATACTAATTTCGTGAGAATCGAAAACCGGGGCATGCTGGGAACTTAACCAATCCCATACACCCCAGTCCCAATCATGCGGTAGCCAAAGGGCAGCCCCCGCCATGGCGGTGACGTAGATCCCGACAAGAACGGCGACCCTGCTAGCCCAGCGCGGCAAAGCTATGGCGCGCTCCGATCGCGCTTAAAGCGGGTCGCGTCTAGACGACGCTTCATCACGTCTTCCCTCCGATCGCCTACCCAAAGTTCCCGTGGAGACGAATTTTCGCCTTTTTCTGGTTAAGGGTACCCGCGATAGCAGAGGCCCACAACCCCTTCTGAAATAAAGCTAAGGCTGCGAATGTACCGCCGACCAAGCACGCGGAAAAAGATCGGAGGAAGCTTGAGCTGTCGCAGGGATCGTGCGACGACTGTGACGCGCCGAGCCGCGCGGTTTCTGACTGTTGTCTTTTTCACGATCGTCCGGAGCGATATTGGACGGCGCGCCGCCGAATCGGCGTGCCTCAAACATATTACTGGATTCTTCGGCAGTTGAGCGAAGCGTCGGATCGGGCCCACGGCCCCGTGCCGCTGGTTCTCGGCGCTGCAGGGCATCGCAACCTCCCTGACGAGGACCGCACCGCGCTCGAGGCGACGGTGCGTAATGCATTCGCAGAGATGCGCAGGCAGTATCCGGCGACGCCAATGATCGTGCTGTCGTCGCTGGCGGAGGGCGCCGACCGGCTCGTCGCGCACATGGCCCTCGACGCAGACTTCGCGCTCATTGTCCCGATGCCGTTCGAGCAGCAAGAGTACGAACGAGACTTTAGCAGCTCCGATTCGGTTGACGAGTTTCGCGCGCTGCTCGCGCGCGCGGAAACTTCGTTCGCCGTCCCGCTGCGGCCGGAGTCCACGCTGGGTGAACGCGACCGGCACGACGCCTACGCCCGCTGCACGGCCTACATCGTGCGCAACTGCGTCGAACTGATCGCGTTATGGGACGGCCGCACCGAGGCCCGTCCGGGCGGAACGGCCGACGCCGTTTCCTTTCAACTCGAAGGGATCCCGGCGCCGTACGTGCCCGAGTCGGACGATCTCGACCCCGCGCGCACTGGACCCGTGCTGCACGTCATGACGCGGCGTAGCGGGGAAGGTGCCTTCGACTCGGGGGAACCCGTGGCGGAAATGCGGACGCTCTATCCTCCTTTGCTTAAGGAGGACGAGGCCAGAAAAGCTTTCGAAAAGCTCAAGAGTAACCTCGATCGCTTCAATGCAGAGGCCGCGCGAGCGCATGACGGAGAACGCTGGACGCTCGAAAGCGTGAGAGATCGGCTGGAAGTGATCGCGAGGTTGTATCAAGGCCGGGTTACCGCCTCGCTGACAACCATCTTCGGTTTGGTATTTCTTTCGGCGGTCGGTTTGAATTTTTACCTCTTCTTGCCGCATCATCCGCTCCCGTTGCTCGTCGGATATCTTGCGATTACTGCCGTGGCATACGGCGTCTTCCGCATCTCCACGAAAGCCGACTGGCAGGATCGCTATCAGGATGCGCGGGCCCTTAGTGAAGCTTTGCGTGTAGTCTATTTTTGGCGCTTGGCCGGTATTCACGATTCCGTCGCCGACTTGATAGTCCGAGCCGAGCACGCCGAGATCGACTGGCTGCCGGTCGCCGTCCGAGCCGTTGCCGAGCGACCCGGAACGGATTACCCATCAGGCAGCTCGGTGCCGGCTGACACGCTGGACGTCGTCCGACGCGAGTGGATCGACGATCAATGCCGCTACTTTACGGTAATTGCGGGCAATAGCGAGCGTGCACATCAGCGCGTCGCTACTCGGACCGCGACGATCGGCGTCGTCTTCTCAGTGGGCATATCGCTCGCAATCAAACTGCTACAACAGGTCGGGATCGTAAACGGGGTGATTGCCTTCGCGTCATCGCTTTTTGCTATGGCAGCAGCGATGGTACACGGCTATGCGGACAAACGCGGGTGGAGCGATCACGCACGGCGATACGATCGGATGGCGTGGATCTTCTTGCGCGCGAAAGACGCGCTCGACGCGCCGGCCGCGAGCGCGAGCGGCCACCGGAACTTCCGTTCAGTTCTGCGTCGTTTGGGCCGGGAGGCCGTGCAGGAGAACGTGACGTGGCTCGTGCAGCAGCGCACGCGCAAGATCACAGTTCCGCACGCCTAAGTCACGCAGGATGGCGTTGTCGCGCTAAACGAGTGCTATGAACCCCTTCACCGCCATTACGGGCAGCCTTTGCCATAGGGTTGATGCCCGTGGACCAGAGTGCTTTTCAAGGTAACGTCGTTGTGCGAGGGGTGGTGCTGGATAGTTGGCATCACCGGCCGATTCCCCGTGCCGCCACTTCTACTTTCTTAGCCTCTTACCGGGGAACTACAGGCTTGTAGGGCAAGCGCGAGGATATGGCTTGTGCGCGTGTTGCCGGCACGATCCCGTAGAGTTGAACGCGGGATTTGTGTACGACGCGACGGTCTGGTTGACAAACGCCTGCATCTAACCAATCGCCCGGACTTTAAGAAAGCTCCCGCGTGAGGGGATTGCTTCGCTTTGCCCTGTAATAAGCCCGAACCCCGAGCGATTTCCTATGCTGCGGGCCCCTTTGGCTTGAGGGGTGGCTGTGAACGCCACAAGAGGTGCGTAGTGAGCGGAGGTAGATCATGAAGCAGGCAGTTGCTGCGCTCGCCCTAAGCACTTGCATGACGTACTTAGCAGGTTGCGCCGGAGGAGCGAGCGTCGTTGGACTCTCGCCAGCGTGGCGGCAGCGCGCTGCGTTCAGTTACGAATCGCTCTACAGCTTCGCGGGCGGCGCGGACGGGAACGGCCCGGAAGCGGCGCTGCTGAACGTGAACGGAACACTCTTCGGCACGACATACTCCGGCGGCGGTACTGGATGCTTCATGCGTGGATGCGGCACGGTCTTCGAGGTGAGTGCATCTGGCTTGGAACATGTCCTTTACAGTTTCCAAGGTGGAACGGACGGCAACGACCCTCTCGCTGCCGTAACTAATGTGGGCGGTACCCTTTATGGAACGACGGTCGCGGGCGGCGGTAGCGGTTGCTACAATGGCACCGGATGTGGAACCATTTTCGAAGTGCTCCCATCCGGCACCGAACAGGTGATCCACAGCTTCCAGGGACCCCCGGACGGACAGCGACCCTACGCAGGCCTAATCGATTTGAGTGGCACGCTTTACGGAACGACGGGCTATGGTGGCACGGGCGCGTGCAAGTACATTGACGAGATGGGCTGCGGGACGGTCTTCGCCATAAGCGATGGCGTGGAGCGCATCGTCTATAGCTTCAAAGGCGGCAAGGACGGACTGGACCCCTACGGGAGCGTAATTCATGTGAAAGGTACGCTGTACGGGACAACTTCCCAGGGCGGTGCAAGCGGCAACGGCACGGTCTTTGAGGTGAGCACGGCTGGGGTAGCGCGTGTGCTCTATAGCTTCAAAGGTGGCAAGGATGGGTCAGGCCCTTTAGGGAGCCTAGTCAACGTGAAGGGAATGCTTTACGGAGCTACATCTGCAGGTGGCGGCTCTGGATGCTCAATGTCCGGGTGCGGGACTATCTTTACGGTAAGCACTTCGGGTGCCGAGCACGTCCTTTACAGATTTAAAGGCGGCAGGGATGGAGCATACCCCTATGCGGGTCTCGTAAACTTTGACGGTACGCTTTACGGCACGACGTTCTTTGGTGGCCGCCTTGGTTGCAGCGCCAGCTGTGGCACGATCTTCAAGGTGAGCACGTCCGGGGCTGAACAGGTCCTTTATAGGTTCCAGGGCACCCCGGACGGTGAAAATTCAACCGCAGGCCTGGTCCAGGTAGGCGGCGCGCTGTATGGGACGACACTGAGCGGTGGATCGCTATGTAGCGCTGGGTGTGGGACAGTCTTCGAGGTGACACCATAGCGCGGCGAAGGATGCTACGAATGCCGAGCGATGCGCGCGGCGATTGCCGGCGTTAGGTCGAGCCGGCCAGCCTTCGGTGTGGTGTTCACGAACTCGACGCCTCCCAGAGCGCGCCGGCGCGCGAGCGTCAGCGCTTCGGCTTTAACCTGCGCGACGATCGAGCGATAGAGCGCGTCGCGATCGGCCTCCAGCGTACGAAGCTGTGCGGCGGCGTCGCGCTGTGACTGGGCGTCGACCGCTGCGATTTGGCGGAAGCGTTGCGAGAGGTCGCGGCCGGCCGTCTGCATTCCGCTAGCTATCGCTCGGGCGTTGCTCGACGCCGCGTAACTGCGAGTGAATGCAACGAGCTGCGACGGCAAGGGTAGCGCCTGAAACCCATTGCCTGCCTCATGGAAGACTCGCTGTAAAATCGTGTAGTTTGCACCGGCTCCGCTGCGCAGTTGCTGGTCCATCTCTCCCGAGTTCGCAGCCGCATCTCGTTCCAGCTGCGCGCGATACGTGGTCAACTGCGCGGCGTCGGCGCGGCGCATCGCGCCGACCCCGCGCTCCTCTGCTGCATTCAGCGCCGCCAGCTCGGCTTCCAGGTTCGCGCGACGCTTGGAATCGAGGTGCAAGTCGTCAAGTTTCAAGCGTAGCGTCACCCGCTTCGCTGCATCGCGCCGCGCCAGATCGTAAGCCAGCGTCAGCTCTTTCTCACGTAATTGCTGTTTCCGGGCCGCATATGCGCGTTCGGAGCGCTCTGAGAGCGCCTCCCTGTAGGCGCGAAGGTTCGCGTCGGTCTCCGAAGCGAGTTGCATCGTGTAGGTCGCCATTCCCGAACCGGCCACGCGTTCTGAGAGCGCCAACTGCACAATCGCTGCCTGCTCTCGCGCGCGATCGGTCGCGGGATCGTGCCCGCCGATTACCTGCGCGCGCGCAGCTGCAGCAGTGGCTTCCGCCTGCAACGCCGTCGCACTTCGTGCCGCTGCCGCCGCGGGGTCGCGCAGCGCCGCAACATTTTGCGTACTGCGCAGTGCAGCGATCTCGGAATCGTACTCAGCCAATACGCGATACAGCGGATGGCTTGCCACCAATCGGGGCAGATCGACAAACCCAACGCTCGCGGCGAATGCAACCGTTTGGCCCGCGGTCACCGCCAGTGCGGCACAGCCCGCAACCACAGCTGCAAAGCTAACGACTCGACAGCTCACGGAAATCTCCTCACGTACGAGAACGATACGCCGTTCGTTCCGCCGATTGGCGTAAACGACGTTGCCGGATTCACGTTCAGCACGTCAGCCCCCAGCGGCTGCGGCTGCTGCAGTGCGAAGAGCGAGGGGCCATCCGAGGTGTACATACTCAGCCGCAGCCCTGTGGCGGGATTCGGATTATGCTCCAACGCGATGCTTTGCGTTCGCGGATAGCCGAAGGTCTGTGAAAAGATCGCGCGCGTGAACTTGCCCAGGCCACTCGTCGCGTTGATGCCGAGGCCGGTTTGAATGTCGCTGGTGATCCCCACCTCGCTACCGGCCGCCCCGCCGAACGACGTGGACAACGGTTCGAGCAGGTTTCTCGTGAAAACCGAGTTGAGCTGCCCCAGCATAACGGTGCGCGCCGCCGACCCGGCCGAAAAGCTCCCGCCGCCGGTCGACCGTACGCCTTGCACTGCCCCGAACTGCTGCGCCCCCACGAGCAGTCCCAGGATTTGCTGCTTGCTGTACGCCGGATCCGAGTCGAGTGCGAGATTCATATTCGTCACGGCGCCGCTCACGTGGAGGCGTATCGCGGTTGCCGGGTCGGGCACGAACGTCGTGGCGATTGCATCGACGTCCGGCGTCAAGCCGCCCGACGGAGCGAACGTCACGTCGCCACGTTCGATGTTGAAGCTGCGGTAGAAGTTCAGCGAACCGCCGGTCGAGCGCAACTGACCGGTCAGCGACGGCGCCTCGAGCGTCCCACCGAGGCGAACGGCTCCGGTCGCGCCGATGTCGACGTTGGCACTTTGAACGCGGACGTTCTGCCCCACGGCAACCTGCAGCCCATCGAACGCGACGTTCGGTAAACCCGGATTCGTCGTACCCCCGCTCTTTTGGTTGAGAAACGCGCCGAGCGGAATGCGCGCGTTATCAACGGAGAGATCGCCGCTCACCGCGGGAATCGCACCGAGTCTGCGAACCACCGCTACCGTACCGTTCAGACTGCCCGAAAAGTAACGTGGAAGATCGAGACGCGCGTTGGCGGCACGCCCGCTGAGCGCAAAAGCGATATCCGCGGGGCGCCGCAAGTCCGCAAGCGACGCGACGGCCGATGCCGTTACTAGTCCGGACCCGACGAATGCGTGCGACTGCAGCCACGCGCGCGTTCTACTGAACGCAAGTGAGCCGGTGATCCCCGTAATGGCCGATCGCTCCATCGGCCCGTTGAAGGTTCCGTTTGCGAGCGTAAGCGTACCGTTCAGGCGCGGCGCGGCGACGCTCCCGCCGGCATCGATGTTGCCGTCGATCCGCCCGGTAAGTTGACTTCCATTCGGCAGCAAATCTGCGAAGTTCGA
>DATGGV010000051.1:0-65547 GCA_035308305.1 Candidatus Cybelea sp. | reverse complement strand
GTGCCCGTGCATCGACTTGGTCGAACTGACTCCGATTCGGGTAGCATGCTCGCCAAAGGCTTTTTCGATCGCCCTGGACTCGGCGGGATCGCCCACCGGCGTCGACGTCCCGTGCGCGTTGATGTAATCCACGTCCTCGGGGACAATGCCGGCGCCCGCGAAGGCGCGCGCGAAGGCCAACCGGACGCCCCTGCCCTCGGGATCCGGCGCAACCAGATCGTAGGCATCGGCGGATTGACCGTAACCGAGCAGCTCGCAGTATATCTTCGCTCCGCGAGCCAGCGCGTGTTCGTACTCCTCGAGCACCAAAATCCCGGCGCCCTCGGCCAGGACGAACCCGTCGCGCTCGCGGTCGAAGGGGCGGCTGGCTCTAGCGGGATCGTCGTTGCGGGTCGACATCGCTCGCATCGAGCAAAAGCCGCCGATCGCCAGCGGAGATACCGTCGCCTCGCTCCCGCCGGCAATCATGGCGATCGCATCGCCCTGCGTGATGAGGTTGAATGCGGTCGCGATGGCATCGTTGCCGCTCGCACATGCGCTGGCCGCCGCGAAGAACGGCCCTTGAAAACCATAGGCCATCGAAATGTGCGCCGTCGCCGCGTTGGCCATCAGCATCGGAATGAAGAAGGGCGTTACCTTCGACCACGTTCCGTTTTCGTTGGCTTTGTCGGAGTTGAGCCAGAAGGTAATGATTCCGCCGATGCCCGTCCCGACGATGCCCCCCACTCTCTGTTTAAACTCCGGGTCCTCGGGCAGTTTGGCATCCTCGATTGCTTCCCGTGCGGCGACAAACGCGAACTGCGCAAAGCGATCCATGCGGCGCGCTTCTTTGCGTCCGATGAGCTGCTCGGGATTCCAGTCTTTTACTTCGCCCGCGAAGCGCGTGTCGAAAAGGCTGGCGTCGAAGGCGGTAATCGGAGCGATTCCGGATTCGCCGGCAATTAGGCGATTCCAAAAATCCTCGCGGGTGTTGCCGACCGGAGTGACCGCTCCTAGACCCGTCACCACGACTCGTCGGCGGGCAGGCGGCTGCATTCTGGAGGGGCTCAAAACTTCAGCAAGTTACGGCGGCGTCGGGGTGGTTCCCCCTGCCTTTCGCACACCTCCGCCTTGCGCTGACCCCCCGCGCCGGATATAATCAGGGGCTGTCTGCCACAAAGGGTGTGGGGCACTACTCGATCACCGAAGGGACGTTATGAAGCGGACTTTTCAGCCGCACAATCGCCGCCGCAAGCGCGTGCATGGATTCCTGGAGCGAATGAGCACCAAGGCCGGGCGTAAGGTGCTAGCGCGCCGCCGGAAGAAGGGACGCCATCGTCTCACGGTCTGATGCGCCGGGTGGCAAGCCTGCGCACGCAAGCGGATTTTGCCCGGCTGCGCCGCCAGGGCCGTCGCGTTTCGACCAAGAGTCTGACCATTTACCGCAGTGACGCTCCGGCGGGGGATGCATCGTCCCTCGTCGGGATCACCGTCAGCAAGTCGATCGGAAAGGCCGTGGTCCGCAACAAGCTGCGCCGGCGTTTGTCGGCAATCGTTCGGGAAGCGGTCGCGCCGCGTGGCGCGATGCGGTTGCTCGTCGTCGCGCGACCGGTGGCCGCGGAGGCGCCGTTTTCCGATTTACGGGCCGAAGTAACTTCGGCTCTAGGGCCGGCGTAGTAGATCGCATGCGAGCCGCCGCCTTGGGACTGATCCGCGCCTACCAACTGGTCATTTCCCCGCTGCTTCCCCCCGCGTGCCGCTTCTACCCCAGCTGCTCGCACTACGCCGCGACTGCAGTGCGGGAACACGGCTTGGTCCGAGGCAGCTGGCTAGCCCTCTCTCGCCTTGCTCGCTGCAATCCCTGGCATCCGGGCGGCGTCGATTTCGTGCCCGCCGCCGCGCCACAGGGCGCGCGCCGTCTGGAATCGAGGTAGAGAGTGCACTGGCTCGATCCCTTCGTGAGCTTCATTTGGTGGGTCGTTCTGGCGATCGACAAGCCGGTCGGAAGCCTCGGCTGGAGCATGATCATTCTGGCGGCACTGATCAGGCTGGTCTTCTGGCCCCTCAATACGGCGCAGTTCAAGGCGTTTTTGAAGATGCAGAAGATTGCGCCGATGCTCAAACGCGTTCAAGAGCGCTATAAGGACGATAAGCAAAAACAGCAGCAAGAAACGATGGCGCTCTATAAAGAGCAGGGCGTCAATCCGTTCGCCGGCTGCTGGCCGATGCTCGTACAATATCCGGTCATCATCAGCGTCTACTACGTGGTGCTCAATCACAAGGCGTTCTTCGAAAACCAATCGTGGCTGTGGATACCCGGCATCATAATGCACGCGCTTCCGCACGCCCCTCCAAATTCGCCGCCCCTGCCTTTTGCTTCTTGGGTACCGGTGTTGTTTGGATGGCCGATCCTCGCTGCGAATCTCTCGTTGCCCGATCTCATCCTCATCCTGGTCTACGCGCTTTCGATGTACCTGAGCGTTCGCTACGTCAGCATGCCCGCTACCGATCCGCAGCAGGCTCAGATGCAAAGGTCGATGGCGGTCTTCTCTCCGCTCATGCTGGGCTTTCTGGGATGGAAATATCATTGGCCGTCGGCGATGGTCCTTTACTGGTGCTGCTACAACATTTTCACGATGGGACAACAGTTCTATCTGCTGCGCCGCTACCATCAGCCGCTGGCGTTGATCGACAGCGAGCACGTGATCACCGAAAACGTTTCGGGCGGCAACGCGCCCGGCCAGGCAGCCTCCGGAAAGGCTTTGCCGAGCAGCAACGGCTCCGCGCTGTCGGCCAAGCCCCGCGCGGGGCGCTCTTCGCGCTCACGACGAAAGAATAAAAAAGGCAACTAACATGCTCTACGAAGACGATTTCGAGTTCGAGGAACAGCCGGCCGACGTACGGGACCGCCCGATTCCGGGCAAGTCCGGGGGCGGAAGGGACGGCGGCGGCACTCGGCGACGGCGCGACCCGCGCCGCAGCCCTGCCGCGTCGCGCGATCGGCAAGCGCTCCCGGATCAAGCGAAGCCCGCGCGAGACCTTCTTGCCGAGATTCTCGAGCGGATGGGCGCGGGGCCGATCGAGATCGACTATATCGCGCGCCCCGAAGGCGAATATCTGGAAGTGAGCGGACCGCACCTCGGTATGTTGATCGGTCGCCATGGCAATACGTTGGAAGCGCTGAATCTCGTCTTCAACAACGTGCTCAATGCCGGCGTTCGAAACAATCGCCACTATTATACGATTGACGCCGAGGGCTACCGCGCCGCGCGCGCCGACCAGCTAAAGAGTCTCGCGCTTGCAACGCTCGAGCGGTGCGTTCGCGAGCGCTCGCCGCAGAAGCTCGAACCCATGCTGCCGTCGGAACGAAAGATCGTTCATCTCGCACTTGCCGACTCCGAGGTGGTGCGCACGGAATCGGAGGGAGAAGAGCCCGAACGCCGGGTTGTTATTTTTCCCCGTTGACCTAATGTTCGACGGGGCCTCCACGACCATCGTCGCGGTCGCGACGCCTCCGGGAAGGGGGGCGATTGCAATCGTCCGCGCCAGTGGTCCGGGCGTCCCCGAACTTGCCCGCCGTCTAGTTCAAACGAAATCTCCATTGCGACGCCGCATGGCGACGTACGCAACGATCGTGGACGATAGTGGTGATCCGCTAGACCGCGGTCTAGCCATTCTTTTCGAAGCGCCGCAGAGTTATACGGGCGAAGATATGCTCGAGCTGCAGATTCACGGCTCGCCGGTAGTCGCCCGCGAAGTAGTCCGAGCGATGCTTGCGTGCGGCGCCGCGCTGGCCGAGCCGGGCGAGTTCACGCGTCGCGCGTTCTTCAACGGAAAAATGGGACTGCAGGCGGCAGCGGCCGTCGCGGACATTATCGACGCGCAGACGCGGTCGGCGGCGCGTGCCGCGCTCGCCAACTTCGACAGCGGACTGGCGCACGAGGTGCGCGCCGTGCGAAGCGCTCTGGCTGTAATCGTGGAGGAACTCGAGGGCACGATCGACTTTCCGGACGAGGTTCCCGAACCTGACCGCGGCGGACTCAAGCAACGGCTGGCACCGATCCGCGCGCGTTTGGAACGCCTTCGCCGCGATGGTGAGCTCGGGAAAATCGTGCGTGAGGGCCTCGGTGTCGCCATTATCGGGCCACCGAACGCAGGGAAATCCTCGCTGCTCAACGCGCTGCTCGGGACGGAGCGCGCCATCGTCTCCGAAATTCCCGGGACGACGCGCGACACGATCGAGGAGAGCGTGATCGTCGACGGCGTACCGGTTCGCCTGATCGATACGGCCGGCATTCGAGCCCACGCGGACCGCCTCGAGGCGCAGGGCATCGCCCGCACGGAGCGCGCGCTCGACGGAGCAGCCATCGCGCTCGTCGTCGTCGACGGCTCGAAGCCGGCGGACCCCGGCGCGCAGCGGCTCCTGGAACGCACCCAAGGCCGGCCGCGCATACTCTTTCTCAACAAAGCGGACTTGGGCACGGACCCCACGTTTGCGGTGCAGTGGCCGGACGCAATCGCCGGAAGCGTGCGCGACGCCGCCACGCTGGAGAGGCTTCGGCGCGCCATTGCGCACGCCGGCTGGAACGGCGAGCGCTTTGACGCGACGCGGCCTCACCTGGCGTCCTTATACGAGTTCGAAGCCGCCGATGCCGCGCTGGGGGCGCTGACACAGGCTGGTGAAGCGCTCGACGCAGACGAGGCGCTCGATTTCGTGGCAACCGAGCTGACGCACGCGTTTTCACAACTCGGGCATGTAAGCGAGCAGGTTGCCGCCGAAGAGATCGTTACCGGCATCTTCTCCCGTTTTTGCATCGGAAAGTAAGCTACCAACTCACAAGGAGATCGATCTGCAACGGCTATTTTTGACCGGCTTGATTGCCGCCGCCCTGCTCGTACCATGTGCCGCTTCGGCAGAGATGGTGCCCGCCTTCGGCATCACGATCCAAAGCTGCGTCGTCAATTCAAACGGAGCCGGTCTGACCAACGGCGTCAACATCGTCTATTACAACACGCACCCGTCTGCGGCCACGGAACTCGATTTCCTCGTGCGCTATCGCGGACACCCCTACGTGTTGATCGATCGCGGAACGTTCACACAAAACGCCCAGATCAATCATAACCTCGCCAACTCGCTCGTTGGCCGCGCTTGGCAGGGTCCCAAAGCGAACCTCTGCACGGTTCAGCGCGTCTATCTCGCAAACGGCAAAGTGTTGCAGTAACGCATGCATTCGCTCGAAATGACCGGTGCCGTCGCACGCAACTGGTGGATGTGGCTGATCCGCGGAGTCGTCGCAATTCTCTTTGGAGTACTGGCATTTCGATGGCCCGGTAACACGCTCGTGGTGATCGGGCTTCTCTTTGGTGCCTACGCGCTGGTAGACGGCGTCGTGGCGATTCTCGCGACGATGCACGCCGCGGAGACCCATCAGCGCTGGTGGCCGCTCATGCTCGAAGGCATCGCCGGAATCCTGATCGCCGCGATAACGTTCTACGACGTCGGAATCACGTTGATCGCGCTCTATTTCACGATTGCAGCGTGGGCGTTGATTACGGGGGTTCTGGAGATTGTCGCAGCGATTGCGCTGCGAGCGCACGTGACCAACGAGTTCTGGCTCATCCTCGGCGGGACTGCATCGATACTCTTCGGGGTTTTGATGGTTTGGTTTCCACTCGCCGGCGCGCTGACGCTCGTTTGGCTCATTGCCACGTATGCAATCGTGTTTGGGATTTTGATGATCGCGTTTTCGTTGCGCTTGCGCGCACATTCCGCCGCTTTAACCGCCAAGTCGACGGGCTGAACCTTTCGTGTTCGACGATGCCGGCACGATCGTCGTAGGCGGCGGCCATGCCGGCCTAGAGGCTGCGTTGGCGGCGGCGCGACTCGGCGTTTCCACTCTGCTGGTGACCGGGGATCCCGAGAGGATCTGCACGTTGCCCTGTAACCCGTCGATCGGCGGCAGCGCAAAAGGGCAACTGGTTCGCGAGATCGACGCGCTCGGTGGGGCAATGGCAACCATTGCGGATCGCTGCAGCCTTCACGCTCGCTTTCTCAACGAGAGCAAAGGGCCGGCGGTGCGGGCGCTGCGCCAGCAAATGGACAAGCCCAGCTATGGCAGGCTGGCGACGGCGCTGCTGCGATCGCAAAGCAATCTCACAATCGTGCAGGGTCTGGTCGAAGGCCTGATCGTTAAGGACGGGGCGGTTCGGGGAGTCGTCTGTGCCGACGGCGGACGCTATCACACCAGAAGGATAGTCCTTGCAACCGGCACGTTTCTCGGCGGAAAATCGTTCTGCGGCAGGGTGGTGCGGGCCGAGGGACGATTCGGCGAGGCTCCGGCCCGCGGGCTCGCCGACGAACTGCGCCGTCTCGGTTTCCCGACTGCACGGCTCAAGACTGGGACGCCGCCTCGCATCGACCGCAGCAGCGTCAACTATGATGCGATGACGCTGCAGCCGCCCAGTTCGCAACCGCTGTTGTTTTCGTATGCGGGTGAAAGGACGTTTGCGGGACCGCAACTGCCGTGTTATCTCACGCAAACCAATGCGCGCACGCACGAATTAGTGCGCGAGAATCTTGCGCAGTCGCCGCTCTACGGGCTCGATCTGATTCGCGGGATCGGTCCGCGATATTGCCCCTCGATCGAAGACAAGGTCGTAAAGTTTGCGCACAATCCGACGCATCAAATATTTATCGAACCGGAAGGTTGGGACGAGCCCACGCTCTACGTCGGCGGCTTTTCGACGTCGCTGCCGGCTGAAATCCAACTTGAAATGCTTCACACGCTGCCGGGTTTGGAGTCGTGCGCCCTCCTTCGAGCCGGCTACGCCGTCGAGTACGACATGGTGCCCCCGACGGAACTGCGGGAGACGCTGGAGACGCGTCGCATCGCCGGACTCTATCACTGCGGACAGCTCAACGGCACCTCCGGTTATGAGGAGGCTGCGGCGCAAGGGCTCATCGCGGGCATCAATGCCGCCCGGGCGGCGCGCGGCGAGGAACCACTGCGGCTAAGCCGTGCCCAAGCCTATATCGGCGTCCTTATCGACGATTTGGTTACCAGGGGCGTCGACGAGCCCTATCGCATGCTCACGTCGCGTGCCGAACACCGCGTTATTCTCCGCCACGATAATGCAGATACGCGCCTGACCCCCGCCGGCCGCGAGATCGGGCTCGTCGACGATCGCGCCTGGGACCGCTTCAATCGGCGCCAAGAAGCGCTCCAGCTTGCGCGCAGGCATGCCGAGAAGACTCGTATCTCCGATGAAATGATAGGCCGGGAGTGCTTTTCCACGGGAAGCACGATTGCCGATGCCCTGCGCCGGCCCAGCCTCGAGTTCGGCGACGTTGCCGATCACTTCCATCCTCGCCTCGACGAAGAGATCGGCGAACGCGTGGCGATCGAGCTGAAGTGCGAGGGTTACGTGCGCCGCCAAGAGCTGGCCATCGAGAAGGCCTCAAAAACCGAGAACGCCACGATACCGCCCGATTTCAACTATCAATCCATTGCCGCGCTCTCCGCAGAGGCGCGCGAAAAGTTCACGTCCCGGCGCCCCCGAACGCTCGGAATGGCCGGGCGCATTCCTGGGATAACGCCCTCCGACGTCGCCATCGTCAGCCTCTTCGTCCATAAGGGCCGGCGCGAGAGCATTCCCGTTCCGACCGCCTAAAGCGATGACGGCTCTGGAGGAGCTCCTAGCCGACCAAGGAGTCGACGCGCCCGCCGTCGCTGCATTATCGCGCTACGGCCGGCTCGTCCTCGAAGCGAATCGCCGCTTCAACGTGACGGGCGCACGCTCGTCCGATGAGATCGCGCGACATATCAGCGACAGCCTTTCGGTCGTCCCATATCTGCGCGAGCCGTACGTGGACGTCGGGTCGGGTGCGGGTTTCCCGGCGATTCCGATCGGCATTGTGACCGGAGTCCCGCTCACTTTGATCGAGGCGACACTCAAAAAGGCGCGTCTCCTCGAGTCGTTCTTGGAGACTCTGGGGCTTCGAGGGGTCGTCGTGGCAGAGCGCGCCGAGGTCGCCGGCCACCGGCCCGACCTGCGCGAGCACTTTGCCAGCGGCACGTGCCGCGCCGTGGCGACGGCTCCCGCGGTGGCGGAACTGCTTCTCCCGTTGATCGGAGTCGGCGGAGCGGCCGTTCTGCAGCGCGGCAGGACGGACGCGGGGGAACGCCGCTCCCTCGAGGACGCTGCACTCGTGCTGGGTGCTTCGCTTGAAAGCGACGATGAGATCGGCGACGATCGCCATATCATTCTGCTGCGCAAGCTCAGGGAGACCCCAGCTCGCTTTCCACGCCGGACCGGCGCTCCTCAGAAGCGGCCGCTCTGTCAGTAGATTTCGAAAATGTTTCCCGTGAAACGCCTTAGCGATTGTCCCCGCGGGGGATTGACCGCGGAAACCGGACAGCATCGGGAGTTAGATGAGCGAGCCCATAAATGGGGCGTTCCTAACAGGGCGTTTTTGCTACCATTTTGGTTATGCGCTGGGTTGTTTGGATAGGTGCGTTCTCTGCGTGGTTTTCGCTGGCGCCGTATTCGGTGTGGGGCGACCACACCTAGTGACACTGTGGTATCCAGTGCATCCCGGACCACCTCCCCCTGATGTAGGCGTCTACCTGAGGCCGGGCGAGTCAGCGCCAATGCGGTACTTCACCGACAGAATGAATTGCTGGTTCAATGCCCGCGGTTTTCCTGATGGAGCGGCCTGGCAACCAGGGTATCGTTTCCACTATCCCGACGCTTTCTGCCGCTCAAGGCGTGTGGTTGCTTGGGGCCGTGACCCGGCGAGCAGAGGGCAGTAACGGGCGCATGCCGGCTTTTACTGCTTCCGTGCCGTGAAGGGATAATCGACAAGCTTTTTCTTTTATTCTGTGACTTCAAACAGCCAAGCGATTGACCTCTTAGTTGAAGAGAAGATTTCCCCAATGTTTCCCGTGAAACACAATTGAAGAAGCCCCCAGGTAAGGTAGGGGCCTCTTCTTCTTTTTCGCTTCTCTTTTTTGCCGTGGGCCTATGGAGATAGGTTTTGGCGACCCTGTCGCGTGCGGGGACTTTAAGTCGCCAAACTTTGGTTGATTGGGGGCGACCCCACGGTGTAGTCGCCCCAATCCTATAGAGCTAGCCTTAGACCGAACCCGCGACGGTCGTGTAGAGCGTCTTGAGGTTGGTGCCGAGGGTCGTAACGCCGACCAGGGCAACCATGGCGATCAGGGCTACGAGCAGACCGTATTCCACCATCGTCGCGCCCTCTTCGTCGCGGATCATCGATTTGATATTGCTGAACATAATAAACTAGGCTCCTTCTATAAAGAGTAGAGTAAGTAGTAACGTCAAAATCCGACGCATCTAAGCGGCGGTGACTTGACCTGACTTCTATGGCTCGCTCGGCGTTCCTCCTGGCAAACCACCCATCGCATGCTTTTTTTTTATTAAAAATTTTTGGGGACCCTCGGGCTGCCCGGCCCAGGAGGTTGGGGCGGTTGAATTCGCCCGGCTACATATAAGATATCGGTGATGCAGCGACGCTTCTCCATGGATGCTCTCCTAACGGCCGTGCTACCGCCGGGAAGCCTCTATGCCGTCGGGGGGAGGGTACGCGACGAGCTTCGGACGCAGTTCGAGGCGGATTCGATCGTAACCAAGGACCTGGACTACGTCGTGACCGGGATGCAGCTCGAGCAGCTCCTGGCCGCGCTGCGGCCGCTGGGCCGGCTCGACGTCGTGGGCGCCTCCTTTTCAGTCGTGAAACTCTCGGTGGGCGCCGAAACCGTCGACGTCGCCCTTCCGCGACGGGAGCGTTCGCTGGGCGTCGGGCATCGACAGTTCCACGTCGAGGCAGGGCCGGAAGTCAGCCTTGAAGAGGACCTCGCCCGGCGCGATTTCCGGATGAACATGCTCGCCCGGGCGCTTCCCTCCGGGCTCTTGATCGATCCGTACGGTGGCGAGGCGGACATCCGCGCGCGCCGCATCGATATCCTCGCACCGGCAAGCTTCAGCGAGGATCCGTTGCGCGTGCTGCGCGCCGCGCAGTTCGCCGCCCGATTCGAATACTCGACCACCGCGAGCCTTCGCATGGCAATGACGGAGGCCGCGCCGTTGGTGACGAGCGTTTCGGCGGAGCGAATTCACGACGAGCTGGCAAAGCTTTTTGTGAAGGCGCACAAGCCGTCGATCGGTTTGGAACTTCTACGCGAGACCGGCGTCTTGGCACATTTGTGGCCCGAGCTTCTCGAAGGCGTCGGCGTCGAACAAAACGAGTGGCACGCGTATGACGTTTGGACTCATTTGCTCGCAACGCTCGACGCCTCTGCGCCCGGCGATCTGACGATCCGTTTAGCAGCGCTGCTGCACGACGTCGGAAAGCCGCGAACCAAAGATGGTCCGCATTTTTATCGTCACGAGATCGTCGGAGCAGAAATGGCGCAAGCGATGCTCGAGCGTTTTCGCTTCTCCAACGAGGTCGTGAAGACGACCCAGCATCTGGTGCGCCAGCATATGTACAGCGCCGACCCGCAGTTGACCGACGCCGGGCTGCGCCGCTTCATCCGCCGAGTCCAGCCGGAGAACATCGAACGTTTGTTCGCATTGCGCCAGGCGGACGTTCGGGGCAGCGGCCTTCCCAAACGCGACGACAGCAACGAACGGTTCGAGGATCGTGTCCGCGCGGAGCTTGCCCGGAAACCGGCCTTCTCCGTGGCCGATTTAGCCGTCGATGGCGACGACGTTACTAGCGCGATGCTGCGCCGAGGCGAGGTGCCGCCGGGATTTACCGGCGACGAGCGCGTCGGCGCCGCGCTGCGCTGGCTCTTCGAGCAGGTCACCGACGAGCCCGAACGTAACGAGCGTGCGTTGCTGCTGCAAAACCTCGAGCAGTACCTCGATCGCGTCGGCACTCCATAGATACCACGGAGAGAAACCCTGTGGGCCGCATCATTGCGCTGGTAAACCAAAAAGGCGGCGTTGGCAAAAGCACGACGGCGGTCAATCTTGGTGCGGCACTTGCGATGCTCGGCCGCCGCGTGCTCGTCGTCGACAGCGATCCACAGGGAAATACGACGACCGGCTTGGGCATCGACAAAGGGCGCTTGCCCCACGACATCTATCACGCGCTCATGCAAGAGGTTCCGCTCGAGAACGTCATCGTGCCGACCGAAATCGAGAATCTGATGCTCGCTCCGGCAACGATCAATCTCGCGGGCGCCGACGTCGAGCTCGTCGCCGCGCTCTCGCGCGAGACGCGGCTGCGTCAGGCGCTTGCGCCCATTGCCGGCGGGTACGATTTTGTTCTGATCGACTCGCCGCCGTCGCTCGGCTTATTGACGATCAACGCGCTCACCGCCGCTGGCGACTGCCTCATTCCGGTGCAGGCGGAGTTCTACGCGCTGGAGGGATTGGCACAGCTGACCAGCGTGATCTGGCGCGTGCGCGACGCGCTCAATCCGATGCTGCACGTAAGCGGCGTTCTCGTCACGATGTTCGACGGCCGAACGCGATTGGCGCTCGAAGTGATTCGCGAACTCGAGAGGTTTTTTCCGGAACAAATTTTCAAGACGCAGATTCCGCGAAACGTGCGCATATCCGAGGCACCGTCCTATGGTAAACCGGTGCTTCTCTTCGATCTCAAGAGCCGCGGAGCGCAGGCCTATCTCGCCGTCGCGCGCGAGATGCTCGAACCCGCGCGAGCCTCGGCATGAGCACGCCGAGGCGGGGTTTAGGCCGAGGGCTGGCCGCGCTGCTCGGCGAGAGTACCGTGCCGGTTTCGAGTTCGCACGACGTCGTGCGCGAGATCCCGCTGGCCGAGATCACGCCCAATCCGTTTCAGCCCCGAAAGACGTTCGACGGCCCGGCGCTCGACGAGCTCAAAGCCTCGATTACGGAATATGGCGTCTTGGTACCGGTTATCGTACGGCGGCGCGGCGATGGATACGAGCTAATTGCGGGTGAACGGCGCTGGCGGGCGAGCGCTGCTTTGCAGCGGCCTTCGATCCCGGCCATCGTGCGATCGAGCGACGATCGGCAGACGCTCGAGTTTGCGATCGTAGAAAACCTTCAGCGCGAGGATTTAAACGCGCTCGAAGAGGCGGCCGGCTTTCAATATCTCATTGACGAGCACGGCCTCACGCAAGAAGAGGTGGCGCGCCGGCTCGGCAAGAGCCGGCCCGCAATCGCCAACACGCTGCGGCTGCTCGCCTTGCCGGAGTCGATCAAGGCGATGCTCGCCGACGCCAGGCTCTCTGCCGGCCATGCGCGCGCACTTCTTGGCGCACCCGAGTCCGCGCGGGGTCCGCTGGCGGAGCGCGCCGCGACCGAAGGCTTGACGGTTCGCGCGCTGGAGCGGTTGGCCGCCGCCGCCGATGCAGGCCCCAAAGCCGCGCGCTCGCCCCGGGTGCTCTCGGCCGACGAGCACGATTTTGAAAGACGGTTGCGCGAGCGTTTCGCCACTCGCGTCGGGATCGTCCGTGGCCGCCGCGGCGGCCGCATCGAGTTTCGCTTCCAGAACGACGACGAACTCTTGCGCCTGGGCGATCTTCTTCTGCCAAAAGAGCCATAGGAACCGTCATGTTCGTACCGGTTTCACGGATCGTCGCAATCGTTATGGCCGGCGTGCTTTGCTTCGGAATCCTCGTGCCGCTGTCGCTGGCGCGCCACAAGATCGGGTTGGCCGTCTTTATTGCGATCGTTTTTATCGCCTACCTTGCCGCAAACGTGATTCTATGGCAACGCATGCGTCCTCGCGCGTAACGCGCGCGGGACGAGCCGAACTCTTGCATGGAATCTATGTAATCCTCGACGAAGGCACGCAAACGATTGCGTTGGCGCGTGCGGTCCTCGACGCGGGAGTCCGAATCGTCCAATACCGCGCCAAGAATGGAATCCGCTCGGCTTGCGCGCGCGCGTTACGCGAGCTGACGCGGGAACGCGATTCCCTCTTGATTCTCAACGACGACTGGCGAGCAGCGCTGCTTTACGACTGCGACGGCGTACATCTCGGGCCAGGCGACGACGGATTCGCCGCAACGGCCTCGGTCCGCAATGCAATGCAGGATCGCCTGATCGGGCTCTCCTGCGGTACCGCCGTCGAGATACGCGACGCCGGCACCCGCGACGTCGATTACTTGGGAGTCGGGCCCGTTTTCGAGACCCTCTCCAAGTCGGACGCCGGTAGAGCGCTCGGCACTGACGAACTGCGGCGCCTCTCGAGCGCATCGACTCTTCCGGTGGCCGCCATCGGCGGGATCTCCGTCGCACGCGTTGGCGGTATACGGCGATGCGGCGTCGCCATGGCAGCCGTTATTTCGGCCGTGAGCTCGGCCGTGGACCCCCGCGCGACCGCGGCGGCACTCGTCGACGGCTGGAACTCGGGCGGGTAACGGCCCGCGAATGGCTGCCATCGTCCTTTCAATCGGCACGACTCATCCGTGGAACGTCGCGGGGGTGGGGCGTGACCTCGTCGTCGGATCAGCAAAGAAGTGCCGGGTCTTCACTGCCGTGGCGGCGGTCAGCGCACAGAACGCCGCGGGCGTGGTCGCGCTCGGCCCGGTTGCGCAGGAGCTCTTCGAGGCTCAGCTCTCGGTGCTGCCTTGGGAGAGCGCGGGCGCCGTGCGCGTCGGCGCGCTGCCGACGTCGGCGAGCGTTCGCGCGGTGGCGCAGGCCCTCGCGACGCGCGCCTGGCTTCCCGCCGTGGTCGATCCGGTATTTGCCGCCAGCAGTGGGGGCGAGCTTGCCGATCGCGGCGCGCGAGATGCTCTCGAAGCGGAGCTTGCCACGCTCTCGAACGTTATTCTAACGCCCAACCTTCGCGAAGCCGCCGCGCTGCTGCACCTCGAAGAGATCGCAAGAAGCACGCTGGCCGAGGCCGCAGCGCGGCTGCGCGCACGCGGTGCCGGCGCGGTGCTGCTTACCGGAGGTCACCTCGAAGGCGACCCCGCCGATGCGCTTGCCACGAGCGACGGTGTAGAAATTTTTAGCGAACCGCGGATAGCCGGTGCGATGCACGGCACGGGCTGCACCTTGGCGATGGCGCTTGCCTGCGAGCTTGCCTCGGGAACGCCGCTTCCGGAAGCCGTTCGAGCGGCGCGCACCTTCGTTCGCGCGGAAATCGCAAGGCATTGACGCCTGCACGTAACATTGACGCGCGGATGAGCTTGACCAAACGGCGCGTGATGTCGGGGATGCGGCCGACGGGCGACCTTCACCTCGGACACCTCGTCGGGGTGCTGACGCAGTGGGAGACGTATAGCGAGAACGACGACGCGTTCTTCGAGATTGCCGATCTGCACGCGTATACGACCGAGTTTGCAGATCCCTCGATGGTGCGCAATGCGCGGGAAGCGATGGTGGCGGTTTGGCTGGCGGCTGGAGTCGACCCGCAGCGATCGACGATTTTTCTGCAGTCGGGGGTCCCGGAGATCGCCGAGCTGCAAGCGCTGCTGGCGATGATCACGCCGGTCTCGTGGCTCGAGCGGGTGCCGACCTATAAAGGACAGATCGATGCGCTCGGCGCGAACATCGCGACCTACGGCTTTCTCGGCTATCCGTTGCTGCAGCTCTGCGATATTGCAGTCGTCCGCGGTCAGTACGTCCCGGTGGGGCGCGACCAAGTTGCACACTTGGAGCTGGGACGCGAGATCGTTCGCCGCTTCAACCACCTCTACGGCGAAGGTGCAGAGATTCTGGTAGAGCCGCAGGCTACGCTCTCGGAGTTTCCCGAGGTTCCAGGCGTCGACGGCCGCAAGATGAGCAAATCGTACGGCAACGCCATTCTTATCGCCGACGACGAAGAGACGACGACGAAGAAGGTTCGTTCGATGATCACCGACCCGCTCAAGGTCCGCCGCGGCGATCCCGGACGCCCCGAGATTTGCCCGGTCTTCGCCCTCTGGCGATTCGTCAACCCGCTGCGGCTCGACGCCATCGCGGCGGAGTGCCGCTCGGGAGCGCTGGGCTGCGTCCAAGACAAGAACGACTTCGCCGAGCAGCTCAACGCCTATCTGCGCCCGGTGCGTGAGCGCTACGCGCAGTACTGCCGCAATCCGGAGACGGTGCGGCGGATCATCGCCGAGGGAACCGCGCGCACGCGCGAGATCGCCGCGCAGACGCTGCACGAGGTCAAATGCGCGATGAAGCTTATCCCGTAAACTTCGGCAGCGTCTCCCGAATCGATTGCAGCGCCCAGTCGATGTCTTCCAGCGAGGCTGCATACGAGAAGCGTAAGTAGCCTTTGCCGGCAGCCCCGAACGACGACCCGCCGCCGCATGCCACGCCGCCCTCCTCGAGGAGAAACTTCGCAAGCCCGCGGTCGTCCTGCGTTATGCTCGAGACGTTGGGAAAGGCGTAGAACGCGCCTTCGGGGAGCAGACACGAGATGCCCGAGATATCGTTGAGTCCTTTGACGAGCCGGTCCCGGCGCTGCCGAAAGATTTCGTTCATCCGCAGCACCGGTTCGTCCGGACCGGTCAGCGCAGCGATGCCGGCCATCTGCACGAACGTTGCGACGCAGCTAAACGTGTTGTTGTTGAAGAGCGTCACGGTCTTTGCCAAGCGCTCGGGCAGGATCGCATAGCCCAAACGCCAGCCGGTCATTGCGTAGGCCTTCGAAAAACCGTCAACGACGATCGTGCGCTCCCGCATTCCGGGTAGCGACGCGATCGACAGGTACTCGGAATCGAGGTAGAAGTTCCGGCTGTAGATTTCGTCGGCGAGAACGAGGAAATCGTAGCGTTCGGCTAGTTCGGCGATGGTCTCCAAGTCGCTCCGGGTCAAGACGCCGCCCGTAGGGTTATGGGGTGAGTTGATAACGATCAGTTTGGTTTTCTTGGAGACGATGCGGGCCAGCTCGTCGAGGTCCATCCGCCAGTTGCGTGACTCTTGCAACGCAATGGCGTGGACGTTTGCCTGTAAATAGGTGGCGCAGGACGCGTACGCCGGGTACGCGGGGTCGAAGTAGACGAAATCGTCGCCGGGATCGAGCAGCGCGCTTAAGGTATTCCAGATGATCGGCTTTGCGCCCGGTGAAACGACGACGTTCTCCGCGTTCCAGGGCGGCGTTATGTTGCGAAAGCGGCTTGCGTACTCGGCGATCGTTTCTCGCAGCGACGGCAGCCCACTCGAAGGCGTGTAATGCGTGTGGTTGTCGTAGAGCGCATCAACGGCCGCCTTCTTGATCCCCTCGGGTGTATCGAAGTCGGGCTCCCCGATCTCCATGTGGACGACGCGACGGCCGGCGGCTTCGAGCTCTCGCGCGCGAGCCAAGATTTCGAAGGCATTCTCCGAGCCCAACCGCGCAACGGCGGCGGCGAGACGGTCTTCGTGGACAGCGAGCATGCGAATCCTCATTCTTTCTTATAAAGGTCAAGTCCGAAAATGTCCGTGCATGCGAGCGCGGGAGCCTCCCTCGCGGCGGCGAAACGTCCCCGCGTCATGCGACCTCTCTCTGAGGTTTTTGCGCCGGGAGCGCCGACCTTGCCGGAGCGGCTCAGAACGCTCGTCGTTTCGCCCGAGCGCGAGTTAGAACCTGGGATGACGGTGCGGGCGACGTTCACTTTTCGCAATCATGGCGGCGCGGCGGCAACCGGCGTCCGGATTCGCTTCAACCTTCCCGACGGGCTCGTCTATCTTGTCGGCAGCGGTCTGCTCGACGGCAGCGAGCTCGACGACGAGCTCGGCAACTCGCCCTTGCTCGCGCGCGCCGGCGCTCACGTCGGCGACGTGCTCCCCAACGAAGAGCGGCGCGTCGAGATCGCGTACAGCGTCGCCGGCGCAATCGAGAACGGCACGACGGTCGAGTTGCAGGCGGCGGTTGCCTCCTTCGAACTGCCATGCATCGGCTCGAACGTCGTAAGGTTGGTTGCGCGCAGCAAGCCTCAGCTGCCAAACGCTCTGACCGGCATTGCGATGGAGGCGGCACGCGACGCCGTTCCCGGCTCGCAAGCGCAGGTAACGATTCGGATTCACAATGCGGGTGAGTCGACGGCGCGCGACGTCGTCGTCGTCTCGCCGATTCCCGAACATAGCTCCTATGTCGCGGGGTCGGCGCGGGTCAACGGGCGCGAGATCGAGCGCGACCTCGGCGCATCCTTCGACCGCATGTACGCGCCGGTGGTGCTGCGCTCTCTACCCGCTCGTGCATCGGCAACGCTCGTCTACCGAGTAGCGATCGACGCGCCGCTGCCGGGCGGCACCCAGATCGTGGCCAGAGCCGAGGTGGCGTCGCAAGAGACGCCGGCCTTTTCACTCGAGCCTGCGTCGTTGACGGTCGTCTCAGCGCCTGACTTCGGCGACGAGCGAACGGCATTCTCGGCGGACCCGGCGCACGACGTTCGCCCCGGACAACGCGTCCGGCTCTCGCTCGCGGCCTTCAATGCGGGAACCGCCGCCGCCGAACGCGTGAGCGCCCAGCTCGAGCTTCCCGACCATCTTATCTTCGTGCGCGGCGCCGCCACGATCGACGGACGACCGCTTCGCGAACGGCGCAAAGAGCCGCTGCGATTTGCGCTCGGCACGATCGACGCCGGCCAGTGCGTAACGCTTTGCGCCGAAGGCGTTCTCACGTCGCCGCTTCCCGACAAGAGCGTCGTGAGCGCGGCGGCAGTCCTCGACTGGGAAGGACCTCCGGCTTCATCGCGGCGCCTGGAGTGCGAGCTGCGGGTACGTTCGGAGCCGGCCTTTCCGCCACGATGCAACGCGCTGACCCGAGTAGGCAGTGCATTCGCCGTTCCCGGCAGCGGGCTCGAAGCAGCCATCGTGCTCGAAAACGACGGCAGCGCCGACGCGCACGACTGCGTGCTCTACGTCCGCGTCGACCCGGCACTCGATGACCTGGCGATTTTCGAAAGCGGTCGCCGGCTCGCGCTAGCGGGACGCTCCGCCGACTCGGCTCCCGACACCGCCGAGCTGGGAACCATCGAAGCCTACGCGTCGCGCCGTCTGACAATTAAGGCCCGCGTGCCCTCACCGTTTGCCAACGCCAGCGAACTGCGGATCGGTGCCGGCCTACATACGCGTGAACTCGGCGAAACTCATCTGCCCTACGCGGTGTGGCGCGTCGACTCTCACCCGGCCTTCGACCGCGACGCGTCGCGGCTGGAACTCAGCGGCCAATCGGTCTTGCGCCCGAATCAGCTCGCCGACGTCGAAGTCGTCGTAACCAACATCGGTACCGATACGGCGCACAACGTCACCTTGCGCTGCTACATCTCGCCGGAGGCGCGACTCGAAAGCGTGGACGGAGCGACGCGCGAGAAATCCTCGCTGCTCTTCGGAGAGCTGGCGCCGGCCGCGCATGCGCGAGCCCGGCTGGGGCTGCGGCTGTTGCGCGGACTCGCCAAAGATTGGCCGGTTACCGTCGACGGCTTAATTACGGCGGATGGAATGCTCCCGGTGCCGTTAGAGCGCCTGACGATCGCCACCAGCGCCGAGCCGGATTTCTCGACCGGCAACTTGCTGAGCGAACCAGCCGATGCGGTGGATCCCGGCGAAACCGTGCAATGGTTCTTGCACGTTCGTAACGGCGGCGACGGCACGGCTCGCAACGCGCTGATTTCCGTCGCCGCACCGGAATCGCTGATCTACGTTCCCAACTCCACCACGGTCAACGACGTCCCGATTCGCGACTCGGGTGCGCTTCCGCCATTTGCCGGTGCGCGCGGCATCGTGCTCAACGATGTCGACCCGGGCGTCGAAGCGACGATTCGCTGGTGCAGCGTCGTTCACAACGCATCGCCGGCCGGCACCTCGATCGTGCATGTCGCACATATTCGCTACGACGGCGAGCGAGACGATGAAATTGTTTCCGCGGAGCTGCGGGTCCGTGCAACGCCGATCTTCGCCAACGCCATCCCGGGGCTGCCCTTCGGGCTCGATGGAATGCTCGGACCGGCTCTCGCGGGGCATCCGCTCGCGCTTTCGGAAGAGCGATTTCTGCAACTCCCACCCGCAACGCCCGTGGGTGAGGGAAACGGCGCTCATCCGCTCGCGCGGCTCTCGGCGGGTCGCGATGAGGACGTCGAGGACGCGCACGTCGAGGTTTTCGAGACGACCGGGATCGACGTAACCGGAACGATCGCGGCGTTTACGCCCGAACGTCTAAACCGCACGTTACGCCTCTTGCGCGGGGCTCGCTTTCGCGGCCTGATCACACACTTATTTGCCGTGCGCGCCTTTCTTCCGGAGGGAGTCGGTGACGCCCACTGCAGCGCGCTCGAGCCGGCACGGGAACTGCTTCGCGAGGAGCTCGATCGCCTCTTCATCAAGCTTCGCCTGCCGCTGTACGTTCTGGCGCCACGCGACATCGAGACGCCGTCGCTGCGCTCCACGCTCGAGCGCCTGGTGCGCGAGGCCGGTGCCGCGCGCGGCGTGCCCGCGGAGTCCCCGACGGCGGCACTTACTTTGCGCGGAACTTTCGATCCGAGGGAGCTGCGGGATCTCGGGGAGCGCTTTGCGCAAGCGCAACTCGCAACGGCGCTCCCCTGGGCTTCGCTCGCGCGGCTTCTGCCCGACGAAACACCCGGCTGGGCGGACTACCGCGCGCTCTTGATCGAAGCCCTAGACGGCTTCGAGGATTCCGACTGCAACGAGTTCATCGATGCACTGCAACATCGCTACGACTCACGGCTCGACGCCGCACTCGATGCAATGGCCGCTTCGCTGCACTCGACGGTCTAGGGACATCGTGCTCGACGCTATAATCGTCCTCGCAGTTCTGATCGCAGCGATCGCGGCGCTTGCCTACGCGCGCGCTCGCCGGCGGCCGGCCTCCGATGGCGACGCGGTGATCGACAAGTTCGGCAGCCTTTCCAATGCGGAGCGCTGCGACTTCATTTTTGCAATCGCGGCACTCGACGATCCCTCCTCGCTGCGGTTGCTCGAACGCGCGCTCGACGACCCCTGCGAGGCCGTCGCCCTGGCTGCGGCGCACGCGCTGACGACGGCCGGAAGCACCACGCAGCTCGAACGCTTCTTTGCGGAGCACCCTGGAGGACGCACCGATCGCATCGCGGCGAGCCTGGAGCTGCTCGCCTGATCGGGCCGCTCACGGCTTCTTATTGAAATACTTTACTAATATCTGACGAGCGATCGGCGCGGCGACCGTCGCACCGTAGCCCCCGCTTCTGTCGACGAAGACGGCCAGGGCCAGGCGCGGGTGAGCCGATGGCGCCCACGCGACAAACCACGTCGTATTGGGACCGTTGCCGCCGGCGGTTTCGACCGTTCCGGTCTTGCCGGAGTACGGCAATCCGTCAATCGCCAAACCGTATGCGGTGCCGCCGGCATCGGTCACCTTCGCCATTCCGTCGCGCACCGCGGCAAGCGCCGACGCCGTGACGGGAACCTGGCGAATGATTCGCGGGGCAAACCGGATGATGAGTCTGCCGTTGGGACTGCGCACCTCGCGCACGACTTGCGGCCGGTAGAGCGTGCCGCCGTTGATCACGGCCGAGGCCACGTTGGCGATCTGCAGCGGCGTTGCTTGCATCGCGCCCTGCCCGATGCCCAAGAAGCACGCATCGCTAGGTTCCATCGGAACGCCGAAGGCCCGCAGCTCCCAGGCGTTGGTCGGCCAGTTTCCCTCGTTCTCGCCGGGAAGATCGATGCCGCTCTTTGCGTCGAGTCCGAAAGCCAGGGCGTACTTGCGCAAGCGCGCGTTACCCAACCACCAAGCTAGACGAAAGAAGTAACCGTCGCTCGAGGCTGCGAGCGCCGGAACGAAGGTCGTATCTCCGAGGCCTCCCGCCGCAATGTCGCGCGCGTAGTAGCCGCCGCAGTCCCATCCTCCGGTGTCGTCGATGACTTGATCGACCTTGACGACGCCTTCGGTCAATGCGGCCGATCCGGTTACCATTTTGAATGTCGAACCGGTCGGCGTCGCGGCAGCTATTGCCCGATCGAACAGCGGTTGCGACGAATCCGTCAAGTCGAAGGTCACGCGCTTCCAGCGATCGCCGGCAAAGTCGTTGGGATTGTAGTTCGGAAAACTTGCCAGCGCTAAAATGCCGCCGGTCCAGGGGTCCTCCGCCACCACCGCGCCGGAAAGCCTGTGCCCCCGTCCGGCAATGCGCAACCCGTCCGAAAGCGCCTCTTCGACGATGCGCTGCAGTCTCCAATCGACGTTGGTGACCAGCGTGTCGCCCGGCAGGGCGGGTCTCGATGCGAGCCGCAGGTTCGACACCACGGCGCCGGTCGCATCGACGACGACGCGCTCGCCGCCTGGCGTCCCGCGCAGATAGTCGTCGTAGGCGAACTCCAGGCCGTCCTTTCCGATTACGTCGTTGGGTGAGTATCCCTCGTATTTGAGCCGTTCGAACTCGTCCTGCGTAATCGCCCCGACATAGCCGATGAGATGCGAACCCAGCGCGCCTTGCGGATAGTCGCGGATTGGCTGAACTTCGAGATCGACGCCGGGAAGATCCGCGAGCACTTCCGATAACCGGGCCACTGCCGGTACCGGCAAACCCGATGCAAGCACGACGGGGCCGTACGGTTCGTTCGCGGCGACTTGGGCAAAGGTGGAGTAATCGAGGCCTCGATGATGCAGCAGCCGCTGCCGTAGCGACGCCTTACTCAAATGGATGATTCGGGCAAGCGACGTCAGCTCGCTTTCGACGTCGTCAACCTCCGACGGAATCAGCGCCACGACGAACGAGGGACGACTCCGGGCGAGAATTATGCCATGACGGTCGGCTACTATCCCGCGTGGCGCCGCCACTGGAATGAGGCGGATCCGGTTCGCGAGCGCTCGTGCGCGATACGATTCGCCCTCGACGAGCTGTATCTGGACGATTCGAGCGACCAGCGCGATCAGCGAGATCGCCAGGATCGCCGCGAAGGCCGTCATCCTCCACGTTGGAAGGCGCCACGACGCCGAGCGCAGGTCGCGCCGCTGCATCATCGCCGCGAAGCCTCGAAACGACGCACCGCGAGCATAGCGACGATGACGATCGCGCCGTTGAGCAGCGCTTCAAGGAGCGCCTCACGCAGATGCATCGCTCCCAGACCGGCGGGGTATCCGCCCAATGCCATGGCGGTCCAAAAAATGAGCGCGCGCAGCAGCGTCGCAAGCACGGTGACCGCGCTAACCAGCGGAATCGAGTCGGAAAAGAACCCGCGCGACAGCATGCTTGCAACGACGGCACTGCTGCACGTTGCAATCATCCAGGCCGCGCCCGTCCCGGCCGAAAGCGCGTCTTCGCAGAGGCCGGCGATCAGCCCATAGACGGCGGCCCGGCGCGCATCGACGCGAATCGCGTACCAGACGACCACCACCAAGACGAAGCTCGGAACCGCGTTACGAATAGCCAGAGCGTGCACGAGCGTGGCTTGAGCGACGATTGCCACCGCAAGCCACGCCGCTGCCGCGTACCACGGCGGTCCGGCAAACGGCGCTTCGTGGGGTTTACTTCGGAACGACGACAACGCGGTCGAGGGCGCCGAGATCAACGGATGTGCGCAGCACGACGGTTTGATAGAGCGTGGCGCTGCCGCGCTCGATTTGAGTCACGGTTCCAATCGGAACTCCGGAGTGAAACGATCGGCCTTCGCCGGTCACCACGACGTCGCCGACGCGTAACGGCGCGTCCTGCTCGATGTAATCGTCGACGACGCTCGTCAGATTACCGCGCGCGATTCCCCACCAGCGTCCCCGTCGCACGACTGCAGGTATGCGGCTGGTATAATCCGTGATGAGGACGACCGTACTCGACAACGGAGCCACGGCGACGATGCGGCCGACCGCGCCCCCGGCCGCGAGAACGCCTTCATCGGCCCGAACCCCAGCCAGCGAACCCTTGTCGATCGTCACCGCGCGAGATTCGTTTTCCGGCGGAAAGCCAATGACCCGCGCCTCGATGCCGCGGTAGAGATTCACAACGGGGCGCACCGCGTTTTCCTGCGCGGAGGCCGAAGCGAGCTCCGCAAGCCGGTCGTTTTCTTCGATCAGCCGCTGGTTGCGCGCTCGCAGCCGACTGACGTCGCTTTCGAGCGCGGGCAGCGCGACGATCCCCGCACCAAACCTGCGAACGCCCCCGATCGTCGCCGAGATCACACCCTCCGCAACGGCGAAGAACGAGTTCGCGACCGTCGAGATGGGACTGGCGGTGCCGGCACGCTGCGCGCCGATCTGAAGCAGCGCGAGAAGCCCTGCGACGATGATGATTGTAATCAGCGCGAAAAGTTTTCGTTCGTCTCTATACGTGAAGATGACCGCTCCGCTCTCCAACCTAGTTCGTGGCGACGGCTATTTCGCGGTTGGAAGCGTAAATCCCAACCCCCGCAGCGTTCGCACCACGCGGGCCAGCGGCAAACCCATGACCGTGTAGAAGTCGCCCACAATCGCCTTCACCAACGACGCGGCGCGCCCTTGAATGCCATAGGCGCCGGCTTTGTCCAACGGCTCACCGGTTGCCAGGTAGTCGGCGATCTCGCACGCTTCCAGCCGATAAAAGCACACGCGCGTCGAGGAAAGCTCTTGCACCCACTGCGTGGCGCCCGGAGCGGCCAGCGCAAACGCCGTATGGACGACGTGCTCGCGCCCCGAGAGCGACTCCAGCATTCGAGCGGCGTCCTGCAGATCGTACGGTTTGCCCAGTGCAACGCCATCGAGATCTACCACCGTGTCGGCAGCAAGAACCGGGGCGTCGAGCGGCCCGCGCTGCATTTCTAGCGCGGCGCGCAGCTTCTCACTGGCATGATGCGAGGCGAGGCCGGCCGGCAAGAGGCCCGGCAGCGGCCTTTCCACGTAGCCGCTGGGCGCCACGTCGACGATCAGACCGAGCGAACGCAGCAGTTCCAATCGGCGAGGGGACTCGCTGGCCAGGACGATTCGGGTGAGGGGTATTCCATCGTTCACGCTCTTTAGTAGTACATCGTGCCGCCGACGTCGACGTATCCGTTTTCGTGGCGACCGCGCGGGTCGCGATGCGTCCAGTGGATGACGCCGCCGCCGGGGTAGTACTCGTATTCGCCCTTGACCAGGACGCGCTGGCCCATGGAGAGCGGGATCGCACCGGTAAAATCGGTGTTCGCTTCTACGCGTACGACGAGAGCGCAGCCGGAATCGAGTCGAAACAGAAAGCCTTCGTGCGGACTAGTGCGGCCGGGTTGGACGCCGAAAATGCGCGTGACCCTGCCCTGCGCGACGACCTCGACGCCGGAGCGTTGCGCGGAGTATGCCGAACAGACTGCGGCATCGTCGGGAGCTTGCGACGTTGCGCAGGCGCAGAACGAAGCAAGGATCAGCGCGACCAGCGTCGCGCGGCGGCTATTCACCGGCGCCGAATCCATACAAGCGATGGGCAACGATGTAGTGCCAGACCGGCTCCGGCACCAAATAGCGGATGCTGCGGCCCTGGGAAATCAACGTCCGAACCAACGTCGCCGACTCGGGAATCTCCGGAAGGTTCAAGGTGCTAACTCGCTCGCGCAGCGGCGCCGGAACTGCGGCGAGCACGCGCGCCAGCGCGTCGGCTCGGACGCCGGGGCGCGGCGCGATGACAAATCGCTCTAACGATTCCAGTACTTCGTCGAAGCGCATCCATGGCGTATTTACGAGCGAATCTGCCCCGATGATGAACGTCAACGTGGCCTGGGGGTATTTCGCGTGCAGTCGCGGCAAGAGATCGGCCGTATAACCGGTTGCGCTCTCTCGCAAATCGGCGTCGTCGAGCGCAAAACCGGCGTTGCTCGCGATCGCGCCCAAAATCATTGCGCAACGGTGCACCGCATCGGCACGAGGCTCGTCACGATAGTGATGATTGCTCGTCGGAACGAACAGCACCCGATCCAGCCGCTCCAAAATGCGTGCCGATTCGGCGACGAACAGATGCGCGTTGTGAATTGGATCGAAGGTTCCACCAAAGATTCCGACTCTCATGAGTACGTGAACTCGTACGCCCCGATTCGGACTGTATCCCCCGGCTTGGCGCCGTGATCCGCGAGACGCTTCTCGAGGCCCATCTTTCCCAAAACGCGCTCGAAACGAGCCATGCCCTCATCGGAGTCGAAGTCCGTCATCGCCGCAAGGCGTTCGACGCGCTCGCCGGTGACGACGAACTCGCCGTCGGCGCCGCGCTCGATCGCAAACGCGTCGGGATCGCGCAACTCGATTCGAAACGGCTCCTGGGCGGCGATCTCGGGCATCGGTGCCGATTCGATCGTGCGCCAGGTGTCCAGCACGAGCTCTCGCACGCCCGCATGCGTCGCCGCGCTGATTACGTGGATGTCGGGGAAGCGCAGGCGCAACTCCGGCAAAGACTCGCGCGCGTTCGGCAAATCGATCTTATTGAGCACGACCAGCGTGGGTTTATCGACCAAGCGCGCATTCCACGCGGCCAGCTCTGCGTCGATGATTTCCTTGTCGGCGAGGATTTCGGGCAACGGTTTCGACCCGTCGAGCAGGTGCAGCAAGACTCGCGTACGCTCGACGTGCTTGAGGAAGAGGTCGCCAAGGCCCGTGCCTTGGTGTGCGCCTTCGACCAACCCCGGGACGTCCACCATGACGAACGACTCCTCATCGGAGACTCGGACGACGCCGAGTTGCGGTTCGAGCGTCGTAAAAGGATAATCGGCAATCTTCGGGCGCGCCGATGATACGACCGAGAGCAGCGTAGACTTGCCGGCATTGGGAACGCCGATGACTCCGCAGTCGGCGAGCAGGCGCAGTTCGAGGCGCAAATGTGCGCGCTCGCCGGGCTCGCCGTGTTCGGCAAAGCGCGGCGCCTGACGAACGCTCGTGGCGAAGTGCTGGTTGCCCAGACCGCCTCGGCCGCCTTTCGCCACCACGAGGCGGGTACCGGCCTGCGCCAAATCGGCGAGCAGGGCTTCCGGGGAGTCGCCGATTCTGCGGTAGACCAGTGTCCCGACCGGAACGGCAACGGTCAGATCGGTCCCGCTTCGACCGGACTTGTTCGAGGTTCCGCCGGCCTTGCCGGATTCGGCCGAAAAGCTGCGTCGAAACCGGAACTCTACCAGGGTCGAGAGCTCGGGCGTCGCTTCGAGATAGATGCTGCCGCCGTGACCGCCGTCGCCCCCAGCCGGGCCGCCTTTCGGCACGTATTTCTCGCGACGCCAGGCGACGATGCCGTCGCCGCCGTCCCCCGCGGCCACTTCAATCTCGGCCTCGTCGATGAACTGCACGGCCCCTACCTTCGCCGGAAAATGAAAAGGGGCCTAATGGCCCCGATGCAGGACGGGCAGACGGCCTTACCCGGCCGGCAACACCGAGACGTGCTGACGGTCGCGGCTGATGCTGAAGCAGACGATCCCGTCGGTCAGGGCAAAGAGCGTGTGATCGCGGCCCAGGCCGACGTTGGTGCCCGGATAGAACTTGGTTCCACGCTGGCGCACTAGGATGTTTCCGGCGATAACCCGCTCGCCGCCGAACCGCTTGACACCCAGGCGCTGGGCGTTGGAATCGCGCCCGTTGCGGGTCGAGCCGGCGCCCTTTTTCGAAGCAAAAAGCTGAAGGTCTAACTCGAACATAGCCGGGCCATTGTACCAAAGGCCGCCCAAAAAGCAAGGCCGCCCGGTTCATCCCGCCGGCGAAGACGGGATCCTGGTTCCAGCAGGCCGAAGGGGGCTGCGTAATGGATGCCGGCGTGCCCACCTCCGACGAGCCGGTTGCGGGCCCTCACCGCCGCGGCGCCACCTACCGAGTGCGGATGGAATGCTGCGACAACTCGGAGTTCTTGAGGAAGATCAAGCGCGAGAGTGTCCAACTCATCGCGTGTTCGCCGCCGTACAATATCGGGAAGTCGTACGAAAAGACGACACCTATCGATCGATACGTCGCAGCTCAGGCTCAGGTGATTGCGGAGTGCGTGCGCGTTCTGTCGCCTCAAGGTTCCCTCTGCTGGCAGGTCGGGAACCATGTCCAAGACGGGGAGATCGTTCCGCTCGATCTCGTTTTGTACCCCGTTTTCAAACACCACGGCCTGAAGCTGCGCAATCGGATCATATGGCATTTCGAGCATGGTCTTCACGGCTCGCGCCGGCTTTCCGGGCGCTACGAAACCGTCCTGTGGTTCACCAAGGGCGAGGAGTATATTTTCAACCTGGACGCGATCCGTGTGCCGTCCAAGTATCCCGGGAAGAAATACTTTAAAGGCCCGAAGCGGGGGGAGTTTTCATGCAACCCCCTCGGCAAGAACCCCGGCGACGTTTGGGTCATCCCAAACGTGAAGTTCAACCACGTCGAGAAGACGGCACACCCGTGTCAATTCCCCGTCGAGTTGATCGAACGCCTCGTGCTGGCCCTAACGAATCAGCAGCAGATCGTTCTCGATCCCTACATGGGCGTCGGGTCCGCCGTAATCGCCGCGCTGATGCACGACCGAATTGGATTCGGCTGCGATATCGTCCCTAAATACGTTGACATCGCTCGCGAGCGAGTGCGGCAGCTGCAAGCCGGAACGCTACGAACGCGGCCAATGAATAAGCCTGTTTACGATCCTAAGCTGCCTTACGGCGGCCATAAGGCTTGACGCTATCTCTTCTCGGTAGCGGTCTCGTTTCGCCAACGCTTCTGGGCAGCTTTACGGCCTAGCTCCTTACCCCCGCCCTCGCTCCGCGCCTACATTCGCTTCTTGCCACCCTTAAGGCCGCCGCGACGCCTCAGGTCGACCGGAATCGGGTCCTTCTCTGGTGGAGGCACGCGACGAGGCTCCTAGCTCGTCAGTTGGGCCAGGATCGAGTGCCCGGCCTGGATCGGCCACCCGCGCTTGGTGCGCCTAGCACCGGCCGGACGACCATTTGACCATGGGTTTGCGGGCGGCTGAATGCCAACACGAGGACGACGATGATCGGGCAGACGGCCAGGATGAGAGCCGAAACGGCGAGGTAGAGCATCCAGCGAAGGCCACTTGCAAACATAAGAGTTCTATGGTACCCGCGAGCAAACCGTAACGCTTGGTAGACCAAGCGGCCTCCCTCTCCACACCTGTGGACAGGCCTGTGGAGAAGCCCCTCTTCCGCGCTCCCCCACCACTACTCCGGACCATATGGCATCGGGGTTATTCTGCGGTCGGGAGTGCGCCAATGATCCGGTTCATATTTTGGAAAAATCGCGGAAAAACCATTCCTGGCGATCTGTGGATAAGTGTATAAGATCGTGCATAAAATCCAGAGGAGCGCGGCTTGATTAAGCCAACCCTTTGCGCCCTCACGGGGGTGGCTCAGAAAGACGTAAAGAGGGCAGAGGATGGCGCTAGCGATCAACTCGGACATCTCCAACGAGCTCTGGCAGTCCGCACTCGATACCTTAGAACGGACCTTTTCGAAGCCCGTCTTCGAGATGTGGATCAAACCGATTCGGTTTATTTCCTTCCATGGTAACGAGTTGCACCTCGCGGTGCACAGCAAGTTTGCTCAAGACTGGATAGGAAGCAAGCTACGCCATCAAATGGTCGGAATGCTGAGCGAGCTCTTCGGCACCAGCATAGAATTGCGGCTCTCCGTCGCCGATCCGGTCGAAAACTCGCGCGCGAGTGCCCCTTTCACGTCGCATCCGCTTGAAGAGTTCCGTACCGCCAACCTTAATGCGCGTTATACTTTTGAAGAGTTCGTCGTTGGGAACTCCAACCGGTTTGCCCACGCCGCCGCGCAGGCAGTCGCCGGGGCGCCGGCCCACGCCTATAATCCGCTCTTTCTGTACGGCGGCGTCGGGTTAGGAAAGACTCATTTGATGCACGCGATCGGACATCGCGTCATCCAGGATAACTTAGCCTCGAACGTCGTCTACCTCACGTGTGAGAAGTTCACCAACGAGTTCATCATTGCGTTGCAGAACAATCGGACGCCCGAGTTTCGGAATCGCTATCGTCAGGTCGACGTGCTCCTCATCGACGACATTCAGTTCCTTGCCGGCAAGGAGACGACGCAAGAAGAGTTCTTCCACACGTTTAACGCGCTGCACGAATCGGGGCGGCAGCTCATCATCTCGTCGGACCGTCCGCCCAAAGAGATTCAGACGCTGGAAGCGCGTCTGCGCTCCCGCTTCGAATGGGGTCTACTTACCGACATTCAGGCGCCCGATCTCGAAACGCGCGAGGCGATTCTTCGCAAGAAGGCGGAGAGCGAGAACATTCCCGTTCCCGTCGAAGTGACGTCGTTTATCGCCAAGGTGATTCCGTCCAACATCCGCGAACTCGAAGGCGCGTTGATCCGCGTGATTGCCTACGCGTCGCTCACGAAAGCGCCGATCACCACCGATCTGGCAGCCGACGTTCTGAAGAGCGCGGTCGCGCAAGTGCCGTTGCACCGGATAACGATTTCGAAGATTAAGGAGACGGTTTCCGGCGCGCACGGGCTCACGGTCAAAGAGATGGACAACGGCCGCCGCGATCAACGGCTCGCGGCGCCTCGGCAGATCGCCATGTATATCGCGACGGAGCTCACCAACTACTCGCTGCCGCAGATCGCGCGCGATTTCGGCAAGAAGGACCACACCACCGTCATGTACGCGCGCGACAAAATCAAGGACCAGATGCAGCGGGACGAAGCCTACCGAAACAAGATTCGCCAGCTCATCGCGATGTGCCAGAACCCCTGACCTAGGGCGCGGAGGAGAGCCGTGCACAGGTTAGGGCTGCCCACGGGGATAAACCACCGGTAGCTTCCGCGACGTGGAAAAGTGTATGGCTCGGCGCCTCCGGTCCACAGCTTATCCCACGCGAAAAACCCAGGCCGCGTAAGGTTAAACCGGAGTTCTCCCCAGAATACACCGCACTACTGCTGCTGCGGCTCTTGTTTTATTCTACTAGGAAAACGCCCTCGCACGCCCAACGGTGGAACCAATGAGATTCGCCTGTACTACGAAAGACATCGCCGCGGCCGTCGGAGCCGCCAGCAAAGTCGTCAACGCGCACACGACGGTACCGATCCTCTCAAACGTCTTACTGCAGGCCGAGGGCGAAAAAATAGCGGTACGGGCGACGGATCTCGAGTTGACGTTCGAACACGCGTTTGCGGCGGAGGTAAGCGAGGGCGGTGCGGTCACCGTCCCGGCGAAGCTGTTTGCCAGCTACCTCGGGAACCTCGCTCCGGGGACGCTCGAGGTTACCGGCACGCCGACTCGAGCCAGCGTGAAGTGCGACCGCAGCAACTACGACTTCCACGCCTTGCCCGCCGACGAGTATCCGCCGCTGCCGGCCGCCGCTCGCGGATCGCACTTTACGATCGCCGGCAAGCGGTTCCGCGACGGCATCGATGCCACGATCTTCGCCGCGTCGAGCGAAGAGGCTCGGGGCGCGGTGCTAATGGGTACTCTCCTGGAAGTGGAGGGCAACGCGCTGACCATGGTCGCGACCGATGGGTATCGGCTCGCGAAGTTCGTCACAACACTGGACGACGGGATGGCGGGCAACGAAAAGTTCATCGTTCCTTCGCGCGCGCTGGCGGAAGTCGCGCGGAATTGCGGCGCGGGCGAGCGAATCGCGGTGAGCGCGCTTGGCGCGCAAAGTAATCAGCTCCAAATGACGAGCGGCGACGTCTCGATAACGGTGCGCCTCGTCGACGGGCAATATCCGAACTACCAGCAAGTCATCCCCGCGAAGTTCGACCGGACGGTTACCGCTAGCACCGCGTCGTTCATCGGCAGCCTGCGGCGGGCAGAGTTGGTCGCCGGAGACCGCGCCAGCATGGTTAAGCTCTCGATCGCCAATCAGACGCTGATCGTCACGGCAAGCTCCGATATCTCCGGGAACGCCTATGAAGAACTCGAAGTCGAGCAGAGCGGCGAGGATCTCGCCATCGCGTTCAACGCGCGCTATTTGGTCGAGATACTCAATCACATTAAGAGCGAGAAGGTCGTGATGGAGTTCCTTGGGCCGCTCTCTCCTGCGGCGATCCGCCCGCTCGAGCCGCTCGAGAGCGGCCAGCAGCTCTACGTTCTCATGCCGCTGCGGCAATAATGTGCTCCTGCGCCATCTAGCGCTATCGAACTTTCGTAACTACTCACAGCTCGATCTCCAGCCGGCCACCGGATTAAACGTGTACGTCGGGGCCAACGCGCAGGGCAAAAGCAACCTGCTCGAAGGCATAGCGATGCTCGGTACGGGCAAGTCCTTTCGCACGTTGCGCGACGGAGATACAGTGCGCAACGGGGTCGAGTTAGCCGTCGTGCGGGGTGAGGCGACGCTGCGTAGCGGTCACGTGGAGCTGGTTTGCGCAATCGAAAAGAGCGGGCGTGGAACCCGCAAGAGCTATACGGTCAACGGCGGCGCCGTTCGCTACGCTGCCTATCTCGGAAAGATTCGCGTCGTCACGTTCGTGCCGGCGGATTTGCAGCTAGCCGCCGGCACTCCCGGAGTGCGGCGCGCGTTTCTCAACGTCGCGCTCTCGCAAAGCGAGCCGCGGTATTACTACGAGTTGGCCCGCTATCGCAAGGCGCTGCAGCAAAAGAACGCGCTTTTGCGCGGCACGATCGCGGGCGATGCCGATCTGCTCGAGATATACGAGCGTACGCTGATCGAAGCGGGAACGCAGATCATGCTCGCGCGCGATCACCTCGTCCGAGCGCTAGCGGAAGAGGCGCGTCGAGCGCACGCGCGTTTTGGCGGAAACGAACGTTTGCAGCTGAGCTACGAGCCGAACGTGCCCTTCGACGTCGCAACGCGCGATGCGGCCGGAGCAGCCTTCGAAGCGCGGTTACGACAGACGCACGATGCCGAACGAGCGCGAAAGACCGCTCTGGCGGGACCGCATCGCGACGACGTCGGCCTTTCGCTCGACGGCGTTTCGCTTGCCGCGTATGGCTCGCAAGGCCAGCAACGCACCGCGGTGCTCGCGCTGAAGATCGCCGAATACGCGGTAATGAAAGAGCGTTCCAATGAGGCTCCCTTGCTGCTTTTGGACGACGTGCTCTCGGAGCTCGACGAAGAGCGCGCGACCGCTTTTCTCGCCGAGATCGGCGACTACGAACAGTCCTTCGTAACGGCGACCCATCTGCCGGCCCCACTGCAGTCGAGCGCGCACGTGGCGTGCGTCCGCCACGGGGACGTCGAGGCGCTCGCCGCATGTTGAAACTTTCGCAGGCCATCGTCGCGTGGACGCCGGCGGAGAAGGTAGCGCTGCGGGATCCGTTGACGCTTCTCCAGGCGGGGTGGACCGATATCGTCGGCGCCGAAGTTGCCGCGAACTCCGCGCCCGTCCGCGTGGCGGACGGCACGCTCGTCGTCGTTACGCGCTCGAGCGCGTGGAGTCACCAGTTGAGCTTCCTCGCGGATCGCGTTCTCGGTGCGGTTGCGGCGCGTCTGCCCGGCGCGGGCGTCGAGCGCTTACGTTTCCGCGTCGGCGTGCTCCCTAAGCGCCCCGTACGCCGAGCGGCCCACTCTCCGGTCAAGCGCGTGAGGCTGCCCGGCGAATCCGTTCCGTCGGCCAGCGCGCAAGAGGCGCTGGCGCAGTTCGCGCGGCATGTCGAAGTCGCGGCGCGGACGAAACGCTCCGCCGGGTGGAAAGCCTGCGACAGGTGCGGCGCGCTGATCGATCCATCCCAAAAGGCAAGCTGCTCGGCCTGCGATGCGGCTCGAAGCGAGGCGCGAGCGCTCGCGACCGCGCGGTTGCTTTTTGAAGCCCCTTGGCTTGGTTTTGCCGGAACGGCCAAGCTCGTAGATGGGTTAAGGGAGAAGGAGTACGAACGCATTCGCAGCCGGCTGCTTAAACGCTGGTGGGGGATGCTCGAGCGGGCGCGAGTCGCCGGACAGCTTTCGCGCGACGGTCGCGAACGGCTGGTTGCAAGCTCGTACGTGCTGCTGCACAGCAAACTTCCGCCGGAAGCGATCCTGCCGGCTACGGTGCGCAATATCCTGGGCGACAAACTGCACGAGCTGCTCTACGCCGGCTCTCCGTTGGAGACGGCGAGCGGCGCGAGAAAACAAAACGAACGAAAAGGTTGAATGTCGACGAACTATACTGGTGAGCAAATCGAGGTCTTGCGCGGGCTGGAAGCGGTGCGCAAGCGCCCGGGCATGTATATTGGCAACACGGCGGAGCGCGGATTGCATCAACTCGTCTACGAAGCGGTCGACAATGCCGTCGACGAGGCGATGGCGGGATACGCGCACACGGTCCAGGTCGTGTTGCTTGCCGACGGCTCGTGTTCGGTGGAAGACGACGGACGCGGCATCCCGATCGACCTTCACGCCGAGGAGCGGCTGCCCGCCGTGGAAGTCGTCATGACGATCCTCCACGCCGGCGCGAAGTTCGGAAAGGGCGGCTATAAAGTATCGGGCGGTCTCCACGGCGTCGGCATTTCCGTCGTCAACGCCCTGTCGGAATGGATGGTCACCGAGGTTAAGCGCGACGGATTTCTCTGGCAGATGAAGTTCGAGCACGGAATCACCGTGCAAAAACTCAAGAAGATTGGGAAAGCCGCCGGCGTGGGAACGCGGCAATGGTTCAAGCCGGACACGGAAATCTTCGAGGTAACCGAGTTTCACTGGGACATCCTGCAAAAGCGCTTGCGGGAGCTGGCCTTCCTGAATCGGGGGCTCGCGATTACGCTGCGCGACGAGCGGCCGGTCCGGTCTAACGAGCCGGTGCGCGAGCGAACCTACGAGTTCGACGGCGGGATCGTCTCCTTCGTCGAATGGCTCAACGCGAAGAAGGATCCGCTTCATCCGATTATTTCGACCCATGCCGAACGCGACGGCGTAGACGTCGAAGTAGCGATGCAGTATACGGACGCCTACGCCGACCAGATATTCTCGTACGCAAATAATATCGCGACGATCGAAGGCGGGATGCACCTCCAAGGCTTTCGCCAAGCCGTTACCAATGCGGTGAACGGGTACGCTCGCAAGCGCGGCATGCTCAAAGAGGCGGATAACTCGCTGTCGACCGACGACATCGTAGAGGGCCTGACGGCCGTCGTCTCGGTAAAGCTCCAGGATCCTCAGTTCGAAGGCCAGACCAAGACGAAGCTGGGCAACGCGAGGGTGCGCAGCATCGTCGCGGGTCTGGTCGCCGAGCGGCTCGACTTCTTTCTCGAGGAGAACCCGAAGTACGCCCGCGCGATCGTCGATAAGTGCATGCAGGCTCAGCGCGCGCGCGACGCGGCGAAAAAAGCCCGCGACCTCTCCCGGCGCAAGAACGCGCTGGAAGGCTCCGGTCTGCCCGGCAAACTCGTCGACTGCAAGAACGGAAACGCGGCCGAGTGCGAGCTCTTCCTCGTCGAGGGCGACTCGGCGGGCGGCACCGCGAAGGGCGGCCGGGATCCGAACAATCAGGCCATTCTGCCGTTACGCGGAAAGATCATCAACGTAGAAAAGGCGCGCCTGGACAAGGTGCTCGCCAACGAGGAAATTCGCACGATGATCACGGCGCTCGGAACCGGTTTCGGCGACGAGTTCAACGTGCAGAAGCTGCGCTATCACAAGATCATCATCATGACCGATGCCGACGTGGACGGATCCCACATCCGCACGCTGCTCCTAACGTTTTTCTATCGCCAAATGAAACCGCTGGTGGAAGAGGGCCACGTCTTCATCGCGCAGCCGCCGCTCTACGGCATTCGCAAGGGCAAGCGACAGTGGTGGGCCTTCACCGAGGCCGAGCTTAAGTCGGTCGTCGGCGAAGACGGTAAAGATTTCACCATCCAACAGTACAAAGGACTTGGGGAAATGGACGCCGAGCAGCTCGCCCTGACAACGATGGAAGTCGGTAATCGCCGCCTCAAGCAAATCACTGTCGAAGACGCCGTCGAGGCCGAGCAGATATTCACCGACCTGATGGGCGACAAGGTCGAGCCTCGCAAACAATATATTTTCGAGTACGCGAAAAGCGTCAAGAACCTCGATCTTTAGAGGTTCTCATAGGTTCGTGGAGGCCCAGAGCCTCCTTATTTAGTTAAAGGCTTGTGAGCCAGGCGGGGTCCTCCATAGCACAAAGGGTAATAGAAGCACGAGGACTCACGTGCGCAAGCGCTTTGCAATCGGCCTGCTGGCCGCCGCGGTCGTTGTCGGTCTCGTGGCGGCATCGCGCCACGAGTTGCTGCGTTTTGCCATCCGGACGGCTGCTGCGTCCGCGGGATACGACGTCCAGATCGGGCAGATGCAAGTCGGCAGCGATGCCGCCACGCTCCGCGAGATTCGCGTCGAACGCCGCTTGGAGCCGGTCCTGCAGGCCGACCGCGTCACGATTGAATATTCGCTGCGCGATCTTCTTCCCGGCAGCCGGCACCGCTTCGGCCTGACCGGAATCGAGGTAAGCGGCGTCAAGCTGACGCTCTCCCGTTCGCGCGACGGTGCCTTCAACATCGCGCTCGCCGGCGCAACCGCTCCATCCGTGCCGGCGCCGCAGCGAATCGATTCCGTACCGATTCGGTTCAGGCTCAAAGTTCGCGACGGCCGGATCGAGTTGCGCGAGCCGTCGGCGTATGACCAGAGCGCCCGCGACGTGCATATGAACCGCATCGGCGTCGACGCAAGCATCGACACGTCAGCAGTCACGCGATATCGCGCCGGCGGCGCTTTTGAGGAACGGCGCGACGAACCGTTTACCGTTGCGGGCAAGATCGACGCGATCGCCGGCTTCGCGATGCATCATGCGAAGGCCGCGCGTTTCCCCATCCGGGCGCTGGCCAACTACTTCGCTCAGACTCCGGACGTGCGTATTCTCCACGGCGGAGCGCGCAACTTTGATGCGGTTCTCTATGCGCTGGACGTCCAACCCAACGTCGCGCCCTCGTATCACGTTAGCCTCCGCCTCGACATCGATGGCGGACGCCTCGGGCTGAGCGTGCTCTCGCTGCCGATCGAGAATATCGGCGGGACGCTTCACGTAGTCGACAACGCATTCTTCATCAGCAGCGCGCGCGCCACGCTCGCCGGCATTCCGCTGAACATCCAAGGCGGCATTTACGACTTGAACGGCGCGGTGACCGGCGGCCCGCAGCTGCGGCTGGGGGTTTGGGGCGCCGGCGATCTCGCCGACCTCCGCCACGCGTTCGGCTTCACGCGCGACCAACCGATCTCGGGAAAGGCAACGCTCGGAGTGCTGGTCGGGGGACCGATCGGCGATCCGGTGATCGTGGCGCGCGCCAATGCGGGCCGCGCGCTCTACCGGAATCTGCCGTTCGACCGGGTTACTGCCGGCGTCGTCTATCACGCAAACGTCGTCGCGCTCGCTCCGTTGCGCGCGTCGTACGGCGGCATTTCGATAGGCGTGCGCGGTACGCTGCGCACCGGTGCGCACCTGCGCTCGGAGTTCGCGGTGCACGTCGCGGGACCGGCGAATCGTCTGCCCTATCTCGACGAAATGTTGGGAGACGAACCCATCGAGATCGACGCCGGCGCAACCGGCGACGATTTACTCTTTCACGTTATCGGAAGCCTGGCTTCGGCGCGCGGCGTCGATCGTGTCGCGGCGATACTCCAGATGGACGAGAACGGGACCGCGCTCGTGGATCCGTTTTGGCTCCATACATCTCGCGGCGATCTCGACGGATCGTATTTACTCGACCGGCCGCATAACACGAGCGCTTTTTGGCTGCTCTCGGATAATTTGCGCATGCGAGCGCCGGCATATCCGGCCTTTCCCAATTTGAACTTACCGCAAATGCCGAAGATCGACGGGGGATCCGTTCGCGCGGCGATCGCGGGCGGCGGCTCGGGCAACCACATCATCTTGGGAGGGTTGGTAAGCGGCGCGGAGACCAGCATTTCAGGCGTACGCTTCACCAGCCTCGAGGCATCGCTGGCCGGGACCATGCAAAACGCACCGATCAACCGGCTCCGCGCCTCCGGTCCGTGGGGAACGTTTCGCGGACGGGGAGATTTTTCGACGCAACGATTCGTCGCCTACGGAGATTATGCGGGCACCTTCGAGGGTCTCGCGCCATTTCTCGGCAGCGCCGTTAGCGGGCACGGCAGATTGGGCGGCACCGTCGCGATTGCGGTCGAGCCGAAACGCATCGTCGTCGTCGGCTCGCATTTGTCGATGCCCGGAGCGACGCTGCGCGGGGTTCCGGTAGATCGTGCGAGCCTTACCCTAGCGGTGGAAGGTGACCGCTTGCGCATCTACTCGGCACACGCGAGCGCCGCGGGCGGCGACGTCGTTGCGGCAGGCACGCTTTCGCTGTCGCCGCAGCATGTGGGCAAACCGAGCTCGAACGCGCTCGCGCTCGTCGCCGAGCGGCTGCGGAGTTCGCAACTCCGAAGTATCGGCTTACCGCTCGAGGGCGGAACGATTTACGCCGACGGCGAGCTTCGAGCGGGAGCGCCGCTGCCTGCGTTTGCCGGAGGCGTTACCGTCAATAACGCGCGCATCGCACAGTTTCCGATTGCAGGCGAGGCCGACGTGAACTTGTCCGGAGACGCCGTGGCGCTGAAGCGAATGGTTGGAGCGATCGCGGGAACGTACGCTCGGGCCGACGGCACGATCGGAGCGCTTTCGTCCGGCTCCCCGAGTTACGCCATTCGCGCAAACGTGCCGGCCGCACAGGTCGCGCGTTCCTTACGCGCTTTCGGTCTTCCAAACTACATGACCGACGGCTCCTTCAACGCGCAGTTGCTCGTCGGCGGCCGCAGCCTCTCGCCGACGATCGGCGGCACGATCGGCGTGCCGGCTGGAGACGTCAACGGTCTTCCATTCATCGACGGACGAGCCGCGCTCGACGCCGATCGCAGCGGGGTCAGCATGTCCGACGGATCCGTGCGGGTCGGCACGACGGCCATGAGCTTCAACGCCATGGTCCGGCCGCGAAACCTGGCAGTGCACGTCGACGCACCGACCGCCGATCTTTCGGACTTCAATAACTTCTTCGATACGGGCGACACTCTGGCCGGAAAGGGCGGCGTTCGCATCGCGAGCGCCTCCCGCGACGCGCGCATCACGTCGAGCGGTAACATCAACGTACGAGGTTTTCGATACCGGAATCTGCCGATCGGCGACACGCGAGCCGTTTGGTCGAGCGCGCGGAACGTTGTCGTTGGAGCGTTGGCCGTCGGGGGAAGCGAAGGCGAGCTGCACGCGCGCGGGTCGATCGGTCTCGCGTCGCCTGGGCCTTGGCTTTCCACCTTGGAGAGCTCGCGTTTCGATCTTGACGCAAATGTCGCCAATTTGGATCTCTCGCTTTGGCTCCCCGCGCTGGGCATGCAGGCGCTGCCGATTACCGGGCGAGCCTCCGGCGAGGCGACCGTGCAAGGCAGCTTTCCGCAGATCGACGTGCGCGGCAACGCTCGCCTTACCGGCGGCACCCTGGGCCCGCTCACGCTCGATAGCGCCGACCTCGCATTGCACGCGGCTCGTAATCGAATCGTGATCGATCGCGCCGAGATGACCACACCCGATCTCTCCGCCTCGGCCAGCGGCTCGCTGGGGTTTGCCGCGACGCAGCCGATCGATTTTCACGTGTATGCGGCGACAAACCATCTCGCCGCGCTCATCTACGATGCGTCGCGGCGCCGCGTGCCGATTAGCGGATCGTTCGAGTCGACGTTGTCGGTCGGGGGGACCTATCGGGCTCCCAGCTTTCTGGCGGGCTTCGATGCAAGCAGCGTGCTCGCGTACGGCATTCCAATCGCCTCGCTCTTTGGCGAGGTTCGCTTGCGAGGGCACGAGTTGGTGCTTTCCGATGCGGGCGTTACCTTCCAACGCGGCGAGGCGACCCTCGCCGGCTCGCTGCCCCTGTCGACGGCCCCCCTTCGTATCGCAGCACCGAACTCGCCCCTGAGCTTTGATCTCGATGTGGTCGGCCTCGATCCTTCGATCTTTGACGAGGCACTGGGGAGCAGCACGAAGCTCCAGGGGCTTCTCGACGGTCACATCGGGCTTTCGGGAACCGTTGCGCAACCGGTCGTCGTGGGACGCGTCTCGCTGTCGCACGGATCGTATGCGAGCGATCTCGAGCGGACTCCGCTGACCCAAATCGTCGCCGATCTTACCTTCAATCATGTATCGGCCTCAATCGATCGAGTATCGGCCAAGGCTGGGAACGGCAGCCTCAACGGGTCGGGCACCGTCCAGTTTCCCAACGGGCTCTCCCGCAGCGACCTCTCGTTCTCGGTTCACGGGACGGCTCGCCGAGCGCAGCTCGACCTGCCGGCCTACGGGAGTGGAACGCTCGACGCCCAGCTCGCCCTGCTGAAGCGGCCCGGCGCAACCGCGCTGCTCTCCGGAAGCGCCACGCTGAGCGACGCGACGCTGCCCTTTGCGTCCTTTATCAAAGCCGCGACGCAGTCAGGCTCCCAAGGGTGGGCCGCGCAGCTCCCGCTGGCCTTCGACGTCTCGGCCACTGTAGGAAAGAATGTCCGAGTCCGCGGCAGCGGGTATGGGGCGGGCCTGGATATCGGGGCCACCGGCTCGGTCCGGCTGGGCGGGACGTTGGCCGCTCCGACGCTGGCGGGGGCGTTCAAATCGACCGGTGGGACGCTTACCTACTTCGACCGCGCCTTCCGGGTGCAGCAAGGAAACGTTCTCTTTAATGCTGCCGACGGAGTCTTGCCGACGCTGCACGCCGTCGCGACTACGAGCGTCGTCAACCCGGACCCCGATCGAGCCCGAAATCCTTACGGCAACGCCGAGGTGACGATTACCGTCGACGGTCCCATTGCCGGGCTTAAAATCGGACTGCAGTCCAACCCGGCCGGATACAGCCGGGACGAGATATTGGGCCTGATCGCGCCCTTCGGCGGTTTCTTTAGCGGCATCTCGTTCAGCCGTCAGTCGATGCTCGCACGCCAACAACCCGGCGGCATTACCCCACTGGGAACGCTCTCACCGATTCCAAGCGTCGCCTTGCCCCAAAGCAGCAGCATTACGGTAGGTCAGGAAGCCTTCAATATTCTCAACGCGCAGTTCACCGCCGGCCTGCTGGCTCCGGTGGAAAGCACGCTCGGACAAGGCCTTGGACTCTCCAGCGTTAACCTAACGCTCGGATATTATGGCAATGTCGGACTTACCGCCACGCGGCTGCTCGGCAAAGCGGTCAGCGCCGTCTATGCCGTCACGTTTGGTATTCCTCAGATTCAGTCGTTCGGATTGGTCGTGCAGCCGGGCCCCACGACCGCGGCGTCGCTGAACTTCTTCTATCAAAACGGCCCCACGAAGCTCTTGCAGTTACCCGGCTCTCCGGTCGGGTACAGCGCAGGTTATCTAACCAGCCAGCCTTTGATCGGAAACACGGGCTTCAGCCTTACCGTGCAGCACTATTTCTGGTGATGGCATTTTGATTAGAACGAGCGTTCGGGGCTCAGGCGCGAGCAAGGACACCGGCGAAGCCGGGCGGAACAGGGCGAGCCGAGCCGCGCGCACTCCGCTTGCTCGCGGCGGCAATTCATGGACCGCCGTTAAGTCTGAAAGCATATTGAAACGACTTTTTCACATGACCTTTGATCCGGGGCGGCGCTTGGGCGCAGGCAAGTTCCTCTTGGGCATCCTTCTGTTGGTCGCGGTCGCTCGGTTGAGTCTTGCTCCGGCACTCTCCGCGCCGACGCCGAAGATCGTGTCGGTCGACATAACGGGGAATCTGCGCGTTCCAACGCAGACGATCATGTCGGTCGTTGCGGCGCGCCCGGGGCAGCCGTATAACCCGAAGACGGTTCAGGACGACCTCGCTCGGATCAACGCGCTGGGTTACTTTGCGGATATCGCGCCGCCGCTGGTGCGCGCTAGGCCGGGCGGCATCGCCATTACGTACCGTGTCGTGGAAAATCCGGTAATCTCCAGAATCGTTTTCACCGGGAACCAGAAAGTACCCAGCGACACGCTGCTGGCGCTGATGGACCTGTCGGTCGGCCAAGTATTCAACACGAACACGTTCCGCCAGGACGTCCTGAAGATCAACAACTATTACGAGCGCATCGGATACGGCGGACAGGTTCCGACCCACGTCAAGGACATCAACCTAGACTCTCAAAGCGGAGTCCTGACGCTCACGATTCAGGAAGGCCTGATCGTAAAGGCGATCGAGATCGGCGGCGACCCGCTGCTTCCACCGCCGCTGATCGTGCCGTCGCTTACCTTGAAAGTCGGCAGCGTCTACTCCGATGCGGTGCGCGATGCCGATTATAAGGCGCTCCAAAAGTTATACGAAGACAAGTTCCATCTCGAGCTGGGCAACTTCGAAGGCGGCATCGTTCCTTCGTCGATCAATCTAACCGCCGGCACGGCCGACGTAAAATACAACATCTACGTCGCGCGGATCGCCGTCGTCGAGATCACCGGTAACACCCGCACCAAAGACAAAGTGATCCGCCGGGAGCTGCGCGAGCGGCCCGGCATGGTGCTCAACACCGATGCAATCAAACGGGATTACCAGCGGCTCAACGCGCTCAACTTTTTTTCGAAGGTCGAACCCGACGTCAGGCCGGGCCCCGATCCGAAGAAGCCGCAAGACGTTACGCTCGTCTGGCACGTTACCGAGCAGCGCACGGCCTCGGCTTCGGTCGGCTTCGGGTATTCGGGCGGCTTGACGGGCCTGGGCCTCTACGCCACGCTCGGTCTTACCGACAATAACCTCCACGGAACCGGCAACTCCGCCGGCATTCAGTTCGAGGAAGGCGCGCGAACGGGAGTCGCACAGCTCAGCGGATCGGTTCCGTATCTCGGCGACACGCCGCAGGCGGAGAAGTATACGGCCGGCGGATCGATCTTTACGAACCACTCGACGTATTACTATCCGGTGTACAGCATCGCGGGCAGTGGAAGCTCGGTCTCGAGCAGCTCCAACGTACCGGTTCCCGTCACCCTCTATCCGAGCTCGAGCTCACAGCAGCTCTCGAACATCGTAGCGACCAGCACGTCCAGCGCGAACGGAGCGACGGGAAATATCGGGCGCCGCCTGAGCGACTATACGATCTTGTCGCTGTCGGTGACCGGCGAGAAAATCAAATACGACACGACCGTGCCGTCGCCGTACTACTTCCAAGGCAATCAACCGAACATTTTCATCGGACCGACGCCGAGCCCGATCAACTCGCAGCAAAACTACGGCGGGTCCTTCGGCATTGCGGCTTCGTCGATCGCCAACGTCAACACCGGCGCTCCCTACAACTTGGTAACCAGCGGTCTGAGTCTGCAGACGATTACGCTCGACGACCCTTTCAATCCGCGCGAGGGGCTCAAGGCGGTGCTGAGCACGACGTTTTCCGCACCGGCGATCGGTTCGAACTTCTCGTTTACGCAGAGCACGGTGGATCTGGCGAGGTTTTTCCCGGTGCTCCGGGACGCCACGATCGGCGTTCACGGCGTCGGCTATTTCTCGACCGGCGTGATACCGCCCAGCTCGCTCTTCACGTTCTCCGACCAACAGATGCGCGGTTATAACCAAGTCTTCTACGCCACCAATGCGTACTTGGGGCAAATCGAACTCCGCCAGCCGGTGGCGCTCGACCGCCGGATAACGCTGGCAGTCTTCGTCGACGAGCTGGACTATCGAATTCGAGGGGCATACCCCCTGCTCGATCCGTACACCAATCGAATCACGGGGTACCCGTCCGATTGGGCGCTCTATGGCGACGCCGGCTTCGGAATACGATTCGACGTGCCGCAACTGGGGCTGCGGACGGTTCGTATCGATTTCGCCAAAGGACACAACGGCACGCACACGAGCTTCGGCATCGGTCAAAGCTTCTAATGCGTAACAGCGACTTTCAGAGGTTCCCTAGAATGACGATTCGATCGGTGGTACTTTGTGCGATCGCGGCGTTACTGGCGACGAGTCTGGCTCCCGGCGCGATCGCGGCCGACGTCAGCGACGTCGGATTCGTCGACCAAGCGGATCTTGCCAATCTGCCGGTCTTCGTAAGCGCGAACCGGCAGCTCGCGGCCTATAAACTGCAGGTGGACGCGCAGTACAACTCTCAGGTCAAACGGGCTGGAAGCGACGCGGACAAGCAGCGAATCGCGATGCAATTTCAGACGCAGCTCAACGATAAGCAGCGCGAGATCGCCGGGCCGCTCTTCCAGCGGGCGAACAACGCGATCGCGGCGGTTAGCGCCACTCGGAACCTATCCGTCGTCGTAGATAAACGGATCGTCATCTATGGCGGCCAGGATATCACCAAAGACGTTGAAGCGGTTTTCTCCGGTCCCCAAGCGATCGCGGCACCGAGCACCTCGCCGCCTCCTTCCGAAATCGGGTACGTCGATCAGAACGCGCTCGACGGGGTTCCGAAAGTCCAATCTGCCAACTCGGAGATGAGCCAGTACGAAACCACGCAGCGACAGATATATGCGGCGAGATTGGCGCAAGCGAAGAGTTCCAGCGACAAGCAAGCGATTCTCACGGAGTACAACAAGCTGATCGCCGACAAGCAGAACCAGCTGCTCAAGCCGCTGGTTGACCAGACGAAGGCCTCGACCGCCGACGTGGCGCGCCGAAAGAGTTTGCTCTTGGTAGTCGATCGTGCAGACATCGTTTACGGAGGCACGGACATCACTACAGATGTCCAGAACGAGCTCGCCAAATAGTGCCGGAGCTTTCCTAGGGATGGCAGTCGGATTGTGCGTGGCCGCCGCTTCGCTCTCGGCGTGCGGCGTCAACGTGCATTCGTCGGCCGTCCGCGGAGCCGGCTACGTTCGCCTAGACGAAGCCGTTAAGCGAGATCCGCTCTATCCGCAGCTCTCACAACTCGACGACGCCATTGCCGCGATAACGCTGAAATCGTCGCTTCCTGCGGTGCCGCTTGGAGCGCGACAGATCGCGGCGCAGACCCAGGAGCTCAATCGAGAGTTGCGCGCCGCGCAAGATCGCGCAAACAAGATACTGGCGGAAAAGCAGCGCTCGTATACGGCGCGCGAACAACAGGCGGTCGCCGCGGCGCTGACGGCGGCCGGCATCCCGGGCGCCGGCGCCCTTGCGGCCGCGCAGATGAGCGGCGCATCCGCCGCTTCGGAGCAGGAAGCCGCCAGAGCCGCCAATGCCGACCTGCAGGCGTATCAGCAAAGCGTGGTTGCGCAAGACAATGCGGCGACCAACTCCATCGCCAATCAGCTGCAAACGCAGGCGGAGCAAAAATATCGAGCCAAGGCCGAGCAACTGCAGCAGAACGAAACCGACTTAACGTTGCGGCTAACCCAGCAAGATGCCGGGGCTCGTCTGGCAATCAAGATGCGCCTCTCGAATCTCGCCATGGACCCGGCGGCGCGCCAGAAGGCCGAATCGGACATTGCGAGCATCAATGCGAAGGAAAGCGCGCAGGTCGGCGCCCTGCGCAACGCCGATGCGGCGACGTTGAAAGCATACCGGGCGCAGCTGGATCGCGAGACGAGCGACGCGATCAGATCGCAGGTGGGCGCGATTTCGGCGCAGACCAAGGCAAAGCTCGCAGAACATCGCGACGCCGTGGGCTCGCAGCTGCGCAGCCTCGCGCCGGTAGCGCCGTCGGCCAATCTCCCGCCTAAGGTTCAGGCGCAAATCGCTCAAATTCAACGACAGTATGCCAGTAAGTTTGCGGCCGACACGGGCAAAACGATTGCCGAGTACAACGCGACCAAGAACGATCTAGATCGGCAATTTGCAGCTCTGCACGGGGCCGACGTGGGAGCCACGGGAGCAACGGCCAAAGAGCTTGATTCGCTGCAGAAGCGGCGTGACGATCTCTACCAACAGATCGTCGCGCAGGTCGAACGCGACGCGACGCGCATCGCGAAGGACCGCGGCCTGAGCATCGTCTTCGTCAATATTTGGGCCGCAGCGGGCGGTTACGACATGACTAACCAAGTCATCAACGACATCGAAAGTCAACACGAGTGAGAAACAATCACAAGCACGCCATTCTGATTTGTCTAGCTGCGACGCTCGCGGGCTGCGCGGGGCACGGGTCGATCGGCCTCGTCGACGTCCAGCGAATCGTCAGCAACTGGCCGGAGTACCAGGGCTATCAAAACCAGCTCATGACCGAAGAACGCTCGATTGCCGCGCGGCGAGAGAGTGCGACGCGCAGGCAAAGCGACGCCAATGCGCTGGAGCGCAAATTTGCCAAGGTGACGGATCAGCTTTCGGCTCAGATTCGCGACGCCGCGGGCAAGATCGCCTCGCAGAACCAGCTGAAACTGGTGCTGACGCGGGAGGGGATCGGTTACGGAGGCGTCGACATCACCAGCGACGTGGAAAAGGCGCTCAACATCACGGAAAAGGCCACTCCGACGCCGGGCATCTGACGTGCTGGGGACTCTGGGCGAGCTGGCCGGTCGCGTGAGCGGACGCGTGGTTGGCGACGCCAGCGTCCCGATCGCCCGGATCGCGAGCGTCGAAGAGGCGGGTGACGACGCCTTGACCTTTGCGACGACCGAGGCCTATTTCGTCGCTGCGTGCTCGAGCAAGGCCGCGGCCGTGCTGGTCGACGAGTCGCTGGCGACTCGGGCCGCGCCGAAGCCGTTGTTGGTCGTGGAAAACGCGCGCGTCGCTCTCGCGGAGCTGCTTGAAACGTTGCGTCCTCCGAGGCCGCGCGGCCCGTTTCGTCATCCCACCGCCGTGATCGCTGCGGATGCGCGCCTCGCCGGCGACGTATACGTTGAGGCACACGCGTTTATCGGCAACCGCGCCTCGATCGGAGAGGGAACCGTCGTCGGCGCCGGCGCGTATATTGCCGACGGCTGCGTGGTCGGCGACCGCGTCGTCTTGCATCCGGGCTGCGTGATCGGCAGCGACGGGTTCGGCTGGGCCTTCGCGGACGGACGGGCACAACGAATTCCCCAGATTGGAAACGTCGTGCTCGAAGACGACGTCGAAGTCGGCGCCAACACGTGCATCGACCGCGCCCAGACCGGGAGCACGATCGTCGGCGCCGGCACGAAGATCGACAACTTGGTCCAGATCGGACACAACTGCCGCATCGGAAAGCATTGCGTGATTGCCTCGCTGACGGGATTGGCCGGTTCGACCGTCATCGGGGATTACGTCCGCGTGGCCGGCCAGGTCGGCTTCAAAGGACACGTAACGGTCGGCTCGCGCGTGACGATCGCCGGGCAATCCGGCGTTTGGAGCGACGTGGAAGACGGCGCGACGATTTCGGGCAATCCGGCGCAACACCACCGCGACGAGCTTCGCCGAGAGGTCATGATTCGTAAGCTGCCAAAGCTGTTCGATCGTGTCGAGGCTTTGGAGCGTTCGTCTTCGCGCCCGACGTAACGCCCGATGATGCAAACGACGTTGCGCCGGAGCCTTCGTTTTGAGGGCGTCGGACTCCATACCGGAGTGCACTGTCGCGTCGAGGTACGCCCTGCGGCGGCCCACGCCGGCTTCACCTTTTTGCTTGGAAACGTCTCCGTTCCGGCGACGGCAGAGTACGTCGTCGACACAACGCGAGCGACGGTTCTCGGACGCGACGGCGTCGCCGTATCGACGACGGAGCACCTGCTTTCCGCACTCTTTGCCATGGGCGTTGCAAATGCCGACATCGCGGTCGACGGCCCCGAGATTCCGGTGCGGGACGGAAGCGCGTCCGAGTTCGCCTCCGCGATCCTGCAGTGCGGATTGCAGGAGCAGTTTGTGCAGCGCAAGATGCTCGACCTCGAAGAGCCGGTTATCGTCCGTGACGGCGACAAGCTCGTCGCCGCCTTTCCCGCCCCGAGCTTTCGCGTGCGTTTCGTTGCCGACTTTCCGCAGCCGATCGGAACGCAATACTTTTCCGGCGAAATCGATCCCGCGCGGTACGTGGAGGAGATCGCCGGCGCGCGCACGTTCGCGTACGCGCACGAGGTGCAGGCGTTACTCGCACGCGGTTTGGCCCAGGGCGGTAGTTTAGAGAACGCGCTGATCTTTACCGCCGACGGCCCGCTGCAACCCCTGCGCTGGCCCAACGAGGCCGTGCGCCATAAGGTGCTCGATTTAATCGGCGACCTCGCGTTACTCGGAGCATGGCCGCGCTGCGAGCTGATCGCTATCAAGAGCGGGCACCGGCTCCATTCCTCGCTAACGACCGCCTTACGCTCGCGATTGCGCGTGCCTTCTGCATAGGAGAGCAGCCTTGGCCGAACTCGACATACGCCAGATTTTTGAAATATTGCCGCATCGGTACCCGATGCTGCTCGTCGACCGCATTCTCGAGTTCGAGCACATGGTACGGGCACGAGGCTATAAGAACATCACCTATAACGAGCAGATATTTGCCGGCCATTTTCCGGGGAACCCGGTCCTACCGGGCGTTTACATGATCGAGGCGCTGGCGCAGCTGGGCGGCGCGATGATTTTGGAGCCCGGCGAGTTTTCGCGCAAGACCCCCTATTTGGCCGGTATCGATAAAGCGAAGTTCCGCCGTCCCGTCGTTCCGGGCGACCGGCTGGACATGGTGGTAACGATGCTGCGCCACAAGCGCAACATCGGGTGGGTGAGCGGCGAGGCGACCGTCGACGGTCAGTTCGCTTGCTCCGCCGAGATCATGTTCTCGATCGTCTCGAACCCGCGCATGTTGGGCGTCGACTCCACCGTGCTTCACGTGTAGCGACCGGCTGCTGATGATTCATCCCACCGCGATCGTTCATCCCAGTGCTGAGATTGGGAAAAACTCGGAGATCGGACCCTACTGCATCGTCGGAGAGCACGTATCGATCGGCGCGCGCTCGATCCTGCAATCGCACGTCGTCGTCAACGGATGGACGCGAATCGGAGACGATTGTCAGCTCTACCCCTTTTCTACCGTCGGTGCGGCCTCGCAAGACCGCAAATACGCGGGAGAGCGAGCCTATACGCGCGTTGGAAACCGCACGACCCTGCGCGAGTACGTCAGCATCCAGCGCGCGACGGGCCGCGACGAGCTCACGGGCGTGGGCGACGATTGCCTCCTGCTCGCCTACGTTCACATCGCGCATAACTGCATTCTCGGCAACGGGGTCACGATGAGCAATCTCGCGCAACTTGCGGGGCACGTCAACGTCGGCGATTATGTGACGATCGGCGGCCAGACCGGGATTCACCAGTTTACGCGCGTCGGCCGTCACGCAATGGTCGGCGGGATGAGCAAACTGACGAAGGACGTGCCGCCGTTCTTCCTCGTCGAGGGCAATCCGTGCCAGCCCTACGGTCTCAACAGCGTGGGTCTTCGCCGCGCCGCCTTTCCGGTGGAGCAGCGGCAAGAGATCAAGCGCTTCTATAAGCTGCTGTACGATCCCAAGCTCAACGTCTCCCAAGCAATCGAGGCAATGAAAGCCGAGGTCAAGACCGACGCCGGGCGCGAGATCGTCGACTTTCTCGAAGCACCTTCGGAACGCGGCGTACTGAAGTGAAGGCCAACTAAAACGTTCTTCGCTGCGCTCGCGCGATGAAGTACTTCGTCTCCACCGGGGAGCCGTCGGGGGAGGCCAGTGGAATCGCATTGGCGCAAGCGATTCGCTCGAACGATCCAGCGGCGGAGTTTGAAGGCATCGGGAGCACGGCGATGCGAGCGGACGGGTTTAGGTTATGGCGCGATCATACCGGTTGGGCTAGCATGGGGCCGGCCGCAGCGATTCCGCGGATTCCCAAGCTGCTCGACGCGATGCTGCGCACTGCCTCTCATATCGTCGCTTCGAAACCCGACCTGGTCGTGCTGGTGGACTTTGGCGTTTTCAATCTGCGGTTGGCAAAGCAGCTGCGACGGTTGAAGTACGAGGGGGCGATTCTCGACCTTTTTCCGCCCGGCGCCTGGCTCGACGACGAAGAGAAGGCGCGCTGGGTGAGCGCCGTCTCCATTCCGGTGACGGCGTTCGCCCATCAGTACGATTTCTACCGAAGCCTCGGCTGTCGGATCGAGTTCTTCGGACATCCACTGACGAGCCGCTATTCGATGCGGCCGCTCCGGCCGCCGCCGCCTCGCGACGCCGGCGTCGTGGCGATGCTGCCCGGCAGTCGCGGCGGCGAGTTGCGGCGGCACTTGCCGGTGCTTGCCGGAGCGTACCGCACGCTGCAAGAGCGGCGCCCTGGGCTTCGCGGCGTCTTCGGAGCGGCGGATTCACGCGCAAGGGAGATGATCGCGGCGGCGATCGCGCGCGAACGTTTGGCCAACGTGGAAATCGCGCCGGGCGTGACGGCGGCTCTCGAGAATGCGGACGGCGCTTGGGTCGTCTCGGGGACCGCCGTGCTCGAAACCGCGCTGATCGGCGTGCCGGCCGTAGCGACTTACGTGATCCCGAAGGCGCTGATTTGGTACGGTCGCCGCATGATCAAACATCGCTTCATTACGCTGCCGAACCTCGTATTGGGGCGCGAGGTGGTTCCCGAACTGCTGCAAGACCGCGCGAGTCCGCAAGGATTGGCGACGGCGCTCGAAGGGCTGATGAACGACCCGGTGCGGCAGTACGAGGCTTTCCAGGAGGTTCGAAAGGCGCTCGGGCCTCCCGATGCGCTCGAGCGCTGCGCGCGCTATGCCGTCGAGCTGGCGCGTGCTTCAGATTCGGACCGGCCGTGATTCGCATCTATCACACCTCCGATTTGCACGATCGGCGCGGTTTCGCCGGGCGCTTACGGGCGTTGCGCGCGCAGCGGCCGGGGTCGCTCTTCGATTGCGGCGACTCGCTGCGCGGCAGTCAGACGCTCTACTATCGCAGCGAGCCGATCGTTTCGGAGCTCGACGAAGCCGGTTACGACGCGCAGAGCATCGGGAATCGCGAGTTTCATTATCTCTTCGCGGCACTGCGCGCGCGAGCTTCGCGCATGCAACACCCGTTGGTCTGCACGAATTTGCGCGATACCAAGGGGCGCCCCTTGCCGTTTGCGCAGTCGCTGCGCTTGCGCGCAACCGACTCGCAAGGCGACGCTATTTACTTGAACGTCCTCGGCTTGCTCATCATGCAGTACCCCGAGCAAAGCTTCTGGGAACGGGTTTTCGGGTGGCGGTTTCTCAATCCGTGGGAGGCCATCGCCCCTTTTGCCGCCGCCGTGGCGGAGGGCGAGCCGCTCGTCGTGCTTTCGCACTTGGGACTCTCTCTGGACTGCGAGCTGGCCGCACGCGTTCCGCGCATCGATCTGCTGCTCGGCGGCCACAGCCACGATACGCTGCCGGCCCCGCGCTACGTTGGAGCGGTCCCGATCGTTCACGCGGGGCCGTACGGCAAGTTCGTTTCGCGCAGCGAGTTGGTCTATGACGCGAGCCGCCGCCGTTTCGCCGTCGACGATTTCGCACTGGTTCCCCTGCTGGACGCTTCGTGAAGCGTGTGCTCTTCGTTTCGAACGGACATGGGGAAGCGGCTATCGCGGATCGCATCGCCGCCGAACTGCGCGCGATCGCGCCGGATGCAATGCTCGATCACTTAGCGTTAGTCGGAGAGCCGGCCTCGGACTCACTTCGAGCGGTCGGCCCCCGCCGCACGATGCCGAGCGGCGGTTTGATCGCAATGGGAAACGTCAAGAACATGCTGCGAGACCTTCGGGCAGGTTTATTGCCGCTGGTTGCGGCGCAGAGAAAGTTCTTGGGTTCCGTCCGCGGATCCTACGACGTCGCCGTGGCCGTGGGCGACGTTTACGCCTTGGCGATGACGCTGCGCGCACGATCGTGCACCGTCTTCGTCGGCACGGCTAAGAGCGTCAGCGTCGCCCGCTACGGAGCGTTTGAAGAACGAGTACTCGCGCGCGCGCAGGCGTGCTTCGTCCGGGACGAGGCGACGGCGCAGGCGCTGCGCGAACACGGCCTGTCCATCGAGCCCAGCGCCAACGTGATCGTCGATCTCTTCGCCCCCGGCGACGACCCGGCCGCCGAAGCCGCGGTCGCCGGATTCCAGACGATGCTCGCGCTCTTTCCCGGCAGTCGCGCGAGCGCGTACGACGATGCCGGTTTCTTACTTGAAGTCGTGCGTGAGATCGCCGGCCGGAGGCCCGGCGTCGGCGCGGTGCTTTCAATAGCGCGGGGGCTCGACGCGCAACGTTTTGCAACCGACGCGCAGCGAGCCGGCTGGCAAATCGGCCGCGAATCTCACGATTGCATCCCCTTCGTTTTGGAGTTGGATGGGCGTACCGTCGTGCGCGCCTGGACCGGAAGCCCGGCTTCACTGCTCAACGGCGCCACGCTGGTCCTGGGACAAGCCGGAACCGCGAACGAAGGCGCCGCAGCGGCCGGCGTTCCCGTAGTGGCTTTCGCTCGCGACCGGAAGGCGAACGAACGCTGGTACCGCCGGCGACAACGAGGCCTGCTCGGCGATGCGCTCGCGGTCGTGCAGGGTAACTCGGTCGAAGCCGCGCGCGGCGTATGCGATATTTTGGACGATCCGGCGCGCCGGCGCCAGATGAGCGAAACCGGTATTGCACGCATGGGCGGCGCCGGCGCTGCGCGGCGCATCGCGGATCGCATCGCATCGCTGGCAAGGGAGAACTGATGCGCCGTTGGATGCCTGCCGCGCTTGGGCTGATCTACATGGCCGTGCCGCTTTTCCCCAGTTTCATCACGTTTACCGGCGTCGCATTTCCGGGCGTCTCGCTATTGCCGGCAGCGGCGATTTTGGCCGTTTTCGCCGGCTGCTGCATTCTTGCGATTTATGCCATCGCCATGCTTGTGCGTTATCCCCTCGCCGGTTCGCAGCCGCTGCTCGCACCGCTGCTGACGGTCTTTGTCGCCGGCCTGGTTGCGGGGTGCTTGGGATTCGATCCGCGTTCCGGCTTGGTCTTTACATTCATCGGCGGACTCGGCATCGTATGGTCCGCTTCGATCTTACGCTTTTACGGCGATCGATCGGCGGCAACGCTGCTTTTCGGAGCCTTTCTGGTCTCGGGCGGGATTGCCGCGGCAATCGCGATCGCGATGGTCGCCTTGCGCTTTCCCGTCAACCTCTACGCGCTGCAACACGGGCGGGCAACGGGCACGTTCATTTTGCCCGGAGAGCTCGCCGGCTATCTGATCGTGCTCTTGCCGATCGCTTACGCCGTTGGGTGCGTAACGCGCGCGCACGTCTTACGCGCCATCGCTTGGAGCACGCTCGGCATTGGGCTGGTCGCGCTGGCTCTGACGTTTTCGCGCGCGGGCTGGATGGGATGTGCGGCGGCCGCTGCGTTCCTGGTTGCAGTGCGCACGCGGCGACCCGCGGTCTCCGCGGCAGTTATCGCCGCGGGAGTCTGCGCCGTAGTGCTGCTCTTCAACGCGCATCACGATCCCAGCGAGGACTACACGCGCCTCTCGATTTGGCAGGCCGCGATGCAGATCATCAACCGGTTTCCGCTCCTGGGCGTCGGGCCGTTCAACTTTTCCCGTCTCTACGCGCTCGTGCGCTCCCCGGACGGCGACCCGACGGCCTTCCACGCGCACAACCTTTACCTCACATTCTTCGCGGAGTTCGGCACCGTCGGGGTTTGCGCGGTAGCTTGGACGATATGGCGATTTGCGGCCGAGCTGCGGCGGCGTCTGTCAACTGCCTCCCCGCAGGCCGCGCTGCTTGCCTGCGGCGCAGCAGCGGGACTGGTCGGTGTCGCCGTGCAAGGCCTGATCGATACGGTGAGCGTGGTAATTTTCGGGCTGTGGATGCCCACGATGGCCCTAGCGCTCGCGGCGGCGCGCGGCAGTGCCGACCAGGCGCTCGAATGATGCGAAACGCTGCGCTGCTGGCGTTCGCGGTGATCGTGGCCCTCGGCGGATGTAACCCACGGCCGGGAAAGAGCCTGGCCACGCCCCCGCCCAGCGCGCATCCTCGCTCCCGCGCAACCCCCCTTACTCTGGTCGTCACGGGTAAAGGGACCGCCGAGCGGCCGATCCACGTCTTTCAGCAAGTCCACAACCGCATCGACTACGATTTGCTGGCAAGCTCATTCGAGAGCAGGGGCCCACAGAACGATATGCGTTCCATCTTTCGCAATGCGCGAGTGACATTTAGCGACCCGCGCGGGTCGAAAATTACCGCAAGCGCGCCGCAAGCCGTCGTCGACCAGACGACGGATGCCGTCACGCTGCTCGGGGGCGTCGTCGCGCGCACGGCCGCGGGGATGACATTGCACTGCGACCGGCTCGTCTATCGGCAGGCCGGCGCGACTTTGCACGGAGACGGCAACGTGGTTATTACCGATCCCAGAGGCTTCTGGGCGACGGGTTCGAGCTTTGATTCGGATACATCCCTCACCCATATGCGGATGCGATGAGTCGAGCACCAGCCATCAAAATCCGCGGCCTCGTCAAGCGCTACGGCGAGCGGACCGTGGTCAACGGCGTTACCGCCGACGTCAAAACCGGCGAGGTCGTTGGACTCCTCGGCCCCAACGGCGCGGGAAAGACCACGACCTTCTACATGGTGGTCGGCCTTATCAAGCCCGACGGCGGCACCGTCCTGCTGGTCAACGGCGCGCGTGAGACCGATCTGACCGGCGCGCCGATGTACACGCGGGCGCGCAACGGGATCGGGTACCTGGCGCAAGAGAACTCGATCTTTCGCAAGCTTTCAGTCGGCGACAACATCCGCTTGATCTGGGAGCAGAACGGCATCCCGCACGACGAACGCGAACGGCGTCTTCCGGCGTTGCTGGAAGAGTTCGGTTTGCGCGCCTTTGTTGACGCGCGGGGTGATAGCCTCTCGGGCGGCGAGCGCCGGCGAGTCGAGATCGCCCGCGCGCTGGCCATCGAGCCGGCCTTCTTGCTGCTCGACGAGCCGTTTACCGGAATCGATCCGATTGCGGTGGCCGATATCCAGGCGATGATTCGCCAACTGCGCGATCGCGGGCTGGGCATTCTCATCACCGATCACCAGGTCCGCGAGACGCTCGCGATCGTCGACCGCGCGTACATTATGAATAACGGCCGCATCGAGGTCTCGGGTTCGGCCCAAGAGGTGCTGGAGTCGCCGATCGCCCGCCAATTCTATTTGGGCGAAGGCTTTAGGCTCTGAAATTTACGATCCTCGACCGCTACATGCTGACGGAGCTTGCAGGTCCGTTCGGCTTCGGTCTGTTTGCCTTTACGCTCATCTTTGCAGCCACCGAGCTGCTCAACATCGGCAAGCTGGTCAGCAACGAACACGCGCCGCTCTGGGCAGCCGTCCTGGTCTTCGCGTGGTCGCTCCCGGCCGACATCGTGCTGGTGATCCCCATGGCGCTCTTACTGGGGACGCTGCTGGCCATGCAGCGGCTTTCGGGCGAAAGCGAAATCACCGCGCTCAAAGCTGCGGGGATTACCTTTGCTCGGATCGTTGCCCCCCTGCTGATGGTCGGGATCGTCATGTCGGTCGTCAGCTACTACTTGCAAGAGGGCGTCGTGCCGTACGCCGACGATCAGCTCACCGGGATCGAAAACGGCGTCATCAACCACGTCAGCGCCTTCAACCGCGACTTGACGGTTTCGGCACCGCTCCCCGCCGGTGGGCGCCAAGTGACGATCGCGACGTCCTACGAGCCCCATTCGCGCGCGCTCTTGCACGTGACGCTCATTCAGTACGACAACCACAACGATCCCAGGCAGATCGTCTTCGCCGACCGAGCCGAGTTTAGCGCCGACAAGTGGACGCTCGAGAACTCCAGCCTCTATCGCTTCAACGCCGACGGCACGACTACCGCGGAGCCGCACATTCCGCAGCAGGAGGTTCAAATAGGTGAGAAGCCAACCGACCTAGTCAAGCGCATGAGGAACGACGATCCGGAAAGCATGAGCCGATTCGAAATCGCCGAGATCGTTCGCTCCGGGCAGCTAACCCAAAACGCCCTGCGTAAATACGTGACGACGTATCAGGAGAAGCTCGCGCGGCCCTTCGCGTGCTTCGTCTTTATTTTGATTGCAATCCCCTTTGGACTGCGCCAGATTCGCACGAGCGGCAGTACCAGTTTGGGTTTCGGACTCTCGCTGGCAATCGTTTTCGTCTATTACGTCGTCATGACGATCTGTTCGTTCGCGGGCGAAGCTTTTCTCGGGTATGCCGCGCTCTGGGCCTGGATGCCGAACATCCTGTTCACCGCGATTGGATTGGCGCGCTTGCGCCGCGCGGCAGTCGTATGAACTTCGTCGAAATCGTCCGCGGCATCGGAAACCTCGCGTTCGTCATGGTCGTCGCGGGCACCGTCGCTTACGTCGGCGATCGCGTCGGCCATCAAGTTGGGCGCCGGCGACTCAGCCTCTTTGGGATTCGTCCGCGCTACACGTCGACGATCGTCGCGATCGCGACCGGAGTGCTCATCGCGCTGGTCGTGACCTTAGGCGCGATCTTCGCCTCCCAACAGGTAAAAACGGCCTTCTTCAAGATGAACTCGATCAACGAGCAGATCGCCGAACTGCAGTCCCGGCAGCGCGACCTCGAAGCAAAAGTCAATAATGGCCGGCTCGTCTTTCCGGTCGATACGCTGATGGTGCCGTTCTACCGCATCATCGATCAATCGGCGACGGCGACGCAACGTCTGGCGACCATTCGAAACTACTACTTCTTCGCCGTTAAATACGTCAACGCAACGTATCCTCGGCTGGGCTTGCGCCCGTACGCGGTTCCGGCCGATGCGAACAAGAAATTAGACGGACTGGCTAACGATTTAACGACCGTCGCGGAGCTTTCGCAGTCCAACGTTATGCTGACGGTGACCTCCGATACCAACTTGTTCGAAAACGATCAGATTCACTTTGAGATCCACGGCACGGCGGATACTCGGTATTTCCAGAAGGGCCAGGTCATCGCTCAACTCGTCATCCCCGGGAAGAGCGGTGCCAGCATCAACATTGCCCTCATTCAACTCGAGAATTACGTCTCCAGCGCAGCTCGCCGTCTGCAGCTCCCGACGTTTCTCACCGACATTCTGCAGCCGATGCAGCTGATTCCCGACGCATCCCAAATGCAGCAGCGGATTTCCAGGCCCGGCACCTACCTGCTCACGGCCTTTGCCGCTGCGGATTTCTACCCGCACATGGGCGGCATCCCGATCGTAATCGTTCTGACCCAGCAGCCATGACCCCGGGCCGCCTCGTTCTGGGAGTGGATCCCGGCCGCGCCAAGGTGGGCTTCGCCGTCATAGGTTCCGACGGAGGGGTCGTCGTCCGCGGCATCGAGACCATCGCGGACTTGCAGACGCGTCTAGCCCGGGTTCTCGCCCGCGGCGACATCGACGCGATCGCGCTGGGGCGCGGAACCAACGGCGGCGCAGTAAGGTCCCTGCTCGAGGGCTTTGGGCTCCCGATTCATTGGGTCGATGAGTTCGAGACCAGCCGAGCGGCGCGATGCCTGTATTTTGTCGACCATCCCCCGCGCGGCTGGAGACGCCTGATCCCAATCGGCCTTCAGCTGCCGAGCGAGCCGGTGGACGATTACGCGGCGATCGTTATCGGTCGCCGCTATCTCGCAAGGGGAGTGACGCCTCCACCTCCAAATTAGGAAAGCTCCCGTGAGAAGCGCTGAGATCCGTGGCGCCGATCGGGAGGAGACGAACGTCAGAAACGGAGGGCAAGTGCGTCGGATCGTCGACGTCGTAGCGAGCGCGGTTTTAGCGCTGGCGCTCTCTTGCGCCCCCGCGGCAGCCGCCGGCCTCTCGTTGGGCCTACCTCGCGCCGATCTGGCGTCGCAGCTCATGCTCTCGCTCTTTGGCGAAACGTCCGATTCGACCGCTGCTTTTTCCGCTCAGAACGGAGACCGGACCTCTGAATCCCCGTTGCGGGAGATGGCCCTCAGCGTGCCGCCCGGTGCCCGCTTCACCGCCGTCCCGGCAGGCCCGCCGGCCCTGATGCAAGCGCATATCGCGCTCTCCAATCTTTCGGGCACCGGCGCTTCGTATTTGGCGCGCGCCGTGGATGCGGGACTTCTCGCGCCCACCGCGGGGTTCGCCCCGTCTCCCGAAGACCACACACTGACCGCCGGGACCCTTAACGCCCAGCGGGCCCTCTATACCGCCGCCTACCAGCCCGAAGCTCCGGAACCGGTTGTTTCACCCGGTCCGGGAACGATGGCCTTCGATACGACGCCCGCGCCGACGCTCAACGACGCTTCCGCCGATACGTCGTTCGGTCTCGGCTCCGACGCCCGCGTACCGAAGCGAAGCCTCAACTTGACTCTTTCGGGCCAGTACGAACATGTCACGTTGAACGACATCGCCGGCTTGGCACCGTCGAACGGCGCGGCGGCATCCTGGCAGCTTCCCGATGGAAACGCGGCGTTAACCATTCCCGACTACGCGGGCTCGAACAGACTCTCGTTGGGCGCGGGTCTCGCCGTGCCCGTTTTTCACGGGCTGACGTTGAACCTCAACTACGACGCTCAACGCTTATATGGCGGCTACACGCTTCCCGGCCTCATGAATCTCGACGCGGTGAACAATAAATATGCGGGCGGCCTGACCTACAATATCCCGTACTCGTCGAGTTCTCTCTCGATCTCCGCCTATCAAAGCCGTCTCGGCGACAGCCTGTTGCCGCCGTCTAACGGCTACACCCAAAACGGCGGAGACTTAAACTTCACCGTTAAGTTTTGAGGAGCCGCTGCGCGAGCGTCGATTCACTTTTTTTCGGGCGATCGTCGTCGTTACGGCGGGCGCGCTCTTTGCTTCGCTGGCTCTGGTGCAGTTGGCCTCGGAGTCGTTGGATGCCCGAGCCGCTGTAGCGGGAACATTTCCCCGGCGAATTTCCCCTCGCTTCGGTGACGCGGTCTACGGCGTGCTCGATCGACTCGCACCGGCGCCCTACGTCGAGTCAACTTTGGCGCAGCGCGCGCTCGAACGAGGCGATGCGGTCTCCGCGCAGCGCTATGCCATTGCGTTGCCGGCGTCGCCGAGCCGTGACGAGTTGCTGGCGCGGATCGCCGCCGCGCGCGGTCAAACCCAACTTGCACTGGAATACTCGCTCGCCGCGTTCGACTCGGACGCCGTGTTGGCAGCCGCGCAGCGGGTTGCCGTTACGGATCCGCAGGCCGCATACGAGCTCGAGCGACTGCTGGAGGTGCGGTTGAGCGGCCGCGCGACGCACCCGGACGCCGTGGCCGAGGCGCGGTGGCAGATGGGTCTGTTTGCCGACCAAGTCGCCTGGCGAAAAGTGCCGGGCAGCACGGAGCAACGTGCCTGGTTGCGTGTCGCTCTCTCGAACTTTGAGTCCGCGGTTGCGCTGGCGCCGCTCTCCGAGCGATACGCGATTGCCGCCGCCAATCAGGCCGACTTACTGGCCGAGCGGGACCGCGCCCAGGCGCTCTTTGCGCGAGCGGCCGATATCGATCCGGGGAGCGCCGACGCCGTCGCCGGTCTCGGCGTCGTCGCTTTGCAGAACGGCGACCGCGCCGGTGCGGTAGCCTACTTGAATCGCGCCCGCGCGCTCGACCCCGACGCGTTGATGGTTCGCGCGCTACAACGAGATTTGCGGTGAAAGTTGCGCTCGACGCGCAGCTCGGCGTCGGCACGGCAACGGGAATCGGCGAGTACGTTCGGGGATTGGCGAGCGCATTGCGCCGCCAACACGTAGATCTCCTAGAACTGTGCGAGCCGCGACTGGATCCTTGGCGATTCGACCGGCGCGTGTTGTGGGATCAGGCGATTCTGCCGTTGCGCGCGCGTGCCGGCGGCGCCGACCTGCTGCACTGCGCGTCGGGAACGATGCCGCTGCTCGCCGCAATACCGATCGTCGTGACGGTGCACGACGTGGCCTGGCTGCACGTACAAGCGCACGCACGACCGTACGCGCGCTATTATTTTGGGCGGTTCTCGCTCGAGCGGTACCGGCGCGCGAGCGGCATCGTCGTCGATTCGGCCTATTCGCGCGACGCATTGCTCGAGGTTCTCGCCGGCGCCGAGCGCGCGACGGTGCGCGTCGTGTATCCGGGCGTGGCGGCGGAGTTTTGCAATATCGCTCGTAACGGCGGCGACGGCCGCACGATTTTGGCCGTGGGAACGGTCGAACGCCGCAAGAACCTCGAGCTTCTGATTGGGGTGCTGCCGCAGTTGACCGGCGCGCGGATCGTCTGCGTCGGGCCGCAAACGCCGTATGCGCGCGAGTGCGCCCAACTCGCCGCCCGCTTAGGCGTAGGCGAGCGATTGGAACTGCGCGGCTACGTCTCGCGCGAAGAGTTGCTGGCGCTCTACCGTGAGGCCGGCGTCGTCGCGGTGCCCTCGCGTTACGAGGGTTTCGGCTACCCGGCGGCACAGGCGCTTTGCGCCGGCGTGCCGTGCGTCGTCTCGGATCGAACTTCGTTGCCCGAGATCGTCGGCAACGACGGAGAGATTGCCTCGATCGACGATGCCGGTGCCTGGACTTCGATGTTGGAGGCTGCCTTGCGCGGCGATTACGATCGGCGCGCGTCGCGCGCCCGCGCGAGCGCAATCGCTCGCTTCTCGTGGGAGGCTAGCGCCGGCGAAATAAAGCGCCTCTACGAGTCGGTCGTTACAGCTTAATAAATCGGTGAACCCGGAGCGCTGGGAGCCACGCTGCCGTCGTCGGGCGCAAAGATCAGACGAAGAGGAAGGCTCGAGCCGGCTTCGGGCATCGTGACGATCGTGACGCGCACGAAGCCGTGCGCGGGCACGACGTATTGGCGCACCTTGTACCGGGAGAAAGGCGGTACTTGATGAGACTGCACCAGGACGCCGTCGATGATGTAGGTAGCGGTGGCGTGCCCGCCGCGCGGGTTTTCGTAGATGGCGATCGCCTGCGGCGTCGACAGCGGGTTCTCAACGTTGACGACAAAGGACTGCAAGACGCCGTAGTCGCCCGAAAGCGCTTGCCCCTGCAGATCGTTGGGCAGCGGCAGTTGGCCGATTGGCAGCTCTAAGTAATCCGCGTCAACCCTCCAGAGCGTTGCAAAGTGGAACTCCGCAATTGGATAGATGCCGCGCGCATGTTTGTAGGTGCCTTGCAACAGTTCGTTGCCGGCAATCGCGCCGGACGGATCTGCCGACGCATCTTGTGCGACGAGCGTGAGGTGGACGTTCCCTCCAGAAAGCACGCGCAGCTGCAACAGGCTGCAGACGATGCTCCCGGCCGGAAGATCCTGCTGAGCGATATTGACCGACGTGTTGCCGTCGATGGTAAGCAGTCGCCCTTGATTCTGTTCGACGTCCACCAGAAAGCGTTTGGTGACGACGTGGCCGGCCTCCATCTCGTTGGTCGAGGGGCCCCCTCGGTCGCTGATCACCTGCACGATCGACGGTTCGGGTGAGAGGTTCTGCGCGCGCAAGACGATCCGTCGATCGGGTTGTCCCGGAGGGTTGTAGTGAAAGTACAGAAACCGCGAGGGCTGCTGGACGCGAAGGTCGGCGGTGAAGAGCGTCCCGTTCTCGGTCAAGCGTTCGGGATAGTCGCTCACCATCAAAGAATCGGGCGAGATTCGCGGGACGGCGACGTTGCGGACCTCAACGTGCGTCGAGCCGTCCACCTCAAAGTCGTCTTTGGCCTGAATCAGAACCGGAACGTTGAACGCGGCGACGTCGTCCTGTTCCAACGAGCCTTGGAACGGCACGTCGTCGGGCGTGACGAGCACCTGCGCGCCGGGACGTAGTCCGGCCGCGCTCCGTACGGCTCGTGCGACCTGTTCGCGCACGAAGAGGCTCGACGCCGGATCCCCCGTAAGTTCGAGCTTGACGTATGGCGCAATCGTGCCGGCGTAAAACGCCACACGAACCGGCACCTCGACCCGCAACCCGCGAGCGTCGCTGACGGTGACGGTCGTTGTGCCCGGCGATTTCCCGACGATGCTCAGCCGCTGCGACGACTGGTCGATTGTTGCGGAGGCGACGGAGGGGTCCGCAACGACCGCGGTGAGAGGAGCAATCGCGGAACCGACGGTGAGATTGACCGCCGTGCCTACCGGCACGGACGCCGCTTGCGGTTGGACGACGATGGGCGGCGGTGTTGGCGTCGGGCTTGCGGCGGAGGTCGCCGCAGGCGCGGGCGAAGGAGGGGGTGAGGGTGATGGCGAGGGCGAGACCGGCGGAGTTTGAGCGCCAGCCGCCGCGCAGAGCGCGAAAAACGTGAAGACGAGAGGCGCCAGCCTACGCAATTTGCGGTTCGGCACGGCGAACGGCCGACGCCAGGAGCGTCTTATAGCCGACGCTCGGGAACAGGACCGTCACCAAGTCTCGCTCGGCACGCTCGACCGTTCCCACGCCGAACTTGGAATGCTGCACGATGTCGGCAATCCGGAATCCACCCGTCGCGGCTATTTCGCCGACGCCGCGGCGAAGCGCTCGGCGGCAGTTGTCGCACGAGCCGCAGTTCTTCGCCTCGAAATCTTCCCCGAAGTAGTTCAGGATGAAGCGCCGCCGGCACGACGTCGTTTCCGCATACTGCAGCATCATTGCGAGTTTGCTTTGGTCGTACGATTTCTTCGTGTCGTAGTTGGCTAGATTCAAAATGAGATCGCGGTTCTTGCGGACGGCTTCGGTCAGCGCGTAGGCCGATTTTCCGGAGTGCTCGATATAACCGGATTTTTTCAAGAGCGCGAGAATCACTTTGAGCTTGGTCAAAGGCAACTGCAGGATCTTGCGAAGGTCGACCATCGAAACTCCGTCGGACTGATTGCCGAAGACTTCGATGGTGCCGAAAACTCGTTGAACCTCTTCGACGTCGGGATACTTGCCGGTGAGGAAATAGTTCTGCACGCGAGTATCGCTCATGCGGTAGATGAGGATGCATCGCGAGGGAAGGCCATCGCGGCCGGCCCGTCCCGCCTCTTGCGTATAGGCCTCGAGCGAGCCCGGAAGATCGTAGTGCAAGACGAAGCGGATGTTTGGTTTGTCGATCCCGAGGCCGAAGGCATTGGTCGCCACGACCGCGCGGATCGACTCGTCCATAAATAAATTGTGGACCGACGTGCGATCCTCTTTGTGCAGCTTCGAGTGGTATACGGCTGCCGGCACGCCCAGCTCGCGCGTCAGATAGCTTTGGACCTCCAACGCGTTCTTGATCGTCGCCGTGTAAATGATGCCGGTTCCTTCGAGGGCGTTCTTTCCTTCGAAGAGCGCGGAGAGAATCTTGAGCTTATCGGGTTCCTTGTCGGCCTTGCGCGCCTCGTAGATCAGCTTTGGCCGATCGAACCCGCGGACGATCGGTTTGACCTGATCGATGCCCAACTGATGGAGAATGTCCTCGCGGACCGAAGGCGTGGCCGTGGCGGTCAGTGCGAGCACGGTCGGATGGCCGAGCCGCGCGATGACGGCGCCCAAGGCGAGATAGGCCGGCCGGAAGTCGTGGCCCCACTGGCTGATGCAGTGCGCCTCGTCGACGACGAAAAGGGGGATTCGCAGGCCCTTGAGCAGCTCGAGGAAGACTTGATCTTCGAGCTTTTCGGGCGTCGTGTATGCGATCCGGACCTTTCCGGAGCGGATCCGCTCCCGAGCCCGCAGCTCCTGATCCTCCGAAAGCGTCGAGTTGAGCGCCACGACGTCGGTAATATTCCGCTCGCGCAGCATGTCGAGCTGATCCTTCATCAGCGCGATCAAGGGGCTGACGACGATCGTGGTCCCTTCGAGTAAGAGTGCCGGCAGCTGGTAGGTTAGACTCTTGCCGGCTCCCGTTGCGAGAATTGCAAGCGTATCCTGGCCCCGAAGGACACGCGATACCACGTCTTCCTGTCCGGGATAAAAGTTTTCGAATCCAAATTTCTCTTGGAGCGCAGCACGGAGATCCACGGGCATCTTTCTAACAAGGAACCCAGAAAAAGTAAGGTCGCTCAGTTGGGAAGCAATTCACCATAACCGGTTCCAGGGGCGACTCGTTTCAACCGTACCCTCCGGCAGGCGCCTCGAAACGACCTGCTAAAAGGTTGACCGTCGTGTCCCTGTACCGCACCTGGCGCCCCCGAACCTTTACCGACCTCGTCGGTCAAGACGCTGTCGTCCGCACCCTAACCTCGGCAATCGAGAGCGGCAAGCTCGCTCACGCCTACCTCTTTTCGGGGCCCCGCGGCTCGGGGAAAACCTCAGCCGCCAAGATACTGGCCCGCTGCATCAACTGCGTCGCCGGGCCCACGCCCCTCCCGGATAACACCTGCGAAAACTGCCTGGCGATCCTATCGGGCACGGCGCTCGACGTCCTCGAAATCGATGCGGCGAGCAACCGGGGAATCGACGAGATTCGAGCCCTCCGCGAAGCGGTGAAGTTTGCCCCCGCCACGATGCGCATGAAGATTTACATCGTCGACGAGGCGCACATGCTCACCAAGGAGGGCGCCAACGCCTTCCTCAAGACGCTCGAAGAACCGCCGCCGCACGCCGTCTTCATTCTCGCGACGACCGAGCCGGAGAAGCTACCCGTCACCATACTCTCGCGTTGCCAGCGCTATGCATTTCGCCGCATCGCCGTTCCGGTGATGATCGACAAGATGAAGGAGGTCGCGCGCGGCGAGAACATCGCCATCGACGACGAGGCGCTCAAGGCGATTGCCTACCGAGCCGATGGCGGTCTGCGCGACGCGCTGACGATGCTCGAGCAGCTCGCGGCATTCTCGGCGGGGCAGACGGCGACGACCGGGACGCTGGACCTTGCATTCGGGGCCACGGGGCGCGAGTTCGCTGCGGCGCTCATGGACGCTGTCGCGGCGGGCGATGCGACGGCGGCGCTCGGCGCGGTCGAAGCGGCAAGCGACGCCGGCGCGGATCTTACCGTGCTGACCCGTTCGCTCATCGCCGGCTTTCGCCACTTGCTCGTTGCCAAAGTCGATCCGGCCCTTCTCGCAACGGACCTGGCTCCCGAGGACGCGCAGCGCGCAGTACGGCAGGCGGCGGCGATGTCGCAAGCGATGTTGTTGCGCGCGCTGCGCATCTTTGGCGAAGCGCTCTCGCTGGGGCGCTCGGGCGGCAACGCGCGGCTCGAACTCGAAACGGCGCTCCTGCGCTTCATCATGGCCGCCGAAGATCCGTCGCTCGATGCGCTTGGCGCCCGGCTTTCGATCCTTGAAGCACGCATGGGCGGGGCAACGGCGCCGGAGCCAACCCCTTCGGAGCCCGCCGCTCCGCAGAGTCCCCGTAAGGCGGAAAAGCCCGCGGAAAAAGCTACGGAACCGGTTCAACCGCGCGACGCATCGCCGCTCTCCCTGCAAAAGGTGAAAGCCGCATGGCAGAGCATCCGTTCGAAAATCGAAAGCGAACGGCAACCGCTGCGCGCGCCCCTCTCCCGTGCGGCAATCGAAGCGCTGGAGAGTAACGCGATCGTCCTAAGGCTGCCCGACAGTTGGAGCGCCGAGTCGTTGCGCGGCCATACGAAGATCATCGAAGCGGCAATCGCCGACGTGCTCGGAGTGCCGCTCAAAGTCACTCTGCGCGTCGATTCGAACTCGGGACGTTCGAAATCGCCGGCGCCGGTCGGCATCACCGAGGCTCGGCCGGCGAGCGAGGCCGACGATCCCGACGCACTCTTCGACTACGCCAACGAACGGATACGATGAATCAAGCAAAGCTGCTGGCCCAAGTTAAAAAAATGCAGGCCGAGATGACCAAAGCGCAAGAGGAGCTCGCCGACACGATCGTCAGCGGCAGCGCCGCCGGCGGCCTCGTGACGGTCGATATCACTTGCGACCAGCGCGTAAAGCGGATTGCGATCGCAAAGGAGGCTGCGGATCCCGAGGATATCGAGACCCTCGAAGACCTCGTGATGGTCGCCGTGAACGATGCGCTCGCCAAGGCCGCCGAAACCTCTGCAAAACGGATGGCTTCGGTAACCGGCGGCATGCGCGGTCCCGGATTGATGTGACAGCCGTTGCAAGTCCGGTCGCGGCTCTGATCAACGAGCTGAGCAAACTGCCGACGATCGGTCCGAAGACTGCGGCCCGTTTGGTTTTTCACCTCTTGAACCGTCCTCGGAACGAAGCACAGAGCTTGGCCGAAGCGATTCTTGCCGTCAAAGACAAGGTTCATTTCTGCTCGATTTGCTACTCGCTTTCCGAGCAGGACCCATGCGAGTTCTGCACCGACGACCGGCGTGACGCGCGCGTCATCTGCGTCGTCGCGGAGGCGAAGGACGTCTATGCGATCGAACGCACCGGCGCATTCAAGGGTCGCTATCACGTGCTTGGGGGCTTGATCTCGCCCATGGACGGCATCGGTCCCGCCCAGTTGCACGTAAAAGAACTCATCGAGCGCATCGGGCGCGAGGAACCGGGCGAGATCATTCTGGCTACGAATCCAAACGCCGAGGGGGAAGCGACGGCACTCTATTTATCCCGCCTGCTGCAGCCGCTTGGCTCGATCGTGAGCCGCCTCGCTTACGGTTTGCCGATCGGCGGCGAACTCGACTACGCCGACGAGTTGACCATCGCCAAAGCCTTAGAGGGCCGCACGACGTTATAGTCTCATCGGATCGTCAAGCCCACACCGCTATCATCCAGTAGCTCTTTAGTCGAAAGGAGTCGTAGATGACCAAGAGGACCCGCTTGGCGATTCTTGCGGTTGGCGCGATCATCTGCGCTTGCCTGATGGCAATATTCCTCCGAAACAACGGGCTAAAAGCCACCGTCATCGCGCTCGTGCTGCTTGTCCTTGGACTACTGCTCACCAATGCCATCCGCAAGACGAAGCCCTCGTAAGCCCTGTCAAGGCAATGCCAACCATACCGCTCAGGTCGCGTTTTGCCAAGTATATAATGCCTCGTCGTTGATTGTTCTTTTTGGCAGTGCCGAATGGTCTAGACAGCTTTATGTAGAGAGCGATTTGCCCAACGAGGTTACGATCTTCGAACCGGGTGTGGGGGACCGAGGCGCCGTTGTTACGGCGCCTCTTCTCTTGGTGCGGTTATTACAGGCAAATCAAAGTATCTCCGGCACGCACGATGCCGGGCTCCAGGACGTCACAGTAGATTCCCATCCACG
>DATGGV010000050.1:0-10419 GCA_035308305.1 Candidatus Cybelea sp. | reverse complement strand
CGACGATGTGCTTGCACCAACCGCCGCGATCGTATGGGCAATCGCAGCGGGCCAATAAATCGCCGCTTTCGTCGTACACCGCGTCAACGCCGTAGGGTTCCGATCCGCTGCCCTGGACCTCGCCTTTGATTTGCCTCGCGTCGTTCGCGAGAAGACTAACGGCACCGCTGCGCAAATAATCGCGACCGCGTTCGAACGAGCGGCTCGATGCGTAGCGCCGGATGTATGCTTCGCGAAGCACTTTAACCTTTGAACTTCGTCATGACGTGCCACTCCAAGCGCTCGCGGTCGGGCAACTTGGTCCGTTCGCCGGGTAGAAATATCTCGGCGCGTTCGATGCTGCGATGCTTATAGGCCAGCAGCTCGATGGCATGACGGACGTCGAGCATCGTTTGGTGCTTGCCAGTACAGCGTTTATGCTCGGCGACAACCTGGTCACCGACAACGACGCGAACTCGCTCCTCGAAGAGTTCGAGCACCGCATCGCGATGTGCCCTTTGGGTTGGCACCGAGTAGCGGTTGGTATCGCAAATCGCTTCAGCAAACTTGTTGATGTGAGCAATCCGTCGAACGCAGGCGGCCGGGAGTGATGCTGGCAGCGGTCGCAGGCTGGCTCGTTCGCGGGCGAACCGCTCGCCGATGGTTTCGCGATGCACCGACGACCGCCGCGCCTCATCGGCCCGGCAGAACTGTTCGAGCGCGAGGTTGAACTCCTCGAGGTTCTCGCATTCGGGAATTGGGCGAAACATGTTATCTTCGACGAACCCGTTGGCGCCCTCGACGCCGCCCTTTTGGTTGCCTCTTGCAGGCGCCGCGAACTCCACTTCGAGCGCGAGCCCGCCGCAGAAAGCGCGAAAGGCTTCGTTCTCTTGGCGGTTGCGGCCACGCAAGATGCGCGTGACCGCCGTCCTGGCGTTGTCGAACACGCCGACCCTGGGAACGCCCCCGAAGTGCACGACGGCACCCAAGATGCCGCCGAAAAGGGCGACCTGATCCTCACGCAACGAAACACGTGCGAAGATCCGACCGCTATAGCTGAGGCGGGCGACGAATAGGTGAACAACCGTGAGCACGCCGGCGACGACGAGTTTGACGGGCGTGAAGTCAAACTGCATCTGATCCCCTGGAAAATAGAGCGCCCGGACGAACGCTTCTCTACCAACGATCTCGCGCCGGCGGGTAGCGACATACCTGCGCGGCGCGCGTTCGCTGATTTCAAGATCCGGATCGACAAACGCTCGAAGCTGCGTACCGATGCGGACCGCCGTTATCTTCGGCGATCGGCGGATCAGCGCCGCTATCTGAGCCTCGTTAAGTTCATTGTCCATTAAAGCGCAACGACAACTTTCGGCCACAGACTCGCTCGCCCTAGGTGGGTCGCAAGCTCCTGTGCCGGGCGTCAGCTCTAGTTTCTGCTCACCGCCGCGCCGAAGGGCTCCTCGACGCTGATCGTTTTGCTTGGAGCACCGCCCGCGGGGTACGCATAAATGCCGACGTCGCCGCCGTCTTGGCTCGGCGCGACGACCGTCTTGCCCGTGATCCAGAACTGATTGACGTAGTTCGAGTCGCTGAGCGTCGTCGAACCCTTCAACTTGCCGCCGGCGCCGTTCGTCCGGTAGATAATGCCGGCGTCGGTATCGCCGATCGCCACGTCTTTGCCGTCCCATTGAACCCCGCCGGGCCATTCGATCTTCTGCTGCAGGGTGATATTGGTCAGACTGCTGCCGCCCTTGCGAAGTTCGGCGAGCGCGAACTCCGAACTGTTATTGGCACCGTCGGCAAAGAGGTTGCCCTTGTCGTCGTAGCCGCAGAAGCGAAAGTTTGCGATCGACGAATCCGAATACGTCGTCGGCTCGCCCGACGCATTCGGATAAATCGAGACGCTGCCATTGCCGCTGCTGCTGTAGAAGTTCGTGACGGCCAGGTTACCGGTGGCCGGATCGACCGAGCAGCCCTCAGGATATTCGCCCGGGTCGCTGAGCGTCGCGACCGGCGAGGTCCCGCCGTGTTTGTACTCGACGATCTGCTGCGCGCCGTCATCCACGATCCACACGTCGCCGGACTTATCGGCGCAGAGCCCGTACGGCAGCGAGAAACCGGTGAGCGTCCCCACGAGCTTCTGGTCACCATACGAGTAGACGTACACGTCCTTGGTCAAGGCCGACGAAACGTACAGCAGCGGTTTCTTCTTAGCGTCGGGCCGAATCCACGAGCTCTGCCTGACGGTCGGTGCGCCGCTCGGCACCAGAGCGGTACCCGTTGCTCTCGTGCATCCGGCTAATGCCGTGACGCTTACGCAGCCGACCAGGACGCAGAACCACTTATTCGACGATTTCACCATTGCAGTCTGCGGTATACGTTGTCGCGAACGTGTTTCCCAGGCGGCCAAGCCTACGAATCTGAATCCGAAGAACCGGCGCCTGAAGGCGGTGAAGGGAGCTTTGATCCCGGGCCACCACCCTGGGTCTTGCCGTTTGGCGGACCCAAGAGTCCGCGTGCTGCGATACGGGTCAAGGCGTCGGGAATCAGTTGCTCGGCAAATCCGGCGATGAATCCGAAGATCAGCAGCGTTGCATAGTCGGTCGGCGTTGCCGGCGTGCCGCCGCTGAGGTTGATAATGCTCGTGCTCAAAAGTTTGGACGCAAGCAATCCATAGAGAACGATTCCGAATATCGCCGCAAATACCGGTGAAACGACCGCCGTTCCGAACCAATCGGCATGAGTCTGAATGTAGCGAAAGTAGGGATCCACCTCAACGTTTGGATCCTGAAGCCTGCGTTGAACGCTTACGACGCTCCCGACGACCGCCGCGCTCGAGGTCGCTAACATCCAGGCGATGGGAGCGCCCCAACCGCTCGGCAATGAGACGTAAAAAGCTCCACCAGACCAGCGCACGAAGAGTAATACGCCAATCAGAGCTTCGAAGGCCAACACCATTATGGCGGCGCGCATCAACGATATCGTCACGTCCGTTCTGCTGCGCGCTGCCACGCCGTAGGCGCCGTAGAAAAAGTACACGGCTTGCATGCAGCTGCAGAGATCGGCCTTCAGCTTCTTTGGATCCTGTTCGCGAACTATATCGGGCGCATGAGCGAGGTAATCTGCGTACTGAGAAACGCTCGCGACTTCGTGAAGGCGCCTCCGCCAGCCGCTGAGCGTCGTCCGCACCTGTTCTGGGTTCAACATATCGACTAAGCAAAACTCCGCCAACAGCATGTCCGACCACCAGAGAGCCTCAGGCCGCTCCTCCAGCGTCTTGCGCAACTTGGCCATCTGCGCGTCGTCTCCGGGCGCAGAAATCGACTGGTTCGCACGCAGACAATCATACTCGTCCAATATCGTTTGGAATTGGTCGAGTGCTTCTCCGGGTAACTTTTCCTTAGGTCGCTCAGAAAATAGCGGCATTTTTGGGCCTCAAATCTTGCGGCTGGTCTAAGGCGGCGGCCAGTAGGCGATGCCGGTCGGGTAGTTCGACTTGCTCCATCCCTCGTCGATCGATCCCAGCACCTTACCGGCGGGATAGCTCAGAACTTCCACTTGTTCGAAATTCGAAACGAACAGCTCGGATCGTTTCTGGTTGAACGCCTCCCAGGCCGCGCCGTTGGGAACCGAGATTTGTTGCACGAGCTTGCCGGTGGTCTCGGAATAGACTTCAACGATCCCGCTTCCGTCCAACGCAAGCAGATTGTTGCTGCCGTCCTCGAGGATCGCCCACGGCTCGGGATAGCTCGCGCCGAGGTCGATCGCTTTCCCTCGCGCGTGCTTGAACTCGGCGATGTTGCCGTTGCTCGAGTAGCCTTGGTACGAAATGTAGATCGTGTTCGTTTGGGCGTGAAGCGTTATGCCGTCGACTTGAAAGTTGTGCAGGTGCAACACGCGTGAGGGTTGGCTGGCCGCCGGCGGATAGACCGAGACCGAGCCCGGCGAGAACCCGGTAAACGGCGCGATGTTCGCGACGTACATCGTTCCGTCGCCTCCGACCGCGATATCGTATGGAACCCAATTTTCGGGGACGATATAACGCGAGTACATCGTGGAGCCCTTGGGATACACCTTAATGTCGCCGTGGGCCTGGCCTTCGGTCGAGACGCCCAAGTCTGCCACATAGAGATTGCCGTGCGCGTCGGTGGTCATGCCTTCGGGCATGTCGTCGTCTTGAATCTGGCCGACGAGCGTATACTGCAGACCGCGTAACGACAGGATGTCGATGACCCCGCTATACGACGGACTCCCCGTCGGATCGCCGACGTAAAGCAACGCCTTTGCTCTCTTGACCTCGGGCGACATCCAACCGCCGGAATGACGCAAACCGGCAGACGATGGCAGCATCGCCGAGGCTGATCCGCCGGGCGCGGTCGCTCCCGCGCAGCCGGATGCGAGCAGAATGAGTGTGGCGGCGGCCAGCGGCCCTCCGCGTTGCGAGAATGCAACGTTCACAACGTTCACAAGGCTTAATTCTCGAACAGTTGCATCGCCGCCTGGCGAAGCCCGCTCTCCAACAGGGTGTTGAAGCGAGCGCAGGGACTCTTGGCCGCCCCCTGAACAAACGCGTTTGACTAATCCTTCGAGCAAAGGAGCGCGGATGTGAGGTTCTGGCAGTTTGGACGCTGCGCAGCAGCCATTTGCGCTGGGGGCGCGTTGACTGCTGGGTGCGACGCGCCACCGCCCATTAGGATCGCCCCCGCCGTAGTGGCGGGCCGTGCCTCATCGCGCCAGGACCTAGTCTACGCCGCAGCGAGCGCCGGCAACGCGATCTATGTCTTCTCGTATCCGGCAGGCAAACTTGTGAAAACAATTCGGCCGCCGAAAGGTACGGTCTCGCTTCAAGGCCTCTGTTCCGACAACAACGGCAACGTATACGTCACGGCGTTAGCCGCCGCCGGAAGCGGATCCAGCGATGACGGAATGCTGTACGAATACAAACGCGGCGCCGGCACCCCGGAAAAGACCTTTAAGCTAGATGGGGTTCGGCCTTTTGGGTGCGCGGTCGACCCGACAACCGGGGATCTGGCCTTTGCAACAACGAGCCTCGGCGTCACCGCCGGCTATGTCGACATCCAGGCACCGGATGGATCCGGCAAAATCTATTACGACTACAACATCTCGAACTATTACTACTGTGACTTCGACGGTAGCGGCAATCTCTTTGTCGACGGTCAGGGAGATGGGACGGAGATGTATCTCGCTGAGATAAAGAAAGGCAGCACCGGTTATCCGACCAATCTCACGCTCTCCAAAAGCATTAGTCTCTCCGGCATGGGACAGATCCAGTGGGACGGCACCGATATCACCCTCGAAGACCTTACTTCAGGCGCGATCGATCGCCTCGAGATAGACGGAACGAGGGCTAATATTGTCGGCACGACGCGCCTGGCGAAGTGGTACGACGCGACGCTCTCCTGGATAAACGGCGCGACGGTCCTCGTGCCGACCGGCAGCGATCAAACGCAGGTTGGCGTGTGGAACTATCCGCAAGGCGGAAAGGCCGTGCAAACGATCGCCGCTCCGAGCTCCATATTTAGCGTCACGCTCAGTGCGGTTTCGCAGCGATGAAACGATCGAGCCCCGGTAGCCGCCTCTTCATCTTGGGCGGGCTGGTCGCGCTCGTTTCTGCGTGCGGGACGCTGCCGCAAACGCCGGTGGCCGCGGCGCACGCTAATCGCGGCGGCTCCTGGATGACGCCGGGATCGTCGAGCGGGGATCTCTTGTACATCGCCGACGCCAGCTCGAATGAGGTCGACGTGTACTCCTATCCGGTCGGCAAGCGGGTGGGAACGCTCACCGGATTCGAGGGCCTGGCTTTCTTGTGCGCCGATTCATCCGGCGACGTGTTCGTTCCGAACTACGGTAAATCGGAGATCCTCGAATACGCGCACGGTGGCAGCACCCCGATAGCGACGTTGAGCGACCCGCACTCCACCCCCTACTCGTGCTCGTTCGATTCGAAGACCGGAAATCTCGCGGTGGCAAACTACACGACGACGTACGGATACGGCGACATCGCGATATACGAAAACGTAAGCGGAAATCGTGAGGTCTATATAGACTACGATGTCTCCTACCTCGAGTTTTGCGCATACGACGCGAGCGGCAACCTGTTCGTCGAAGGTTTCGATAAGACCAATTCGGGCAATTTTCTCGGGCTCGACGAACTTCTCAAGGGCGCGAAACTATTGACGCATATCACGCTCGACGATATCCCGGCCTTTCCGACGGGTTTGCAATGGGATGGCAAATATCTAGCGATGGGAACGGGAACGGTCGCTGGGCCAAGTTCCGGCGACACGTACGTCTATCACGTACAGATTACGCGAGCGACCGGTAAAACGATCGGTACGACGCATTTGGTCGAGCGTGGACCGACCAGCAACTTCTTCATCGACGGATCCGCGATCATCGTAACCGGTGGCAAGCCGCGGACTCGAACCGAGGTTTTTGCGTACCCAAACGGCGGTAAGCCGGAATTAATGCTCACTGAAAAGGCGCCGGCAGGAGTCGTCGTTAGCAATGGGGGGTCGAAATGATCGACGTCCGAAAACTGCTGACCGTGAGCGTCGTTTGCGCAAGCGTTGCAGCGTGTTCCCCGGTCGGCGCGCCGGGCGTCTTGCCCGCACACCCCATGGTAATGGTAGCGTCCAGGAACACCGGCGGCCACGGCTACGATAGTATCTTTTCTTTCGACAATACGAACGGCGCGAGCCCTGACGGCGTCCTGCTTTACTACCAAGGGAAGCTGTACGGCACGACCGAGACCGGCGGCGCGTCCTCTCAAGGAACCGTTTTCAGCGTGACGCCCTCGGGCAACGAGAAGGTTCTCTACAGTTTTGAGAACGGCGGCGACGGGAACAAACCGGAGGCCGGCCTTACTCTGCTCAACGGCACGTTCTACGGGACGACGTTCGCCGGCGGCGCGCACGGCTACGGCACAGTCTATAGCGTCACGCCAAAGGGCCGGGAGCAAGTGCTGTATAGCTTCGGCGAAGGATACAGCGGCGACGGACAAAATCCGACCGCATCCGTAACGGCCTTGAACGGTAGGCTGTACGGAACTACCTCCGCGGGCGGCGATGAAAATGCAGGCACCGTCTTCAGCGTCACGACCGGCGGCCACGAGACCGTGGTCCATAAGTTTCCCTACTACTCCAAAACCGATGGCGAGGTCCCTTTCGGCGGCCTGACCGCGCTCAGAGGTAACCTCTACGGGACGACCGATGGCGGCGGCGAGTGCCGAGAAGGAGTCGTGTTCAGCGTTACCCCCGCCGGCAGTGAGAAGGTTCTTCACAACTTTAACTGCTCGACCGGCGACGGCTCGAACCCGCAAGCGAACATGGTATGGTTCCATGGCCGCTTCTACGGGACGACCTCCGCAGGCGGCGCCAACTTTTATGATGACGGCATCATCTTTAGCATGGGCACCGCCGGCAATGAACAAGTAGTTTACACCTTCCATACGCAAGCGCGTCCAACGGCATCCCTGATCGGCCTTAAAGGGGCTGTGTGCGGTGTTACCAGTATCGGAGGGACGAGCGGCGACGGAACGATCTTTAGCCTAAAGGGCAGCAACCTTAGCGTACTTCACAACTTTGGCACTCCGCCCGACGGTGTAAAGCCGCTCGCTGGGTTAACCGACGTGCACGGCACGCTTTACGGCACTACGTCCGAGGGCGGCGGCTATGCCGATGATGGTATGGTTTACAAAATTTCTCCTTGAGCGCGCACCGAAAGACGCGGTGGCGTGGCGTCAAGACGTTGAGGTCGCCGCTCCCTTGTGAGACTCTTCCACCACTCGTCGCTCCAATCGAAATAGAATCCGCCGGAGATGGACCGAAATCCCGCGCGCTAGCAGAAGGATCCGCGACCTGAGTCAAAGAGGCTGCCCAACCTGAAGCTATAACTGGCTTTCCATGAAGCCCGCTGCGTGGCGTGCGGTAATCGTGGTGTTCTGCGGGATAACGGGACTCCTAGCTCTTGGCGAGCTTTTTGGCGCGACCGGCATCGGCGGCGCTTCGCCCTGGCTCGGAATCTGGGGCGCCACGGTTTCGGATTCGTGGCAGCCGTTCGATCTGCGGATTCAATCGATCGAGCCGGGCGGCGCATCCGAGCGCGGCGGTCTGCACGCCGGCGATCGGGTCGATCTGCGCGCCAACAATCTCCTTGACCGATTCTCGCTGCTGGGACAACCGCTGGCCGGGCGGCCCGTGACCATCCTCGTCCTTCACGGTTTGGCGCAACGAACGGCCGTCGTCACGCCGCGTCCTCCCAACTTGAGGCGGCGCTGGGATGCATTCTTCAATTGGCCGGGTCAAGTATGGATCGCAGTGCTTGCGGCGCTGATCGTGTGGCGCCGATCGAACGTTCGCGAGATGCGGCTCCTCTGTTTGGCGCTGATCTCGTACGCGCTCTGGCAGATTACCGCGCCGTTTGCGTTTGCCGCGCCGTGGACGTGGGTCTACGTCGTCTTTCGCACCTGCTCCGTGTTTTTTGGTCCGCTGGCGGTGGCGTTCTGGGCTGCGTGCGCCGGCTGTTTCGGCACGCCGCTCTCCCAGGCGCGGCGCGCCTTCCAAGCGTTGTGCTTCGTTTTCGTTGCGGCTTCGACCGTGCTCGGGTGTGCGGGCGTCCTCGGCGTCATCACCTTGTGGTTCGATCCCATGAGAGTCTTGTGGTTTGCCTCAGGACCGTTCTTCGGCTTTGCCTTGCTCGCCGCACTGGGATGCGGTGTGCTCGCAATTGCGGCATCGCACGGCATCGACCAAAGGCGCGCGGCGTGGCTGCTCGGGCCGCCGGCGCTGCTTTTCTTTGCGCGCTACCTGCTGGATGGGGCGGCGACGCACCTGCACTCCTACGACGTCTATCTTGCAGTAAACTATTTTTATAGCCTCGTCCTGTTCACCACGCCGCTGGTCGTAACGTACGTCGCGCTCAGCCGCCGGTTGATCGACATCGGCTTCATCTTGAACCGGGCGGCGGTCTTCGGCATCGTTTCGGCGATCGTCATCGGCCTCTTCATCTTGATCGAATGGGGCGTGGGCGAGTGGCTCGTCAAGGCCAGCCATACGACCAGCGTGGTGGCCGGAATGGTCGTCGCGCTCGTACTCGGCCTATCGATGCGTTACATTCATCACTACGTCGACGCGTTCGTCGACGGCGTCTTCTTCCGGAAACGCCACGAGGACGAAGCCGCGCTGCGGCGCTTCGCCGTCGAGTCGGCCTTCATCAACGATCGCGACGTGCTGCTGAACCGTGCGATTGCGGAGGTTCTGGAGCACACCGACGCCGACGCGGCAGTGATTCTCGTTCGAGATGATGCACGCGGGTACGTGATCCGCGGCGATGGATCTCCCGCGCACATCGACGCCAACGACCCGGGGATCATTGCGCTGAAAGCCTGGACCAAGCCGGTCAACCTGCACTCGCTCGAGGACTCGCAGCTGCGCGGCGAGCTGGCATTCCCGATGATCTCGCGCGGCGATCTCGTCGGCGCGCTCGTTTGCGGTCCGAAGCGCGACGGCGAGGCCTACGCGCCCGATGAGAACGACGCCCTCCTCGCCCTCGCTCGCGGCGTCGGCACGGCGCTCGATACGCTCTCGACGCAAAACGGTGACGCCGTAGCGTCGCTGCAGGCGACGCAAAGTCTCATCCTTGAAGAACTGCGAGCGCTGGCGCGAAGAATCGACGCGACGTAGGTTTTTAAGCGGCCGCGTTGTCAGCCTGAACATCTAGGAAATCTACTGTTCATATACGCAGCTCCGGCGAGGGCAGCACTTGCTTCGGGCCGCACCAAAGGTGTAATATCGGCGTATGACATCTCAGGAATCCAAGCAGCCGACGCCTCCGCCGCCGCCGCCAACGCCGCAAAGTGTACAGGAAATTCTGCGCGAGGGAAATCCGCCACCCGCCCATAGCTAAGTGGACGATTTAATCCGTTCATTGGGCGCCTCTTTTGAAAAGGGGCGTCTTTCCGTTCACCCAGGCCTCCGGGACGAGCCGCTTGCAGAAGACGTCCTGACCGACTACAAGATCGCCCTCGAAATCGCGCTTCGGCGACGTGACAACGAGCGCAACCGGCGAGATCGTATCGAAAGCAAGATCGCTCCAATCATAGCAGGCACGATCGCGGCCTTTGCCCTGTTTCTCGATAGGCCGAACACTTGGCTGGACATACTCGCTGCAGCCCTGTACCTCGTACCTCTCTGGCAATTGTTCGTCGCTTTCCGTACCTACGAATACGTCGACGTACCGAACCTGAACAACCTCAAGGAAACGTGGCAGCGTTGGCGTCAAACGTTCTTGAAGGCCGCTTTTGAGGGAACGGTCGACGCGGTTAATCGTAACGCCCCAATAATCGATAAGAAAGCCCGGCAACTCAACGGCGCGATGGTCTACGTCTTTTCCGTAACGGTTATCGTGCTCGCCCTGCGG
>DATGGV010000049.1:0-41564 GCA_035308305.1 Candidatus Cybelea sp. | reverse complement strand
TATTCATGGGAACCTGTTTGCCGAGATCGTGGACCGTGTAGCCGTTGTTGGCCAGAATCGTATGCACCAGGTTCTTTCCGATGTCGTGCACGTCGCCGAAGACGGTGGCCAGGACGACGGTCCCTTTCGTTGCCCCTTCGGAGCGCTCGAGGAACTGCTCGAGGTGGGCGACGGCCTTCTTCATCACCTCGGCCGACTGCAAGACGAACGGCAGAATCAATTCGCCGCGACCGAATCGATCGCCGACGTCTTTCATCGCGGGCAAGAGAATTTCGTTGAGAACCGCTACTGGGGTTCTCCCCAGCAGGGCTTCATCGATCTTCGCCTCGATGCCGTCTTTTCGGCGCCGCAGAATCGCCTGGTGTATCCGCTCTTCGATCGTCGCCTCTTCCGCCGCTTGTTCCTCGGCGCCGTCGGCTTCGGAGCGGCCGCCCGACGCTTCGCGCTCGAAATGTTCGATGAGGCGCGGCAGCGCATCCGGTCGCCGATTAAAGACGAGGTCGTCGCAAAGCTCGCGAACCGTCGAGTCGATCTCGGCGTACGGGACGATCTCCTTGGGATGGACCAGCGCGCAATCCAAGCCTGCTTCGACGCAATGATACAGGAAGACCGAGTTCAGCGCGGCGCGTGCGTTGGGCCGCAGGCCGAACGAAACGTTGGAGACGCCGAGCGAGGTGAGCGGGCCCTGCAACTCCCGCTTGATCAGGCGAATTCCTTCGATCGTTTCGACGGCGGAGTTCAAGAACTCCGGCTCGCCGGTTGCCAGCGTGAAGGTGAGATCGTCGAAGATCAACGCACCCGGCGGAAGGCCGTACTCGCCGACCGCGATCTCATAGATGCGGCGAGCTACTTCGAGCTTGCGTTCCGCCGTTTTCGCCATTCCGTTTTCATCGATCGTCAAGGCGACGACCGCCGCACCATGCTCCCGCGCTAAGGGTAAAACGGCGTCGAGCTTTGCGCGCCCCGACTCGAGATGCACGGAGTTGAGAATCGCCCGCCCGGGATAGTTTTGCAGTGCGGCTTCGAGCACTTTCGGTTCGGTCGAATCGATCGCCAGCGGAGCCTCGATGGATTGCGCGAGTCGCCGCACGAGCTCGCGCATCTGTTCGTCTTCGTCGGGCCGTTCGGTCAGCGCGCAGCATATGTCGAGCACGTGCGCGCCGCCTTCTACTTGCTCTCGCGCGATGAGCACGACGTCGTCGTACCGGTCTTCGAGGAGCAAGCGCTTCACCTTCCGGGAACCTTGGGCGTTGATGCGCTCGCCGACGATGAGCGGTCGCGGCTGCTGTTCCAGCGAGATTGCCGTCATCGCCGACGCGACCTCTTGCGGGCGCGGCGCGCGCGGCCGTTTTGCGCGCCGCACCGACGCGACGGCTTCGCGAAGCGCGCTGATATGCGCGGGCGTGGTACCACAGCAGCCGCCGACCGCCTCGACGCCGAAATCGCGCACGAACGCGACCAGCTCGGCGGCCAGCTCCTCCGGGCCTTCGGGATAGATCGTCTCACCATGCGGCCCCATGAGCGGAAGGCCCGCATTTGGAATGACGCTGACGAAGCAGCGCGACGTCTCGCAGAGATAGCGAATCGAATCGCGCATCTGCGCCGGGCCGGTCGAGCAGTTGAGGCCGACGACGTCGATGGGCAGCGCGTCGAGCGTCGCGCGAATCGCGCGGATGTCGGTTCCCAGCAGCATGCGGCCGTCGGTAATGAGCGTCGGCTGCGCTTGAATCGGGACGCGGCGCAATCCCCGTTCGAACTCTCGCGTTATTCCGGCGACGGCCGCCTTGAGCTCGAGCATATCTTGCATCGTCTCGAGCAAGAGCAGATCGGCTCCGCCTTCGACCAGCGCCCGCGCCTGCTCGCCATAAACGTCGCGCAACTGCTCGTACGTAATATTCGAGAGCGCCGGATCCGACGAGGAGACCAGCATGCCGGTCGGCCCCATCGAACCGGCGACGAAGCGCGGATGCTCCGGCGTCGAGATGGCGTCGCACGCTTCCCGCGCGATCGCCGCGGCGCGAAGGTTGAGCTCTTGGGTCCGTTCGCCGAGGCCATATTCGTCGAGCTTTAGTCTCGACGCAGTAAAGGAGTCCGTCTCGATCACGTCCGCACCGGCCAACAGATAGGCCTCGTGGATCGAACCAACGATGTCGGGGCGCGAAAGCACGATCGCTTCGTTACAGCCCACAAGCGCGCTGCCGCCGAAATCCTGCGGGGAAAGTTCGAGCGCCATGAGCTGCGTGCCCATGGCGCCGTCGAAGATCGCCACCCGCTTTTCGAGCAGGCGCAGGTACTCAGACACGATCTCGGCTCACGATCTCTCCAACCTTGATTCCGGCCCGATTATACACCGGCGGGCGCGCGAATTGAGCGAGGGCGGCGCCTTGGCGCGCGTCGAGCACGCCCAACCGCTGTAACGCCGCGATCGAAGACGGACCGCGCCCTCGGGAACTGCCGTCGATCACTTTGGACGCGTATCCGTAGCCTTGCGAGATGGCCGCCGCCGCATGAACGCCTTCCGCGCCGGCCTTCGACACGACGTTCCCCGCGCCGGCGAGCATCAGCTCGGTGTCGAACTGGCCGGTTCCGGCTACGTATTCCGGATACGCGAGCATCGCAACGCGCACGATGCGCAGCGCCCGCGCGTCCGCGGAATCGATGCCGGTGAGCGTCGCCAGCCGCATAAAAGAGATCGCAGCATTCCGCAGCCCCGTCGCATACACCGGAATTCCACACCCGTCGATCGCGACGGGCCAGGTCGCAGCATCGTCGTCGGAGAGCCGCGCACAAAACGCGAGAATCCGCTGCTGGGCGGGGTTCTCGGCGCTCAGGTAGGTCGTTGGATCGGCGCCGATCGCCAAGCAGAGCGCCAAGATGCCGGCGTGCTTTCCGGAGCAGTTGTTATAGAGCGCAGTCGGCTCTACGCCGGCTTCGCGCAGCCCGTCTGCGGCAGTCTCGTCGTACGGTGGATGCGTTCCACACTGCAATGCCGATTCGTCCATGCCGATTTTATTCAAGATCGAAGCGACGGCTTCAACGTGGAAGGGCTGGCCGGAATGCGACGCGGTCATCACCGCGATTTCGCGCGGCTGCAAGTTGAATCGTTCGCGTACGCCGGCAGCGATCGCCGTAGCCGCAATGAACGGCTTTGCTGCCGACCGCAGGAAGACAGGCGACTCGATATCGCCGGCCCGATCGAGCACCGTTCCTTGCGCATCGACCGCGCAAGCGGCGACACGATGAACCGACTCGACGTATCCGCCGCGGGTTACGTCGACGTAGGCCTCGTCGCTTGCGATCAAACGAGCGCGGGTTCGACGATCGTGGCTTCCTGATCGGCGAAGACGGGATTACTCAAGTATCGTTCGCCGGTATCGCAGCCGAACGTGACGATCGTCTTGCCGCGCAACTCCGGCCGGGCCGCGACGCTCAGCGCCGCCCAAACGTTGGCACCCGTCGAAATGCCGACGAGCATTCCCTCTTCGCGCGCGAGCCGGCGGGCCGTTGCGATCGCGTCGGCATCGGTGACGCGAATGACTTCTTGATACGCTTCGGTGTTGAGCACCTTGGGCACGAAGCCGGTGCCGGTACCTTGAATTTTATGCGGCCCCGGCTTTCCGCCCGAAAGCACCGGCGACGCATCGGGTTCGACCGCGATGACGCGGATGGTGGGTTTGCGGGCTCGCAACACCTCACTGACGCCCGTGATCGTGCCGCCGGTGCCGACCGCCGAAACGATGACATCGACGGCGCCGTCGGTATCGCGCCAGATCTCTTCGGCAGTCGTCCGCCGATGGATCTCGGGATTGGCCGGATTCTCGAACTGCTGCGGCATGAAATACTTGCCGGGCGCGCCGGCGACAATCTCGCTTGCGCGCCGAATGGCGGCGGACATTCCCTCTGCGCCGGGCGTCAGCACGACCTGCGCACCGTAGGCCTTGAGGAGGTTCCGGCGCTCGATCGTCATGGTGTCGGGCATCACCAAGATGATCGGATAGCCTTTTGCTGCCGCGACGAATGCCAGCGCAATGCCGGTGTTGCCGCTGGTCGGCTCTATGATCGTCATCCCGGGCAGCAGGCGCCCGTCGCGTTCGCCGGCCTCGATCATCGAGAGGCCGATCCGGTCCTTCACCGAGCCGGCCGGATTGAACGACTCCATCTTCACGAGAACCGTCGCCGGCAGCCCCGCGTTGAGCCGTGGAATCTTGACCAGCGGCGTGTTGCCGAACGTGTCGGCCAAGTTGTCGTAAATGCGTGCCATAATACCGTGCTTAACCCTCGCTTCTCGTTCGAGCGTTGCACGCCCGAGGTGCCGGCTCCTCGAACGGTTTCACCAGGCAGAAGGAAGCGGGCGCTCCGAACGGAGATTTCACCCGATCATGCGCCGCCAATCAATGGTTAGTCGAAGGCTCTGCACGCTTGCCGCCATTGCGCTCGTCGTCGTTCCGAGCGCGCGGGGCGCTTCGCAGGGAACGCCGACCCTCTCGCAGGCGCTCGATGCGATCGCCGCCTTCGCGCCGCGCGCGATGCGCGAGCAAGGCACGCCGGGGCTCTCGGTTGCAATCACCGATCGCAGCGGAACGCTGCGGATCATCACGCTGGGATATGCAAACCGCGATTCCCAAACTCCCGTGACCCCGCGCACGGTGTTTGCGATCGGTTCGATTACGAAATCGATGACCGCGCTGGCGCTGCTCGAGCTGCACGATGCGGGGCGACTCGATCTCGACGCGCCGGTTCGGCGATACCTCCCGTGGTTCACGATCGAATCGCTTGGCGGGCCGGTCCTCGTACACGAGCTGCTTTCGCATACCGCCGGACTGCCCGACGATTTCGCGGTGGAACCAGGCTACGTGTATAACCTCGGGACGCTGCGCAACGCCAAGACGCTCTTTGCGCCCGGATCCTCATGGTCGTACTCCAACGACGGATACGCAACCGCTGGAGCGATATTGGCGCGGCTCGACGGGCGATTTTGGGAGCAGTCACTGACGGCGCGCGTCTTGCAGCCGATCGGCATGACGGCCAGCTCCGCCGTCTTTACGCCCGAAGCCATGGCCGGCGCGGCCGCCGGTTACCAGTTTCGCGACAACGACCGGCCCCCGTCGCAGAATCCGCCGCTGGTCGCATCACCGCCTATGGACTTCGTCGATCCCGCCGGTTCCGTGCTTTCGACTCCCGAGGACATGGCGCGATACATGCGGTTTTATTTGAACGGTGGGCAAGCCGCAGACGGACGGCGGCTGATATCTGCATCGACCTTCGCCGCAATGACTCGGCCCGATAAACTGAGCAACGGCAAACCGGCGGGCGCCGCGAACCCCGAGCTGGCCGAGGCGCCGTCGTTCTACCGGCAGTACGGCTACGGACTCTCGATCTTCGATGAGAACGGAGAGCATCTCGTCGGTCACACGGGCGGCGTCTCCGGTTACACCGCCTGCATGCAGATGAATCTGACCCGCGGATTCGGCGTAATCGCGTTTGCGAATTTGGTTGAGGCGCCGCTGCACCCGTGCGCCATCGTACTCTACGCGATGCGCGTGCTGCGAGCGCAAAGCGTGGGCGAACCGCTTCCGACTCCGCCGCCGCCACCCGATCCGGCGAAGGTCGCTCGCGCGAGCGACTACGCAGGTACGTACACGGGAGCAAGTGGCTCGTCACTGAGCGTCGTCGCCGCTGGAGACCGCGTCTATCTCGTCGATGGCGCAACGCGCATCGCGCTCTATCGGCGCGGCCGGGACCGCTTCTGGGCCGACGACCCTCACTTCGCAATCTTTCTGCTGGCCTTTGGGCGCGATCGCGACGGCAAGGTTGTGGAGATCAACTATGGACCGCGTTGGTACGCCAACGAGCGCTATCGCGGAGCGCGCGCGTTCGTTTATCCGCCGCGCTGGAACGCTCTGGCCGGCCGCTACGAAAACACGTTCTGGGGGGAGCCCGCCGTCACGCGCGTGGTGATCGTTAAGGACCACCTCACGCTCGACGGCACCGACCCGCTCGAGCCGCGCGCCGACGGCACCTTCGCTCTAGGAGACTCGGTCGTGCGCTTCGACGCGTATGCCGGAAATCAACCGCAACGTTTGACCGTCGACGACACGCACCTCTACCGAGTAGAGCTACCCTAACGCTATTCGCCGATATCCCAGAGAAGGCCCAAGTCTTTTTTCGAAAAGGCCCGGAAGGCGATCAGCGTCTCGGTGCTGAGGATGCCGTCGAGCGCGGCGACCTGTTCGGTTACGAGGTCGTTCAGTTGCTCGTGCTGCTTCACGCGCACGATCGCGATCAAGTCGTAGGGACCCGCGACCGAATAGACTTCGGCGATACCATCGATCGCCAGCAGGTCGTCGGCGATCGACCGCAACCGCGGCCGCTCGACGTTCATCAGAATGAGTGCTGCTACCACGTCAGGCAACCTCGCTTACCTTCTCGAGCGCGCCGCCGCAGTTCGGGCAGCGATCGTTCATCCCCGTTGCACAGGCCGCACAAAACGCGCAGCCGTACGAACACGCGCGCGCCTCGTTACTCGTTTGAAAGTTCCGGCCACACCGCTGACACGAGCTTTTCATACGTGAGGACTTATTTGTTCTTGAAGCGGGCTACGCGCTTTTCGTTGTAGGCCGCGAGCCCTTCTTTTGCATCCTCGCTCTTGAAGAGCAGCGACTGCAGCTCGCGCTCCAGTGCGAGCGCGTCTTGCAGCGGAAGCTCGGCGCCGGTCTGGACGCTGCGCTTGATGTGCCCGACGGCCATCGGCGCCTTGTTCGGCGAGCAGAACTGTCTGGCGTACTCGGTGATTTGCTCCCGGAACTCGGCCGCGGTACCTTCGAAGAGATCGGTGAGCATTCCCCATTCCATCGCTTGCTCGAAACTGACGGTCTTTCCCGTCACCATCATCTCAATGGAGCGCGATTTGCCGACCAGACGCGCTAGGCGCTGCGTTCCGCCGGTTCCCGGAAGAACTCCCAGCGCGACCTCTGGAAGGCCGATCTTTCCGGCGTCCTTGCGAGCGATGCGCAGGTCCGCCGCCATCGCGATCTCGAGTCCGCCGCCGACGCAATGCCCGTTGAGCGCGGCGATCACCAGCTTCGGCGTTTGCTCGAGGCGCGAGAGCGTCTCGTTGGCGTGCAGGCAGAACATGTACTTGAACTCAGGTGTCACTTGGTTGAGCATGCCGATATTGGCACCGGCCGAAAAGAACTTTTCGCCCTTGCCGGTAAGCACGATGACCTCGACGTCCGGGTCGAACCGCGCGTCGAGAATCGCTTCGTCGAGCTGCCGCATCATCTCGTGCGTATACGTGTTGGCCGGCGGATCGTCCATCTCGACGAACGCGATGTGGCCGTCTTTCCAGTAGTTGATGACGCGCTTGCCGTCAAGCGCCCGTGGCTCGCGACCGAACGGGGTTTGTTTTGCGGCGCCGTCGAGTGTGGTGGTCATGCAAGTTTTCCTTTGGGTGCGATCCAGTGGGGGCCCCGCGCGCTGTGCGCGCGGGGGGCGCGTAGTCCGCGGGACGTAGCGCCTTCTAAAATTATGGGGACCCAATTGGATTGCGCTGTGAGGAGTCTCAAGCGAGCTTCCCTTTCGGCGCAATCCAATTGGGATCTTTGAAGTAATCCTTGAGTATGGTTTCGTCGGCTGCGCTGGGAAGAACCGTGGGGGCGTAGGCCGTCCATTCCTCCTCGGTAAGTTTGCGGCCGTCCACCGTGTAGCGCGCTCCGCCATAGTCGCCGATCTTGCGGTTGAAGCACATGTCGGGAACGTAGAACTTCGTCTCGCTCGCGTTGACCTCGTTTACACGCGCGACCGTGGCCGAGATTTCTTCGTGGAACTGCCGCCGAGCACGCTCGTTGAGATGCTCCTTGTCGACGCTCTCACCGGCCTTATCCTCATCGACGCGCCCCTTGATTCCCCAGGTATAGGCCCATTGCGCCGAGCCCGAGTGATCCGTGCCGAAGAGATCGAGCGAGCCCGAGATCCATTTGTTGTAGTATTTCTGCTGAATCTCGACGGGAATGACGCCCGCTTTCGCGATGCGGCGCAGCCCCGTGATGCCGGTTCCCATGTGAAACGACTCCTCGCGAAGCATCGGGCCCATGGAGGCCGCGAGGGGAGCGAAACTGGAGTGCGACAGCATGCTCAACTGAAACTTGCCGTCGCGGTCCATAAAGTTGGTGTAGGCGAAGAAATCGAGCCAGTGCGTCACGTCATCGTTGAAGGCGTTGAGCAAGCGGTTCTTTTTGCCGAATGCGCGGCGCTCGAGCATCTTCTGCGCTTCGATCTTCCCTTCGCTGCCGAAGTGCTCCACCATCAGATGACACATCTGATAGCCGTGACGGGTCTCTTCCACCATGATCCGAACGAGCGACGCCAGGTCGTATTCGGTGGGCGCATTGTTGACCAAGAACCGCTGCTGCTCGTTGGAGGCGAACTCCGTGTCGCCTTGGTACACGACCATGTTGAGGACCGCGTCCTTCATGCGCTGATCGGGGATCTCCCGAACCCGCTCCCAGCGGCGCTCGCCTTTGAAGTCGCCGAAGTAGATTTCGGCCGTCGGCAGTTCGCCGTACTTCGCTTCGAAGGTGTATCCCGGCATGAAGCGGTCGACCAGTTCTCGATCCAGCCCAATGTCGCGCCTCCACTCGTCCAGCATGGCGATCCAGTCGTCAAAGGTCGCGATTCGGTTCATCTGGTCCCTTCAGATCATATAACGGAAAATTCTCAAACGGAGAGAATACCGTTATACTAGGTTATTGCAGGAGGTGTCAACCCTTGACCGCGCTCAGGATGACAGGCGAAGAAGCTGACCAACGGCCGGTTACTCGGCCAAACTCCTTCATTTTTACGCTCTACGGCGACATGGTGCACCGCCTTGCCGGCGATGGAGCGCTTTGGATCGGCGGTCTGATTCGGCTGATGGCCTCGTTCGGAGTTTCGCCGCAGGCCGTCCGCCAGGCCGTCTCGCGAATGACGCGTCAGGGGTGGCTCGTCGCTCGCCGCGAGGGTAACCTCGCCTTCTATTCGGTAACCACCCGCGGGCGCCGGCGGATCGAGGAGCTCAGTCCCCGCATCTACGGACCGGTCATCGAGTGGGACGGTCGCTGGCGGCTGCTCAGCTACGCGGTCGGGGAGACGCAGCGGCAAGCGCGCGAGCGCCTCCGGAAGGAACTGGCTGCGCTCGGCTGGGCGCAACTCTCCTCCTCGACCTGGATCTCGCCCTCGGATGCGCTCGCGGCCGCCCGCGAAGCCGCCGATTCAACGGTGACGCTCGAGGCGATCCACCTGTTCGAGGCCGAGTACGGCGGGCCGCTGACCGACCGCGCCTTGCTCGAGCGTTGCTGGAACGTGGACTCAATCGCGTCGGCGTATCGCGAGTTCATCGCCCGCTACCGGCCGCGCTTCAAGCTCGAAACGGCCGGCGGCGAGCTCAGCGACGAAGGAGCCTTCGTCGAGCGTCTCTGGCTCGTCCACGATTACCGGAAGTTTGTCTATGTCGACCCGGGACTGCCAAGCGAGCTGCTGCCGGCCCACTGGCCCGGTACCGCGGCGGCCGCGCTCTTTCGCGAATACTATGCCGCGCTCGAAAAAAAATCACAACGCTACTTTCATCTTTGCACGCGCCTCACGAACGGGGGCGAACGAAAGAGCGTCGAAGCGAGCCGCCCATGCCCAAACGCCTCATGATCGTTCTCTGCGTCGCCGCACTGGCGGTCGCCGCGTGTCACAGCGGCGGCAGCTCCACGACTCCGACTCCCTCTTTTTCGCCCGGCTCGCCTTCACCCAACCCAAAGATTAAGGCGGCGCACATCCTCGTGACGATCAATGGCTCACCCCAGCCGAAGATTCCAGTCTTGGAGTCGACGCCAAAGTCGACGGCGAGTCCCCGCCCCGGGAAAGCCTTCGAAACGCTCTATACCGACAAGAAGGGGCGGGCGAAGTTCACCAACCTCAAACCCGCCAAGACCTACTGCTGGGTAGCCCACCTCGGTTCTGGGCTTAAGTCGTCGGAGTGCGCCGGATGGGAAATCTGGCAAACGAGCATCATAGAGCTCGGGACGTAAGGCGCCTTTAGGCTTCCTCTTCATCTAAATGAAGGTGACATCCATCTTCGGCCTCTGAGAGCACGTCGCGCGCTTCGGCAAGCACGGCTCGTGAAAGCGGCCGGGGCGGCGGCTCGACGGAGCCCGGTTCGGCCAGGAAATCTGCTTCGCTCCAGTCTTCCCAGGTCTCGAGCGGCTCGCCGTCCTGCACCGCCGGAAAGCGCACGCAGAATCCTTGGTCGAGATGCACGCCGACGACGGTCACCTCGGTCCCGCGAGGAAAGTAGGTTCCGTCCTTCCAGAGCGTGCCGTAGCTCGTGCTATAGTGCGCGCCGATTTTGAGCGTTTCCACCATACGCTAGGCTATACCCGAAACGGGTCCATCGGTTTCTCACCAATATAGGTGAGCACGCTCTTCGTCTCGCTGTAGAGCCGCATCGTCTCCATCCCCAGTTCGCGTCCGTATCCGGACGACTTATAGCCGCCAAACGGAACGCCCGGAAAGACCGCGTACGGCGTGTTGATAGCAACCGATCCGGCGCGGATCGCGCGCGCGACGCGATTTGCGCGCCCCACGTTCGAGGTCCAGACGCTGGCGGCCAGACCGTACTCGCTGTCGTTTGCCAGTGCGATCGCCTCGGCTTCGTCCTCGAACCGTACCAGCACGGCAACCGGGCCAAAGATCTCCTCGCGAACGATCCGGTGATCGCTCTTGGCCTCGTATGCGGTTGGATTCCAGAACATTCCCGACGCAAAACTCCCGTCGAGGTCGGGTGCGGCGCCGCCGAAAAGCGTCTGCGCGCCTTCGGCCGCGCCGATCGCGCAGTACGAGCGAATTTTCTCCAACTGTTCGGAGGTCGTGATGGCTCCGATCTGCGTCTGCGGATCTTCCGGATCGCCGACGCGCAGTCTCTGCGCTTTTTCCGCGAACCGCTCGACGAAGCGGTCGTAGATACTGGACTGCAGCAGAATGCGCGAACGCGCCTCGCAGCATTGGCCGGCGTTGTAGTAGACGCCGTACAGGGCACCGGCTACAGCCGCGTCGACGTCGGCGTCGTCAAAAACTACAGACGGCGATTTACCGCCGAGCTCCAACGTTACGCGCTTGAGCGTGCGCGCGGCGGCGGCCGCGACGCTGCGCCCCGTCTCGGTCGAGCCGGTAAACGCGATCTTGTCGACGGCCGGATGATCGACCAGCCAGCCTCCGAGGCCGCCCTTCGAACCGGTGACGACATTGAGAACCCCTTCGGGTACGCCCGCTTCGAGCGCGATCTTGCCCAGCTCGATCGCCGTCAGCGGCGTCGCATGCGCCGGCTTGAGCACGACCGTGCAGCCTGCGGCGAGCGCCGGCGCAACCTTCCACGAAGCGAGCAGCAACGGAAAGTTCCATGGAACGATCGCGCCGACGACGCCGACCGGCTCGCGCACGGTATTGGCGAGATAGGTCGGCAGCGGCGGCGGCAACGTGTCGCCGTAGTTCTTGGTAGCCGCGCCGGCATAAAACTCAAAGCAGTCCACGATCGCGCTCATCTCGCCTTTCGCGGTCGCGACCGTCTTGCCGTTGTTGCGAACTTCGCATAACGCCAAGTCGGCCGCGCGCTCGCCGATGAGTTGCGCAACTTTATAAACGATCTTTGCGCGTCGCGAGGCCGCCATCGATGCCCACTTGCCGGTATCGAACGCGCGGCGCGCCGCGCTCACCGCATCGTTGAGATCTTCGCGCGTCGCTTCCGCGACGTCGGCGATCTTCGCCCCCGTGGCGGGATTGCGAACTTCGTACGTGCCGCCGTCGGAAGCATCTCGCGAGGCTCCGCCGACGAGCAGTTGCGTCTTGGTCATGGTTGGCGCAGTCGTCATGGCAAACGCCTTCTACTCGACCCGCTCGAATACCGTTGCGATCCCCTGGCCGACACCGATACACATCGTCGCCAGGCCGAAACGCGCCTTTCGCCGAGCCATTTCGTGGAGCAGCGTGGTCGCAATGCGCGCGCCGCTTGCTCCGAGCGGGTGTCCCAGCGCGATCGCGCCGCCGTTGACGTTGGTCTTAGCGGGGTCGAGCCCCAGCTCGCGCATACATGCGATGGCTTGCGCTGCGAAGGCTTCATTAATTTCGATCAAATCGAGCTGCTCGATGGCCAGGCCCGCGCTCGCGAGCGCCTTACGCGTCGCAGGAATCGGTCCGAGCCCCATCACGTCGGGAGCAACGCCCACGCTGGCGCATGCGACGATCCGCGCCATCGGCCGCAGCCGCAAGCGGCGCGCCGACTGCGCCTCGCAAACCAGGAGCGCCGCCGCGCCGTCGTTGATCCCCGACGAGTTACCGGCCGTCACGGTGCCGTCGCTCTTAAAGGCCGGCTTCAGTTTTGCCAAGCGTTCCATCGTCGTCTCCGGCCGCGGATGTTCGTCACTCGTCACGGTTGCGGGTGACGAGCCCTCGACCGGGACGGCAACCAACTCGCCGGCAAATGCGTTGCGTTGAATTGCTGCCTTGCACTTCATCTGAGATTCAAACGCGAACCGGTCTTGCTCTTCGCGCGTGATGCCGTACTGTTGCGCAACGTTCTCGGCGGTCTCGCCGAGCGAAACGGTATGCTGGGGCGGCATCTTCGGATTGACCATGCGCCAACCGAGAACCGTGTCGAAGAGCTGCTGGACTCGACCGAACGGCACGTCGCTCTTCGGCAAAACATAGGGCGCGCGCGTCATCGACTCGACGCCGCCGGCGATCATTACGTCGCCTTCTCCAAAGGCAATCGCTTGCGCGGCCGAGTTAATTGCTTGAAGACTCGAACCGCATAGACGGTTGACGGTAGCGCCGGGCACGTGAAGCGGCAGATCCGCCAAGAGCACGGCCATACGCGCGACGTTTCGGTTGTCTTCGCCGCTCTGATTGGCAGCGCCGAAGTAAACGTCCTCAACGATCGAGGAGGCGATCCCGGTACGCTCGACGACCGCTCGCACCGCGATCGCGGCGAGGTCGTCGGGGCGAACGGCAGCCAACGCACCGCCAAGCCGGCCGATCGGCGTACGCACGGCATCAACGACCCAAACCTCGCGGCTCATTGCGGCACGCTCTCCTCGGGCGCGGGCGACTCTTCCATGTCGAGCAGCCAGATGGAACGATGCGCCGCGAACTCGTCGCCCTCGGCATCGGCCAGGCGTTTCAAGATGCGGCGCAAGCGGGTACCGCCGATTTCACGCCCCCACGCAATCGGACCGACGGGATAGTTGGCTCCCAAGTGCATTGCTTCGTCAATATCTTCGGGCGTGGCGATCTCCTCCGCAACGGCAATCATCGCCTCGTTGACGATCGAGCCGACGGTCCGCCCGAGAAAGAGCCCGGGAATATCTTCAACGAGCACGGAGGCCCTGCCAATGACTGCGAAGAGTTCAACCGCGAGCTCGAGCGCGTCGTCCGATGCGTTCTCCGAGTTGACGATTTCTACGGCATCCACGGCCGACAACGACCCGAGCACGCCGAAGCCGACCAACCGCTCGGGATGACGTAGTCGCGCCGCACACGCCGCGACGTTTGTCGCGTACGCATCGGTGAAGATCACGCATTCCGGTTCGAGCGTCGCTTCCAGCCGGGCAATGGCATCGCCGCGATCGGAAGTTCCGTCGCCGGCGTCGATCAGCATCGTCGGCTGGGCCGGAAGCTCGTCGAACAGCTCATCGTTATCGACGCGCTGCACGTTGCGGTATCCTTGCTCGAGCATTTCGGCCAGCTCGTCGGCGCGATTACCGAAGCCAACGACGGTAACGATCTCCTCATCGTTTGGTTCCTGCGCCGGTGCGGGCACGTCAAGCTCGAACCGCTCGGCCTTGCCATCGCGATACGTATAGAATCCGGCACCGGTCTTTCGACCCAGCAAACCTTCGGCGACCATGCGCCGCTGAAGCTCCACCGGTTCGAAACGCGGAGCTTCCGTTCGCGCGCAGATCGACTCGCTCGTCGCAAGATTCACGTCGAGTCCGATGAGATCCATCAGCTCGAAGGGCCCCATGCGAAAACCGGACGCGCGTGCGAGCGCGTCCAGCTCGCCCGCGGAGGCCACGCCGCGCTCGAGCGCGCGCAGCGCCTGCAGATAGTACGGCCGGGCCACGCGATTGACGATGAATCCAGGCGTATCGGCCGTGAGAACGGGAGTCTTTCCCAGGCGCTCGACGATCTCGAACGCGCGGTCGAGCACATCGTCCCCGGTCTGCGGCGCGCGTACGATTTCGACGAGCTGCATTCGGACCGGAGGGTTGAAGAAGTGCAGCCCGAGGACTCGCTCCGGATGGGCGACGGTATCGGCGAGCTCGCCGACGGAGAGCGACGAAGTGTTGGTCGCCAGCAGCGCGTCGGGCGGGAGGGCCTCCGCCAGAGCGGCAAAGACGTCGCGCTTGATTTCGAAACGCTCGGAGACGGCTTCGATGGCAAGCATCGCGTCGCTGCGCGCGGGGATGGCGTTCGTGCAGACGACGCGTCGTCCGATCGAAGGATCGCCCGATCGCTCCGCCTGGCGCGCAATCTCGAGCAACGCGCGTTCGCGCGCCGCCTCCTGCGGCTCGACGATCTCCACGTCGTAGCCCGCCTTGGCAGCGACGAACGCGATGCCGGCGCCCATCGTTCCGCCGCCGGCAATCACTATTCGTTCCGTCATAAAACCGACTTCGCGACAGGAGGCGCAAACGCTTCGTCGGTAGTGGTGAGGCATGGATAAGCCGCGGTGGCGCGTGCGGAGATCGAGTTACGTCGTAGATTCGCCGTACATGCGCTTGCGCGCCGACGAGTTGGAGCTTCCCGACGGGACCGTCGTCCCGAACTACTACGTTCGCGAGTCGTTTGGCTTCGTCACGATTCTCGCCCTGACTACGGACCGCCAGGTCGTACTCGTTCGGCAGTATCGCTATGGGTCCGACTCAATTCATCTCGAGCTTCCGGCGGGTATGCTGATGGAGGCGGAGGCGCCGCAAGAGTGCGCGTTACGGGAGCTGGCCGAGGAGACCGGCTACGAGGTGGCGCACTGCGAGCCGGCTGCAGTCTATCTTCCCGAGCCGGTTCGCTCGACGGCGCACGCGTACGTTTACGTCGGCTTCGACGCGCGCCGCACCCGCGAGCCGCAGCTCGACGTCACCGAGCACCTTCAAGTCGAGCTTGCCTCGCTGCCCCGCTTTCGAGAGATGCTTGCGGACGGGACCATCGACGCGGGCGCCACGATCGCGGCCGGCTACCGGGCACTGGACTATCTCAAGCTGCTATAAAAAGGATGAAACCTGCGCCCCGGCCGGACGGTAGATAAGGACGTGAATCCCACTCTCGCGCTCTTCCTGAAACTCACCGCGCTCATCGCCGCCGGCATCGTCCTGCTGGTGGTCGTCGCCCACCTTCTCGTGCTCGCACTCAAGGCGCTCGTCGTTGCGGCCGTCATCGCCACCATTATCCTTGGCGGCCTCTTCGTCTACAATCTTTTCCGTCGTTCCAAGTACCCGGTCATCCGCTAAGGAAGCTCCTTAAGCCATTCTTTAAGCGAGGCGGTGACGAGCTCGGGCTCTTCCATCATCGGCAGGTGTCCGCTCTCTTTGCATACGACGAGGCGCCCACGCGGAAAACGCGCCACAATCTCGCCGGCTTCCTCTTGCGTCAGAGTCGCATCCCGCGCGCCCGCGATCATCATCATCGGGACGTCGAGATCTTCGGCTATGTCTTCCGCGGACGATCGAAGCGCCATGCCGCGCAGCGCAGCGGCGGCCCCGCCCGGAGCGTTTCGCGCAGCGATCTCGTACGCGCGTTCGACGACGCCGGGGCGTTCCGCCGGCGTGCTCGGCGCAAAGAGGCGAGGCAGTATCGACTCTACGACCGGCCCGATGCTCTTCTCTCGCTCGATGCGCTCGGCCAGCTCCCACCGCGCCTGCGCCTCCTTCGGCGTGTCGGCCCGCAAGCGGCTGGGCACGAGCGCTAGGCGAGCCACCCGCTCGGTAAACATGCGCGCAAAGGCCAACGCAACGTATCCGCCCATCGAATGACCGGCGATCGACGCGCGCTCGATGCCGAGTGCGTCGAGCACCAGCGCGACGTCGGCGGCGAGCGTTTCCATAAGGTACGGGCCTTCCGACTCGCCCGATTTTCCCGCGCCGCGAAGGTCCGGACAAACGACGCACGCGTCGCGCGCGAGTGCGTCGGCTTGCGCGTCCCAGATGCTTGCAGAGAACGGAAAACCATGGATCAAGACGACGGCGTTGACGTGTTGTCGTTCGTTTACGCGCGCGTCGATGCGAGTGCCGTCCTCGGCGAAAACTTGCATTGAAACCCGTAATACTGTATAAGGAGGACAATACCCCTGGTCGCTTGGTGACCAGAGAAAGGATGATTCTTACCAACGATGGCAGTTCGAAAGAAAGCCGCTCGCAAAAAGAAGGCCGTGAAAAAAGCGGTCGTCGGAGCGTTGGTTCGTCGAGCCGTCCGCAAGGCGGTTCGCAAGAAAGTACGCAGGAAGGTGGCCCGCAAGGCCGTGCGTCGTAAGGTTGCCCGCAAAGTCGTGCGAAAGAAAGTTCGGCGGAAAGTAGCCCGTAAAGTGGTCCGCAGAAAGGTCGCCCGTAAGGCAGTTCGCAAGAAAGTAGCGCGCAAGGTAGTCCGCAAGAAGGTAAGACGCAAGAAGGCTGGAGCCTAGCTCCGGTCTTTCTTTAATTCCGCTCCTGCGGAGTTAGTAAGCGAGTCGCAAACACTGCGACTCGCTTTTTTTACACGGTTCTTACGATTGGGGCGAAGAGCCAGATCGCAAGGAAGAGCACGACGCAAAGGGCGCCGGCTAGGGCGAACGTTTCGCGAAGACCGATGATCGAGCCGATCGCTCCGTCCACCAGCGATCCCAGCGGCATCACGCCGATGGCGATCATCGTGTAAATCGAAAGTGCGCGGCCGCGCACGTCGTCGGGTGAAAGGATTTGGATCAGCGTGCTGGTGGCGCCCATCATCGCCATCGTTCCGACGCCGATCGCAAAGAGCACGCCGACCGCAAGCCTCAGCGACGGAACGAAAGCTAAGACGAGGACGCCCGCCGACATCAGTAACCCGGCCTGCAGCCAAAGCCGCGAGCGGCGCTCTCGTTGCGCGAAATACGCCGTGGCGAGCGCGCCGCCGAACCCGCCGATGCCGATCGCCGAGACCGCCCAGCCCAAGCCGCGCGGGCCCGCATGCAAGACGTTGACCGTGAAAGCGGCAATCAGCTGCGAATACGGTCGCGTCAAGATCGCCGTCACGAACTGCGCCAGGACGATCCAGCGCAGCACGGGGTGCGCGACGATGAACGAAATCCCTTGCTTCATTGCGTGCCACGTGGGCTCGGCCCGTCCCGTCGACGGCGGCGACGGCTTCATGAGTATCACCGCGACGACGACCGCCAGCGTCGCTCCCGCGTTGAAGTAGAATGCGCCCGCGACGCCGATCCAGACGATGAGCAAACCCGCAAATGCCGGCCCCACGACGGCCGGCGCGTTGAACGCGATCGAGTTGAGCCCGACGGCGTTTCCGATGTACCGGCGATCCACGAGCATCGGCACCCAGCTTTGACGGGTCGGCGCATCGAACCCGTTCGCGCCCGAGTTCAGCGCCGAGATCAGTGCCAAGCCAAGCAGGTTCAACGCGTGGGCCGTCGCGAGCAACGCGAGAATCAGGGCGGCGAGCGCCATCGTCGTATTCGTCACGAGTAAGACGCGGCGGCGCGGGAGTCGATCCGCAACCACGCCCGCCAGCGGCGACAACAGCAGCACCGGAATGGCGCGCGCCGCTCCCAAAATACCCAGATCGAGTGCCGCCTGATGCGCCGAGCCCGCCATCCGCGCGACGAAGAATCCCATCGCCGTGAACTGCATCCAGGTTCCGAGGTTTGAAACGAGCAGTCCGATCCACAGCAGTCGATAGTCGCGATAGCGCAGCGCCGCAAAAATGGTCACGCGCGAACTTGCACCGCGGCGACAATCGCCGCCGCGCTTTGCGCCGCATCGAGCCGCGACGTGTCGATGCAGAGGTCGTAGTTTCGCGGATCTCCAAACGTTAGCCCGTACCATTGGCGGACGTAGGCGGTGCGAGCGCGGTCCACCCGATCGATTTCCCCTTCTGCAAGATCCCGCCGCGTGTGCGTGGTTTCCATCACGTGCGCGACGCGCCACTCGCGCGGAGCGTGCATGAACACGCGGAGAACGTCGGGACGTACGCCGAGGATCGCAAAGGCGCCGCGGCCGACGATGACGCAGTTGCCTTTAGCGGCGTACTCGCGCACCGCAGCGGCAACGGCCGCGACCAGCTCTTCGTCCAACGGTTCGGCCGCCGAGGCTTCCGCCGTTTCCGGCGTTGCCCGTTCGAGGCTGTCCACCAGACGCTCGCCCAGCGTTCGCCTCGAATCTTCGCTGGCTTCCACGGCCTCGGGCGTGATCCGCAGCCGTTTTGCAACCACGACTGGCAACTGCCGGTCGACGTAGCGGTATCCCAATGCGCGGGCCGCCCGCTCCGCGACGGCCAGCGCGCCGGACCCGTACTCGTTCGAAATCGTGACGATCACCGGAAAAGGAATACGTAGTGACGAAGCGCGGTGTCCTGCCAATCGTTGAAGCGCGCGACCTGCGCAAGGTCTTTCGCACCACAAAGCGCACGCCGGGAGCCCTCGGGGCGTTGCGCTCCCTCATCTCGCCCGAGTATGAGGATCGCGTTGCGGTCGGCGGCGTGAACTTTGCGCTGGAGCCCGGGGAGCTCGTCGGGTATATCGGTCCCAACGGTGCCGGCAAGTCCACGACGATCAAGATGCTCACCGGAATTCTCGTTCCGACTTCGGGCCAAGTTCGCGTGGCCGGATTGGTGCCGTGGAAGAGCCGTAAGGAGAACGCTCGCAACATCGGGGTGGTCTTCGGCCAGCGAAGCCAGCTCTATTGGGACTTGCCGCTGATCGACTCGTTCGAGCTGCTTCGGGCGATCTACGCGATTCCGCCCGATCGCTACCGGAAAAACCTCAAAGAGTTCGTCGACATTCTCGAGATGAGCGACTTCCTGCGCACGCCGGTGCGCCAGCTCTCCCTCGGGCAGCGGATGCGCGGCGATTTCGCGGCGGCGCTGCTGCACGGCCCGAAGGTCGTCTACCTGGACGAACCGACGATCGGGCTCGACGTCGTGGCGAAGGAGGCGATCCGAGAGTTCATCGCCCGAATCAACGCCGAGCGCGGCGCGACGATCGTGTTGACGACGCACGACCTGGCCGACGTCGAGCGGCTCTGCCGGCGGATCGTCCTCATCGACCGCGGCGCGCTCATTTACGACGGCGATATCGATCGCATCAAGAGCGAGTACGGGCGGTTCCGCATCCTCGTCGTGCGCTTTAGCGAACCGGTCGCGCAGCCCGAACTCGACGGCGCGCAGCTGACCGGGGTCGAGGATTCGAGCGCGCGCTTTCGGTTCGATCGCAATCTGCAGCGGGCCGACCGGCTCGTGCGGCAAGCGAGTGAGCGCTATAGCGTCGAAGACGTGAGTTTGGAGGAGCCCGACTTGGAATCGATCATTCGACGCATCTACCTCGAGGGATACGAACGCCGGCCGGAGGAGGGAGCGTCATGATGCTCTCCAGCGGTACGAAAAAGCCGAGAGTTCATTCGAGCGCCTACGTCGCGCCCACGGCGACGCTCGCCGGAGAGGTGACGATCGGCGCCGGCTGCGCGGTGCTGCATGGCGCCGTCATCGTCGCGGAGGGTGCGCCGGTGACGATCGGCGCCGACACCGTCGTAATGGAAAACGCCGTTCTGAAAGCCAGCGGCGGGAGCGTCCTGCAGTTCCCGCTGAAGATCGGCAGCCGCTGCATCGTCGGTCCTCAGGCCTACGTCGTCGGAGCGACCATCGGCGACGGCTGCTTCGTGGCCAGCGGCTCGAAGATTTTCAACGGAGCCAAGCTCGAAGACGGCAGCGGCGTCGCGCTGGGCGGGATCGTCCATGTGAATGCTCGCCTGCGTGAAGGCGAAAGCGTGCCGATGCAGCACATCGCTTTCGGCGACCCGGCCCAGGTTTATCCGCCCGAAAAGGCGCCCGAGATTCACGCCAAGATGCAGTTCTTTGCCGACGTCTTCAACGTCGAAGGAACCCAAGACGCGCGCGGCCGCGCCGCCCAAACGTATTCCAAGTTCCTGCGCAAGGCTCACGCCCAGGACGCCGTCATCGACGAGCACCGCAGCGTCAAGCCGCCTCCGCGCCGATCGGGCGAGGAGCCTCCCCCGACGCAAGTCGCGGAGGTCGATAAGGTCGTCGACGTGATGATGCTCGAGCTGGAAGAGATGGAGCACCGGCGCCAAGCGGCGATCAAGCGGCAAAAAGGGGGTTAGGCCTGGAAGCTGCTCTGGTACCTTACCTCGAGTTCGCGAAAAAAGCGTTCGCGCGCGAGGCAACCTATCGGATCGAGGTTCTCACCGAGATCGGCTCGCTGGTCCTGCGGGTCTACATTCTGCGCTCGCTCTGGACGGCGCTCTACGCGCAAAACGCGGCGCCGATCGATCTCCCGCTGCACAGCATGATCACCTACGCCACGGTGGCGATGCTGATGTCACTGATCCTCGAGGTGGATGCGACGCGGCTGATCCGCGAAAAGCTCCGCGAAGGGACGATCGCGACCGACTTGATGAAGCCGATCAGCGTGCCGTTCTACTTTTTCAGCGACGGGCTCGGCCAAACGGCGCTCCACGCACTGCTCGTGATCCCCTCGCTGCTCTGCGCGCTGCTGCTGGTGCGCATCGATGTGCCGCCGCCGGCGACCTTCGCGATATTTTTGCTGGCCTTCGCAATCGGTTACGGCGTGAACTTCTTTCTCAACTTCCTGATGAACTGCATCGCGTTTTGGACGCTGGAGACATTCGCCGCGCAACTGATCGTGCGCTGGGCCTCCGACCTGCTCTCCGGCCAGATCATCCCGCTGATGTTCTTCCCCGGAATCGTTGGCCGTCTCGTCTTTGCGCTGCCTTTTGCGGCAATCTACTCGACTCCGCTGCTGATCTACGTCGGCGTCATCCCACGCTCGCAATGGCTCGCGAGCATCGGCGTGCAGCTGCTGTGGCTGGTACTCTTCGCCGGGCTTGCGTCAGTGGTTTGGCGGGCCGCTTCCAACCGCGTCGTGATTCAGGGCGGGTGAACCGTTACTGCGCGAGGACCTCGTCAACGTAGCACCAACGCCAATGCTCGCCGGGCTGAAACGAGCGGATCACCGGATGCCTGGTAGCGTGAAAGTGTTTGGTGGCGTGCCTATTGGGCGACGAGTCGCAACAGCCGACGTGACCGCACGTTAAGCAGAGACGCAGATGCACCCACGTCGCGCCGATCTTTAAGCATTCCTCGCAGCCTTGCGGCGTTTTCGGGTCCGGATGCCCCCCCTCTTCGATGTGCTCGCAGAGGTCGTCGTTCACGGCGTCACTCCCGGTAGATCCCAGAGAACCACCTCGGCGTTACCGCTGACGCTCAACGTGCGAACGTCGTAGAGACGCACGGCGTCGCCGGCGCTCAAAGGCTGGCCGTTTGCTTGCGCGCTGCCCGCGGCAACGAAAAGAAACCCGTATCGCTCCGGTGCGAACGCCGTCTCGATCGTGGAATTCTCGAGGCGCGCGACGCGAAACGTGGCATTCTGCGTGATCCGAATCGGTGCGTTGACGGCGGGGTCTCCGCTGGCGACGTCGAGCCAGCGGTTGAGCCGGTCGCTCACGTCAAAGGCCATTTCGCCGTATGATGGCGGCATTCCCAAGCGGCCTGGCAGCACCCACATTTGGACGAGGTGCAGCTTCTCGCGGGCGTTGTTGTTGTACTCGCTGTGGCGAACGCCGGTACCCGCGCTCATGAACTGCACGCCGCCCGGCCCGACGACGCCGTGATTGCCCATGCTGTCGCGATGGGCCAGCTCGCCGGAGAGCACGTACGTCACGATCTCCATGTCGCGATGCGGATGCGTCGGAAAACCCGTGCCGCCGGCGATCGTGTCGTCGTTGAAGACGCGTAATGCGCCCCAGTTCTCGTTTGCCGGATCGTAATAATCGGCGAAGCTAAATGAATAATAGGTATCGAGCCAGCCGTGATCGGCGTGCGCGCGCTCCGAGGCGGGCACGACGGCGAAAACGGGCGAGCGTGAGGTCGCGGTAGACATAGTGCAACTTTTGACCGGGGCGGGGGGGAAGAGGGTTGCACCGAAGCGCCCACCCATGCTCGGCGCCTACGCCCAGTACTGGCGGATCAACCTCCTCACGATGCTCGAATATCGCGCCAACTTCATCATGTGGTTCGTCTTTACGATCGTCTATCACGGGGTCGCGCTCGGGGCGCTCTTCGTGACGATGGAACGCTTTCCATCGATGAACGGCTGGAACTTCCGCGACGTCTTCTTCCTGTACGCGCTCTGGATGTGCGGCCACGAGCTGCACAACACGCTCTTCTTTACGGTCGTGAGCGTTCCCGAGTACGTGCGCGAGGGGCGTTTCGACCGCTTCCTAGTGCGGCCGCTCGACACGCTCTTCCAAGTGCTGACCGTCCCACAGCAAATCGTGCCCGACGGGTTGATTCTGGGAATCGCCACGCTCGCGGTCGCCACGCATGTCGCGGGCGTGCGCGTCGACTGGGTCTTTGCGCTCTTCGTGCCGGCGATCGTCTTCGGTGGGGCGCTGATCGACTTGGGCATCTCGCTGGCAATCGCGACCTGCTCGTTCTGGTTCGTTCGCGTCGATACGCTGCGCTGGGTGGTGATGTCGCTCGAACAAGACTTTACGCGATATCCGATCAGCATCTACGGACGCGGCGTCCAGGTCGTGCTGGCTTTCGTTCTGCCGTTCGCCTTCATGAACTACTTCCCGGCGACGTACTTCTTGCAAAAGGCCGAGACTGGTCTGCACCTCAACCCCGCGGTCGGTTTGCTCACCCCGGCAATCGGGCTGGCGTGGCTCGGCGCCGCCTACGCGTTTTGGATCTTCGGCCTGCGCCACTATCAGGGAACCGGCTCGTGAAGCGCGTGGCCTTCCTGAGCTGCGCCGGCGCGGCGCTGATCGCCATGCCCGCCGTCGCGGCATCCTTGAGCGGACGCATTCGCTCGATCGCGCGAGCGTTGCCCGGCGTGCTCGGCGTGTACGCCCGCACCTTGGCCGAGGCTCCCCCGCTGGTCGCCTACAACGCTTCCGAGCGATTCCCCACGGCATCGATCATCAAAGTACTGGTCATGACGACGGCCTACGCGCTCGACGAAGTCCAGCGTGGCGTACTCGACGAAGAGATCGTCTTCCACAGCGACGATCTCATCGGCGGTTCGGATTTTATGGTGGACGCTCGAGACGGTCAAAAGTTCACCGTGCGCGAGCTGATCGTTCCGATGATTACGGTCAGCGACAACACGGCGGCCAACCTTTTAATCGGGCATTTCGGCGTCGCTACGATCAACGAAATCGGCGCCCGCGCCGGCATGACGCGGACGCACCTCGCGCGCCGCTTTCTCGACTACACCGCGATCGCGCACCACAACGATAATCTCTCGACGCCCGCCGACATGGGCCGGCTGCTCTATCTTATCGAGCACGGTGCGCGCGAGGGAATCCCCACGATCGTTTCATCGCAGCACTGCACGGCGATGCTCGACATCATGCTGCGGCAGACCGACCGCGACGCCATTCCGGCGGCCCTGCCGCCGCACGTCGCGGTCGCCAATAAGACCGGCGAGATCGAGGGAACGCGCAACGATATCGCGGTTGTGGCCCCGTTCGGCGACTCGCCGTTCATCCTCGCAGTGATGACGAAGGACGCCTACGATTACGCCGCTTGCTACGCGGCGATCCACGCGGTGACGCGTGCCGTCTACGCCTCCGTCTGAACGGCGCAGCCATAGACGAGGCCGCTGCTCAGCGCGGCCAGCTTCGCCGCGCGTCGCAAGCGCTTGAAGCGCGCCTCGTGCGATTTAGCAAGCTCGAAGGTCGGGGGGTGCCACCATCCGATCAGCTCGACCGGCAGACGGCCGCGGGTATATTTGGCGGCGGCGCCCCGACGGTGCGCGCCGAGCCGGCGCGCAAGGTCGACCGTCGCTCCGGTATAGAGCGACCCATCGCTGCAGGCCAGGACGTAGACGGCCGGAAGGTTGCGCGATGAGTCCGTCACACGCAGCTAATCTCCGCCGGAGAGCCTCGATCCTTGGTGCGCTGCTGCTTCTCGCAGCGGCCGGCAACGAACCGATGCCGCAGCCCTCGGCCTACGCGCCGATCGCCACGATGGTCGACGCGGTACGGGCGGATCGCTTGAAGAGTACCGTCGAACGCCTCGTCGGGTTCAAAACGCGCAACGATTTCTCCGAAACGGCCTCAACCGCGCAGCACGGCGTCTTCGGCGCGCGGGATTGGATCGCCGGCAGGTTCGCCGCAATCGCCGCGACCGCGCCGGGACGCATGAGCGTCGAGCTCGACACGTTCCTCCAGCCGAAAACGCCAAAAACTCCGCGCGCCGTGACCGAATCAAGCGTCGTCGCGACGCTCCGGGGAACGACGCCGGGGCGCACTTACATCATGTCGAGCCACTACGACGACTGCGACGGGCACTGCACCGACGGCGTCGGCATCGCGCCCGGCGCCGACGACAATGGCTCGAGCGTCGCGGCGGTCTTGGAAGCGGCGCGCGTAATGGCCGGCACGCACTTTCGCGGCACGATCGTCTTTGCGTGTTTCGACGGGGAAGAGCTCGGCCTCTGGGGCAGCAACCATTACGCGCACGAGCTGGCGGCTGCGCATGCGCCGGTGCTGGCGGTACTCAATAACGACATCATTGGAAACTCCGTCGGCGGCGACGGGAGCTCCGAGCCCGGCGTGATTCGAGTCTTCAGCGAGGGGCTGCCGGCCGGAAGCGACATCGAGCGAGTCAACCTCGTCGGCAGCGAGAACGACTCGCCGTCGCGCGAACTCTCTCGCTTCATCGCGGAGATCGTGCCGGTCTACGTTCCAAACTTTAGCGTGCGGCAAATTTTTCGCTCCGACCGCTTCCTGCGCGGCGGCGATCAGCAGTCGTTCCAATCCGTGGGATACTCCGCCGCCGTGCGTTTTGTCGAGGCGCATGAAAACTTCACGCATCAGCACCAGGACGTTCGCATGCAGGACGGAGTGCAGTACGGCGACCTGCCGCAATACATCGATCCGGAATACTTGAAACGCGCCACGCAAGCCAACGTTGCCGCGCTGGCAACGCTGGCGCTCGGCCCCGCACCGCCGGCCGGCGTTCACCTCGTAACCGCGCGGCTCGGATACGACTCGATGCTGCGGTGGACGCGCGCCGCCGATGCCGTCTCTTATGAGATCGTCTGGCGATCGACCGATGCGCCGCAGTGGCAAGGGTCTCACAACGCCGGCGACGTCGTCGAAGCCACCGTTCCCATCTCCAAAGACGACTATATCCTAGGCGTTCGCAGCGTCGATGCCAACGGGCTGCGCAGCCCTGCGGTCTATCCGGTTCCGGTTCGAGAGTAGTCCGGCCAAATCGCGCGAAGCATCGCTTTGAATCGCGAGCGCTGCGCTATCGGCTCGAACCACGGCAGGCTGCGCAGCATGATCAGCGCCGGCTCGCGCACCTTCAAACCGCGCTCGAGATGCTCCAACGCCTCTTCGAGGCGTCCGAGCCCGACGGCGACCGTAGCCAGGTTGAAGCCTACGACGAACTCGGTGCGCGCCATTTCCAGCAGCGTTTGGTAGATGCTTTCGGCGCGCTCGGTGTCACCGCAATCCGCGTACGCGCGGCCGAGCAGCGGGAGGCGCAGCGCGACGTCTTCGGCGCGATCGTGCGGCAAGAGGGCCAGATCGGCAATCGCTTCGGCCGGCTGTCCGTTGAGAATGAAGGCTTGAGCCCGGTGGCGCCGCGCGATCGCAAAGTCGGCACCGCTTTCGAGCAGATTCGAGAACGCGCCGATTGCGCGACGGTATTGGCCCGTGTGAAGAAATATTCGGGCGAGGAAAAGCTGCAAAGCGGGCGACGACGGTTCGACCAGGAGGGCGCGCTGCATCTCGCGCACGGGTTTGTCGCCCAAACCTTTGCACATGCCGAACCAGGCGGCGTTCATATAGACCAGCGTGGAGGTCGGGTTCAGGCGAACGGCGGTCTCGATTTCGCGCTCGGCCTCGATCCAGTTCCAGTCGCAGAAGAGCAGGATGAGCGCAAGAGTGGCCCGTGCTTCGGCAGAAGACGGCTCGAGTTCCAGGGCCCGAACGATCGCGGCTTTGGCTTTCGGGAACGTATACGAGCCCGACGCGTACCAATACTGGGCCATGAGCGCGTGCGCACGAGCCAGCCCGATGAGCGCTGGCACGTGATCCCGGTGGACGCGCAGCACCGCTTCGAACTGCTCGGCCGCTGCCGTTAACGCGCTTGCCGTCCGCTTTTCCAGAAGGTACGAGCCGCGGCAGTACTGGTGGAACGCTTCGGGAGCGCCGTTGAAGATGCGATCCGCGGCATCCTCGGCCGCGCCCAGCGTCGCCTCGGCCAGTATGGGAGCCACGATGCTGACCGGTGCGACGAAACGATACCCTTTCCCGCGCACGGTCTTTAAGTAGGTGCGGTCGGTCGCGCGCTCGTCGAGCAGCTGCCGCAACATATACATATGTTGCGAGAGATTTCCGTCGCTAACGGCGGTATCCGGCCAAATTCGCGTCGCGATCGTCTCTTTGTCGATCACGTCACCGTTAGCGTGAATGAGCAGAACCAGCAGCTGCGCCAGGCGGTCGGGTAAGGGGGTTACGGCGGCGCCGTGCGTGAGCAGCCCCCGAGTCGGATCGAAACGGAAGGAACCGAACGTGTAGACCGGCGAGATATTCGACCCCGCCTGACCGTTGATCATCAAACTTCAAATGATCGATGGAGGCCGACTGTGACTCAGGCACCGCAATTGCTATCGTTCGCGGTGCCGCCGGGCGCAGTTTGGACGCGCAATCCGCCAGCGTGCAGCACAGGGCGCCTAAAGCAGCGTCGAACGAGGTCCCTGTCAATGCCGTCAGCGCAAGCGCGAGCATCTCGCCGATGGGCTCCACGTTTCTTTCGATATAATGCGCGAAGGCCGAGTCGGATCGCGAAACGGACGCGATCGCACCCGGCGAGACCCGGATGTCGAGAAGTTCCGCCAGCAACTCCGTGACGGCAGCGCGCTGGGGTTCGCCGTCGCCGAGCATCTGCGGCACGATCACGCACAACCGCTCGTAGAGCACGCCCGAGAGGGCGCGATCCAGGCGGCGCCGCTCGCCGTACGCCGTGTGAAGGAAGAGACCGGCCGCCAAAAGACGGTCTTGAGTGGGCAGAAGACGCTCGATCGCTCTCGCCCGCCACAGTTGCCCTTCGGCGAACGCGGCGCACGCCTCGGCCGCGGCGCAAAGCACCGCGGCGCAGCGGGCCCCCAAACCTTGGAAGCCGTGCAGTTCGCAAAGTTCCCAAGCCGGCGATGCCACGGCCTGCGCCTCCGCGATCCGATCTCGCAGTACGAGCTGACGCGCGCGCTCGGCTTCTCCTTCGATCCGTCCCCAAGAACGAGATCCACGCACCTGCGGCGCCGGCAGATCGGAGAGCGCGACCCCATCTTCCGTTTTACCAAGACGCCGGTTTGCGTCGCAGAGATAGGCCAAAGCGAGCGTTGAGGTCCCGGAATCCTCGGCCAAGCGCCGCAGGTTCGTTGCAATGCATCGCATTTCCAATGCGTTGCCGCGGTCGCGGGCCGCAAGAAATTCGTCAACCTCACGCCTGAAACGCCAAGACACCTTCATCGGCGATGCTGCCATAGGTAACAGGATACGCAGCTTTTGTCGTGCCGTCTTCAGGAAATTCCAAAACTCGGCCAGCGTTTCACGGCGTTCCGGTTTGAGATTACTTGAACTTCTTGAAGATCGTTGAAGCGAAAGTACCTCGATGCGCGCGTTGCTCAACGATCATCAAAAGGTCGCACTCCCAGGATGTCCCAAGGTCGATATAGCGCGCGAACTCTCGCGCGCAACTTCGAGCTACTACAAAGAGGAAAGTACGCAAAAAATGAAACAGCAACGAACGCTCCGGTTTACGAGCGTCGCCGTTCTGCTTCTGGTCGCCTTCCTGTTCCAGGAAACATGGGCACTGGCAGGAGTCACCGGAAACGTGACCGGCATCGTCCGCGATAACACCGGAGCGCCTTTGGCCGGAGTAAGCGTGAAGGCGGTATCGCCGTCGCAGAGCGCAACTGCGACGAGCGATGCCGGCGGTCGCTTCGTCCTGCTCTCGCTAACTCCCGATACCTATACGCTCGGTCTGAACAAGGCCGGCTATCAAGGCATATCGGTTGCCGGCATCGTCGTTTTTGCCGACCAAACGCAGACGGTCAGCTATACGCTTACCAAGGCGCTCAAAACCATCGCATCGGTAACGTCGCAAGCGGGCTCGTCGCTCGTAAAGGCCGGCGTCGGCGGCGATCTTTACAGCGTCAACGCGGCGCAAGCTGCCGCTGCAGCCGCGCTCGGTGGCGGCGGAAACCTCAACAGCGCCTACTCGGCAATGGCCTCGGTCCCCGGCATTCAGACGTCGCAGGGCGGCATGGGTTGGGATTTCAATGCGGCCTACATTCGCGGCCAAAACTCGTACTACACGGGCTTCGAGTATGACGGCATTCCGATCAACCGCTCCTTCGACAACTACAACTCCGGAACGGAGTCGAGCCTCGGTCTTTCCGAGCTGCAGGTCTACACCGGCGGCGGTCCGTCCTCGGTTGCCTCAGCCGGCACGGCCGGCTTCATCAACCAGGTCATCAAGACCGGTACCTTCCCGGGCTACGCGACGGCCAACCTGGGCATCGCAACGCCGCAGTTCTACCATCAGGCGAGCGTCGAGATCGGCGGCTCGACCCCCGATCGGAACTTTAGCTATTACGTCGGCCTTTTAGGCTACAACCAAAACTTCCGTTTCTTCGACAACACCAACGGCGCGGGGTACATGACGCCGGGCGGTTTCCTGTCGGGCGATACCGACGGAACGTTGCTCGGCTACGGCATCCTGAGCGGTCAAGTGTACGATACATCGCCCACCGCGGTCTTCGGCACCGGTCAAGGCGTGAAACCGATCTGCCAGCTGTACGGGCCGAAGTTCAGTTTCCCGGACCAGGGATGCTGGCAGTACTACGCCGGCATTGCCGGCGACCCATCGATGGTCACCGATCGCGAGAACGTGATCAACCTGCACATGGGAATCCCCAAGGCCAACGGACTGCGCGACGACGTACAGGTCTTGTGGAGCGGATCGGCGCTCAACAACTACAGCTATAACAGTCCGGACGATGAAGGACCGGGCAACAACCAGTTTATCTGGGGGGCGTACGGCACGCGGGCTGCGGCTCCGACTTGCGGTCCCGAGACGGTTGGCCCCGGCCTGACCGTCAACGGATGCTCGGGAATCGGTCAGATCGTTTCCTTCTTGCAACCGAACCAGTTCTATCTGCAGCAGCGTGCGGGATTAGGGCCGGGTCCGTATACGTGCGGCTCGAGCATTCTTGGGGGACTCCCCTGCGCGCCGACCTATCTCGGATATGCCGACGGCGTCGCCTATAACGTTCCGTTCGGCACTCCGATCGGCGCGTACAACTATAAGACCGGTTCGGGAACGGTCCGCGTGCCCGGCGTCTACATGGTTCCCGACACACCGGCCCACGCGTTTAACGGTCCGATCCCGGCCGATGACAACTCGCAAGCGACCATTCGGAACGACGCCGGCATTACTAAGCTGCAGTACACCTACGCGCTGAGCCAATCGGCCTACCTGCGTGCGTACGGCTACACCTTCTACTCGGATTGGCTGCAGAATAATCCGATCGCGGGCGCAACCGGGGACGGCGTCCCCTCGTTGCCGGCCTCCCCGCAGTACCAGCTCGTCACGCACACCTCGGGCGGCGCGCTCGACTTTCAAGATCAGCTCAACGACCAGAACCTCGTGACGCTTGACGGCAACTACACGACCGCCGGCGTCATCCGTTGGAACAATGCCTCCGCGGCGGGGGACGATTCACCGATCGGCTACATGGCCAAAACCGGTGCCGGCTTCAGCTGCTACGGGAATAAGCAAAATCTGCCGACGGGCGTCTTCGGCTACTCCGTACCATGTCTGGCCAGCAGCTACTACGACACGACGTTGACCATCAAAACGTCGACGGGCAAGATCATTTGCGCCAAGGCATACAACATCGATTGCATCGTGAATCCCACGTGGACCGGCGTAGCTTCCGGCGGCCCTTCGGCCTACGGCGCCGCGGGGTCTCCGGCCGCCAAGGCTGGAGCGCAATGGGATAGTCTCTGGAGCGGCAACGCAAGCGGCTCGTACAACACGGTCAAACCGGAGTTCGAGAACTTCTCGCTTGCCGATCAATTCCGCCCCAACGACAAGATCCTGATCAATGCGGCGGTCCGCTACGACGACTTTACCTACAAGCTTCCCGACTCGGCAAACGCAGCCGACGACTTCTACGCGAACATGACGGCGAACTATACCTGCGTCTACGTGCCGACGAACGAAGTGCTGACGCAACTGCTGGCGCCGGGTCAGCCGCCGCCGGCGAGTGCCCAGTACGTAAATGGAAACTGCGACACTGCGGCCGCACTCCTTCACCCGGCGGGTCCTCATACCGGCTGGGTCCATCCCAACGGCACGACGCAGAACGGCGTCGCGGCGCCGAACTTCACGGCAGCCTCGCCCAGCTCGTACACGCTCAACTACTGGGAGCCACGCTTCTCGGCGACCTATACGCAGTCGCCGGACGTCGTCTGGCGCATCTCGGCCGGCCGCTACACGCAGCCGCCGATCTCCGCGTCGGTCCAGTACCTGAGCCTCTCGGGCGACGAGCGGTCGGTCTGGAACAACACGATGAATCTCGGCTTCTACTCGCCCTTCCATCCGATTCCGGGCATTTCGTCGGGGCAGTACGATCTCTCGTACGAGCAGCACTTCCGCGGCACCGATATGAGCCTGAAGATCTCGCCGTTCTACACCTGGGTCTCGAACTGGCAGCAGCAAACGTTCATCGGCTCGAACTTCGCGACGCAGGTTCCCGTCGGCGTCAATCGCAACGAAGGCCTGGAGTTTCTGTTCAGCAAGGGTGACTTCACCCGCAATGGGTTCTCCGGACAGTTGGCCTTTACGTATACCAACTCGAAGGTGATGTTCCAGAACGTGCCGCTCTCGACGGGCGGCATCATTCCCAACCCGCTCACCGTGCTCAACGGCGTCATCTCGCAGTACAACTTGCTGACCAAAGCGGGCGGCGGATTTCCATGCTACCAAGCCGGACAGGGCGTTGCGTGCAACACTCGCAACGGCAAGATCGCCAAGGGCTACGACACGATCCTCAACCCGTACTACAATCTACCGTCGCAGGGGCTCTTGGACCTCGGTGGCTGGTACAATCCCTACTCGACCGCGATTGCGCCGAGTCTCAACGGGGCGTTCGTCAGCTACATCTCGCCGTACGTCTCGTCGCTGATCCTCAACTGGCGCCACGATAAGCTGGCGATCACGCCGAGCTTCTCCTTTCAGACCGGCGGCTTCTACGGCACTCCACTGGACAGCAACGGTTACGATCCGCGCTCCTGCGTCCTGAACTCGGCGGTCACCAAGATCACGCAGGTCTCGCCGAAGACCAATCCGCTGCAGTGCAACTATCTCTACGCGGCCTCCCCCGGTTTGGGTACGTACGGGTACTTGTACACTCCGAACTTCCAGACTGGCTCGTTTGCGTTCGATAACATCGAGCAGCCCAGTTCGGTCGTCGCCAACCTTCAGGTTGCTTACGACGTTACCCCGCGCGTTCGGCTGACGCTGCTGGCCGCCGACCTCTTCCACGCCTGCTTCGGCGGAACGAAAGAGCCGTGGACGATTGCCAATCCGCCGAGCAACGTGGCCTGTGCCTACGGCCCGGACGGCGGCGTGCTCAACAGCACGCTCTATCCCGGCAACTTCTACAATGGCACCGGCATCGGCGACCGCGCGGCCAACAAGGCAAGCACGCCGTGGACGCAGAGCTACATCCCGACCGGCGGCGCGAACAACGGATCGATCGGCGGACTAGCGCCTCCGATCAATCTCTACCTCAACGCACAGGTGAAGATCTAACGTAACTACCTCTACGGAAGGGCGCAGCGGCCTCCGCGAAACGGGGGCCGCTGCGTTAAGGAACCTCTATTCGCTGGTTGCCTTCATCGACGGATCCGGAAGGCCGCCGGGACAGATCGTCGCCTGTTGCGCGGCCGAAAGATAATACGCATGCAGATCGTAGTGCGGAACCGGCATCCCGGGGTGGCCCTGCGGTTCAAACTTAAAGTCGATGTGGTCGATGGTATACCCCGGGACCGCGCGCAGGTTCGCGTAGCTAACGCCCGACTGCAACTGCGTCAGGGGCACCATGATCTCCGTGAAGATCGCTTTGCCTTGATACGAGCCGTAGATCGGGCTGCTCGGGTCGCGCAGATTCATCCAGTGTTCGCCCATGCCGGCAATGCAAGGCGAGACCATCGTGTACTCGACCGGTATTCCGGCGGGACGGACTTTGGGCTGCGGCGGCAGCGCCATACCTTGGTCGGCCGATGCCGGCGCTGCAAGTCCGATGAGCGCAACCGCGAAAGCGGCTGCCAAAGAGTGGCGCACCATCAGAGTTCCTCCTCGAAGCACCGGTGTTTTGGCGCAGAACGGCCGGCTCCTGGACAGAATCTCCAGGCCGTCACCAAGAAGCGCGACGGTGCGTTACCCGTACTATGAATGCCAGGACGGCCCGAGCGGCGCTCGCGGCCGTGGCCGCGGGACTCTGCGGCGCGATCTTGCTCGACCTTTACTTGGTCGTAACCGAACCATTCGTGGCCTCGGGTGTTACGCCGAGACTCGTCATGCAGTGGGACGCGTCAAACCTGCTCGGAATGGACGCCTACCACGGCGGCTGGTTTACGGCCGCGGCCGGTACGCTGCTGCACGTTTGCGTCAGCCTCGTGTGGGGAGCGCTCTTTGTTGTCGCCGCTCTGCGCTTTCACCGGATTTCAGACCACCCGCTAATCGCGGGAGTCGTCCTTGGCATCGTCGCGATGACGGTCATGCGCGGCATCATTCACCTCGGCCATGCCGTCGTTCATCCGTTTCCGACATGGTGGCTCTTTCTCTATATCTTGGCGGGACACGTCCTCTTCTTCGGCATTCCGGTTGCGTTCGTCGCTACGAACTTACTGCGCGCGAAGAACGCTACGCGCCGCGTCTAGCGTCTCGTCCACGTCCTGGGCGGTGTGAGCGGTGGAGAGAAACATCACCTCGTTCTGCGAGGGAGCGAGCAGCACGCCCCGTTGGAGCATCGCCGCGCAATAGCGCGCGTATGCCGCGCGATCGGCGTTGCAAGCGTCGTCGAAGTTCTGCGCGGCCGGGCCGGTACGGAACTTGAAATCGACGACCGACTCCCGCTGAACGACCGCATAGGGCAGCCCGCGCTCGGTGAAGATTTCTCGCAGGCCGTCGGCGAGACGCCGCGCGAGTGAATCCATCTGCGAGTAATACTCCGGATGCGCTTCGAGCAAATCGAGAACGCGATGCGCCATTGCGACGCAGAACGGATTGCCGCCGTGCGTACCGCCGGTGAAGGTTGCGCCATCCGGTGCCAGCACCGCCATCACGTCGCGCCGCCCGCCGAAGGCGGCGATCGGCAAGCCGCCACCCATGATCTTTCCTAGGGCCGTTAAGTCCGGGACAACGGTCGTGCTGCCTTGCGCGCCGCGCAGCCCAAAACGAAGCCACGTGATGACTTCGTCGAAGATCAAGAGCGCGCCGGCGCGCCGAGCGCGTTGCAGTAAGCCTTCCAAGAATCCATCGGCCGGCTGCACCAGACCCATGTTGGCCCCGATCGGCTCGACGACGATCGCCGCTAAGCCGGTTTCATTTCCTTCGAGCAGCTCGTCAACCGAGGCGAGATCGTTGTAGCGCGCGACGAGCACGTCGTCTCGCACGCCTTGCGGAACGCCGCCGCCTCCGCCGGCCGAGGCGCCCGCATCGATGAGCGCGAGATCGAAGTGGCCGTGATAGTTGCCGGCAAACTTGAGAACGCGCGAGCGCCCGTTGAAACCGCGTGCCACGCGGACCGCGCTCATCATCGCTTCGGTTCCGGTCGTGACGAAGCGCATGCGCTGCATCGACGGCAGATAGGCTCGAATGCGCTCGGCGAGGCGAATCTCTTCGCTATGGGTCGTTCCCCAGACGAAGCCATGCTTGGCCAGGGGGTCGAGCCCGGTCACCAGTTCGGGATGCGTGTGGCCGAAGAGCAGCGGCCCGTAGGCCATGATGTAGTCGACGTACCGCCGGCCCGATTCGTCGAATGCATACGCGCCGGCAGCCGACGCTTGCACGAACATCGGCAAGCCCACGCTCCAACCCGAGCGCACCGGCGAATCGCAACCCCCGGCGAGCACCTCGAGCGCGCGCTCCTTCCACCGTTGCATACTCTGGCGCGGTTCGAAGGTTCAAGCAAGAAGCCATGCCCGAAATCGAGATCGCCCCGCAGACCAATATAAAGGAGCTCGTCGCGCAGCTGCCGATTGCCGCCGAGGTTTTGACGGCATTTGGGCTAGGCTGCAGCGGATGCGGCGTGAGCAAGTACGAGAATGTCGAACAGGGCGCGCGAGCGCACGGTCTGCACGTCGAGCCGATCGTCGCCGCACTCACCGAGGCTCGACGGTCCGGAAGAGTGCCCAAGATTGCCGAGGAATCGCGCCGTCCCGCCGCGCGAGCGCCGGGCGCCTTTAGCGGCCGTACCAAGTTCGCGCACACAATTCCGATCATGTCCGGCAAAGGCGGCGTAGGCAAGTCGCTGGTCACCGCGCTGCTCGCCGTCGGGCTTCGGCGCAAGAACTATTCCGTCGGCATCATCGACGCCGACATCACCGGGCCCTCGATCCCGAGACTCTTTGGTCTCACCCGACCGCTCGTGATCGAGGCCGACCCTGTCAAGACGACGCCGCAGGGGCAACCGCAACCGCTCATGCATCCGGCCGTTACCCGAAGCGCGATCGAAGTCGTCAGCGCGAATCTCTTCACCGACCAGGAAGACAAAGCGATGATCTGGCGCGGGCCGATCGTTGCCAGCGTCATCCGGCAGTTCTACGAGCAGGTGCTCTGGAGCGAGCTGGACTTCTTGCTCGTCGATCTTCCGCCCGGGACGTCTGACGCGCCGCTCACCGTTCTGCAGTCGCTGAACATCGACGGAGTCGTACTCGTCACGATGCCGCAAGCGCTGGCAACGATGATCGTGCGCAAGGCCGCCAACCTGATCCACCAATTGAAGAAACCGGTTCTCGGCGTCGTCGAAAATATGTCGTACTTCGTTGCACCGGATACGGGAAAGCAGTACGAGATATTCGGGCCGTCGTACGCCCAGCGCGTCGCAGAGCTGGCGCAGGCCCCGGTCTTCGCACGCATCCCGATCGATCCGGTCAAGCTGCTCCTCGCCGACGAGGGAAGAATCGAAGAGCTCGACGATCCGATCTGCGACGTTTTGGCCGATAGCCTGCTTTCGGCGATCGCCGCACATCCCAAGCCCAAAGAGACGATCTCCATCCTCTAAGGAACCTCACCGCGCTGCAGCGGAGGGGAGCGGTTTTCGGCGAAGCGCGCCGCTGATGAGCGATCGCAAGATGCTGTTGGGCGTGGGAATGGGATTCGCTGCCGGTTATGTCGCAGCGAGAGCCTGCGAAGCATTTTTTGAGTGGCGCGAGCCCGCGCCGCCCGTCGCGAAAGATGCGGCCGCATACGCCCGGATCCGACGAGCACTCGAAGTAGTCGGTACCGTCAGGGGAACCGCCGGATTCCTGGCCTTTGCCTACGGCCCGCTCGCCGCTCGCCTGGATAAAGCAACGGCAAGGCTTCCGGTTTGGGCCCGTCCCGCGGCCTACCACGCCGCGCTCTCGCTTGCGTCGGCACTCGTGGAACTGCCCGTCGGATTCGTCGAAGAGTACTCGCTCGAACGGCGCTTTGGGCTAAGCGATCAATCGCGGAGCGATTGGCTGAGCGACTACGCGAAGGGCGCGACGATTTCGGCCGGGTTGACGGCGCTGCTGGCAACGCTGCTGGGTTTTGCGCTAAAGTGCGCGCCGCGGCAATGGCCGATCCTGGCATCCATCGGCGTTTTCCCGCTCTTCGTCATCGGGAACCTCATCGTGCCGATCTACGTGATGCCGCTCTTCAACGAGTTCGAGCCGGTGACGGGCTCGCTGGAGGAACGCTTGCGCGCGCTCGCCTCGCGGTACGGAGTCGGCGATGCCGCGATTCTTCGAATGAACATGAGCCGCCAGACGCGCAAGGCAAATGCCTTTGTCACCGGCATCGGAAAGACGCACCGCATCGTGCTCGGCGACACGCTGATCGAGGCCTTTCCGGAGAACGAGACGGAGTTCGTGGTGGCGCACGAGCTCGGCCACTATGTTAATAAGGACACCTGGCGGCTGATCGGGCTGGGCGAAGCAATGGCCTTCGTACTTTTCCTCGTCTCGAACGCCGCGATCTCAAAGAGGGAGCGCGAGGAGCTGCGCGACCGGCCGCTACTCATCGTGCGGCTCTACGCGGCGATGCTGGTCGCGACGCAGGCCCTTCGCCCGCTGCTCTTTGCGTTTTCGCGCTCGCGCGAGTGGGCCGCGGACCGTTTCGCTATCGCCGCTACCGGCGACGCCGCAGGCGGAGCCTCGGCCTTTCGGCGGCTGCGCGATCAGAATCTTGCCGACGAAGATCCGCCGCCTTGGTACGAGCTCTTCTTCTCGTCACATCCTTCACTTCGCGCGCGCATCGCGGCGCTGGAGGAAGGCGCCTAAGTCCGTCTTCTCCACCGGCAATCCGGTTCGAAGCTCCGCGCGCAGCTCGCCGAAGAGTCCAAAGCCTTCGGCAAAGGCGTCGTGCTTGTGAATCGACTCCTCGTTGACTTGGCTCGCAAAAACGAACGTCTCCTCGCCGAGATCGGCATACATCTCTAGCGTGCGCGAGAGAATTCCGCGTACCACGTCTTCGACAAACTTCGGGTTGTGATGCGCCTTGTTGACGACGAAGAACTCGTCGGGGCGTTTGAGGAGGTCGTAGGTTTCGCTCGACATCGAGTTCTCGACGATTTCAACGAGGTCTTCGGCGCGGATGACGTCGGTTTGCGCGTCGGGGACGCCGATTAAAATGCTGCCGCGCCCGCGTTGATTGTGCGTCGCCACCGGAAGAACGTCGAGAGCGCGGCGCGCGTCGCCCTCGCTGAAGCCGGCTTCGACGAGCTGATGCATCGAGTGTTCGCGCACCATCGCCTGGGCGCAGGGGCAGGCGGTCATGCCTTCGGCCTCAACGCCGACGACACGCCGCGTTCCGCGCTCGTCGGCATCCGCGATGCCGACGAGCGCGTACGTCTCTTCGCCGCGTTTCCCGCTTACCGGCGTCCAACGCTCCAAACCGAATCTGGCCCGGAGGCGCACCTCGGCACGCACGGCACGCTGGCTCCGCACGATCTCGCGTGCGATCGCTTCGGCGAGCCGTTCGATGCGCGCCGGTTTGGCGTCGGCCAGCACGTCGAGCGTCGCTTCTTCGAGAATTTCGGCAAAGCGCGACATATGAACGCCGGACCGGTCGGCCGCAAGATCCGCGACCATCGAAAACTCGCCGTTATAAACGGCCGGCCGTCCGTCGATTTCCAAATGAACGACGCGCCGCACCCGCGAAACGCCGGCGCGACTCAAGGAAAGCCGCACCTCCGGTTCCTCTGATTGACGATCGGTGTCGAACCGCAGTCCGCGCTCCCGCCGCCGAACCTGGCCGTTGGCCGCAGCGCTAACCAACTGCGGCGCTATTTCAGCCAGTGGAACGGCGTTGTACGGACGAGTGTCGAGCTGAGGCTGCACGGTCTCGCCGTCGAAAACCAGAAGATCGATGTCGATTGGGCGCGCCTCCAGCCGGCGCGTTCCCCGCGCTCGCCCGACTGCAAGCTCGACGTCGCGCGCAAAGCTTTCAAAAGCCTGCGCATCGAGGTCGGAGCGCAGTGCTGCTGCGACGTTCAAGTAAGCCGGCCCTTGCGCTCCATCGGCGGCCTCCGACTCGTAAAACGCCGAAACGGTTAAGATTTGCGCGCGCGCCCGCAAACGCTGGAGCGCCGCCAGGATGTTCGCCTGTCGATCGCCGAGGTTCGAGCCGATGCCGACGTAAAGGTCATGCACAGCAGCCTCTCTTCTCGTCGCTGGCGGAATTCCCACCAAATCCCTCGTATCGTAGCCGAACCATGCAAAACGACGCCCTCTATCCCTACGTCCTCGAGCCAAAGCTAACGACGCAGGTCTGGGGCGGCGACGAACTCGTGCGAATTTACGGCAAACACGGCGACCCGCAGGCACGCCTGGGTGAATCGTGGGAGTGTTGGGATACCGATCGCGTGCTCAACGGCTCCCTGGCCGGCAACAGCGTCGCCTATCTGCGCATGCGCTTGGGCCCCAAGCTCCTCGGAGACATCAACCCTAAACGCATCTTTCCGGTGCTTACGAAAATCATCACCGCGCACGATTGGCTCTCGGTGCAGGTTCATCCCGACGACGCCTATGCCCAGCGAGTCGAGCATCAGCCGTTTGGGAAGACCGAGTGCTGGTACGTTCTGGCCGCGCAGCCGCAGGCGCAGATCATCTACGGCTGGACGCGCGACACGTCACGCGAGGAGTACTTACAGCGCGTCGCCGACGGAACGCTCGGCGAGATTCTGCGCAAGATCGATCTCAAAGCCGGCGATGCCGTCTACATCCCGCACGGGATCGTCCACGCCATTGGGCCCGGCGTGACGGTCTTCGAAACACAGCAGGCCTCCGATCTCACGTATCGGATGTTCGATTTCAACCGCGTCGGCCTCGACGGCAAGCCGCGCGAACTGCACGTCCAAAAAGCCGCCGACGTGTTGAACTACAAGGCAACCGCAACCGAAACGCTCTTAGAAGTTCCCTATCATTTCGGTGGCCTCGACCGGACGGCGCTGATCGCTGACGACCACTTCGTCGTCGAGCGAATCGTGGCGACCGCCGAGCCTGCGTCGCTGCGAACCAACGGACGCCCGCTGATCTTGATGTCCCTCGACGAGCCGCTCGAAGTGGCAAGCGACGCCGCAACCGTTACGCTGTCGCGCTATCAGACGGTGCTAATTCCGGCCTCTGCGGAGTGGTGCACGGTCAGCGCCTCGGGAAGCGATACCTCCGCCTTTATGTTCGTGACGCCGCCTCACGACCAGCAACACCTGGCGGCCCAGCTCGTCGCGGCGGGCGTCACGCAAGATTGCGTCGATCGCTTCATGGAGCAGTTCTGAACCCGTCCCCCGAGACGCTCGCGACGCTCTACGGCACGCCGCTGCTCGTCATCGATCTCGACGCAGTCGACGCAGCCGTAACCGAACTCGTACGCTGCTCGACCGATTTTGGAGTCGAAGTCTCCTACGCCGCCAAGGCCTTTGCAACGGTCGAGTTCCTGCGCTTTTTAGCCTCGTATCCGATCGGCATCGACGTCTGTTCGCTAGGCGAACTCGTCACCGCCGAGCGCGCCGGCTTCACCGCAAAACGCATCACGCTGCACGGTGCCGGAAAGTCGGACGACGAGCTGCTCGCCGCCTGCACCGGCCGGATCGGCAACATCGCCATCGACGGCATCGCAGAACTCGAACGGCTCGCGGAGCTTTCACGCAGTGGACGTACGACGACCGTAATGCTTCGTCTAAACGTCGGCGTCGATGCGACCACGCACGCCTTCGTACGCACCGGCGGAAAAGACAGCAAGTTCGGAATCCACCCCCGCGACGAAGCCGCAGCGGCCAAAGTGCTACTCGGCAGTCCGCAGCTGCACTTCGCCGGCGTCCACGCCCACATCGGCTCCCAAATCTACGACGAGTCCGCCTATTTAGAAAACGCGACGGCCCTCGTCGCAGCCGCGCAACGGTTCGCAAGCCTCGGACTGCAAAGCCAACGCATCGTGATCGGCGGCGGTTTCGGCGTCCCCTCCGACCCCGACGGCGACCACAAAAAACTCGACGTTGCCGCCACCGTTGCCGCCGCAGCGGCTTGCGTTCGCAGCGAGGCACAGAAACGCGGACTCTCCCCAGTGCTAGTGGGAATCGAACCGGGACGCGCAATCATCGCCGACGCCGGCACGACCCTCTATCGCGTCCTGGCGGTCAAACGCCAGTCGCATCGCACCTTTGTAGTCGTCGACGGCGGCATCGCAGAGAACCCACGCCCCGCACTCTACGGCGCCCGCTATCACGTGACCGCCATCACGCCGCGCCACGAAGAAGAGCAAGAGATCACCCTCTGCGGCCGCTCGTGCGAAAACGACGAGCTTGGAACCATGCAGCTTCCGCGTGACGTCGCCCCCGGCGATCTCCTCGCAATGCGCTCGACGGGTGCCTACACCTACAGCATGGCCGGCAACTACAACCGCTTCCCCAAACCAGCCGTCGTGGCCATCGAAAACGGTACTCACCGCCTGCTGGCGCGCCGCGAAACCATCGAAGACGTCCTCCGCAACGACGCCGTTTAGCCTGCCGGGTCAGGGTGCGCACGACGCTGAGGAGGCTCTGACCGAGGAGCCCTTCGACTGCGCTCAGGACAGGCTCCGGATAGATGCCGGAGCGACGAGGCAGTGCAGCAGGAGCGGAGCCGGAGGCGGAGCGACGAGCGGCTCCTCAGCATCATGTGCACCCTGACCCGGCAGGCTAAACGGAACCACGCATCCGCCAAAGGCGCTGCGGCGTTCTAAAGAGTGTATGGAAACGAAAATTGCTACCTTTGCCGCCGGCTGTTTCTGGGGGGTCGAATCCGCTTTTCGTGAGGTCCCGGGGGTCGTCGAGGCCGTCTCGGGCTACATCGGCGGCCACACCGAGAACCCGTCGTACCGCCAGGTCTGTGGGCACGCGACGGGACATGCGGAGGCGGTTGAAGTGACCTACGACCCGCAGCGCGTGACGTACGACCAACTGCTCAACCTGTTCTGGCAGATGCACGATCCCACGCAGCTCAATCGCCAGGGACCCGACGTCGGCGATCAGTACCGCTCCGCGATCTTCACGCACGGACCCGAACAAGAACGCGAGGCGATTGCGTCGCGGGACCTGGAGCAGAAGAAATACTCTCGGCCAATCGTTACGCAGATCGTTCCGGCACCGCGATTTTGGCCGGCCGAAGAGTACCATCAGCGGTATTTTGAGAAGAACGGCGGCGCGGCGTGCCACGTCATACCGGGAGGCGTTCGATGAAGCGCGGCGAGTTCATGACGACCGCGGCCACGCTCGCGCTTTTCGGTTTGGCGATTCGCGGGACGGCCGCGGAAGAGCAGTATGAGGTTACGCACACCGAGGCGCAGTGGCGCGCGATGCTCGGCGACGATCGGTTTGAAATTCTGCGCCGGGGCGGCACCGAGCCCGCGTTTTCCAGCCCGCTGATCGGAGAGAAACGGCCAGGCACGTATGCCTGCGCCGGTTGCGAATTGGTGATCTTTTCGTCGAAGAAAAAGTACGACAGCGGCGACGGCTG
>DATGGV010000048.1:0-39933 GCA_035308305.1 Candidatus Cybelea sp. | reverse complement strand
GGCAGCAATCGGCAACCGGCTCAGCGACTCGACGGAGTTCTCGCGGGCGCGCTTATGGGAATGCAGACGGTGCGAGCCGTCGAGATCGGCCTCGGTACTCGGTCCGGCGCGACGCCCGGCTCCCGGGCGCACGACGCGTTTGCGCTCGACGGCGAGAGCGTCGTGCGGCGCAGCAATCGAGCCGGCGGCATCGAGGGCGGGATGAGCAACGGCGAACCGATCGTCGTGCGCGTTTCGGTAAAGCCGATTCCAACGCTGATGAAACCTCTTCCGTCGGTGAACCTGCACGAGAAAACCGATGCGCCCGCGACGATCGTGCGCAGCGACGTCTGCGTCGTTCCGGCGGCCGCCATCGTGGCCGAAGCGATGGTGCGCCTCGCGCTGACCGGCCCCGTCTTGGAAAAATACGGCGGGGACTCACTGGAAGAAACGCTGGACAATCTCGCGCGAAGCACGCAAGCGTCGGCCGACCTGTTCTCCCGAAACCCCGGCACGAACGTGCAGTGAAGCGCCACGTGGCGCTCGTCGGATTTATGGGAGCTGGAAAATCCACGATCGGGCGCAAGCTCGCGCGCGAGCTGGGCTGCGCGTTCTTCGACACCGACGACCTCATCGTTCGCGCCCATGGAACGATCCCAGAGATCTTTTCGCGGGAAGGAGAAGATGCGTTCCGCCGATACGAGCGCGAGGCAATCGGGCAGGTGCTGAGCACCGGCGATGCGGGCGTGGTGGCTCTCGGAGGCGGTGCCTTGACGCTCGCCGAGAACCGAGCGTTCGTCAAGGAATGCGCGCATCGTGTCTTTCTGCGCTCCTCGCCCGAGCAAATTCTTCGGCGGCTGCGGCGAAGCCGCGAGCGGCGTCCACTCCTAGGCGCGCATCCGACGCTCGCGCAGATTCGGGAACTGTACGGCACGCGGATGGCGCACTATGCGGATGCCGATTACATCGTCGCGGCGGAACGATTGAGCGACCGGGCAATACTCGACGAGATTTTGCAGTGGCTAAGCGAAAAGAAGATCGCGCTCTAGAGCGTAACGACGATCTCGGCTATCCGATATTCGTCGCGCGAGATGCGCGGGACGAGGTTTTGGCATTCTTTCGAACGTCCGGCCGGCCGAGCGCGATTCTGTGCGACGCCAACCGGCACGTTGCGGCCGTTGCGGAAGAGATCGCCGAAGCGGCGGGCGACATCCCGGTCTTATCCTTTGCCCTGGGGGAGTCGCGCAAGCGCCTATCAACGGTCGAGCGCGTGCTCGACGCAATGGTTGGCGCCGGCGTCGAGCGCGGCTCGCTGGTCTTGGGCATCGGCGGGGGCGTCGCCGCCGACCTTTTCGGTTTTGCCTGCGCGGTCTACATGCGCGGCATCCGGTACGCCCACGTCGCGACGTCGCTCGTAGCAATGGTGGATGCCGCCATCGGCGGCAAAACCGGCGTCGACTTGCGCGAAGGGAAGAACCTCGCGGGCTGCTTTCGCGATCCCATCGCCGTGTTTTGCGGCACGAACGCGCTGGAGACGCTTTCCGCGCAGGCCTTTCGCGAGGGACTCGCGGAGATAGTCAAGGCCGCGATCATCGAAGGCGGCGACTTGTTCGACACGTTGGAGGAACTGGCGCCGCATCCGGTGCGCCGGTGGCCATGGCTCGAAGTGCTTCCGGCAGCAATCAAGGTCAAGACGATGGCCGTGGCCGACGACCGGCTGGAAACGGGCGCGCGCGCGACGTTGAACCTCGGGCACACGTTTGCTCACGCGATCGAGCGCGCGTCGAACTATTCCATCGCACACGGAAAGGCCGTCGCGCTCGGACTGCGGGCCGCGGGACTTTTGGCGCTGCGAACCGGCCGTTTCACCCGCGACGAGCATTTGCGAGTGCTGGCGTTGCTGGCCCTCGTGGGGCTGCCTTTGCAAACGTCACTCGCGCCGGATGCCATCTTCACGGCGATGCGCAGCGATAAGAAGAAGAGCGGAGGGCGATTGCGTTTCGTGTTACCCAGAGCGATCGGCGACGTCGAATACGGTGTCGAATGCACGGATCGCACCGTGCGGGCCGTGCTCGAACGCATGCAGCATTCCCCCGAGAAACTCCGTGCGCGCCGTTGATGCGCTGCCCGCGATTCGCTCGTCCCGGTTCGATCTGCCGCTAACCTACGATGCGGGCGGCTTGGAGCTGGCCGTGGGGGACGTCGTGCGCATCCCGCTTGGCAAGCGCGACGTTCTGGGGTTTATCGTTTCGCCGGTACGCGATGTCGACGACGTTCCAGGTGCGCTCAAAGAGATACGCGAGCGCTTGGAGGTGCCGCGAGCCTTCGACGAAACCGGGTTGCGCCTCGCGCGATTCGTCGCCGACCAGTATCTTTGCACGCTGGGTGAGGCTCTTGGGGCCGTGGTGCTCGGCGGGGCCGTACCGCGTATACGCGATACACTCGTCCGCAGTGAAGCGCCAGCAACGCCCGCGCGATATCCGTCCGTCCCCGATCGATTGCTTCGTTTGATTTGGGAGGAGTTCGACGAAAGCTTCACCCTCGAATCCTTATTGCGACATCCCGAAGCTCGGCGCGCGGCCGATCGAACGGCGTTGCTTGCGCACATCAGAACTCTGGTTCGTGCCGACAGCCTGCGGCGCGTTCGACGAATCGTCGAGCCGCGTCTGCGCGAGCGACGCCGGCGAGCATTCGAACCCGCAGAGGGTCGCGTCGAGGGGAAGAAGGCTCAAGCGTTGGCCGCCTTCGTGCGAGCCCGGCCCGGCGTGGGACGCGCCGAGGCGCTCCTCGCCGGCTATAGCAACGGTGTGATCGCGAGAGCGATCGCGGCCGGCGCCGTGCGCGAAGTCGCGCTCCCAGTGCAGCGCGCGCGGGGGGCGAACGCGTCGCCGGAGGCCGTGATGCTCCCAACGCCCGATCAAGCCGTAGCGCTGCAATCCATCGAGGCGGCGCTGGCCCGGCGACGTTTTGAAACGGCCCTGCTCTACGGCATCACGGGAAGCGGCAAGACCTACGTGTACGTCGAGGCAATTCAACGCGTGCTGCGCGACGGCGGGCGCGCGATCGTGTTGGTTCCCGAGATATCGCTCACGCCGCAGACCGCCGCGCGTTTCGAAGCGGCCTTCGGCGACCGCGTGGCGGTGCTGCATTCGGCGCTCTCGGAGCGCGAGCGTTTCGATGCATGGGCCGCGTGCACGCGTGGAGCCGTGGACGTGGTCGTCGGGGCGCGCAGCGCAGTCTTCGCGCCCTTGTCCGACGTTCGCCTGACCATCGTCGATGAATCACACGATCCCTCGTACAAGCAGGAAGTCGTACCTCGCTACCACGCGGTCGCGGTCGCCGCGGCCCGAATGCGCCTCCAGGGCGGAATGCTGCTGCTCGGAAGCGCCACGCCTTCGCTCGAAAGCTACGCCGCGGCGAAAGCGGGCCGAATCGCGCTGCTGGAGATGCGTAAACGCGCTACCGCGCAGCCGCTGCCCGCCGTCGAAATCGTCGACCTGCGCGCGGAGTTTGAAAGCGGCAACCACGCGATCTTTAGCGACGCGCTCGTGCAAGCGCTCGGCGACCGGCTGCAGCGCGACGAGAAGAGCATTCTCTTCGTGAATCGCCGCGGGAGCGCGGGGGCGCTGATCTGCCGTACGTGTGGAACCTCGCCGCACTGCCGACGCTGCAGCATCGCGCTCTCGGTGCACCGCGCCGAGGGACTCTTGCGCTGCCACTATTGCGATTTTCAAATGCCGATCGTGACCGCGTGCCCAACGTGCGGTGCGCGAACCATCGCGCCGCTCGGCATCGGCACGGAGCGCGTCGCGGATGAGGTCGCGCGACTCTTTCCGGAGGCGCGCGTCATGCGAATGGATTCGGATACAACCACACGCGTTGGCGATCATGCGCGTATCCTAACCGCCTTCGACGCGAGCGGCGACGTCTTGGTTGGAACGCAGATGGTGGCCAAAGGCCTCGACTACCCGACCGTGACGCTGGCCGGAGTCGTTGCCGCCGATCTCGGTTTGAATTTACCGGACTTCCGCGCCGCCGAACGCAGCTTTGCACTGATCGCGCAAGTCTGCGGGCGCAGCGGGCGCGGCCGCCGCGGAGAGGCGATCGTGCAGACGTATTCGCCTGAGCACCCGGCGATTGCGTTCGCGGCGCAGCACGATTACGACGGCTTTGCTGCCCTGGAACTGCGGGAGCGCACGGCGCTCGGGTTTCCCCCGGCTCGCCGCCTCGTCTATATCGGCGTCATCGGACGAGAGCGCGCACGGGTCGCCGCCGCGGCCGCGCGCTACGCCGAAATACTTAGAGAACCCGGTCTGGCCGAAGTGCTCGGGCCGGCGCCGTATCCGGTCGCGCGAGTGAACGACGAATGGCGCTATCGAATCGCGCTAAAGACCGCGAAACCAAAGCCGTTGCGCGCCTTTATTCGGGAGCGGCTGCTCCCCGCAGCTCGCGTCGATGCCAAGACTCGCCTCGCGATCAACGTAGATCCCTAACCGGTGCTCCCTTGTTTACTTCTTGGCTTTGCTGGATTTCTTCGCAGTTTTAGCCGGCGCAACGGTGGCGCGCTTCATCGCCTTGGCGAGGCGTGATTTTTTGCGCGCCGCCTTGTTCGGGTGAATGATTCCCTTGCCGGCTGCCTTATCGTAGGCGCTTTCGGCCACGAGCGCTGCGGCGTTTTCGGTCGAGTCGACGGCTCGCTTAAAGAGCGTCTTCAGACGATTTTTTTCGCTCTTATTGCGCGTTTCGCGCTTTTCGGATTGCTTCGCCCATTTTTCGGCGGCCTTGATGTTCGGCAAGAAAACTCCTCGTACAAGCGGCGGTGGCGGAACGGCGTGTATCATAGCAGGGTGGCGCGACGGGTGTCCAGGGCGGCGAGTAGGATTCTACGATAGCTGTCGTAGCGGCTTTGGGCGATCCGGCCGGCCGCGGCCGCTTCCTTGACCAGGCAGTCGGGCTCCTGGATATGGGTGCAATCCGTGAAGCGGCAGGCCGCTACGAGCGGCCGCATCTCTCTAAAGCTCTGGGCCAAGCGCCCCGACTCCACCTGCCCGAGGCCAAACTCGTTGACGCCGGGGCTATCGATGAGGAAGCCGTTCTGGGTCCGGTAGAGCCGCGCGGAGGTCGTCGTCTGGCGCCCCAGCCCTTGGCGCGAGACCTCACCGACGATCGACTCGCCGCCCAGGGCCCGGAAGATCGTGCTCTTACCGACCCCCGAGTTTCCGACGAGCAACGCACGCCGGTCGCGCAAGATGCGCCGAAGGGGATCGATATCGCCGACTTTCGGGTTGATCGAAACGCTTGGATACTCCAGCCCGCCGTAGAGCTCGAGCAGTCCGCGAGAGAGCGACGGCTCGGCAAGGTCCGGCTTGGTAAAGACGACGGCGGCCTCGATCTCTTCCAGTTCGGCGAATGCGAGCAGTTGGTCGAGCGTCGCCAGGCGTGGGGCCGGGTTGGCGAGCGCGGTGACGGCAACGAGTAAGTCGACGTTGGCGGCGATCGTCTTGGTGCGACCGGTCGCGCTGCGTCGCTCGAGCGTCCCGATGCGCGGGTCGATGCGTTCGACAAGCGCTTGTCCATCCTCAAGAATCCGGACGTGCACCACGTCTCCGGGAACGGGCATGGAACGTCGTCCCGTCATGCGTCGCAGTTGCGCGATTCGCGGCAGCGGCTCGCCATCGATCGATATCCATGCGGAGTTCTTTCCGGTGGAGACGACGAACGCTCGATGGAACGTGGGCTATCTTACCATCAGCAGCGCGGGGAGCCCGGACGCTTCGCGGCGCGATGCAATCGAGGCCGTCGTGCGGGTTCGAGGCGGCCGCGCGATGTGGCGCATCAATCCGTCCGCAGGACGTTCGTATGCCCTTCTCGAGTTGCCCAACGGCCTCGACCTTCGCGAAATTTCAATCGCCCCGGGAGAAGTCGCGTACGAGACGGCAATCATTGCCTGGGCAGTTTTCCCTACGGTTCCCGAAGCCTTGCCGCAACTTTGCGCGGCACTGGGCGGAGCCGGACGACCGCGGGGGGTGCTCGCCTGCCGCCCCTGTCCGCAAGGTGCGATCGTAGAGTGGGACCCCGATGTTGGGAACATCGAGATCGTGATGAAGGTGGTTGACGTCGAGCTGCGCCGCTTTTGCAGCGGGCGGCGCGTCGAGCTGCTCTCGCCCCTGACCGCGGCGCTGTCGGCGAAAATCGCCGCTTCCGGCCTGAACGCTCCGGAAATTGCACCGGATCGCATTTTGGAACTGCTGATCGATGCTTAGCACCGTATCGTCCATCCTTGCCAGCATATCGCAGTACGTTACCGTCTCGGATGTCGTCGACGTCATCGCGACGAGCATTCTGATCTACTACGTATTGCTGCTCATTCGCGGAACGCGAGCGGTACAAATCTTGATCGGCATTCTGGTGCTCGTCGGGCTGCTCGGCATCGCGACGCTCTTTCATCTGAACCTTCTTGGGACGATCTTGCGGCTTCTCGTCGTCGGCGTGTTGGTCGCCATCCCGATCGTCTTTCAGCCCGAGCTGCGGCGCGCGCTGGAGCAGATCGGGCGCGGAGGCGTTTTTCGAATGACCGGCGACGAAACGGAGCCGTGGCCGGGCCGTCCGGAGGACCGAACGATCGCGGCACTGGCGCGAGCCGCGTTCTTCCTCAGCCAAAATCGCCGTGGCGCGTTGATCGTGATCGAGCAGCAGAGCGGCCTGCGAGAGATTTGTGAAACCGGTACGTTCTTGCACGCGGAGGTTTCCGAAGAGCTGCTGCTGACCATTTTCACCCCGGCCTCACCGCTGCACGACGGGGCGGTCGTCGTCCATGAGAGCCGCATCGAAGCCGCTGGATGCCTGCTGCCCCTGGCCGAACGCGCGCTGACGGGCGTGCGTTTGGGCACCCGCCATCGCGCCGCGCTCGGTCTGAGCGAACAGACCGATGCCGTGGTGCTCGTCGTCTCGGAGGAGCACGCAAGCATCCGAATCGCGCGAGCCGGAAAGCTCTCGCGGCCGGTCGACGACGAGCAACGCCTAACCAAGATGCTCTTGGCGGTAACGCGACCGCCTCGCCGCGAAGGGCGTCGGCCGAACGATTTGATCGCGCACCTGCGGGCGCGATTGCGCGCGCCGCGGGAACGCTCCAAACCTCGCGTTTCGTGGACCGACCTTTAGCCCCCGATGGATTTAATCCGAAAGAACTTCGGGCTCAAGCTGCTGGCCGTGACGCTGGCGATCGTCGGTTGGGCCTATTTTCGCTTCGCGACCAATCCGCTTCTCGCAAGCGGCCAGGTAGATCAGCAGCTATCGGTCCCGATCGTTTCGGTAAACTTACCGTCGGGTTACGTCGCGCATTTCAACGACCGCGAGGCCCTCGTCACGGTGGCGACCAAACGCGGCGAGCCCGGGATAAAGCCCGAGGAGATCAAGGCGGTGCTCGATCTCTCGAATAAAGGCGAGGGAATCTATAACGTTCCGGTGCAGTTGGTCGCGCCCGAAGTCGCCGTGCAAAGTCTTAGCCCGGCCTCCGTCACCCTAACGATCGAGCGGCTCGAGGTGCGTGCCTTTCCGATCGTCGTCCATTACGTGGGCTCGCTTTCACGCGGCATCGTCGTGAGCCTAGTTCGAGTTCGCCCAAGCGTCGCGACCGTGCGCGCCGCGACCTCGGCGCAGATCTCCGGCGTTCACATCGACGTTGCGTTGCCCAGCGAGCCCAAGACGATCGACGAGATGGTCCGGCCGATCGCGGTCGATGCCTCGGGTGGCGAGATTTCCAGTGCTTCGGTTTCGCCGGATCTCGTACGCGTGCAGATGCGGTTCGCGCCCGCCGTCGCGAAGTGAGCCCGCTCTTTGGAACCGATGGCGTACGCGGGGTGGCAAACACCGAGCTCACGCCGGAATTGGCCTTTCGCGTCGGGCGCGCCGCGGCCAACATTTTGCAGGACGGCGCGGACAAAGAACGCCCATTCATCGTCGGACGGGATACTCGAGTCTCCGGCAGCATGTTGGAGGCGGCGATCGTCGCGGGCATTACCTCGGTCGGCAGCGACGCATTACTGATTGGCGTCGTGCCAACGCCGGCCGTGGCCTGCGTCGCGCGCTGCACGGGGGCGGCAGCCGGCGTGGTCATCAGCGCATCGCACAATCCGGTTGCCGATAACGGAATAAAGTTTTTCGCGGGCGACGGTTTCAAACTGTCGGACGAAGTCGAGCGGCGGATCGAAGCCGCAATGGATTCCGCGGATCTTCCTCGACCGGTGGGAACAGCGGTGGGCGTCGCCCGGCCGGCTGCGAACTTAGCACGGCACTATTATCACGAGCTCTACGCCGGCGAGCCGGATCTGCGTGGGATGCAGGTCATCGTCGATGCGGGTTTTGGCGCGGCATACGCCATCGCTCCCTACGTGTTGCGCAAACTCGGTGCCGACGTCGTCGAGCTCAACTGCGAAAATGACGGGTCTCGAATAAACGTCGAGTGCGGCACGACGGATCTGCGGCAACTGCAAGCCGCGGTGCGCAGCAGCAACTCGAGCGGCAGTGGCGCAGCGCTGGGCGTCGCTTTTGACGGCGATGCGGACCGCGCGCTCTTCGTCGACGAGACCGGCGCCGTGGTCAGCGGCGATCACGTGCTGTTCGCGATTGGGTGCGCGATGCACGCTCGCCGAGAGTTACCTGGTGATACGATTGTCGCAACGGTGATGAGCAACATCGGCTTCGAGCGCGCGCTGCGAAACCACGGCATCGCGCTCGTTCGAACTGCCGTGGGTGACCGGTTCGTGCTCGAACGAATGCGGGAGGACGGCTATACCCTAGGTGGGGAGCAGTCCGGCCATCTGATCGATCTTCGCTACAATACCACCGGCGACGGTCCAAGGACGGCCGTTACGCTGTTGGGCATCGTTGCGGCGGCGCAAACGCGTCTCTGCGAACTGGTTGCGGAGGTTCAAGTTGCGCCGCAGGTTCTCGTAAACGTGCGCAGTAACGGCGATGGCGACGGTGTCTTGGCGGCCGCGTCGGTGCGCGACGCAATCGCTGCAGCGCAAGCCGATCTCGGCGCTTCGGGCCGGCTCCTGATTCGCCGGTCTGGGACCGAGCCGCTCATTCGCGTGATGGCCGAGGGCGAGGACCGGGCGCTGATCGAGCGCGTCGCCGGTCGGGTTGCTTCGCGGATCGAGCAGGAGATCAAACGCTTAAGGCCTCCGCTGGACCGAAAATCCGGAAACGGATGAGCCTAGGAGGGCGCGGCAACGGAACGCCGAAGCGCCCGGAATCAAGGGTTTCCCGGAGAGTATAAAAGTCTCGACGGGGCTCTCGTGCCTTAAAGAAAGGTCACTGAGTCGGGACACGCGTCCCGAGCGGGGGATATCCCGGTAGGGGTGAATGGGCCGGTCGGCCCTAGGGCGATTCTTTCCCGCCCGAACCCGTCAACTAACCCCGCAAGTGTCGTGAAAGAGGAGCGATTTCTTGCGTCACGCGTTAGCTATTTTGGCCTTTGGCCTACTCGTTTCGGGTTTGGGCGCTATCGCTCAAGCCGATACCATTTCGTCCACCGTCCAGTACACCGGAGTCTCCAGTTCGACCAACGCCCAGGCCCTGAGCCCGGACGTCGCGGAGTGGACCTCGCGTTTGATCATGACCACGCCCGAGCGCCATCGTGGCGGCGTCGAGCGGTTTGCGGGCGGCATCCTTGCCAGAACCTCCAAGATGGCCCGCGCGCTAACCAGCAGCGCGCTGCGGTTTTTGGGCGTGCCGTACGTGTTCGGCGGCACTAGCACCACCGGATTTGACTGCTCGGGCTTCGTCCAGCACGTCTTCGCGATGCTGGGCATTGGCTTGCCCCGTACCGCCGACGCGCAGTACGACTTCGGCAGACCCGCCGTCGGTGGTCCCCGTCCGGGAGACTTGGTCTTCTTCGATACCTATGGCGGCGTCTCGCACGTCGGCATCTACCTCGGGAAGGGCCAGTTCGTCCACGCCAGCTCGAGCCACGGAGTGATGGTCAGCCACCTTTCGGACTCGTATTGGGCGGCGCGCTACGTGGGAGCCAAACGGCTGATCGCCAGCCGCTAGCCCCCAGGGGCGAGATTTACTCCCTCTGCCCGTCATCCTGAGCTCGGGCGAAGGACGGGCTTGCCGTTTGCCGCTCCATCTGGGAAGCTAAGGCGCGATGGGGTGTAGCCAAGCGGTAAGGCAGCGGACTTTGACTCCGCCATGCGTTGGTTCGAATCCAGCCACCCCAGCTTGGCTCGGCGGAGTCTAAGTCGCTGTCTTACCGCAGCGTAGGCGCGCAGCGCCGAAGCGGAATCTCATAACTTTGGGGTCCCCTAACTGCGCGGCAGTTTGGGGAAAAGGCAGCGGACTTTTGACTCCGCCATGCGTTGGTTCGAATCCAACCACCCCAGCTTGGCTCGCCGAGTCTAAGTCGCTGTCTTGCTCTCTATTTCTGAGCGAGGCTGAGCGTTACGGCGAAGGGCTCTACGACGTCGTAGAGATCTTCGATCGCCTTTCCACCGCGCGGATACCGGAGGATGCCGACGCTCGAAATGCTGTTGTTGCTTACCGTGGCGTAAAGCGTTTGGGTTCCGCCCTTTGAGGCGACCCAGAACGGGCCGCTGACCCCTGAGAAGCCCCGTAGGCTTATGGTGTGAACGAGCGTGGCCACACTCCCACCGACCGCGTATTGGTAAATTTCACCTGAGCCGGGGCTCTCGATAGCGAGATACGTGCCGTCCCATAAGATCGCCGGACTGACGTCGCCGGCGATTACCGGGTCGAGAGTGAGTTGCTCCACCTTTTGCGAGCCTGCGGGAAGCTCGTCGATCTGAAAACTGTAGCCGCTATTTATCCCGCTGACGAAGAGATCGCCGAGGCCGTCGTAGGTGCAGAACCAGTCTACATACATCGAGGGATCCCGGTAATACTTCGGTTCGCCTTTCGCATGCTTGTAGATCGCAAAACTTCCGGAGTGCGTCGTCTCGCCGCAGCAGTTGGCAACGGCGAGATTTCCCGTCGTGGGATCGACTGAACAGCCGGTCGGGATATTCGGGTGATCGGCGACAACGTTGAACGCGCTCTTCGACGCATGTTTGTACTCTAGTACCTCGGAGGCTTGGGAGTCGGTGATGAAAACGTCGCCGGAAGCATCGCTGCAGTCGCCCGTGGGCTGATCGAATCCCGTTAATCGGCCGATCAGTTTCCCCGAAGGCAGCGAAATGAGGTAGACGAAATTGTCGTTCGCATCCGTCACAGAAAGCAGCGTTGCGCGGGACGCGTCTTGGGACACCCACGAGGCTGCGCGCTTGGCGTGGAACGATGATCTCGCAAGGGTGCCGTTGGGATGGCCTCCGGGCGTCTGAAAGACCGATGAGCCGCAGTTCGCCAGCAAAACAGCCGCGACGGCGCCGGACACCCGGCGGCCGAGCTGGAAAATCCTCATGCACCATCTTAATACCCTCCAGCCTGCGACCATAGCCGGTCCGCAATCTTCGGAGGTCTCGTTAAAAAGGAAGACCGCCGGTTCGGCAACAAGCTGCCTCAAATCAAGCCGATACATAAGGGTGTCATGACCCTAATCATACTTGTCGGCGCCGTTTAATGGCGCAAACCACTGCCGCGCTGCACATTACCAACGGCGACGCTGCGCTCTACCTTTTGGCTAAGGCAGGCATCTTAGGAACGCACCTCGCATGGCGCGATGCGCTCAACGACGGTCCCGTTCCGTTCGGTTTTTCGCTCGAGAAGACGAGCGAGACGCGCGCGCAGTACCTTGCTTCGCACGGCTATGGCAGTCCGATCAAGCTGATCCACGAGTTCGAGCGCCGAGACGCACAGCTTCGGCGCGCGGCGGAGTTTGGAGAGGTCGTGCTGTGGTTCGAGCACGACCTTTACGATCAGCTGCAGCTCCTGCAGGCGCTAACCTCGCTGGAGGAGCTCAATCTCGAGCCGGGCCGCGTTGCCACGATTCAGAGCGATCACTATCTGGCAAGCATGACCGTGGATGAAATCCTGCCGCTGTTTCCGAAGCGGCGCACGGCGACCGCCGCGATCTTTAAATCCGCGCGGCGAAATTGGGAACGCTTCACGTCGCCGTCACCGAACGAGCTGTATTGCGCGGCAGGAGAAGATGCCATCGGCCTGCCATTTTTGCGCGCCGCGATGCGACGCTTGTGCGAGGAGTATCCATCGACACGTGACGGCCTTTCACGCTCGCAGCGTCAGGTGCTTTTGGCGGTGGCCCAGGGCGCAGCCCGTTCGGACGAACTTTTCGCGCGGACGCAAGCGCGCGAAGAAGCCTCCTTCCTAGGCAACCGCGCTTTTTCCGTCATGCTCGACGAGTTGCGCGCGGCCGAGGGGGCGCTCATCGAGGGCAGCGAGGAGAATCTGGTTTTGACGGCGCTCGGCCGCCGAGTTCTCGCCGGCGATGCGGACTGGCTCGACGAGCGGCGGATCGATCGCTGGATCGGCGGGGTCCACGTTACGCCGGAGAGTCTCACTCGGTGGGACGACGAAGCCGTGCGCTTCGTATGAATATCCGATGAATATCGTGGCGGCGACGCAAGGCCAAGCTTACTGGGGGCGCGAAAGGCGACCGCGCAGATGACACACGACGAATTGAGCATCGACCTCAAGGCCGAAGATGGTGGAGATACGCTGGTTTTTCGGCTGCGAGGTAGTCTCGATCTCGCGACGGCGCCTGCGGTTCGCGCGGCCCTGACGGATGCAACCGAGCGCGGCAGCCATAACCTGATCGTAGATTTGACGCAGCTGGAGTTTCTCGATTCGACGGGCTTGGGTGTGCTGATCGGCGCCCATCGCCGCACGACCGAACGCAGCAAAACTCTCGGACTCATCGTCAGCGACGGGCCGATTTTACGCCTGCTGAACATCACCGGCTTAATCGTCGTATTTTCGGTTTATCGGTCGTTGGAAGACGCCCGCCGCAACCGCGACCGAATTACCGCTGCCCTTTAAGCTTCCGAGTCTCCCCCGTAAGCGTCGTCGAGCAGTTCGACGATGTGTTTTACCGTAGCCGGGTAGCCGGCTTCGCGAAGGCCCGCCGTCACCTGCATCGCGCAACCCGGATTCGCCGTGACCACGATCGTCGCTCCAGTGCGCGCGATGGCGGCCACCTTGCGCCGCTGCAGCCGCGCGGCCATTTCCGGCTCCGTTAGGTTGTAGATTCCAGCGCTCCCACAGCAGACGGCGCTCTCGTCCATTTCGACCAATCGCGCCTCGGGGATGAGTGCCAGCAGCCTGCGGGGTGCAGCCGAGATGCGCTGCGCGTGGACGAGATGGCATGGTTCCTGATAGGTGATCGTGGCGTCGATTGCATGTGGCGGCCGGCGCAGGTCCATCGCATCGAGAACCTCGCTGATGTCGCGTACCCGTTTGACGAACTCGCCGGCACGCCGCGCCCACGACTGGTCGTCTGCGAGCAGTTCGTCGTAGTGTTTGAGGGCGCTGCCGCATCCCGCAGCATTGACGACGTAGACGTCCGCCCCGCTATCCTCGAAGGCAGCGATGTTGCGCCTCGCCAGCTCGCGCGCGAAATCCGGCTCGCCGGCATGCGTAGCGATCGCGCCGCAACAACCTTGCCCGGCCGGCACGATCGTGGAAAGGCCGGCTCGCCGCAACATTCGTACCGTCGCTTCGTGAACGTGACCGAAAGCCACGGGCATCACGCAGCCGGCGTGAAGAAACGCCACGCCTTTGGCATTGAGGGCTTCGAATCGTTGACCGCGAGCCGGAAAGAACGAAGACCGGATTCGCGGCGCGAGCGCAGCGGCTTGCCCTAGCCCGATGACCCGCGCCAGCGACGTGAGCCGGGTTTGCTGCGCGAAGCGAAGGATGCGCGCCGCCGCGCGCATGAGACGCAGATCGCGGAAGAGCGAGTGCAACAGGAAGGCCCGCGCGAACCGCCGATTCGGCGCCTCTTGCGGCTCCGTCTGCCGGATTTGGGCACGGGCGGTTTCGACGAGCTTTCCATAGCGGACGCCGGAGGGACAGACGGCCTCGCACGCACGGCAATCCAAGCACTGGGACATCTGCTCGAGAAATCCGGGGCTGCGCAGGTCGAGGCGCGACTGCGCGACGTCTTTGATGAGACTAATCCGGCCGCGCGGGCCGGAGGTTTCTGTCATAGTTTCGAGATAGGTCGGGCAGGACGGCAGACAGAGCCCGCAGCGAATGCAGGCGTTGTAGATGGACGCGTCTTGCTCGATCATCGGCAGTGGTGGCTTCGCCCGCAGCGAGCGAGCTTTCCCGCCCGGACCGGCGAGCAAATCAGTGGAGGCAGCGTGAAAAAACGAATTAAGGTGGCGGTGACCGGTGCGGCCGGGCAGATCGGCTACGCGTTGCTCTTTCGACTCTCGTCGGGCCAGATGTTCGGCCCCGAGACCGAGCTCGAGCTGCAGCTCCTGGAACTGGAGCCGGCCCTCGGAACGCTGCGCGGCATCGTGATGGAACTCGAGGACTGCGCCTTTCCGCTGCTCAAGAGCGTTCGCTACGGATCCGACGTCAACGAAGCGATGAGCGGCGTGGACTGGGCGCTCCTCGTCGGCGCGATTCCGCGCAAAGCCGACATGCAGCGATCCGATCTCCTGCGCGTTAACGGTAAAATCTTCACCGAGCAAGGCCGCGCTATCAACGATCACGCGTCGCCGGACGCACGCGTTTTCGTCGTCGGCAATCCGGCCAACACCAACTGCCTGATCGCGATGAGCAATGCGCCGCGGATATCCCCGGATAACTTCTTTGCGATGACGTCTCTGGACGAGCTTCGAGCGCGAGCGCAGTTGGCGCGCAAGGCGGGCGTCGACACGACGCACATCGCCCGGATGGTAGTCTGGGGCAATCACTCGGCAACGCAGTTTCCCGACTTTGCACACGCGACGATCGCGAGCAAGCCTGCCGCGGAAGTGCTCGATCGGCAGTGGCTCGAGGACGAGTTCATCACGACGGTGCAGAATCGCGGGACCGAAGTAATCAAAGCGCGCGGTGCCTCGTCGGCTGCCTCGGCGGCCAACGCCGCCATCACCGGCGTGTATAATTTGACCCACGACACGCCGTCCGGCGAAGAGTATTCGGTTGGCCGGTACTCCCATGGGGAGTACGGAGTCGATCCGGGCTTGATCTTTTCGTTCCCCTCCCGCACGGAAAATGGCGTCTCTCGCATCGTCGAAGGCGTGTCGCACGACGAGTTCGGCAAGCGCAAGCTTCAAGAAACGCTAGAGGAGCTGCGCAAGGAACGCGACGCCGTGAAGGAGCTGGGGCTTATTCCCGCCTAGTGGCAAACGGACTCGTCAGGCTTGCGAACGAAGTACGGGTAATGAGCGGTTCTCCGGCGAACGAACCCGACCTGGACCTTATTCACGTGAACGTTGCTTCGCCCGCCGGCGCATATACGGTTGGGAGCATCTCCTTTTTCCGTTACATCCTTCGGCTGGGTGAGTTGGGACTGCCGCTAACGCTAGCGGATCAAGAGGCGGTCGACGTCCTCTTGGCGATTCCGCATGCGCTGGGGCCGGAAGAAGAGGTCGCTTTTGTCTCGGGCCGCGGCTGGCGCGTGGTTCCGGCTCAGGGCGAAATGGATTGGCCGGTGCTCGAAGCGACGCCGGAAAGGCTCCACAGCGCTTTCGAGAGAGCCCGCAGTCTGCTCTGGACGCATGCCGCGCGCTTCCAAGTGAGCGCGGGCGAAATTGCCTCGATCGAGGAAGAACTCGACGCCGTATACGGCGTCTTGATGCGCGCCGAAGCCGCGGGCGTCGCCGTCAACGTATCGTATGTAGCCTAGCAGGCTCTCCGCGCGTGAGGGTCGTTTGCGATTTCCCCCTGGTCGGCGGCGGGGGTGAGCCGATATCGTTTCCCCGTACTATCCGTTCGCACGGCTGCGCGAGCTTGCCGCCCGCAACGCTGCAGCGCTCGCCGCTTCGTTACTCGCGACGTTTTCGCGTCGGGCAGCGCGTCGTGGAACTTGCCTTTGAAGAGCGCGACGGCCGGCTGCTCGCACGATCGTCGTCGCACCTTGCGCGCGGCGACGCGGCACGGGTGCAAGCGCTGGTCGCAAGGATGTTCCGCTTTGACGACGATCTCACGCCGTTTTACGCGAAGATCGCCGATGATGAGGTCCTGGGCTGGGCGAGCAGCGGCGCCGGGCGAATTCTTGCGAGCCCGACCGTCTTCGAAGACGTCATCAAGACGATCTGCACGACCAACTGCGCCTGGTCGGCGACGGTCCGCATGACGACTGCGCTGGTAGACCTTGGCGGGGGCGCCTTCCCTGACCCTGCGCTTCTGGCCGCCACGCCCGAGGCATGGTACCGCGATGCCGCGCGGATGGGCTACCGCGGTCCATACGTGCGCAGCATTGCCGACGACGTCGCTACCGGAAAACTCGATCTGGAATCGCTGACGGAGGCGGCGCGCCACTCCGACGAGGAGGCGGAAGTGATGCTTCTCGCGCTACCGGGAATTGGGCCGTACGGCGCGGCGCACGTCATGCAATTGCTCGGGCGCCACCGGCTGCTCGTCCTCGACTCGTGGACGCGCCCAACCTATCTCCGCCTCAGTGGAAAGAAGCGGGCTGCCGATTCGACCATCCGGCGCGCCTTTGCGCGCTACGGCGAGTATGCCGGGCTCGCGTTCTGGCTCTTCCTAACGAAGGACTGGGTCGAACCGCCATAGAGGGCAAGCGGTCGCCTTTGCCATAGATGCGTAAATGCGCTGCTCAAAATCAATCGTCGCGGCCCTTCTGGTTGCAGTCTTTCTACCGCTTGAGGTGATGGCTGGGACTACGGGCGCCGTCTCCGGCAGGGTCGTCGATGCGGACTCCCAGGCGCCGATCGCCGGCGTGCTGGTTACCGCAAGGGCACCGTCGCAAGTCGCCACCACGACCACCGACATCGCCGGAACGTTCCACTTCCTATCGCTGGCGCCGGATACGTACGTGCTTTCGTTCACGAAGCCGCCGTATAACGCGCTCTCACAGAGCGGCATCTCGGTCTTTGCCGATCAGGTGCAAACCATCAACGTGAAGATGGTCAATCTGCGGACGATCGCTCGCGTCACGTCGCAGGCCACCGGCAGCCTCGTGAAGTCCGGCACGACCGGCGACGTCTATTCGATCAACGCCGCGGGGCAACAAGCCGCGCAAGGCTTATCGGGTCCGGGCAGCTTGAACAACGCCTACGGCGCGATCGCCTCGGTACCGGGCGTCTCGCTCGACACTGGCGAGAACAGCTGGTGGCAGACCGTGCACATTCGCGGCGGCGACATCGATCAGGTCGGCTATGAGTTCGACGGCATTCCCGTGAATCGCGCGTACGACAACGCGCCTCAGACGATGCTCTCGACGTTGGGAAGCCAGGAGGTTCAAGTCTACACTGGCGGCGTGCCGGCCGGCTCTGACGCTCAGGGGATCTCCGGCTACGTCAACCAGGTCATCAAGAGCGGCACGTACCCCGGCTATGCCGCCGCGAATCTAGGCGTCGGGTATCCGGCTTTCTACCATCAGGCCTCGGTCGAAGCCGGCGGCTCGACGCCGGACCGGAACTTCAGCTACTACGTGGGACTCGGCGGCGCCAACCAAAGCTTTCGCTACGTCAACGACTCCGACGGCTCCAACATACCCAATTCGTTCTTTTATCCCGTGAACGCGCTGCCGGGAAGCAACGGCTACGTCTATACGGGTCCCCCGTCGCCGCTGCTCTTCACGACCGGGCTCGGATTCTCGTTGGCGACGCAGTCGTTGCGCGACAGCCTCGTCAATCTCCACTTTGGTATTCCGCACCACGGCAGCGGGCTGCGCGACGACGTTCAGGCGCTCTGGATGACCAGCGAAAGCCTCAACCAGTACTTTAGCTCGACGAACGATTTCGGCCAAAATATCGTCGACGCGCTCTACGGTCCGCTCACCTGGGACGACAGCTACCTCTACCATGGTTCGACGATGCAGCCGTTCCAGGCTAACGAGCTCAAGAAGTATTTCTTCCCGAACAGTCCTCCGCACGAGTTTGAAGGCCCGGTGCCGACCGATCTCCGGGATCCCAACGAGAACGGCGTGGCGGCCGAGAAGCTGCAGTATCAGCACGAGTTCAGCGCCGCCTCGTATTTGCGCTTTTATGCTTACGCAATGTATTCGACGTGGAACATCAACGGGTATAACTCGACCGCCCAACCGTACTACGGATGGGAGCTGCCGTACTTTTTGCCGGACCACACGTCCGGTTTCAACCTCAGCTACGCCAATCAGCTCAGCGCGCAGAACCTGTTGACGGCCACGGCGAGCTACACGTATTCGGCGCTGCAGCGTTACGACGTGACGTATTTTAGCTCGGATTGGGATATCACGAACTTCGTCGGGAGCAACGGCAAGTGCTACGACCCCTCGTCGGGATCCCAAATCGGCTGCTACGACCAGACACCCGGCACGCTGACCGACCCTTCGCCGCCCCCAACCTACTCCTGCCACTCGAGTCCGAAGCTGCCGGCATGTGCGCCCGGAGTCAATCCGGCGTGGCTCGTCACCAACACGACGTTCAACGGTGCTCTCAATCAGGTTCACGCGGCCCCCAGCGGATATTCCATCAACGACCAGTGGAGCCCGGACGATCGCTTGAACGTTAACCTCGGGCTGCGCCTCGAAGACTTCCAGTACATCTTGGGCGACACCAGTCCCAACGATCCGGCAAGGCAGTTTTGGTTCAACGCCTATAACGCCGAGTATTGTTTCGCGCCCGGCGTCAACAACAACAAGCCCATCGACCGAACGCAGAGCGGGGTCGGGCCGTGCCCGACGGTCAACGGAGTCCAGACCGTTGCGCTCGCGCAGTCGCCGTACGGAGCATTGACCAATACCAGCGGCGGTTCGTATACCTTGGCGCGATTCCAACCGCGCCTCGGAACGACCTACACGCTCGGTCCCAACAGTGTGCTGCGGGCCTCATTCGGAGTCTACGCGCGGCCGCCGAACTCCTCGGATTCCCAATACAACACCCTGCAAGAAGACCTGCCGGCGTATCTCGGGTCGCACTTCTACGGTTACGGATTCAACTCACCCGACCACCTCATTCTGCCCGACACTTCGTACAACTACGACCTTTCGTGGGAGGACCGGTTCAAAGGCACCGATTTGAGCTTTAAGCTGACGCCGTTCTTCCGCGCGACACGCGATCAGCTGCAGAACTTTTACATCGACCCGCAAGGCGGCCTCGAATCGGAGCTCAACGTCGGCAGCCAGCAGAGCAGCGGCGTGGAGTTTGCGTTACAGAAGGGCGACTTCTCCCAAGACGGCCTGAGCGCGCAGCTCGCCTTCACGTACACGCACAGCCAGATCAAGTATCAAGACTTCAGCGGGACCAATCAGAACGTCATCGACCAACTCAACGGCTATATTACGCAGTACGACTCGTTCCTCAAAGGGCATGGCGGCTTCGCCTGCTATCGTTACGAAAATCATGGCGGCGGGGGAACGAACGACTGCAGCCAAAACGACGTCGTCAAAAACCCCTACTACAACCAGCCGTATCAAAACATCTTTTCCGATAAGGCCTGGTATCCGACCTACGACGTGATTCCGGGACCTTCGGCCGCCGCAAATGGATATGCGGTGCCCTATGTGGTAGCGTTGATCCTCAACTATAAGCACCAGCGCTTTGCCGTTACGAACTCGTGGAACTTCGGGTCCGGCGCCGAGTACGGCTCGCCGACGCAGTGGCCCGGCTACCTCCCCAACTCGTGTTACCGGCCCATAGCCTCGTGGCGCATGACGCACGGGATTGCGGCCGACCCCTCGAACTGTGATGACGGCGGAAACTTGCCGCTCTTCATCCCGGACAGCTTCACCGGGGGATACGACAATCTCGGCGCCTTCAAAGAGCCTTGGCAGCTGCAGATGGGACTCGCTTTCAGCTACGACGTCAGCCCGCGCGTTACGGCGCGGCTGAGCTTCACCAACCTGCTGGATCTCTGCGGTCAGCGCGGGTACGCCTGGGACAATCCATCGATCTGCGTGTACGGCTCGCTGCCGACGAACTTCTTATATGCCGCCGGCAACTTCTATCCCAACTCGAAGTCCGCCGTTGCGCCCCCGCAACTGCAGTATCCCTACTCGTTCTGGTTCAACGGAAACAACACCGGCTTCTTAGGCGTGGTCGAGCCGATGCAAGTGACGGGCTCGCTCAACTTCAGGCTTTGAAGGCAAAGTACACCGCTCCGACGATCAAGGCGTAGCTGACGAGATAGTTCCATTTCGGAACCTGACCAAAGACGAAGAGCGCAAATATCGTAAAGACCACGAGCGTGATTACTTCTTGCAATATCTTTAGCTGCGTGAGACTGAGCGCCGAGTATCCAACCCGGTTTGCGGGAACCTGGAAGCAGTATTCGAAGAATGCGATTCCCCAGCTTGCGATGATTGCAAGGAACAACGGACTCTTCGGGTTCTTGAGGTGTCCGTACCACGCTAGGGTCATGAACGCGTTGGAGCAAATCAACAATATGACGGCAACGGCGACGGGATAGCGGGTCGCGATCTGGCTCATCGGCTCTTCGTCTCTCCTTCAATTGCCTATTATATCCAGATGCTCCAGGGTCGAATCGCAAGGCGTTGCCGAGTGAAGAAGAAGAACGTCTAGCGATCGGGCATGCGATCGCGCGGGTGGGCTTCGTCGTAGGCGCGGCGTTTGTGGCCCATGGCGAGTTGCAAGTAGATACCCGTCGTGGCCAGGCTTTCGTGACCGAGGAGTTCGCGAACGGTCTCCAGGTCGACACCGTTTTCGACGAGATGCGTAGCAAAGGAATGGCGCAGCGTGTGCGGGCTGGCGTGTTTTTGAATGCCGCTCACGCGATAAATGTTGCTGAAAATTCGCCAGACGTGCTGCGGCGTAAGCGCTTTCCCACCGCGTCCCAAAAAGAGCGCCGGGTCGGAGCTGCGAGGCCGCACCTGCAGATACGCCTCGATTGCCTCGGCCGCGGCATGGTTGATCAGCACGGTCCGCTCTTTGTTCCCCTTGCCGGTCACGCGAATTGTCCGTTCGGCGAGGTCGACGTTGGAGAGGCGTGCGCCGGCGAGCTCGGCGCGGCGCATGCCGCTGGCATAAAAGAGCTCCATAATGGCCCCGTCCCGCAATCGCGCGGCGTCCGTCCGCCCGGCTAGCGAGGTCCGCAAGAGGCGCGCGACCTCATCGACCTTCAGCGGCGCCGGCTTGCGCTTCGCGACGGATGGCCCCGGAATCGCGGCCGCCGGATCGTCGGAAAGCTCGCCCGTGATCTTCAAAAAGCGATAGAGCGCCTTGATCGAGGATAGCTTGCGACAGACGGTCCGGCTATCGTACTTTCGCGCGTCAAACATATAAGCGATGTAGCGACGAACCTGCGTAGACTTTACGGCCCGCAGCGACCCGTCGGGGAAGTCCTCGGGCCGTTCCTCGTGGCCGCGCCTCACGAACGCCGCGAACTCCTTGAGGTCACGCTCGTAGGCGGCCACCGTCAAGGGACTGCGCTGACGCTCAGTCAGCAGGTAGGCGGCAAGGTCCCGAACGCAGCCTTCTACCTCTGAATGCGACATAATAAATCTTTTATCGCATTCAAGCGGAAGAAAGTCAAGGCCCATCTGGGCGGTAGTGGGCCTTTTTGAAAGCGGCCTTCTCATGCCGGGTGCTCGAAGAGAGCAAGCGCTTTGACTGCCATGGCCCGATTTCGCTCTGGGTTTGCCTTGGGATCGGGCCCGAAAAGGCCTAAGTTGTTGCCCGTCGGAGTAACCGTTAGCCTGGGCAGGTAACGATTCACGTCGACGACGAGGCCATTCTAACTCGTGTAGCGCGTGTTAACGTCGACTGAAAATTGACCCATCTAGGGTCGGATCCTAAGGCACAAGCTGCTTATCGTGGCCAAGGCTCTGGGTCCGCGAGTTTAAAGGTGCGGGAACGTTGCGGGAGGGGTATAACGGATAAACGGTGGAGCGACCGTTGGCGTCTTGCCCGTAATAAATGTTCCGACAGTGAAGAACTTGCGGCAAGGCCGAGGCGCGGCCCATTCAAATCCAGCCTCCACCCTATACATGGTCACTGGGGCGAGAAGTTTGTCAAACCCGAAGTTCTGTACGACGAAACCCGGTCGGGGCTGCGGAGAGTAACCCAAAAACAAGAAGAGTGTTTCTCGGGTTGAGATGGGCTTTGCTCCGCCGTAAAGGCGAACGGTCGGTCGACCTACCCGAGAGTATATCTCGAGTACGACACTACTGACGTCGCGACTGACGTTCGTCTCCCCATTTTCTGGGTGGTGCATGTGGACCGCCGGAACTGAGACGCCCGTGCACCCAGGTGGTGTGCGTGCGAAATCGGAGGCTTGCGCCAGACGGGAACAGGTCGCGATGCACAATACTGCCTGAATAAACGCACGCAGCCGACGGTCTGAACCGGCATTCCTCATTTGACCGTTCCTTTCTAGCGGCTGCGGGATGATTCCGGCTTTAGGTCTATTTCCGTCGAATTGATCCGGTGAATGCGGGCTAATTCCTCACGCTGACACTTGACGCAACTCTTACGACTGGCAGCTTTATTCCGGCCTTCTTGCGTTCGCGTAGTCCATTGCTCTCGCCGCTGATCGTGGCAAATAAATGCTCGCAGTGGAAGTTCGCCGCGCCGGAATACCACGAAATCGATCTGCAGTTGTCGGCCGGGCTCGGTTTCGAATCGCTCGACTGGCGCATCGGGTGGTGCAAGCCGAATCTCGCGTATGTACTCCTTGAGCTGCCTAATCCCGCCGTCGTAGCCTTTAGCGCGATTTCGCGCAACTAGCCGCGCGTGAGTCGATTCGTCTTCGTGCGCCGAGCCGTAAACGCCAATTAACATTGCGTTTATAGAGAAGTTTGGAAGGGCGGGCGTCCCAGCGCCTGCGAATAAAATCCTCACTCGGGTAGCAATCGGTTATGCTTCTCGGCTGATTGGAATTTAGGTATGCGAGTAAATATGGGCCAGCGGGGCGCGATCCTGCCTTTGATGGCCATCAGTTTGGCTGTTTTGATGGGCTTTGCCGGCCTCGCGATAGACATCGGCTATCTCGAATACCAGCAAGAGAACCAGCAGGCCGCCACGGATGCCGCGGCCATGGGCGCAGCGCAAAGAACCTTTGCCGACAACTGCGACAATCCAAGCGATGCGATCAGTGCCGCCTATTCGGACGCAGCACTCAACGGTTATTCAAGCGCCTACGTCCAGGCTACCAGCCCGCCGTCGTCGGGGCCGTATGCAAACAACAAGTGCGCCGTTGCCGTGACGATCACCAAGACGAAAATGACGACCTTCTCCAGGCTATTCGGCCTAACGGGGCTTGAGTCGACGCAAGCCGTGGGTCTTGCGAACCAGGCCACCGGGGGCTCCGGCTGCATCTGGCTTTTGGATTTTTCTCAGGCCGATCAGACGAACTTCAGCAACTCGTCAATTCAGATGCCTAAGTGCTCGATCTACCTCAATGCCTTCGCGAATTTCAGCAACTCGACGATTAATGCTGCATACATCGGATACGCCAACGGCACCAATAACATCAGCGGCGCAAACTTTGAGAACGCGACGCCGCAGCCGATGAGCGAGGTTCCCGACCCTTGCTCGACCTTTTCCGGCTGCGCGTGGCTGACGAACAACGCCCCGGCTGCCGGCTCCTGCAGCGGAAATCTGAATCAGAGCAATGCCAACATCGGTACCGCCGGTCAAACGAGTTGCTACAACACGTTCGCCTTGAGCGGCCACTCCACGGTCTGCGGCATCATCGAGATCACGGGGAATCAGCTCCACCTGCAAAGCTCAACCATCACTTCGTGCAGCAGCGGCGTCTCGTTCGTCATGTCGTCGGAGACCAACGACATCAACTTCAGCAGTGCAACCCTCACGCTCGCCGCGCCTACCACCGGCAACACGGCCGGCGTTCTATTTTGGCGTCCCAGTTCGCAATCCAACTCGGTGGACTACAGCACCTGCGTGTGCGCGCTGACGGGCATGCTCTACTATCCGACCTCACAAGTCAACTATAGCTCCAACTCCGGCAACTTTACGCTGCTGGTCTTCGGCCAAATGAACATCAGCACCAGCATCGGCTTGAACATCGGCACGCCCGCACCGGGCTACGGCTCGTCAGGCGGGGCGACGTTGGGAGAATAGGCGTGGGTAAGCTGCTACGCGGCCGTTCAGGCAGCGCGTTGGTCGAGTTTGCGATCACCGCGCCCTTTCTGATCTTGCTGCTCATCGGGGTTATCGAGCTCGGGCGCTATATGTACTTCGCGATCGTTACGCAGCACGCATCGGAGGCCGGCGCGCAGTATGGGGCGCAATCTCTCGCCAACGCTGCCAACAACACGCAAATCGAAGCGGCGGTCGCCGCGGACGCGCCCAACGTGAGCGTCACCGCGTCGCCGGAAGCGATCTGCCTATCTAGCGGACAGTCCGTGAATTGTCCGGTCGGCACTCCTTCACCGGGCGTAACGGAGTACGTTCAGGTCAAGGTTAGCGGAACGTTCAAATCGCTGCTAAACTATCCGGGCATTCCAAACAACGTGCCGATCACCGCGACGACGACGATGCGGGTGCTCGCTCAGTAGCCCTCAATCCTGGCAGGTTAGGATCCAGGCCGTAAGCTCGAGCTTCTTGAGGATCGCGGTCTCCTTGTATTTTGCGTCGCTCGGGCACGTCTTTTTCAAGAAGCGTTGTTGGTTCGCGAAATACTCGACGTCAACGACGAGGCGGTTCTGATCGGTGTAGCGCGTGAACTGCTTGCACCAGCCTTGCACGAAACATTGCTCGACGACCGCGAAGTCATACACCTTAACGAGGTCTTTCACTTGGCCGTTATCACCTTTTTGATCGGCGGTTAGCCCATCGGCGTGAGCCTGGGCGGCAACCCACGTGTCGTACGTAAGCTGCTCGGCGTACGTCAGCGGGAACCCCGTTTTGTTTTGATAGCCGTCGAGATTGTCGGGGTCTACGCCGTCGAAGCCCTTCTTCTTGCAGAGCATCAGACGCGCGGCCATGATGGGTTCCAGGATCGACGTTTGCCGAATGTCGAGCCAGCGCTCGCCCTTCCAGTGCCCGTCTTTATTCCCCAGCACGCTTTTGGGGAAGTCTTTTGCATCGGGTCGCCATCTCTCCCACGTACCGACAGAAATATAGCACATCACTTTGCGATTCATGGCGTGAAGCTTGCTGACGACCGACGCCTTCGTGTCGAACATGTCCAGATCGTAGATCTGGGCGTCGACACTGAGATCCAGCTTTCCGTCGTACTGGATTTGATAGCTTTCGCCGGCGGTGGGAATCCAACGCGACGAAGTAAGCGGAAGGCTCCCCTGGGCCGATGGAGCGCCGGGTGAAAATGGGGCGGAGGCGCCGCAGCCGGACAGGACGAGCGAGCACGCAACCGCGCAATAAGTCAGACGTATCATTTGTCGCCAGTATACCACCGCGGACGCAGCGAAGAGCGTCCAACGTGAGCCGGCGCCTTCTTCTCCTTCTCCTCGTGGCTCTTGGGCTGGGCGCGTGCAACGCTACGAGCCCCTACGTCTCCACCGTCGGAGTTCTCAAAGCCGGAACGACGCTGACGGTGCGGATCGCCGGCGCGCCGCTCGATGTCTTCGCGCCCGAAGCCCGGCAACGCCCCGATCTCTTTACCGTCGCGGCCACGGCGCTTCCAAAGGGCGCCGTCCCGCCCCCGCCGGTGCTGCGGCCCGCGGCGCACGGCTTGCTGGTAACCGCGCCCAATCCGCTGGCAGCACTGCTGGTCCGCGTGCCGGATAAAGTGAATCTCGTCGTCGATTCTCAGCGCGGCGACGTGAGCGTGACGGACATTACCGGCAATGCGCGCATCGTAGCAAGTGATGGGAACGTCATGCTGATGTTGCCGGGTTACGCGCAGGCAGCGGTGGGCCGGGGAAACCTGTTGGTCACCATGGGTGCCGGCGATTGGCCGGGAACGCTGCACTTCTCAACGCAGAACGGCGACGTGCAGCTGCGCGTCCGCGCTACGGTCGGATTCACCGTCCACTTGCATACGGACGACGGCGCGCTCTTTACGGATTTCGGCCTGCGCGGCGTCTCGAGCGGCCGCTCCGAAACCATCGACGGCAGCGTCAACGGCGGAGGGGCGCGCCGCATCGACGTGGAGACGGGCTCGGGCGGAGTTCAGCTCTTACGTTTGCAGCCGCAACCGTGAGCGCGCGAGCATTTACCCTGAGCGCAGCCGAAGGAGTTTATCCTGAGCGCAGCCGAAGGGCCTCTCGCGCTTTGACGAGCCGGACCATGGCATCGTTGTAAGGAGTCGGCGTCGCCGTCCGGCGCCCGAACGCCACCACGGCTCCGTTGATGTGATCGATCTCGCTGGGATGGCCCGATTCGAGATCGTACGCCATCGAGCTCTTCGAGTCGGCGCCGAGTGCGACGACTTCGGTAACGTACTGCCATGGATTGACGAACGGAAGGTTGATCTTCAGCGCCGCGGCAACGCCGGCCGTCTCTTCGGCAAGCGCTTCGGCGAGATGCGCCGCGTTGGGATCTTTGGGAATATCTCCGGCGTCGCAATCGAGAATCGCGGAGAGTGCGTTGATTGAGGCATTGACGACGAGCTTTCCCCACAGGTGCGGCCGGATGTCGTAGACCACCGTCGCGCGCAGGCCGCTGCTGTTGAGCAGCTCGGTGACCGTGCGCGCAATCGTGGACGACGCGCTCGTCGATCCGATGATCGTATTGCCTCCTTGAGAGCTGTGCACGTGCCCCGGTTCGATCGTTTGCGACGACTCGGTGGTGATGCCCAAGATCACCGGAACCGCCCCTCCCAACGCCGTCTTGATGGCATCTTCGTTGCCAACCCCGTTCTGCAGCGAGATCACGGGCGCGGTCGGATCCAGTTCGCCGGCAAAGGCACGCAGCGCGCGCAGCGTGTCCACCGCCTTGACGAAGAGAAAGAGCATGTGGGAGCCGTACAAATCGCGAGGTCGATCCGCGATCGCTACGAAGCGCGCCGGCTCGTCGTTAACGCGCAGGCCGTTGGTTTCGACGGCTCGCACGACCTCCGCATTATCGTCGAGGATCGTCACGTTGGAACGGCCGGCGAGATGAAATCCGAAGAGGGTTCCCATCGCGCCCGCGCCGATGATGCCGATATTCACGCCGGTCTAAAACTGGTACTGCAGGCCGAACGTATTTCGCCGCGACGCATGCGTGATGTCCCGCTGCCCGAAGAAGAGTTGCGCGCCCGGCGCGATCTTGAAATTTCCGTATACGTCGATCATGGGGTAGGTGAGATCGTAGATGCGCGTCTCCAGGCCGAAGCCACGCAGCGGCTGATATTGCCCTAGCAGGCCGATTTGCGAGTAAAGAACGCCCCCGGCCAGGTGAAAGTCGCCCTTATTCGCCTCGAGCAGCGCGTTCCACGTCGTATTGTTTCCGATTGCGTTGGCGCCCGCGATAACGCTCGTGCTGCCGTGGGGGAGCAGTACCAGATTGAGGTCCCCCAACGGACCTTGACTGCTGGTCAGCACGGGATTCAGCCCGGGGTTGTGTTGCGGCGAGAGTCCGCTGAGGCGAACCTGAATTGCGATGAGATTGCTGGCCAGCTTGTTGAGTTGGCCTTGAAGTCGCGCGCGCGCGGCCGGGGAAATCCCGGTGCTTGGGGGTGCAGCGCCGGTCGGCAGAACCTCCGGATATGGAGAGACGCTGGGCAAAACGGCCGGCATCGGTGTCGCCCCGGTGTCAACCCCATAGACGTTGCTCGTCCCTCCGAGCTGCCCCAGCAGCGAGTTGGCCTTCTGCATGACCGCGTCGAGATTCGCGACCGTGCTGCGCACTTGCGCCTGAGTCTGCGGATTGCCCGTTACGGTTCGCAAGTCTTTGGTGAGCGAGGCCAGGGTCGCCGTGGTGTCCGCGATGCTCTGCGTCGTCGCCAGGATATTCGATTTTAGCCGAGGGTCGGTAGCAAGATCCTGCAGCGCCCCCATCGAGCGGTTGAGTGAGACGGCCGTTGACTCAAAGTGGTCGAGCAAAACCCCGACCTTCTTGGAATCGGTGGTGGCGGCGCTGTTGAGCGTCGCGGAGAGCTCCTCGACGTTGGTGCTGGCGGTAGTGAGACTGCTCTGCAGGTTTGCGCCGAAGGCCAGCAGCTCGTTTGAAAGCTGACGTATCGAGCTCCTCGTTGAGATCGTCAGTTCGTTGGCGTTGTCGAGGGTTGCCTGAAGTGTGTCGAGCAAGTGCGGGGTACGCTTCTCCAGCAGTGACATCACCGTGTTGAGGCGCTTGATCTCGCCCTGCCCTTCTTCCAGGAGATCGCCGATGGTCGCCGCATTCGAGCCGCGCGGCTGCTCGTCGATGGGCAGGACTTCGCGTGGGAGCAACGCGATCGGCGGTCTCTGCTTGGGCGGAATGATCACCACGGCGGGGGAGCCCGTCAACGGCGCTTCGATCAGGAAGCGGGAGTTGACCGGTACGCCGATCTCATGGTTCATCGCCAAGATCACGTCGACCGTGTTATCCGGCAGGAGCTGCACCGACTCGACCGCCCCCGCGTCGACACCGCTAAAGTAGACTTGAGCCCCCGGCGTCAGGCCCGACGCCGACTCGAAGCGAACTCCCACGCGATATCCGGTATGCCGCGTGCCGAAATCGGTCACGAGATAAAAGATTCCGAAGAGCAGGAGCAGCGCGACAATCGTAAACGCACCAACCTGGGCCTGCTTGGTCATACTTCTCCTTATTTAGTCTCCCGGCGCAAAGAGCCTATAGGAGATTCCTATATTTGAATCGGCCCCGCCTCGGAGCCTTGGAGGAACTGCTGAACGATTGGGTTCTGGGAGTTGCGGATGCGGTCCGCGGTGTCGTAGGCGATGATCGCTCCCTCGAAGAGCATTGCGATATAGTCGGCCATCGTGAAGATCGAGGGCAGGTCGTGCGAGATCACGACCGCCGTTCCGTTGAGCTTCGACCGCAGTTTGAGAATCGTCTCGGTGATCAGCTTGCTGACGATGGGATCGAGGCCGGTGGTCGGCTCGTCGTAGAGTACCAGCGCCGGCCGGGTAACGATGGCGCGGGCGAAACCCGCGCGCTTGAGCATCCCGCCCGAAAGCTCGCCGGGCAGGTCGTCGTACGCGTGAGCGAGACCCACGCTATCGAGAGCATCGAAGACCGTCTGCCGAATCTCAGCATGCGAGAGCTTCGTGTGCTCTCGCAGCGGGAGCGCGACATTATCGCCGACGCTGAGGCTGTCGAGCAACGCGGCGAACTGAAACGAGAGGCCGATCTTTTGCCGCATGAGGTTGATCTGCTCTTCCGACATGTGGCACAGATCGCGCCCGAGCACGTAGATGTGTCCCTCGCCGGGCACCAGCAGGCCGTCGAGCAGCCGCAGGATCGTCGATTTGCCGGCTCCCGAGAGCCCGATGACGCACGTGATGGCCCCCTCGACGATGTCGAGGCTGCAGTTCTTCAAGACGATGCGCTCGCCGAACGATAGCGACACGCCGTCGACTCGCGCGATCAGGCTGCGGCCGTTCGAGTTCATCGGCCGCCGAAGAGGAGCAGCGAGAGCACGAAGTTGGAGATGAAAATCAGAATGATCGCCAGCACGACCGAGAACGTCGTCGACTGCCCGACTCCCGCCGCGCCGCCGCGAGTGGAGAGACCTTGGTACGCGCCGACCATCGCGATGATCGTCCCAAAAACGAAGGCCTTGAGCAAGCCCTTGACCACGTCGGTAAAGTCGATCGCCTGCCGGACGGACTGGATGAACTCGTGGTACGGGATGTGCGCGTACTCGCGAGCGATCCACATGCCGCCGAGGATCGATACGACGTCGGCGAAGATCGTCAGCAGCGGCAGCATCAAGAGCAGCGCCACCAGCCGCGGCACGACCAGGAAGCGCGCCGGCTCCAGGCCCATCGAGCGTAGGGCCTCGACCTGTTCGGTTACGACCATCGAGCCGATCTCGGCAGCGATCGCCGCACCGACGCGTCCGGCCACGACGACGGCCGTGAGCATCGGTCCGAGCTCGCGCACGGCGCCGTATGCAACCGCGCCCCCGACGAAGCTCGAAAAGCCGTACGCGACGGCCTGCTGCGCCGACTCGAGCGAAATGACCATGCCGGTAAAGAGGGACGTCAGTAGGACGATGACCAGCGACTGCACGCCGAGCAGGGCGCATTGCGACACCGTCTCCGCAACGCGAATGCGCAACCGCACCAGGAAGCCGAGCGACTCCGTAGTGAGCAGCGTGACGCCGCCGGCGTACTCGAAAAAGTCGTTCGTTACGCGTCCGACCCGAGCGAGAATCCTCACGATGCGGAGCCCTCGACGCCGGCTAATGCGCTCAACACGGACTCCGTCGCCTCGATGCGCTTGACGGCGACCCCGCGTTCGGCGGTCAGATTGAAGACGACTTGATTGGCACGCTCGAGGCGGCGATCGACGTCGCGGAGGTGCGCGCGCGCTTCCCGATCGAAACTCTCAAAGTACCGGCGCACGGCATTACCGTAGGCTCGCTGCGAGCCGGCGTCGACCTCGCCCTTTTCAAGCGCGCTCTCGATCGCGTGCTGCGCGCGTTTCATCGCGGCGTCGGTAATGTGAAACGCCCCGACGCGCGTCACCAGATCGCGCAGGCTGGGTTCAACCGGCATGAGCGGACGAAGCGGCCAGCGCCGCGCGCTGCACGTCGAAGAGCCGGCGGATGCCGCCTTCTGCGAGCGCCAGAAGCGCGTCAAGCTCGCGGCGGTCGAACGGCGCGGCTTCCGCAGTGCCTTGCAGCTCGACGAAACGGCCGGCGTCGGTCATAAAAACGTTCATATCGACCAACGCCGCACTATCCTCGTCGTAGGCAAGATCCAGCAGCGGGCGGCCTCCCACGATCCCGACGCTGGTCGCCGCCACCATCGCTTCCAGCGGCCAGCGCGCGCGGTCGCCCGGATCGAAACGCGTACGCAACGCCAACTCGAGCGCCACGTACGCTCCGGTCACGGCCGCGGTACGCGTTCCGCCATCGGCCTGGATCACGTCGCAGTCGAGCCAGACCGTCCGCTCGCCCAGCTTCGCGGTGTCCGTTACGGCGCGCAGAGCGCGCCCGATAATCCGCTGTATCTCGTGGGTTCGCCCGCCCAGGCGCCCCTTGGAGACTTCGCGCTGCGTTCGCTCTTGCGTGGCTCGGGGCAGCATCGCGTACTCGGCGGTCACCCACCCGAGCCCGCGCCCTTTCATCCAGAGCGGAACGCGATCTTCCACCGAGGCGGCACAGAGCACGCGTGTGTTACCCAAACTGATCAGGGCGCTGCCTTCGGCGTATTTCAGGAAGCCGGGTTCGATCGAGACTGGCCGCAGCTCGTCGGGCGCTCGTCGATCGGAGCGAATCACGAAGTACTACTCGACCGTGACGGTCTTGGCCAGGTTGCGTGGTTGATCGACGTCTTTGCCCTCGATGTCGGCGATGTGGTAGGCCAAGAGCTGGAGCGGAATGACGTTGACGATCGGGGAGAGGAGCTCGTGGACTCGCGGAACCCAAAAGACGTGATCGGCGACGCTCTTCGCTTCGGCATCGCCGATATTTGCGACGACGATCACGGGCGCTTCACGCGCCTTCGACTCCATGAGATTTGAAAGCATCTTCTCTCGAACGCGGTCCTCGGTTACGATGCCGACCACGGGAACGCTGGAATCGAGCAATGCGATCGGACCGTGTTTCATTTCGCCGGCCGGGTAGCCCTCAGCGTGAATGTACGAAATTTCCTTCAGCTTGAGGGCACCTTCGAGCGCGGTTGGAAAGTTGACGTAGCGGCCGATAAAAAGCACGCTTTGCGACTTGCGTATTTCGCGAGCCACGCGGCGGATTTCATCCGACGTGTTCAGCACGACGTCGACGGCCGCCGGAAGAAGCTTCGTCCCGTCGGCGATGGCGCGCAGGCTTGCCTCGTTCGCGGTTCCACGCAAACGCGCGAGATAGAGCGCGAAGAGCGTCAACGCGGCTACTTGGGAGACGTAGGTCTTGCTAGCGGCCACGCCGATTTCCGGTCCCCCGCGCGTATAGAGCATGTCGTCCGCGAGCCGAGTCAAATGGGATCCGAGCACGTTGCAGATTCCCAAAACGCCGCAGCCCGACTGTTTTGCGATCCGCACCGCCTCGATCGTGTCCGCGGTCTCACCCGACTGCGACATCGCGATGACCAGCGTCGTCGGATCGATGACCGGATCACCGTAGCGAAACTCGCTGGCAAGCTCCATTTCGACGGGGAGATGCACGAGCGACCGCAGCAGATACATGCCGACCAAGCCTGCGTGATAGGCCGTGCCGCACCCGGTGATGGCGATCTTGCTGAGCCCTGCGAGCCGCTCGGGCGTGATCGCGGCCAACTCGGCGCCGAGATGCACGTCGCCGAGGTCGTCGATTCGGCCGCTAAGCGTCTCTTTGATGACCTGCGGCTGCTCGAAAATCTCCTTGAGCATGAAATGCTTGAAGCCGCTCTTTTCGGCCGAGCCGGGATCCCAGGTGACCGCAATGGGTTCGCGCTCGATGCGCGATCCGGAGTAGTCGGTCAAGCGAAATCCGTCGCGCCCGACGATGGCGATCTCGCCCTCCTGCAGAATGACCTCGCGCCGCGTGTAGGGTAGAATCGCGGGCGTATCGGAGGCTACGTACATCTCGCCCTCGCCGATACCGATCACCAGCGGGCTCGCGCCGTTACGCGCGAAAACCAGATGTTCCGGATCGTCGCTGGAGATCACGCCGAGAGCGTAGGCTCCGCGAACCTCGCGCAGCGTGCGGCGCACGGCCTCTTCCAGATTGCCGTCGTAGTGCAGTTCGATGAGGTGAGCCAATACTTCGGTGTCCGTTTGGCTCTTGAAGACGTGGCCGAGCTCCCCGAGGCGCGCGCGCAGCGAGGCATAGTTTTCGATGATCCCGTTGTGGACGACGGCGATCCGCTCCGTGCAATCCAGGTGCGGATGCGCGTTGGCATCCGACGGGGGCCCGTGGGTCGCCCAGCGCGTGTGCCCGATGCCGACGGCACCAGCGAGCGCCTCGCCGTTGCTTAGTCGCTCGGCAAGGCGCGAGAGCTTTCCCTCCGCCTTGGTGCCCGCCAGCCTGCCGGACGCGTCGATGACCGCGATGCCGGCGCTATCGTAACCCCGATACTCGAGCCGCCGCAGCGAATCGAGAATGATTGGGACGCTGTCGCGCTGGCCGATGTATCCGACGATCCCGCACATCTTAACCTCTCATGCTGCTATTTTATGCCTTCGCGGGTTCGCCGGTACTCGATCTTTCCTTCGGCAATCTCGTCGAGCGCGATCGAGACGGGTTTGTTCGGGTTGATGGTTTCGCGGTCCACGAGCGGCTCGCTTGCGAAGTATTCGCGGCGATCGGTCGCCGGAAGCTGCTGCACGCGAATCCAGTTGTTCAACTGCCGGGCGCGCTTGGTAACGATATTGACCAGGCTAAACTTCGAGTCTGCGTGCTCTAAGAGTTTGTCGAGATCGCCGAATACGGACTTCGTCATGATGCCTTTCGTTATGACGACTCGACGCGCCGTATCGAGTCATCGGGGTAGCGGTGGATGCGAAAGCGCTCCGCCTGCAAGATTGCTTCGAGATCGCGGACCGCCTGTTCGGGGCGATCCTGCTCGTTGACGACGATGTAATCGAACTGGCGGATGAACTTCATCTCGCGAGTCGCAATTTCGAGCCGCCGAGCGATCTCCTCGTTCGTCTCGGTTCGGCGAGCGAGCAGCCGCTCGCGGAGGTTCGAGAAACGATCCGGAACGACGAAGATCAACACCGCGTCCGGAAACGCTGCCCGGATGGCCAGCGCGCCGTTGACCTCGGGCTTCATGATGATGTCGTAACCCTCGGCCAGACTCCGCTCGATGTAATCACGCGGAGTCCCGTAAAGGTTGCCGTTGTACTCGCGCGACTCCAAAAGACCCCCGCCATCGCGCAGCCGGCCGAACTCCGGCCGCGAGACGAAGAAGTAGTGCTCCCCGGCCTGCTCCTCGGGGCGAGGCTCGCGCGTCGTCACCGAAACCGAGTAGCGCAGGCTCGGCCGGCGCCCTCGAAGGGCCGCAACGAGCGTGTCCTTCCCGGCCCCGGACGGCCCCGAGACCACAAACAGGAGACCCGGCCCCGTGATCAACGCTGGACCCCCTTCACGCCGGCCGGGCTCATGACCTCGAATTTCCTCAGCAGAGCACGTTTTGCATCGCCGCAATGACGTTTGGATCCGGCGCCGCGCCGGCCGGAAGCGTATAGAGGGTCCGCACGGCCAGACCGTCGTGTACGGCGAACCCTTCCTTCAATGTCGAGCCGCCCCGTAACGAAAAGGTCGCGACCCCGGCCGCGCCGGGACAGGCCGGAAAGGGATCGCTGCCGCGCAGCCGCGCACCGGGATTGCGCAGCAGCGCGTCGATCGCGACCCCGGATGCCAAATCTTGGAGCACTCCCCCGAAGCTTTTTCGGCTATATGAGTACTCTTCGCGAGCGCTCCCGCTGCCGTGCGACCACGCGTCGCTCGAGCCTGGAATCGCCGTCCAGCCTTTGGGCGCCGGCGCGGAACCGCTGCAGGCCGTGAGAAGCACCGCGATGAGCGCGATTCGGTTCTTCACCCGGGGACACGTTTGATGCGCACCGATTGGGTCCTTATCGGACGGCTGGCGCGCGAGCTGGAAGCGCGGCTGAGCGGCGGCCGCATCCAAGATGCCGGTCTCCTTCCCGACGGGCGAACGGCGTTGGTCTTCCGGCGCGGCGGCGAACGCTGCGTGCTCGCCATCGACCTCTTCTCCTCCCCACCGCTCGTAACGCTCGGACAGGACGAGCTGGGGATCCTCGAGGAGCCTGGGTTCGTCCGAACGCTCGCGCGCTCGCTGAAAGGGATGGCGCTCACAAGCGTTGCCGCGCGCCGTTTCGACCGCCTCCTGCGCTTGCGCTTTTCGGCGCGCTCGCGTTTTGGAGTCGGCGAGGAGCTCGACCTCTATCTCGAACTGGTTCCGCGATTCGGGAACATCGTCTTGGTCAAGGGCGAGATCGTCGTTGCCGCCTACAAGGAGTTCACGCCCGCGGAGAATCCTCGCCGCGCGATTGCGGGAGGCTCGCCGTACGCCTTACCGCCGCTGCCCGAGAACCCCAGTACCATCGACGAGCCGCCCGAAGGTTCGGTGCTGGAGCTTTTCGCCCGCGCGCGAGTCGAGCAAACGCGCCACGCGCAGCACGCGCGGGACGTTCGGCGTCGCGATGCCCTGCTGCGCCGCTTGAGGGACCGCGAGGGCAAGCTGCGCGACGAACTGCAAGGGCTATCCGGCAAGCGCGCCGCCGCCCAACGGCGCGAGGAACTGCGTGCGCGGGGCGAGAGTATTTTTGCAACGCTGCACACCTTGGCGCCGGACGAGCGCGAAGCCGCGAAGGAGCTTGCGGGCAAACTTTTTGCCGAATATAAAAAGCTCGGGAGCACCCTGCCGCACATTGCCGATCGAGAGCGCGCCGTCGGGGCGGCGTTGCAAATTGTCGATACCTTGCGATGGGAGGCCGAACGTGCCGGAAGCGACGATCTCCAAGACGTCGAAACGGCGATCGACGAGATGCAACGCCGCAAGCGCGTTACGCCTCGTCCCGCGGCCCGCAAGCGAAAACGGCGGATGCTCGAGTTGCGTACGCCTCGCGGCTCGCGCATCGTCGTGGGGCGGTCGCCGGTCGAAAATGCGGAGCTGACATTTCACCTCGCGCGCCCCGACGATCTGTGGTTTCACGCCCAAGGGGTTCCGGGCGCGCATGTGATTCTTTCCCGCGACGATCGAGCGCGAGTCCCCGACGAAGACCTGCAGGCTGCGGCATCGCTGGCGGCCTTTTATTCAAAGGCGCAGGCGGCGGCGTCGGCCCCCGTTGACTATACGCTCCGCAAGCACGTGCGCAAACAGCGCGCGGCGCCGCCCGGGCTCGTCTGGTACACCCATGCAAAGACGATCGTTACGCAGCCGCAATCGATGGATTCCCTAGACTCGGCTTAGAAGGACACGGCGGAACGACGGGCAACCTGGACTGGAATCGCACCACGAATCCGAGGAGGGTTACGTTGAAAAATCCATTGGACTCGCTCTGGGGCACCGTCATCAGCGGTTTCGTCTTAACCGCGGTTCTCTGGGTAATCGCCAGAGCGATCGTTTCTCACGCAATTGGAGCCGGCGCATGAGTACCTCGAACGATTGGATCTTTCGCTGGATTCACATCATGGCCGGCATCATGTGGATCGGCCTGCTCTACTTCTTCAACTTCGTCAATGCCGCGGCGGTAAAAGAGGCAACGGCGGCCGGCGAAGCGGGGCCGATCTCAAAATATATCATGCCGCGAGCGCTTCTCTACTTCCGTTGGGGCGCGGTCGTTACGTGGATCTTCGGCGCCGCGTTGCTCGCAAACTTTCCCGGTCCGGCCGGCATGAACGGCTTCGTGGCTGCGTTCACGTTCCAGGGCGTGATGGCCCCGATCGGTTTCGGAGCCTGGCTTGGAACGATCATGCTGCTTAACGTCTGGGGCGTGATCTGGCCAAATCAAAAGAAACTCTTGGGTATCGTTCCGGCCACCGATGAAGAAAAGGCCAAAGCCCGCCGCGCCGCCTTCCTCGCCTCGCGCGTGAACACGATGCTCTCGATTCCAATGCTCTTCTTCATGGCGACGGGACCCTCGTCAATGTCCCAAGGCATTTACCACTAGGGAAGCTGCCACGTAAGGACAATTTTGCCGATGTGCGCGCTCGACTCCAAACGAGCGTGCGCGTCGGCGGCGCGGTCGAAGGGATAGACCCGGTCGATTACCGGAACGATGCGATCGCGTTTGGGCAGTAACGGCCAAATGCGATCCTCGAGTTCGCGCGCGATAGAGGCCTTCTCTTGCGCGGTGCGCGGCCGCAGGCTCGATCCAAGAATCGACGCCCGCCGCGCGAAGAGCCGGCCCAGATCGAACTCGACGCGCCGCCCGCCGGGCATAGCCACGCAGGCGATTCGGCCGTCTAGTGCCAGGCACTCGAGATCTCGCTCGATGTAGTCGCCGCCGACGATGTCGACGACGACGTTCACGCCGCGCGCCATCGTAAGGCGCTCGATTTCGGCGACGAAATCCGTGGTGCGATAGTTGATCGCGGCCGTGGCTCCCAGCCGTACGCACGCCGCGCACTTCTCCGCGCTGCCGGCGGTCGCAAATGCCCGCGCTCCCAGCGCCGTCGCAAACATGATTGCGGTCGTCCCGATCCCGCTGGTTCCACCATGCACCAGGACGGATTCGCCCGTGCGTAGGCTCGCACGGGTGAAGAGGTTGTCGTAGACGGTAAAGGCGTTCTCCGGAAGCGATGCCGCCTCAATCGTGCTCCAACCCTCCGGCACCGGAAGCACCTGTCCTTGCGCGACTGCGACGTACTCCGCATAGCCGCCGCCGTTGGTCAGAGCGCAGACGCGATCTCCTGCTTGCCAGCGTGTAACGCGCTCCCCAACCGCGGCCACCGTTCCGGCAACTTCCAGACCGAGAATCGCTGATGCGCCGGGCGGCGGCGGATAGTTTCCTTGGCGCTGCATGACGTCGGCATGCGTGACGCCGGCGGCTTCGACGGCAATCAGCACGTCGTCCGGCCGCGGCTGCGGCGCCGGCATCTCCGCGATCTTCAGCACCTCCGGTCCGCCTGGAGCGTCGAAGGCGACGAATCGCATCGTTTTAATAAACTGCGTTTGGTTCGTCGATCACGCCGGCGGGCTTGGAGAGACCGTTCGTGCTCCCAAGCGACTTGACGAGCTTACCGGTCGAGTAGTCGATGATCGCGACCAAGTCCGCGGTTTTGTCGGCGACAAAAATCAGCGAGTTGTCCTTGTCGATCGCCAAGCGAGAGGGCGAGGACCAGTGCGATCCGAGTTTTCTCCTGACTTTATCGTAGGGCGGCTCGATGACTTCGACTGCGCCGGGGTCGGAGGAGTCGCAGACGATCAGGTTACGATGTTTGTCGAGCACGATACCCCCGGCGTATCCGAGCGTCACGCTAAGGGTCGTTCCATGACAGCCGCTCAGGCCGCCGGCGAACTCGGCGATACTCCCGCCCCGGTTCGAGTTGACGGCAACGAACGCGTCGCCGGCGGCATCGACCGCGACGCTGGAGACATAGCCCGGCTCGGCACACGAACTCACGACTTTGTTGCGCCCCTGCTGATACTCGTTGACGGACTGGCCGTCAAAGTCCGCCTCATACACGTTGCCGTTGCGGTCGACGCTTACAGAGACCGGTTCAACCATGTGCGCGTCGTATTTAAACTTCGGACGAGCGGAGCCGTACGGGTATTCCGTGATGTTGCCGCCGAGAAAGTTCGCGACGTAAAGATTTCCGGCTTTGTCGAGGAAAAGGCCTTCCGGACCTTCGATCCCACGGGAGATCGTGCCGACCTTTTGGTACGAGCCGTTTGCGAAGACTTCGACTTCGCCGGCGCGCTGATCGCTCACGTAGAGATAATCCAAGACCTTTCCGCCTGCATGGGGCGCGCGTTCCGCCGCGCCGGCGGGCGCCAACGGCGGCTGCGTCTGAGCGCACCCGGCGACGATCGCCGTAGTCGCGCAAACCCATGCCGCCGTGCGGCAGAACTGCGAAACTCTCATGGCGCGCACTTTCTGCTCCCGACGCTGCTAATCATGGCGAGCCTCCAGGAACATTGCGTCGCCGAACGAGTAGAACCGGTACCGGCGCGCGATCGCTTTGCGATAGGCATCCAACACACGCTCGCGACCGGCAAACGCGCTGACCAGCGCGAGCAGCGTCGACCGCGGAAGGTGGAAGTTCGTAACCATGGCCCGGACGATCCCAAAGCGAAAGCCGGGACGAATGAAAATGTCGGTGACGTGATCGCCCGGCTTAATGCAGCCATAACGCTGGAAGTTTCCCTCGAGCGCGCGCACGACCGTCGTTCCGACCGCGACGACGCGTCGTCCTGCGACTCGAGCCGCTTCGATCGCCGCCGCCGCTTTCTGATCGATGGCGTACGCTTCCGCATGCATCACGTGCTCGTCGAGCCGCTCGGCGGTCACGGGCCGAAATGTGCCAAGCCCGACGTCCAGCGTCAGACGCGCGATCTCGATCCCAGTCTCCTGGATCTCGCGCAACAGCTCGGGCGTAAAGTGCAGCGATGCGGTCGGCGCGGCAACGCTGCCGGGAACGCGCGCGAAGACCGTCTGGTAGCGCTGCGCAGCCTCGGCCGTCTCGTTATGAATATACGGAGGCAGGGGCATCTTGCCGGCCCGGTCGAGAAACGTTTCCAAAGGCCCTGGCAGCGAGAGCGCGATCTCGCGCATGCCCTCGGCCAGCACCTTCGTTACCCTCGCCTCACCGAACGCACCGAAGGCGACGTGGTCCCCTTCGCGCAAGCGGCGCGCGGGACGCGCCAACGCCACCCAGGTCAGCGCTTCGCTATCGAAGCGCAAGGAGCCGGTGGGATGCAGCAAGAGCAGCTCTACACCCGCCCTCCCGCGCGTCCGCTCGCCAAAGAGGCGAGCGGCGATAACGCGCGTTTCGTTGACGACCAGAAGGTCATCGTCGCGAAGAAGCGTGGGGAGGTCGCGAAAGAGGTAATCGTGCGTGCCCCGTTGGTCGAGCACCAGCAAGCGGCTTTCGTCGCGCCGGGCCGCCGGGTGCTGCGCGATCAGCTCTTTGGGCAGCTCGTAGTCGTACGCCGCCGCGTACCGTTCATCGCTCGAGATCGGTGACGACCGTCCCTGGGAAGTAATATGCCAAGATTGCCGGAGCGCCGGCTCCCGCGACCGCCATTCCATGCGCGCCCCATTGACACAAGCCGACGCCGTGCCCCAGTCCGCCGCCTTCGATATCGATCTCGGGCGTGTCGGGCCAATGCTGGACCGCGGTAATCAGCAAGCTGCGCAGCGTGCGGGGACCGACGGCTCGCCGAAACGCGCTCCCTTGGACGGTAACGCTGTCGTTCCGCCCGACGAGCTC
>DATGGV010000047.1:0-30985 GCA_035308305.1 Candidatus Cybelea sp. | reverse complement strand
AGCTCTAAGACGCGGGCGCGCCCGCTCGCGTCGCGCTCGGCAACGCGGAGATCGACGAGATCGCCGATTGAAGCGAGTGACGCGGGGAGGCTTGCCGCAATGCTCTCCAGCGTGAGCGAAGAGCTCCAGCGAAAGTACGGCGAGTCGCTGCATGACGTGCAAACGACGCCCCCGAGGTAGGGAATCGGGAGACTGCCCCACGCGTCCGACGAGGCTTCGGTGCGTCCGCCGCAGCACGACGAATACGCGACCTGCGCGAATGCCGCGCCGAAACGCAGAACTTTGCCGGCCGTCGCGCTCACCGCCGCAGTTGCGTTGGGCGACTCGCCCTGTATGCCGCGGTAGACCTGATCCAACTCCGACGGCACCAGATCGTAGGCGCGACGCGGATTGCTGCGCTGCAGAACGTAGGTGCGTCCGCAGACGGCCTGCGCTTCCAGCGCTGCGGGCGGCCAGCGCGGCGACATCTCGGCCGGAACGACGCTGCAGACGTACGCCTCCAAATCCACGAGGTTCACGATCTGGCCGTCGTCTAGGCGCGTGAAGCTTCCGCGATAGAGGCGCCCTTGGAATACAAACGTTCCGTCCGTGGCGGGCGAGGCATCGCCCGTGCCCAGCAAGACGCGCAGCGCGGGGCGAGCCGAGCTGATGGCCGGGTCGGCATCGGTCTGCGAACGGGCCGGGCGCGCAACGAGCAGCGGCGCGGCAGCAAGCATCAGAAAGGCTTTGCGCTGCACGGGCTAGAGCAGCCGCTCTTGTGCGGGCGGGCCTCCGGCGAGGCCGAGGTGATGATAGGCCTGAACGGTCGCCCGGCGCCCGCTTGCCGTTCGCGTGATGAAACCAGCTTTGAGGAGATACGGCTCCACCACGTCCTCCAGCGTCTCCGCGTCTTCGGTAAGCGAGGCGGCGATTGCGGCAATGCCCGCCGGGCCGCCTCGGTACTGCTTTACCAGCGTCTGGAGAAACGCGCGATCCAGCCGGTCGAGACCGAGTTCGTCGACGCCCTCGCGCTGCAACGCGTCGTCGGCAACTTCCGCCGTGATGCGCCCGTTCGCGCGAACTTCGGCGAAGTCGCGGACGCGCCGCAATAATCGGTTTGCTACGCGAGGCGTGCCGCGGCTGCGGGCGGCAATCATCGTCGTGGCATCGATCTCGATCGGTACGCCTAAGACGCCGGCAGAACGGATAATTATCCGCTCGAGTTCGGCAACCGCATAATAATCGAGATGATGCACGATGCCGAAGCGTTCGCGCAGCGGCGCGGTCAGCATGCCGGCACGCGTGGTCGCGCCGACCAGTGTAAAACGCTTGAGCGGCAGCTTTAAAGTCTTGGCATACGCACCGCGATCCACGATGAAGTCGATCTGAAAATCCTCCATCGCCGGATAGAGAAACTCTTCGACGACGCGCCCGAGGCGATGCACTTCATCGACGAAAAAGACGTCACCGTGCTCGAGCGAGGTCAGGATCCCGACGAGATCCTTGGGCTTCTCGAGCGTGGGGCCGCTGGTAGGCCGGAAGTTTGCGCCCAGCTCCCGAGCAATCAGCCCGGCCAGCGTCGTTTTGCCAAGGCCGGGCGGTCCGTAAAACAGCACGTGCTCCAAAGGTTCGTTGCGCTGCTTTGCGGCGTCGATCGCGATCCGAAGATTCTCCACGACGCGTTCTTGCCCGACGTACTCTTCAAACGAGCGCGGCCGCAGGCTGGCGCCAAATACCTCATCTTCCAACGTGTCCGTCGGATCGACCACGCGCTCGAGCGCCGGCTCCGGCGAGACGTCCGCAGGGCCCAACAGCCGTTTGCGCGCCTTCGGCTCGCTCATGGCGTCTGCTTCGCCGCCTTGGAACGGTATATCTCCGCCAAGAGTTGCTCCGCCTGATCGAGCTGCGGTTCGCGTTCGAGCGTCTGGCGGATCATCGCTTCGCCTTCGATGCGTTTGTATCCGAGCTGAACGAGAACGGCGAGCGCTTCATCGGCGAAGTCCGGGATGGAGGCCGGCGCCGGGGGCGGAGCGTCTTGAATCAGTAAAAACTTCGCGACCTTTCCTTGCAGCTTTGCCACGATGTCGCGCGCCTTTTGCTGCCCCACTCCGGGAAGCGTTTTGAGCAGGTTGTAATCGCCTCGATCGATCGCGGCGGCGATCGTCGACATCGGCAAGGAGAATGCGCGCGCCGCGGAGCGCGGTCCGATCGACGCCACCGTCAGTAAGGCTTCGAAAAACTCGCGTTCGATTGCGTTGGTGAATCCGTAATAGGTAAACCGGCCGCTATTGCCCTCAAGGTTGACGACCGCGTAAATCTCGAGCGTCACGCGCTCGCCGGCCTTGGTCGGAACCTTTTGCGCGATGCACGGGGGCAGCAGGATCTCGTATCCCAGGCCGCCGGCCTCTACGATCGCGCTGTCACCGCTTCGCTCGACCAGCGCCCCCGAGATTCTAGCGAACACGGGTCAGATCAACGCTATCGAGCACGTTTAAGAACGCGAGCGCCAGGGCCAACGCATCCGAGACGTCGTGTGGTTCGGGCGCGTGGCGCAGCCGGAGCAGGCGCGTCACCATCGCGTTGATTTGCTCCTTGCGCGCGCTTCCCGAGCCGACCAGCGCCCGTTTCACTCTTGCGTGACCGAGCGTATGCACGGTGATGCCGGCTTGCGCGCCGGCCAAACAGAGCACGCCGCGCGCGTGTCCCATCAAGAGTGCGGCGCGGGGATTCCTGTAACTGCTATAAAGCTCTTCGATCACGATCGAAGCGGGCGCGACCTGCGAGATGACTTCGGTAATTCCGGCGTGGAGCTCGTTGAGGCGCTCCTCGAGCGTACCGCGCACGCGCGGCACGACGACGCCCGCTTCGATAAGATGCACCGCGCCGTTTCGGCGCTCGATCGCGCCGTAGCCGGTGACCCGCAAGGCCGGATCGATGCCGAGGATGCGCAGCGAACTATTCGGCACTTACGGCGGCGGGGTTCCGTTGACGGTGACGCCGACCGGCGAACCCGGGGCGAGCCCCGTCCCGGCCGGCGGATCGGTTCCCACGACCTTGCCGTCCGCGCCGAGGCTGGTCGTGTACTCCCACTTCCCAACGGAGTATCCGGCATCCGAAAGCGTCTTGACCGCTTCGGCCTTATACATTCCATTGGTGTCGGGGACTTCACCGGGGACCGAGAGCGTCACCGTGACGGTCGTTCCCTGCGGACTCTGGCCCGGCGGCGGATCCTGCGCGACGACCGTGCCGTTGTTTGTGGTTTGCTGCACGTAGCGCACGCTATATTGAAAGCCGCCCGCGGTAAGGGTTGCAATCGCAGCGCTATACTCGAGGCCGGCAACGTTCGGAACGTTTGCCAGCGGTCCGGTGCCCGGCGGCGGCACGGTGCTGACCGGCAGGCCGCTGTTGACGACGACGTGAACCGTCGCGTTTCGATCGAGCTTCGTGCCCGCGGCGATACTCTGCGACGCGACGGTGTCGGGTGGCATTCCCGCAACGCTCTGCGACGTGTCCAGAGTTATTCCCAAGGCGCTTGCTCGTGACTGCGCGCTCTCAAGCTTCATTCCGACGAAGTTCGGCACGACCACCGGAGCCGGTCCGTCGGAAACGACCAGCGTGATGCGGCTTCCCTCGGGAACTTTCGCTCCGGGCTTTGGCCTCTGATCGATCACGTTGTCCTTGATCGTGTTGTCGAAGCGGCGCTCCAGCGTTACCGCGAAACCATCTTGCTGCAAGGTTCTCGCGGCGTCGTTCGCGCTGTAGCCGCGCACGTCGTCGAGCCCCAGCAGCGGCTTTCCGTTGCTGATGACCAGCTCGACGACCTGGTTCTTCTCCACCTTGGTTCCCGCCCGCGGCGACTGACGAATCACGTGATCCGGCGGGACCGTCTCGCTCGCGCTCTTGGTGAAGCGCGTTCGCAGCCCGGCATTCACGACGGCTTGTTGCGCCTCCGCCTGCGTCATGCCGGTATAATCCTCAACGACGACGCCCGCTCCGAACGACGGCAAAGGGCGCGCGAAGAGAAAGTAGCCAAGTCCCGTCGCACCGATCAATGCGAGCAGCAGCACCGCGGCGATCCACGCGCTCCGGGCCGAACGCCGCGGCTCTTCCGGCTCTTCCGCGAGATACGGACGATCGGGCATCGGTGAACGCCGCGGCGGCAGCGAGGCGCGCCCGCCCGGCGGATGGCCCGGTGCGTCGTCGGCGATCCGATACCCCGCGACGCTGGGGCGCTCGCGAGCTTCGCGCAGCGCCGTGGCCAGCTCGCTCGCCGATTGAAAACGACGCTGCGGGTTCTTCTGCAGCAGCCGGTTGGCGATCGCGGCCAAGGCTGGGCTGATACCGCTCGCGCGAACGTCGATCACGGGAACCGGATCGCCGATATGCTTGAGGGCGACGGTCACCGCCGATTCGCCGGTATACGGCAGTTTGCCGGTGAGCATTTGATAGAGCACGATGCCAAGGCTGTACAGGTCGGAGGTCTCGTGCAGCTCGTGTTCCTGCGCTTGTTCCGGCGAGATGTAATAGACGCTGCCCATCACGAGTCCCGGCTTGGTCAGCGCCATCGTTTGCTGCGAGACCGCGCGCGCGATTCCAAAATCGGAGAGCTTCACGACGTCGTCTTTGGTCACCAGGATATTCGCGGGCTTGATGTCGCGATGGAGAATCCCCTGGCGATGCGCGTAGGCCAAACCACTGGCGATTTGCACGGCATAATCGATGGCGACGGGCTCGGGAAGGCATCCGTCCGCGGCGATGATCTCGGCCAGCGACGGACCGTCCACGAGCTCCATAACGATAAAGTAGGTCTCGCCTTCGTGGCCAACGTCAAAGGTGTTGACGATGTTGGGATGCGAGAGCTTCGCCGCGGACTCGGCTTCCTGATAGAACCGGCGGACGAACTCCCCGTCGGCAGCATACTGTTCGCGCAGGACCTTGATCGCGACGCGCCGCCGAAGCAAGATATCCGTGCCGCAGTAAACGATCGCCATGCCGCCTTCGCCGAGCTTTCGATCGAGGCGGTAGCGGTTGTTGAATATCCGCTCCTCGATCAATTCCCCGTGTTCTCCAGCGCCGTTTTGAGCACGTCGCGCGCGATCGGCGCGGCGTAGGTTGCGCCGTATCCGACGTTCTCGACGACGATTGCGACGGCGACGCGGGGATGCTGCGCGGGGGCGAAGGCGACGAACCACGCATGCGACCGGCCTAGCGGGTTGGTCGCCGTGCCGGTCTTCCCGGCAACGATTACGTGCGGCAGTTGGGCCGGCGTGCCGGTTCCACGCTCGACCACCGCGATCATCATGTTCGTCACCTTCGCGGCCGTGTCGCTGGATACCGGGTTTGTAAGGGTCGCGGTCGCGGAGACGCTGGCGGGGATGCCATCGCGCACGACTTGGCGCACGACGTATGGGCGCGGTTCCTGCCCTGCGTTTGCAATCGTCGCGCCGATCAGCGCCATCTGCAGCGGTGACACCAGCAGCGCTCCCTGGCCAAAACCCATTTGCGCCAACTCACCGGGGACGATCCCGGCCTTCGGCGGAACTCGAGCCGGCTCGGCCGGCAGTTGAAAATCGAGCGGGCTTCCGATTCCCCACCGGTCCAGATACGCATAGAACGTGTCCACGCCCATTTTGAGCGCGATCTGCGCGAAGTCTACGTTGCTGGAGAGGGCAAATGCCCTCGTAAGGTCGCCGTAGCCCGTCGCCTCGCTTTCATTGTCGTGCAGCGTAAAATCGCCGATCTGCAGATAGCCCGGATCTTCGAAGCGCGACTCGAGCGTGACCGTTCCGCTGTCGAGCGCCGCCGACGCGGTAAATATCTTAAACGTAGACCCGGGAGGATAGAGACCGTCGAGCGCGCGATCGAGCAGCGGAGCGCGCGAGTCGTTGCGCAGCTGCGGAAACTCCGCGTCGACGTCGTTCGGATCGTAGCTCGGCACGCTCCCGAGCGCGAGGACCGCGCCGGTCTGCGGGTCGAGCACCACGCCCGCCGCGCGATTGTAGCGCGACAGCAACGAATACAGCTCTTCTTGGACGGCAGGAACGATCGTCGTAACGACGTCGGCGCCCGCCTCGACGTCGGTCGAACCGCGCAGCGCGGCGGCGATTTGCTCGAGTTGCGCCACGGGATCGCCACTGGAGTCCGGCGGCGTGAGCGCGCGGTCGAAGGCCTCTTCGATGCCGCTGGTGCCGTAGCGTTGCGAGACGTAACCTACCAACGCGGCAGTCTGCGCACCGAGTGGATACTCGCGCTTTCCGTCTTCAGTCTGCGCGAGAACCGTCCCGTCGCTTGCGACGATGCGTCCCCGGTTCGCGTCGAGCAGCGCGTGGCGCGGATTGCCGGGTCGTTCTGCGATGGATGCAGCGATGACCAGCTGCACGTAAGCCTGGCGGATCACCAGAATGCCGAAGAGGATGACGAAGAACGTCGTCAGATCGCGAATTCCGCGGTTGGTCATGCTTCGCGGAGCACTGAAAAGCCCAACTCGGTCTTGATGGCCATGTGGGGCCGCGAGCTTTCGGCCGAGATCATCGTATTGACCAGCGATAGCGCGAGACTCGCCTCGACGCTGCCGATCGCAAGGACTTCTTGAACGCCGAGCTCTTCGAGCAACGGTGCTGCGACGTACGCGCACGACGGCACGCTTTCGAAATGGCGTTCCTCATAAAGGCCTTCGTGCCACGGCCCACGCTTGCCAAAGGCTTGCGTGTGATAATCCCAAGCGCACAGCTGGCGGTCTTTCCAAGGAAACTCATCGCGAACGCACAAGGAACGGCACGCCGCGCACGCGACGAGATCGCCGGGCGGACGCGCGAGTCCCTCGATGATTTCGTCGGGAAGATCCTCGATGTTGAGCACGCTGCGCTGGTCGACGATCTCCGGAAAGGCAGCCTCCCATCCAATACGCGTCAGGATTTCGAGATCGCGAACCGAGGCAACGAAAGCCGTTTCGTCCTCGGCCGGAAACGTGCGATCGATCCACTCGGGGATGCCCGCGGCCGGAATCCCGACGTCCTGCCGGCCCTTGCCGACGGCGACGCCGCGCGGCGTCCACGCCAGCGGGATCAAGCGGGCTGTGACGAGCGCGCCCTTTGGAGCCTCGGCCGGCGCGCGAAAGCTGCTCGTGCCGGCTAGCGTGTTGGCGTTGCCGCCGAGGATAAAGACGCGCGGTTCCGATACTCTTGCAGGCTGCACGGCGGCCCGGCCTTGCTTGCGAGCGCCTCCGCCAGCCCCCGCGCGGTATCTAAACTCGTCAAACACGCAATGCTCGCTTCGACCGCCGCGCGGCGAATCTTGTAGGCATCGGAGATTTCTCTCGGTCCTTTGGCATCGTTGATAACCAAGTCGACGGTGCGCGAACCGATGATATCCAAGACGTGCGGCGACCCGTCGGCGATCTTGTTGATCCGCTCGCTCGCAATGCCGGCGGCCTGGAGGAGCAGGTGGGTGCCCGGAGTTGCGACCAGCGTATGTCCGAGCGCGAAATAGCTGCGAAGCACGCTAACGGATTCTTCCTTGTTTTCGTCGGCGATGGAAGCCAGAATCCGAGCGCCGGTGCCCGGCAGCCGAATGCCGGCCGCGAGAAAGCCCTTTCGGAGCGCTCCGCCGAAGGTGTCGTCGATTCCGAGCACCTCGCCGGTCGACTTCATTTCGGGGCCCAGGATGGTCTCGACGCCGCGCATTTTTGAAAACGAAAAGACCGGTACCTTCACGACGACGTACGGAACGTGCGGAACGAGGCCGATGCCATACTCCATATCGCGCAGCCGCTCGCCGAGCGCGATGCGAGTCGCCGCGGCGACGAGGTTGATTCCCGTGGCTTTCTGGATGACCGGAACGGTTCGGCTGGCACGCGGGTTGGCTTCGATGATGTACAGCCGCTCCTCGTGCAAGACGAACTGGATGTTGATTAGGCCTCGAATGCCGAGCTCTTGCGCGACGGCTTGCGTGATGCCGGCGATCCGCCGTTCCATTTCCGAGTCGATGATTTGCACCGGATAGACGCTGATCGAGTCGCCGGAGTGGACGCCCGCGCGCTCGATATGTTCGAAAATGCCCGGAACCAGTACGTCTTCGCCGTCAAAAACCGCATCTACCTCGAGCTCGAGGCCGGGCAGATACCGATCGACCAAGAGCGGCGCTTGCGCCAGTATTGGCGGCGCGGATTCCGCGTACGCGGCAAGCTGTGCTTCGTTGTAGACGATCTCCATCGCGCGACCGCCCAGAACGAACGATGGGCGAACGAGCACCGGAAAGCCCAGCTCGCGAGCAATCGCACGAGCCTCACGAAAGCTGCGCGCCGCCTTGCCTTGCGGCCGCGCGACGCCTAATCTCGATAGCGCGGCCTCGAACTGCTCGCGGTTCTCGGCCATATCGAGCGACTTTCGGTCGCTCCCAACGATCTGCACGCCGCGACGGCTCAGTTCGCCCGCAAGATTGATCGCCGTCTGCCCGCCGAAGGCGAGCATGACGCCGCGGGCCTTCGTCGCCCGATACGCAGCCTCGACTTCATCGGCGCCGGGCGGCTCGAAGACGAGCGTGTCCGAAATGTCAAAGTCCGTCGAGACGGTCTCCGGATTGTTGTTGATCACCACCGGCGACCGGCCCGCGGCTTTGAGGGCCCATGCGGCGTGAACGCAACTGTAATCGAACTCGATGCCCTGGCCGATGCGAATCGGGCCGCTCCCCACCACGACGACCGCCTCGGCGGGAGTCGGACGGATCTCGTCTTGCTCGCCGCGCGAGAGATAGTAGTAGGGCGATTTGGCGGGAAACTCTGCTGCCGCCGTGTCCACCATTCGAAAGGCAACGGCGCCGTCGCGTCGTCCTTGGACCTCAGCGGTCTCGGCCGCGACGAGCTCGGCGAGTTCGTAGAGCCAAAACCGGTCGATCGCCGAGAGCTCGTGCACGCGTTCGATCGCCGGCGTGCGGTTATCGCCGCTGCGCCGCAAAAGTTCGCAAACTGCAAAAAGGCGCTCGTGGGTCGGACGCGCGACGATTGCTTCGAGCTCCGCCTCGCTCCATTCGACCAGCGGACCGGTCAACGTCTCGCGACCCAGATCGAGCCCGCGTACCGCTTTGAGCAGCGCGGCCGCAAAGGTTCGGCCGATGCCCATCGCTTCGCCGGTGGATTTCATCTGCGTACCGATGGCCGTGTCGGCGAATGGAAACTTGTCGAAGGGCCAGCGTGGGATCTTCACGACGACGTAATCGAGTGCCGGCTCGAACGCGGCCTTCGTAACGCCGGTGACGGGGTTTTCGATTTGGTCGAGCCGCTGGCCCAAGGCAATGCGGGTCGAAATCTTTGCGATCGGATAGCCGGTCGCTTTCGAGGCGAGCGCGGAGCTGCGCGAGACGCGCGGGTTGACCTCGATAATCGCATACTGGCTGCTGTAGGGATCCAGCGCGAACTGGATGTTGCAGCCGCCTTGAACGTCGAGGGCGCGAATCACGTTGATGCTGGAGGTGCGCAGCATCTGATACTCCAGATCGGAGAGCGTCTGCGACGGGGCGACGACGATCGAGTCTCCGGTGTGAACGCCGACCGGATCGAAGTTCTCCATGTTGCAGACGACGATGCAGTTATTGCTGCCGTCGCGCAAGACTTCGTATTCGATCTCCTTCCATCCCAGGAGCGACGTTTCCAGGAGCACTTGATGGATCAGGCTGGCGGCCAGTCCGGCGTCAAGCGTCGCGCGCAACTCCGTTTCATTGGCCACCATGCCGCCGCCGGTGCCGGCGAGCGTGTACGCCGGGCGCACCACGAGGGGATATCCGGCCGTTCGCGCAAACGCGACGCCCTGCTCGATATCGGTGACGATCGCGCTTTCCGCGACCGGCTCGCCGATCTCTTGCATTTTGAGCTTGAAGCGCTCGCGGTCTTCCGCTAGCTGGATCGTCGCGATCGGGGTGCCGAGCACCTCGATCCCGTAGCGTTCCAGGATTCCGGCCTCGTCGAGTTCGACGGCCAAGTTAAGACCGGTCTGGCCGCCCAGTGTGGGGAGCAATGCATCGGGCCGCTCGCGGGCGACGATCTCCTCGATCGACTGCACGGTGAGCGGCTCCAAATAGACCGCGTCGGCGATCTCCGGGTCCGTCATGATCGTGGCGGGATTCGAGTTGACGAGGACGACTCGATGGCCTTCCTCGCGAAGCGCGCGGCACGCCTGGACGCCTGCGTAGTCGAACTCGGCAGCCTGACCGATGACGATCGGTCCCGACCCGATGACCATGACATTCCGGCGCGACATGCTCGGGCGGTTGGATTATCGGATTGGCCGGTCAGTCCCTCTACTGACAGGCTTCAGCGGCGCGCGAGGTCGTCGAGCACGGGAACCAAGTGTTTAGCCATCTCGTTTCCCATCATCGCACCGAGAACCGACGCAAACGGCCCGAGATCGCAACGCTCTGCGCGATCTTGCTTCCGGTTCCGTCGGGCGTGATCGTACAGCTGAACGTGAACGTCGTCATCGGCGGTCCCGCCATCGACATGTCGAACCCCCGCTCTTCGACGAGGTTTGAGAACGTCACGTCGTGCCAACTGCCGCGGTTGGTCGTCATCTTGCCTTTGGTGCCGTTCGCGATCGGGCCGTCGGCTTGCGCGGACGAAATTCCGGAGTTCCAGCGACTCCAGTTATTTGGATCGCGCCAAACGCTCCAGACTTTCTCGGGAGAAGCGGTCGTCGAGCGGGAAACACCGTAGGTCTTCATTGATGCGCCCCTTTCGCGTCGAGCAGCGTGCTTCTCGGTAAGGCGTCCCTGCGCCCTTAGGGTGTATAGTGGTCTCCTGATACCGGCCGAACGGCCGGCAGACCCCTCTCTGAGGGGTCTAAGAAAGGACGACCATGTTCGAATTCCCGCTTCGGCTAAAACGAATGGCGATCGGAGCCGGCGTGATCATTGCGGTGGCAGTCTCATGCTTGGGCATCGTGCGCGCGCAACGCTTTACCGCACCCGACGCCGGCGTCAGCTATAAGTGCAGCACCGGCACGGCTTGCGTTGAAGGCACCTCGACCGGCACCCCCTACGGAGTTTACGGCCAGTCATCTGGCGGCAACGGCCTTGAAGGGAAGTCCAGCGCGGCTGCAAGATCGGGCGTTTCGGGCGTGCAGCTTGGAAGCAGCGGTATCGGCGTCTACGCCGAATCGCACGACACGACGGGAAAGTACGGAGCGCTCTTTGCGAAAGCCGATGAGAGCGCAACGAATATTTTCTACGGCTACAATTCCGCGACGCACCTGTCGTGTCTGATCGACCCGTACGCCGACCTCGCCTGCAAGGGAAGCATCTACGGCGTCGCGGGTAACGTGAACGTATATGGTGTCCGGGGCGATGATGGGACCACATATGGTGCTGGAGTCGAGGGTTTCGACGAGTCCGGTGGGACGGGCGTGTACGCAGGCACTTCGGCCTCAACCGGCACGGCGCTCATTAGCGACCTGGAAAGTACTAATGGTTTGGTTTTTTATGGAATGGGCCTCTATGGCGACTGTACGATCAACACCTATGCAGATCTGTACTGCTCGGGAACGATCACAAGCGGCCAAACCTTGGAGCATCGGCATCACACGAGCAGGGGTCGTCATGTTCTCGCCTTCGGATCGGAGTCTACGTCCGCAATCATCGAAGATTTTGGGACGGCGCACGTCATGCGCGGGGTCGCAAACGTGCGGATCGAAGCGGCGTTTGCGTCGACCATCGAGCGGAACTCCGCGTATTACGTCTTCCTCACGCCGTTGGGTGACACGCGCGGGCTCTACGTTACTATGAAAACCCCGACAGGCTTCCAAGTGCACGAAGCACAGGGCGGACGCTCCAACGTCGGCTTCGATTATCGCATCGTGGCGCATCCGGCCGATGCCGGGAACGCTCGACTGCCGCTGGCTCCAGCTATGAAGACGCCGAATATCCCCCGTCCGAGCGCCGAGCAGCAACCGCCGCGACAACCGTGACCCGAGAACTAGGGCTGGAGCCGGATGATCTCCCACTCGCTGCCGCTGCGTTTGTATTCAATGCGCTCGTGCATGCGGTTTGGGCGCCCTTGCCAGAACTCGAAATACGAGGGCGCCAGCAAGTAGCCGCCCCAGGAGTGGGGGCGGGGAACCGCTTCACCTTCGAACCGCTGCTCGAAATGCGCGAAGCGTTCTTCCAAGAGCGCATGCGATTCGACCGGTGCGCTTTGTTCCGAAGCCCAGGCGGCTAGCTGATGGCCGCGCGGGCGCGAATTAAAGTATTCGTCCGACTCGCTCTCGGGAAGCATCGAGATGGCGCCTTCGATCCGCACTTGGCGCTCCAGCCAGGGCCAATACAGCAGCGCGGCGGCGAAGGGATGCTCGGCGAGTTCGCGGCCCTTGCGGCTCTCGTAGGACGTAAAGAAGCGCAGGCCGCGACCGTCGAGGCCGCGCAACAGCACCATCCGCGCCCCGGGACGATCGTTCGCGCCGACGGTTGCCAGGCACATCGCAACGGCCTCGATGCGACTGGCGCCCCCCGCCGCTTCGATCCACGCCGTCAACCGCGAAATCGGATCGTCGCTCACGGGTAGCGCCCCAATCCCAAGCCGGCCAGAAACGCGCAGACCATGCCCACGGCGCCGGCGATTGCAAACTGCAGCGATGCATCGATGCGCTTGGGTTGGAGCGAGGTGGTTCGTCCCAGGGTGGAGAGCGCATCTCGGAGCTGCGTCGCATTCTCGACGCGCGCGTAGGCGCCGCCGCTGGCCTGCGCGTAACCGCGCAGTGCGTCCTCGTCGATGGTGGCCTCCTCGTTCGTTCCCGGAATCAGACCCCCGTTCTCGGTGCCGATGCCGACGGTATAGACCGGGATGTGCTGATTTCCAAGCCGCTGCGCGACTTCCATCGGATCGGTCCCGCTATTGTTGACACCGTCGGTAATGAGCACGACGACGCGATGGCCCTTGCGCGGCAGCATTCGCGCGGCAAGCGCCAGGGCATCGCCGATTGCGGTGGCGCCGTTCGGCGACGGAATCTCATCGAGTCCCGAAAAGACCGCCTGATGGTCGGCGCTTAGCGGCACCACGACTCCCGCCGCGCCGGCAAACGAAATGATGCCGATCTTTGTGCCGGATGGACTTTCGGAGATAAAGGCGCGGGCCGCAGCTTTTGAGGCTTCCGCGCGGGTCGGGAAGACGTCGGTCGCGGCCATCGATCCCGACGTGTCGATGCAGATGAAAACGCTGCCGTCGTGTGCCGGAAGCATGAGCCGCAGATGCGGACCGCCGACGCCGAGGACGAGAGCCGCGAAAGCAACGAGCCAAAGCCCCTGCAACGCGCGCGGGATCCACGTTCTCGGCTTCGCCGCATCCCGAAAGAACCCGACGTTGGAGTAAGCCAGGTCGTGCGACGTCGCTCGCCGCGCGAGGAAAGCATAAAGAAGCCCAAAGATGATCAGGGCGACGACGCCGAGACCAAGTCGCAGCGGATGATCGATCGTCACGAGCGCAATCCAAAAGCAGCGGCGAGCGACGCGCCGCCGTCTTCTTCACGTAAAAGCCCGGTGCGCCAGTTCGCCGCTTCGAAGCGCCTCAGCAGCGAAGCCTCTCGAGCACGGACCGCCGCAAGGTACGCCGCCCGCTCACGCGCCCCGATATACCCGCGCAGCGAGCCGCCTTCCGCTCCACGAAGACGGACGATGCCGGCCAGCGGAAGCTGTTCGTACCAGGGATCCCGCGCGATCAACGCGGTGCAATCGAACCGCGCGCCAAGGCCGGCCAGCTCGCGATCGACGCTTTCATCGAGATCGTACCAATCCGAGATTGCCAGCAGCGCCGTTCCTCGCGGCAATGCGGCGTAGGCCGTGCGCAGCGTTTTCGTTAAATCGAATTCGGCGGCATCCTCGCGCAGCGCCACCGCGCGACGCGAGCCGCGTTGCAGCGCGGCCGGCGTGATCGAGCCGCCGGCGATGCGAATGCAGCGGTCCTCCGCGCTTGCGGCAGCGAACCAGTCTGCGAGTGCCTCGCGTGCCGCCGTCAGCAATGGCCGCTTTCGACCGACGCCCATCGAAGGCGAGGCGTCGAGGATCGCCGCCAGCGTGAGCGTCACGTCTTCGAGCACCACGCGCGTCTGCAGCTCGCCCGAACGAGCCGTCGAAGCCCAGTCGATCCGGCGCACGTCGTCGCCGGGAACGTACGCCCGCAACTCGACGAACTCGTAGCCATCGCCGCGATAGACCGTTGGCGACCCGGCCCCGAAGTGACGCGGTCGCCGCCGCGCTCGCAGCAGCGCGTCGCGAATCGTCACGGCGCGGGGATGGCGGCGATCATCGCGTCGATGACGACATCGGCGCTCACATCTTCGGTCGCAAGGCGATAGTTGAAACCGATTCGATGGCGCAGCGCCGGCGCGGCGACCGCTCTGACGTCGTCGGGCAGGGCAAAATCACGACCGTCCAAGAGCGCGCGCCCGCGGGCCAAGAAAGCCAGCGCGAGTGTCGCTCGCGGGCTCGCGCCATAATCGATCAGCTCCGCTGCCTTCAGCGTAGTTCCCGCGGCGGATTTTACGCTGACGCCTTCGGCGGCGCGGGTGATCGCGACCAGGTCCACGATATAGCGCTTGAGTTTTTCGTCCACGTGTACGGCGTGAGCGGCCGCGCGCCAAGAGCGAACGTCGTCGAGCGTCGCCACGCAGCGGACCGGCTGCGTGTCGGCCATCGCGAAGCGGTCCAGAATCTGCAGCTCTTCCTCGCGCGTCGGATAGCCGACGTTGATCTTCATGAGAAAGCGATCCATCTGCGCGATTGGCAGGGCGTAGGTGCCCTCGGAGTCCAGCGGGTTCATCGTTGCCATGACGACGAAGGGATCGGGAAGCGCGTGCGATGCGGGTCCAATGGTAACCTGACGCTCCTGCATCGCCTCGAGCAACGCGGACTGCACCTTTGCCGGAGCGCGATTGATCTCGTCGGCCAGGACGACGTTGGCAAAGATCGGACCGAGCACCGTGGCAAAGCTGCTTTCGCGCTGATCGAAGATTCGCGTTCCCACGATATCGCTCGGTAAGAGATCCGGTGTAAATTGAATTCGCTTGAAATCGCCTTCCAGCGCTGCGGCCAGCGAGCGGCAGGCCAACGTTTTTGCCAGCCCCGGCGGACCTTCAAGCAGCACGTGTCCGTTGGAGAGCAGCGCCAGCAGCAACGCCTCGAGCACGTTCTCTTGCCCGACGATCGTCTTGGCGAGCGCGTCGTGGAGGTCGCGGGGTTGCCGTTCGAGGGTCACGTCAGCGACCCCGCATAGCGTTCGAGCGCGGCGCAGGCGTCGTCGATGGCACCGGGCAGATCTTCATCGTAGGTGAAGGCGCTGCGTTCGAGCGCGACGAGCAGATCCCGTAGAACCCCCTGACCGCAGCCGGGCCGGCGCAGCACGTCTGCCAGCGTTTCGCCCTCAGACGCGCCGATGGCCCGCCATACTGCGCCGCGGACGCGAACCGCAGCCGATCTCGTCCGCTCGGCGCGAAGGACCAAGAGCGCGTCCGCGATCTGCTGCCGGCGCTGCTCCGCTTCGCTTAGCACCGGTGCTGGTTGATAAGAGACCGGTACGCTGGCCACAGGGGCGACCGGTGCGCGCCGTCGCAGGAGGAATATCGCAAGAAGCGCAGCGCCTACTAAGAGCGCGAGCCAAATAAGCGCCGCAAGGATGCGGGCAACGTGAGCCACCAGCCCAGCGGCCATGCCGTTGGCAATGTGCGACGCCGACGAATGGACCGAGATCGGCAGGTCGTTGGTAAACCACTGCTTTGGTTTGCCGTCGCGCGCATCAATCGCTTGAAGCGTCGCGGGCGCAATCATGATCCGGCCGTCGGAATGGGCAACGACGGTCACGACCTCGCGGTACTGCGTTCCGCGCGGATCGCTGACCGTCTGGCGTTCGTCGCCGAGCAGATCGAGCTGCGCGAGCATCGGAAGCTGGAGATTGGTGATTTCGCTGACGCTCTCCCGAACGCGCAGCGTAACGATCACATGGAAGGGTACGTCGACCTGCGGCTGCATCGTGTCCGCCGAGAGGACGAACGATTCGACGGTCAGCCGCTGCAGCGTCTGCGCCCGTCCGGTTCCCGTAGCGGCGATCCATGCGGCCGCAGCGAGAATTAGCGACGCGGTAAGGTTTCGAGCCATTGCGCGAAGAGATAACGTGCGTCGAAGGGCCCCGGCGAGGCTTCCGGATGGAACTGTACGGCCTCGACCGGCAACGTCCGGTGGCGAAAGCCCTCGTTGGTGCCGTCGTTGAGATTGGTCATCGTCGCTTCCAGCTCGTCCGGGAGCGAGCGCGCGTCCACTGCATAACCATGATTGTGCGCGGTCACGATCACGGTGCCTGCTCGAAGCTGCATCACCGGTTGATTCCCTCCACGGTGACCGTAGGGCAACTTATAGGTTCGGGCGCCGCATGCGATCGCAAGAAGCTGGTGGCCCAGGCAGATGCCGAAGAGTGGCCTTCGACCGAGCAGGCCGCGCAGCACTTCGATCGTCTCGCCCAAATCCGTGGGGTCGCCGGGCCCGGGTGAGATGACGACGGCATCGGGGTCAAAAGCCAATACCTCTTGCGCGGTTGCGTTGTAGGGAACGACCGTAACCTGCGCGCCCAGCTCTTGCAGTTGTTGAAGGATAGCGCGCTTTACGCCGCAGTCGATGAGCACGATGCGGACGTTCTTTCCCGGTCCTTGCAAGAAGACTTCCCGCGTCGCCACGCTGGGCACGAGCGCCTTGGTGTTCGCGGTGCGTACGAAGTCGGCGAGCTTGCGTTCGGCATCCTCGAGCGCGGCTTGCCCGGTGGCAAGCGCGGCCCAAATGGTTCCGTGCTCGCGCAGCGCAATCGTGATCGCGCGGGTATCCGCCCCGACCAATGCCGGGACGCCGCACTCGTCGAGCCACGAGGGCAGGCTTTGCTTTGAGAGATAGTGCGACGGATGGTGCGCTATCCGCTTGATCACGGTTCCCGCGGCGCACGGGCGCCGATACTGGGCGGCGCTGCCGGAGATTCCATAGTTGCCGATCATCGGATACGTAAACGTCAGAATTTGCCCGGCATACGAAGGGTCGGTCAGGGCCTCTTCGTAGCCCGTCATGCCGGTATAAAAGACCGCCTCACCGAGGGCAATGCCCTCCACGCCGAGTGCGCTGCCGTCGAAGCGGCTTCCGTCGGCCAGGAACAACGCGGCTGGACTCGCGGAGCTGGTCACGCGACGGGAATCCCCAGCTCCGGCACGCTATAGCGCAGCTCTCCCCCAACAATCGTCGCGAGCACCATGCGCGGCAGGCGGCGACCCGCAAACGGCGTCGATCGCCCCTTAGATGCAAACGTCGACGGATCGACGATCCACGAGCGTTCGGCAAAGATCGTCACGTCGGCCACCGCGCCAGGTCGCAGCGTTCCGCCGGCGATCCCGAGAATTCGCGCGGGATTCGCCGACAACAGTTCCACGAAACGCGCGACCGGCAGATCCGGCAGCGCGTCCGCGTAGGCGCCAACCGCGATCTCCAATCCGGAAAACCCCGGCGCCGGAGCGGCGGGATCGTTCTTCTCCGCTTCGGTATGCGGCGCGTGGTCGCTCGCAAGCGCGTCGATCGTTCCGTCGCGCACGCCTTGGCGCAGCGCGGCCACGTCTTCCTCCCGGCGCAGCGGCGGATTCACGCGTGCGGCGGGACCGATCCTGCGAGCGTCGTCAGCCGTAAACGTAAGATGGTGAGGCGTCGCCTCGCAGGTGACCTGCGTACCGTGCGCGCGCGCGTTGCGTACGATTTCCAACGCGTCGCGAGTCGAGAGGTGCGCGATGTGCCATAGGTTACCGGTCTCTCCGGCAATCGAAAGATCTCGCGCAACGATGAAATCTTCGGGGTCGCAGTGCGAGATGAAAACGCCCGGAGCGTGGCGCGCATGCAATGCGGCGTCGCGCAGCACGCTTGCGTCCGCTACGGTGTCGCCGTCGTCCGAAAAGCCGACGGCGCCGGCTTTTGCCAGCGCGGCAAAATCGCACGGCTCGCGGCCCTTGCGTCCTATCGTGATCGCGCCGATCGGGTAGACTCGGCACCGCCCCGAACGTCGGACGTTCTCGCCGAGCCATCGCAGCGTCGCGGAACTATCGAGCGCCGGATCGGTGTTGGGCATACACGCCACCGCGCTAAACCCGCCCCGCACCGCGGCCTCCGTTCCGGTAGCGATCGTCTCTTTCTGCGGAAAGCCGGGCTCGCGCAGGTGCACGTGCATGTCGATAAAACCCGGCGCGACCACCGCACCCGTAACGTCGATCGCGCGCTCGCCTTCATCGGATTCGAGCTGCTTCCCGATCTCGACAACGATGCCGTTTCGGATTCGCAGGTCGCAAACGGCATCGAGCGACGCAACGGGATCGACGACTCGGCCGCCCGTGATGAGAAGAGCTCCCATTGAATCGCTTACAGGCTCCTCGCGTTGACCAGCAGGTCCAAGACGGCCATGCGAACGGCCACGCCGTGGTGCACTTGTCGCGCGTAGCGCCAGCCGGCGAACTCCAGCACGGAATCGTCAAGCTCCATTCCGCGATTGTAGGGACCCGGGTGCATCACGATGGCCTCTTTACGCAATAAACCAAGCCGGCGGTGATCGAGGCGATAGGCTGCGACGTATTCCGCATCCGAGATCGGCATCGCGACGAAACGCTCGCGTTGAATTCGCAATAAGACGACCGCATCGACGTTTGGCAAGATCGCGTCGAAGTCGCGCTCGACGCGGACTCCGTCACCGGCATAGGTGCTCGGCAAGAAGCCTTCGGGTCCGACGAGTACGACGGTGGCTCCGAGCCGCGAGAGACCGCGAATCGCCGAATGCGCGACGCGGCTATGAAGCACGTCGCCGACAATGGCAACCGCACGCCCGCCGAGATCGCCGAACTCTTCGATCAGGGTGTAAATATCGAGCAGCGCTTGCGTCGGGTGGGCGTGCACGCCGTCGCCGGCGTTGACGACGTGGCCGTCGAAGCCCAAAGCGAGACGCTGCGGAAAGCCCGCTTCGGGGTGGCGCACGACCAATACCGAGACTCCCATCGCGCCCAGCGTCATTGCCGTATCCTCCAGCGTTTCACCCTTGCTGGTCAGGCTCAGGTTCCGCGGCGCGAGGTTGACGACATCGGCCCCCAGTCGCAGTTCGGCCATGTTGAAAGAGGTGAACGTCCGGGTGCTCTCCTCGAAGAACATGTTCACGCAGGTTTTGCCGGCCAGCCGCCGAGCCGGTGCGGCCGCTTCGAATCTTGCCGTCTGCTCGAAGATCGCGGCGATCTCTTCGCCCGTCAGATCGTCAAGATCGATCAGGCTACGGCGGATCCGCATTGGCGTGTCCTAATATCGTCACTTCGTCGGAAGCGCTGGGTTGGGGTGAGAGCACGACCTTTACGCGTTGATTCGGCGACGTCGGCGTAAAGCGGCCGACGTAGTCGGGTTGAATCGGAAGCTCCCGCAAACCGCGATCCACGAGAACGCAAAGCCTGATCGCGGCCGGGCGCCCGAGATCGGTCACCGCGTCCAGCGCCGAACGAATCGTGCGGCCCGTATACAAGACGTCGTCGACGACGATGACCATCCGGCCCGAAACGTCGACGGGAATCTGCGACTCCGGAAGTTCGTGCATGACGCGGTCGTCGCGGTAGAGATTGATGTTCAGAAAGCCGAGGGAGGGCTTGCGCCCGCTGATGCGCTCGATCTCGCCCGCGAGCCGCACGGCCAGGGCTTCCCCGCCGCGCCGCACGCCCAATACGACGAGCTCTTCTTGGGCCTCGTTGGGTTCGACGATCTCATGCGCGAGCCGCGCAATAATTCTCGCGACCTCATCGCTGCGGGCCAAGACGCCGCTCGCGGCCGTCGCCGTCATGCCGGTTCCTTCAACGCGCGCAACGCCGCTTCGACTCGCGCCAACTCACCGCGATAACTTTCCAGCTTTTCACGCTCTTTGGCGACGATCTCCGGAGCCGCCTTGGAAACAAAGGCTTCGTTTCCGAGCTTCTTCTCGCCTCGGGCGATTTCCGAGAGCAAATGTGCAACCTCCTTACGATAGCGTTCTTCGAGCATGCCGTGCGGGGCGTGCACGCTGACGGAGCCAAGCGCCTCCTCCAACGTTTCACCGGATGCCGCGGACTGCTCGATCGTCGCCGCACAGAAGAGAGCCAGCAACTCCGTCATCTCCTCCGGCACGTTCGCCGGAACCTCGAGCGCCACTCGTTCCTTCGGAGGAAGCCCCAACTCGGCCCGCAGATTGCGCACCCGTTCGACCGTTCGTCTGAGCGCTTCGAAGCTTCGCGCCTCGGGTTCGAACGCCGGGATTTCGAGTGGATCGGGCCAGGCCGCCGTTACAATCGTCGGTCCGTCGTGCGGGAGGGCCAGCCAAATCCCTTCGCTGATAAACGGCGCGACCGGATGCAGCAGCCGCATGGCGTTATTCCAAACGAAGGAGAGCACGGCTGCCCGGCTCGAGCGATTTCCTTGCGCCTTCGTGGCCTCGAGGTACCAATCGCAAACTTCGTACCAGAGAAAGCGCCAGACGCTCTCGGCCGCGTTGCCGAAGTCGTACGTGTCGAGCAGCTCGCCGATCCGCACGACCGTCTCGCGCAGCCGGGTGAGGATCCAGCGGTCGGCCGGGGTGAGGGCGCCCGCCTCCGGCAGCGTCATCGCCGAGGGTAAACCTTCGGGCAGCGCGAGCATGTACCGCGTCGCATTCCAAATCTTGTTATTGAAGTTGCGCGCCTCTTCGCAACGCGACTCTTGGTAGCGAATCTCCTGGCTCTCCAGACGCATCTGCCGCAGGATCGAGAGGCGGAACGCGTCCGCGCCGTAAGTTTGCGCGAGCGTCATCGGGTCGATGGTGTTCCCGAGCGATTTCGACATCTTGCGACCGGCGGCATCGAAGACCAACGGCGTGATGACGACGTCGCGGAATGGAACGCTTTCCATGAAGTGCAGCCCCAGCATCACCATCCGCGCCACCCAGAGAAAGATGATCTCTCCGCCGGTGATCATCGTCTGGGACGGATACCAACAGCGCAGCTCCTGCGTCGGCTGCGGCCAGCCGAGAATCGAGAACGGCCAGATTCCGCTCGAGAACCACGTATCGAGCGTATCCAAATCGCGCGTCAGCTCCTTCGTCCCGTAGGTCGCCTGCGCTAGATCGAGCGCCTCTTCTTCGCTCTCGGCGACGACTTCGCGGCCGTCGGGCGTGTACCAAACCGGCAGCTGATGGCCCCACCACAGCTGGCGAGAGATATTCCAGTCGCGAATGTTCGTCAGCCAATGCTCGTACGTGCGCCCGTGGCGCTCGGGCACGAAGCGCACGCGACCGTCGTGATACGCATCCAGCGCGGGTTTTGCCAGCGGCGTCATCTTGACGAACCATTGCAGCGAGAGTAACGGCTCGACGACGTCGCCGCTGCGATCGCTGATCGCAACCGAGTGCCGGTGCGGCTGCGCCTCGAGAAGCACGCCGCAGCGTTCCAAATCGGTCACGATGCGTTCGCGGGCTTCGAATCGATCGAGCCCTGCGTACGGACCGACGTTCACGCCGGCGCCGGCGATTCGAGCATCGAGCCCGATAACCGAGGGCATTTCCAGGCCGTGCCGTACGCCGATTTCGTAATCGACTTGGTCGTGCGCCGGCGTTACCTTGACGGCTCCCGTTCCGAACTCCATGTCGACGGCTTCGTCGGCCAGGATCGGGATCGCCCGGTCGAAGAGCGGCGGTAACCAGACGCTGCGGCCGACGAGCGCCGAGTAACGGGGGTCTTGCGGGTGAACCGCGATGGCAACGTCGGCGAGCATCGTCTCCGGCCGTGTGGTCGCGATCTCAATGCCGCCGCTGCGATCCTCGGTTGAAAATGGGTAGCGGATGCGCCACAGCGTACCGTCGCGCTCGACGTACTCCAGCTCCGCGTCGGAGACCGTCGTTTTGCCCGTCGGATCCCAGTTCACCAGCCGCGTTCCGCGATAGATCAGTCCTTCGCGATAGAGCGCGACGAAGACTCGGCGAACCGCCGCAGAGAGTCCCTCATCCATCGTAAAGCGCGATCGTTGCCAATCGGCTCCAAAGCCGAGCCGGCGAAACTGCGCGTCGATCTCACCGCCGTAAGTGCGCGACCATTCCCACGCGTGCGCGACGAAGGCTTCTCGCCCAAGATCGTCCCGGCGCCGGCCTTCCTTCGCCAAAGCTTTCACCAGCACGGCTTCCGTCGCGATTGCTGCATGATCCGTGCCCGGCAGCCAGTCGGCATTCTCTCCCCGCATCCGGTGGTAGCGCGTCAGCACGTCCATCGGCAGATACGTCGAGCCGTGCCCGATATGCGCGCGCGCCGTTACGTTGGGCGGCGGCATGCAGATAATGAACGGCGGCCGCGCCGGATCGGGCTCTTCGTGAAAGTAGCCGTTACGCTCCCATTGCTCGTACAGACGCGGCTCGACCGTCTGCGGGTCGTAATGCTTTGGGAGTTCCATGGGTGCGCCAGCGTTCCGCACCGACGCTCGCAGCGCCTTTTATAATAGGCAGTACGTTTAGGGGGTCCCTAAGCGGGCATGTCCTTTTTCTGGTCGTGGTAGATGAGCGTCGGCGCTTCCTTCTTCTCGATCACGTCTTTGTTGACGACGCACTTCTTGACGCCTTGGAGCGACGGAAGGTCGTACATCACCTCGAGCATCGTCTCTTCGAGGATCGAGCGCAACCCGCGGGCGCCGGTCTTACGGTTTTGAGCTTTGTGGGCAATCGCCACCAGCGCTTCTTTGGTGAACTGCAAGTCCACGCCGTCCATGCTGAGGATCTTTTGGAACTGGCGAACGAGCGCGTTGCGCGGCTCGGTGAGGATCCGGCGCAGGGCCAGTTCGTCGAGCGCGTCGAGCGTCACGACGATCGGCAGACGGCCGATGAACTCGGGAATCAATCCGAACCGGAGCAAGTCCTCGGGCATAAGTTGCTGGAAGAGCTTGCCGACGCGCACGTCGCGCTTGCCCTCGGGGTTCGCGCGGAATCCCATGTTGTTGGCCGCGACGCGCGATTCGATGATACGCTCGAGGCCGTCGAAGGCTCCGCCGCAGATGAACAGCACGTTGGTCGTATCGATCTGGATGAACTCTTGGTGCGGATGCTTGCGACCGCCCTGCGGCGGCACGTTGGCCGTCGTGCCCTCTAAAATCTTGAGCAGAGCCTGCTGCACGCCTTCGCCGGAAACGTCGCGCGTGATCGACGGGTTCTCGCTCTTGCGAGCGATCTTGTCGATCTCGTCGATATAGACGATGCCCTTCTCCGCCCGCTTCACGTCGTAGTCGGCGGCTTGGATGAGCTTGAGCAAGATGTTTTCGACGTCTTCACCGACGTAGCCGGCTTCGGTCAGCGATGTGGCATCCGCCATCGCTAGGGGAACGTCTAGAATCTTCGCGAGCGTCTGCGCCAGGTAGGTTTTGCCGGAGCCGGTCGGACCGACCAGCAGGATGTTGGACTTCTGCAGCTCGACGTCGTCGGCGGCTGCGCCGGCATTGATGCGCTTATAGTGGTTGTAGACGGCGACGGCAAGGGACTTCTTCGCGCGTTCCTGCCCGATCACGTATTGGTTGAGGATGTGATTGATCTCTTTGGGCTTCGGAATGTTCCGAAGCTTCAGACTCTCGTCGACGTTCTTGTAAAGCTCCTCTTCGATGATCTCGTTACAAAGCTCGATGCACTCGTCGCAAATGTAAACTCCAGGCCCCGCAATTAGCTTGCGGACCTGCTCCTGCGATTTGCCGCAGAAGCTGCACTTTAGCTGGCCCTTATCGTCACCGAATCGGAACATCGCGCACCTGGGGCTCCTCCACTCCTTCTACGCCGGCATCGGCAGACTATCACGGTTTGAGATGATCTGGTCGATTATACCGTAATCCTTGGCCTCTTGGGCAGTCATGTAGTAGTCCCGTTCGATGTCTCTGAGAACCTGGTCGAGGGGCTTTTTGGTGGTTTCCTCATAAATTCGGGCTACGGTCTGGCGGGTCGCGATAAGGTCCCGGGCAGCGATTTCGACATCGGTTGCCTGCCCGCCGATCTGTGAGACCCAGGGCTGATGGATGACGACCTTGGCGTTGGGCAGGGCGTATCGCTTGCCTGGAGCGCCCCCCGTTAACAGAATGGAGCCCATCGAGGCGGCGAAGCCCATGCAGATGGTCGCCACGTCGGGCCTGATAAACCGCATAGCATCGAAAACGGCCAGGCCGGCGGTAACGCTCCCGCCCGGGCTGTTCAAATACATGTCAATATCTTTATCGGGGTCTTCCTTCTCCAAAAATAGGAGTTGAGCGATCACGAGGCTCGCGAGGTGGTCCTCGATGGGTCCACCCACGAAGACGATGCGATCCTTGAGGAGCCTCGAGTAGATGTCGTACGCTCGTTCGCCGCGGGCCGTCTGTTCGACGACCATCGGCACCAAATGATCCATTCTCACGGGGCTTAACTACGACGCCGGTGCCGCCGTTTCTTCGTTTTGCATGACCTCGGCGTTGTCAATTAGCAATTCGAGCGTCTTGCTCCGCACGATGCCGTCCATGAGAGAGAGGAGATTATTGCCCAGCGCCTTGCGTATTCGAGCGGCGGGCTGACCGTAGCGCCGCGAGAGAACCTCGAGTTCCGCGGCGATATCGCCCGGCGTCGCCGTAATCTTTTCTGCCTTGGCAATCTGCTCGATCAGCAGGGTCGATTTCACTCGCGACGTCGCCTCGCCGCGATAGCTCTCGCGTAGTTCTGGCTCGGTCTTTCCGATTCGTTTCAAGTAATCGTCAAAGCTGATTCCGTTCGATGCAGCCGCAGCCGTAGCGTCTTCCATCAAACGGTCGATCTCGCCCTCAACCATCGATGGCGGCAGCGCGAAATCGTGTTCCGCCAGCAGCCGCTCGAGGATCGTATTGCCGATTATGCGACGCGCGCGTCCGGTTGCGACGGCCGTGAGTCGGCGGCGTAAGTCCGCCCTGAGCTCGTCGAGGGTCTGATTGGCCGAGACCGCTTTGGCGAACTCATCGTCGAGCGGTGGAAACTCGTACTCTTTGAGATCATGAAGATTCATCGCGAAGACGGCCGGCTTTCCGGCCACGGCCGAAGACGGGTAGTCGTCGGGAAACCGAAGCTCGACGCTCTTGCTCTCGCCCGGACGCATCCCGACGATGCCCCCGACGAATCCCGGAACGAATCGGCCCTCCGTAAGCTCGACCGTCTGGCCCGCGGCTTGGCCGCCTTCAAAAGGAACGCCCTCGATCGTGCCCTCGTAGTCCAAGGTGGCCACGTCGCCGAGCGCGGCGGGACGCGAGACCGGGACCAGGATGGCCCGTTCTTTTGCCAAGGCCTGCAGACTCCGCTCGACGTCGCCTTCGGTCACCTCGACCGGCGGGCCGCTGACCGCGAGACCCTTATACGGGCGCAAGTCGATGGTGGGGCGCACTTCGACCGTCGCCTTGAGGCGGGTGGGGCGCCCTTCGCTCTCTTCGAGGATCTCGAGCTTCGGCCGATCGACGGGGTCGAGATCATGCTCACGAATAGCCTTGGCGTACACCTCGGGCACGACGTCCTCGACAGCTCGGCTCGTAACGGCGTCGCTTCCGTAGGCCTGCTCGAAAATTTTGCGCGGCACCTTACCCTTGCGGAATCCGGGGAGCCGAACGTCCCTCGCCAGCTTTCTGAATGCACGATCCTCGGCCTCAGCAAGCTCTTGGCCGGTGATCGAGAATTCGAGCGCCACCTGGGTTGGGGCGAGGCGTGTCAATGTGGAGCTGGTCATAATGAGAAAATTAGCGGAAGACGAGATTCGAACTCGCGACCCTCGCCTTGGCAAGGCGATGCTCTACCACTGAGCTACTTCCGCGTCGACCTCCTGGGGGACCCCGCCGGTCTTTGCCGGTGGGGGGCGCGCAGCACGTGGGCAAGCAGAGACTCGAACTCTGACGGGTCGCCCCACTGGATTCTAAGTCCAGCGCGTCTGCCAGTTCCGCCACTTGCCCGGCGACCCGATAGATAGAACGCGCCGAGTGCTTTTCCTTCTCGCACCGAGCGCCGCGCTTCGCAGCAAAGTCCCCGCAAGTAACCCTGCGGGGACTGCACTGCTCGGGCTTATTTCGCGGGTGGGAGCATCCGTTTCGGCGGATATTGCAACGAAACAAAGGGTGAGTTCGAATACGTCGGCGGCGGGTAGTTGACTTCCTGAAGCTCGCCCAGGAGCACTTCATTTTCCTTGCAGAACGGCGTCTTTAAACATTCGGGATCGGTCGGCACCGGCAGGTCGAATACGCCGCCGGAACTGGTGACGTAAATCGTCTGCGTCCCATAGTTCGCAAAGGTGAACTTCGGCTGTTTCCCGCTCGAGCCGGGCGTCGTCTTGGATGAGTATGCGATCTCGTTCCAACTCGCGTACTCGGCGCCGCCGGATTTTGACGTCGTGCCGGCGACGTAAACGATCGCGTACTTCCAGCTCTTACTGGTCGTGGGCTGCTTCGAGTTAATGCTTATGACGGGCTCGGGCGCCGTTTGCGACGACGGGTAGGTCCATTCAGTGCGCTGTACCAGATTCTTGATGTTGGTCGTGTAGTTTCGTGCCGCGTACATGCCGAAATGCACGCCCGGCATTCCGGATCTGCGGTTATGGTAGAGCGTCGTTCCGGAGTATTCCACGGTCGTAGTATTGGTCGAGGCGTTGTACGTGACGCTTGGGTCGCAGCCCGACGAGCCGGAGACCGCGCAGAACGCGTTCTCGTTGGTGGTCATCGGTTCGTTGTGGGGAACGTCGGCCGTTACGTTGCCGTCAAAAATGATCTCGAAATCGGTTGGACACTCCTGTCCGGAGTAGCAGGGATACGGCAGGATTTCATTCCAGAGTTCGGCCGGCCGATTTCCCTTGCGTTGTCCCGCATCGTGGTGCGCGCTAGCCTGTCCGGCAACGCTGCTCATTCCGGGGACCTGTTGGGAGTTATTGCACGCGCTCGCAGTTATGAGTACTGCTGCTGCGACGAACGCGCATGAGGTTCGAACTAAAATGCGCACGATCGATCTTCCCTTCGGTTGAAAAGCATCTCGGTGCCGCGTACTGCATAGTTAAAAGAAGCTCGGCTGGCGCAGTACTGAGCTAAGGCCTCATCCTAGCATCTTAACGCTTGCTTAACAAGATTGCTTATCACTCCCAGTCGCCGCCGTGGCGGAAATGGTAATCGCGAGGCCCTCTTACAAGGACTCGCGCCGACTATTTTGCTATACAGTGGAGTCGACCAGGCGGCCGCCGGGCTATCCTAACGGCCCTAAACCGACCGACGCCTTGGCGGAGTCATCCGAAAAAGGAGAGTTTTTCCGTGACCATTTTCAGCCTCGTGAGGTATCTTTGCGTCGCCACGGCCGTCGTTTTACTGGCAGGTTGCACCAGCGGGCAGCCCGCCAGTGGTGGCATCACGCCTACGACGTCGCAGAGGATGCACCGCCAGCCGCCGCCGTGCGCGTGGGCGGCCGTTAAAGTTTGGGCCTCCAAGCTCGGTCCAAAAGTGGTGGAAGGCTATAGAGCGAACGGCACGCCGATTGCCTGCACCGTCAACACCGGCATCGCCTCGGGCACGGCGTTTTACGCGCCGTTCGGATTGGCGAGCGATCCGGCCGGGAACCTGTACGTCGCGGACGTCAACAACAGGCGCGTCGTCGTTTTCAACAGCACCGGCGGCTACGTCGCGACATCGAATACATCCCTCGAACCGGTAGGCGTTTGCGTTTCACCGACGGGCATTCTCGGTGTAGCCGAGCGCGGCATCGGCGGCAGCGGCGCCGGAGTGATTGAATTCTTTACGAGCGGCTTAACCAGCAACTCCTCAGCGAGCGGCTATGCGACCGGATCGGGCAGCGTCGCCGACACATTCCAGTGGTGCGCCTTCGACCGTGCCGGCAACTTCTTCTCCACCGGGACCACCAGTCCGACCGCCGTTCAGGAGGTCACGTATCTGCCGGACGCTCTTGTGAACCTCCCGGCCGAGACTATGGTCAACTCGGGGATATCGACGGCGCCCTACTGGATTAGTATGTACGTTCAGTTGAGAGGCAGCAACACGAACGGCGAGGTTTTGGCAGTCGAAGACCCGACACCTGAAATCCAGTTCTTCAAGATCAACCCGATCAGTGGTGCGCCGGGTCCCACCGCAAGCAGTACCCTGGCTTTGACCGGCTATCCATCCGGTTCGGACAAAATGTATCAGGATGCGCCCAACATGTACTCGACGAAGGCCACGATCTACTTCGCCGACTACGGTGCTTCGGAAGTCCTGAAGACCAAAGAGTATAGCGGCGCCATATCCGTATTCCACACTCCAGTCTCGCAAACCGTCGGTATCGCAACGAACCCGACGGGCCAGGAATAAGCCACTTCCAGAAATCGCGATCGCCCTTACCGGGCCGGGACGTGGATATGGATTGCGCGCCTACTTGAAGCGGGAGCCTGGGGCAAGCGGCCGTTTTGCGCATCAGCCGGGTGCGCGACGATGCGATAATCGAAGCTCAGGTTTGAGCGCCCGCCCTGCGTTTCGCGCACTTCGAAGCTGGACGGGGTCTTTCGGCTGACGTAGAGACCGCGCGTGTCGCCTAGCGGAGTGAGGAAAACATAGTACGGCCGGTCACGATCGATTGTCGACGCAAAGGTCGGCTCGATCTCCACCTCTGCCGCGCCGCGGAGCATGCTGCCCGTTCCGAAGTCTTCGATGGTCGACGACGTCGACTCGGATGCGAAGGAGAGAACGTGACGGCCGGAACTCGTACGATGCCGAGTTTGCGAGCCTCCCCCGGTGATTTCTCCCGAGCACGATAGGTTGGCGCCCGAATCGATCTTACAAGACGCCGGGCTAGCCCCCGGGCCCTCGCCATCAAAGATGAGCGCGCCCGAACCAGTTGCTATCGCCGCGACGGCGGCTCCCGTTTGGCTTTCGCCCAGAGTGCCTGAGCCGCCACCGAAGTCGATGCCGAGAACTCCCGCCGCACTTGTCGTTCCGTCTTCCCCAACGACGCCGTCTCCCACCCTGGACTCGCCCAACACGCCCCCTTCGCCTGCGGCGTTGGTGCTCCCGACGACCCCAGCGACGGTCGCCGAGTAGCCATAGACGCCGTTGCGCTCGTTGGACTCTCCGTAAACGCCGACTCCATTGGAGGACTTTCCATAGACGCCATCGCCGCTCGAGGTGGTTCCGAAGACGCCGTCCGAGTCCGTCGAAACGCCTTCGACTCCATAACTGGGAGTGCTGTCGCCGTACACGCCGGGACCGTTGCCGGAAGTTCCAGAAACGCCATACGCCGTTCCGCTGGTCCCTTGCGCGACACCCGCGACGCCGGAGTTCCCCGTCGTCGAGTTGGTCGTTCCATATACCCCGTCGGCAATGTAGGAGACGCCCTCGACGCCGTACTCCTCAGTCGAGTTGCCCATTACGCCGACGAGTTTTTGCGACGGTGCACCTTCGATGCTTCCCTTGCACGTGAGGTTCGAGTTGGGATCGATCAAGCACGACGAGTGGGTTGCTTCATTGTAGCCATAGAAAATATTTGTCGCGGTCTCGTCGCCTCGCGCCAAAAGCGCCGCGTACTTGGCACTCGTATCGTGGGATTCAGCATACACGCCGATGCCAGAGCTCCCGAGCTGCACGCCCGAAATGCCGGACCTGCCGGCAGCGCTCGACTTCCCTTCGACGCCGTTGCCGCCCGATGACGTGCCGTAGACTCCGTAGGGAGTGCCTGTCGAGCTGCCTTCCACGCATGCCTTGCCGCTGCTGCACGTGTAGCCGACGCCGCCGTCAGGCACGACGAAATGCTGGACGCGCGCGATGCCTAAGCATGAGATCCCGACGGCCACGATGGTCGTGGCTCCGACGGCTATTCGCTTCCGCCGAACCGGTGATGCGAGCATGATGCTCCTTTCTCAAGCGGCACGCCGTCGCCGCCGGCGGCGCGCGAGATCAGCTCCGAAGCTGGGGTTCGCTCGCTACGCACCTCGGGCCTACGGTTCAGGAACTCTTGCAAAGCAAAAAACCCCTACGTTGTATGGGTTTTGGCAAAAACAATGAATCCGAGCGGTAGTCCCAGAGAAAACCCGGCCGGATCACACGTCGCCCCCACTCCGCGTGATCCTAACTAGCAACCAACCCCTGCGAGCGGCAGAAATGGAGAGCGGGTTCTGAGAAGTAGTCTTTCTCGGGGCTATTGCGAAACCGAGGTCGACGTCGACGTGCTCGTCGACGTGCTAAGGCTCCAAGAGCCACCGTGCCAGAACATCGCGAAGATATGGAATAACGCCGCTGCTATAAACGTAGTCAATGCCAATACAATTAACTCGCGCATGACGAATTTTTTATGTACCGCAAACCTCGGTTTCCTGCTGTGAATTAACGTTCATCATCGAGAGATGAATGAACTCGTCATGTAAGCGGCTAACGCTCGCCCGCATAAAGTGAAAATGGTCAACGGGTGTAGCCTACGATCGGAGCCAATCCAGGCGGCCGCCGCCTTTCCGAGGACCCGCTTCCGCGATCTCGGCCACACCGGGGCCAGCCTCGGAAAAGGAAAACCCCCGGAAATCTTTCCAGGGGTTTTCAAGACTTACACCGCGAGGGACTTGAACCCCCAACCAAGTGATTAAGAGTTCTTTCAAGAACCTAGGCGCAGTGCAGTTTCCTCGTAAATAGGCCTCTTTTGCGTCTCATCTTTCCACTATTTCTCGGCGATAGGCTGCCAAAACCGGGACCGAACCCCTCGTCTATTTAGCGTGCCGGAGGAGGTAGTGTCGAACCCGCGCCCGCAGCCGTTCGTAAACCTCGCGTGCGTCGCCGCAGGCCAACGCCAGTTCCTTATCCATCGGCGGGCCGCTCTCAAGCAAGTCACACTTCCTGATAATATCTTCGAGCGACTCGATTCTCTTTGTGAACAACTTGTCCGGGGTTCGACTCGGGGTCCTAGAATCAAAATGGTCCTGCATGGTCCCGATACGTATATCTCGCGTGACCTCGATCAAGCTGCTGGCATCAATCCCTTTCC
>DATGGV010000046.1:0-88788 GCA_035308305.1 Candidatus Cybelea sp. | reverse complement strand
AATACTTCGAAAGACAGATTGGTGCGAGCTGGCGCGATCGCCGACGAGTGCGGCATCGCGCTCGGCGCGCCGCATCCGGCAAGCATTGCGACGCCGACGCAGATGACTACTGCGTGCCGGCTGCGGAGCATGCACTTCATTATTTCCAGGATACACCTTCGGACCACGCTCTCCGGCACGACGCCGACGACGCCCGCGCGCTTGACAGGAAAAATGACCTAGATTAAGATTGTGCCCTACGCATTTGGGAGGGCAGTTATGAGGATCGCCGCTCTTCGTCGCCACAGTTTGGCCGTCGCCGCCTCCGTGCTCGCGGGCTGTGCCGGTGCGCAAGCGCCGCCTCCGTTACTGCCGTCCACGGCGAATCGCACTCACGACCTCGCGTCGTACGTCTATGTCGGCCAGTGCTGCAATTTTTTTAACCAGGACGTAGTCACCGTCTACGACCTCGGGTTGACCGGGGTGGCTCGCACGATAACCAAGGGGGTCAACGAGCCCGATTACGTTACGGTCGACCACTCCGGACGCTTGTATTACATCAACTGGTTCGGCAGCGGCGTCATCGAATACGACCGGGGAAGCGAGAAACCATCGCGCCGCATCAAGCTGCGCGGCGCGTGGGCTGCGGCAAACGATAGCTCGAACAACCTCTACGTTGCTGCATGCCCCGCGTGCGTTCCTTACCAGACCGGTAGAGCTTCGGTCGATGTGTATAAAGCCGGCACGACGAAGCTGCTGCGTTCGATCACAAAGGGCGTCGACGCGCCGGTCGCGGTTGCCGTCGACACCGACGATAACTTGTACGTCGCCGGCGGTGCCTACACTCACCCGGCGGTGACCGTCTACGCACCGGGATCGAGCAAACCTCTGCGCACGCTAACAAAAGGAGTGACGTGGCCGACTGAAGTTGCGCTCGATCCTTCAAACGATGTCTTTGTGCTGAATAACCCAGGGTTAAACTCTTGGTCGCCGAGCATCGTCGAATACCAGGCGGCGTCGACTAAAGTGCTACGCACGATCACAGATGGGCTCTCCAGCCCGCAAGCGATTGCAGTCGACGGCGAGGGGACGCTCTATGCCGCGAACACTCCGGGGGAGAGCAGCGGTTGGATTTCCGTCTACAAATCGGGCGCATCCAAGCCGAGCTACGAAATCAAGGACGGCGTAGACGATCCGCAGCTGATAACGGTTGACGGCGAGAACAACCTCTACGTTGCCAACAATGGTTATAGTGCCGGCACCGTCTGCGTCTTTACAGCGAAGGCGCGGCGGCCGCTGCGATGCGTTCAAGTCCAGGACGATGACGCATCGTCGATGGCGGCAGGTCCGTGAGGACGCGCGGTGACTAAATTCCGGCGTTTGATTTCTTCTCTGGCCTTGGGCACGATGCCGATCGTCCTTGCGGGATGCGGCGCGGGGTCGAGCGTGGCGATACCTAGCGGCATTCGCGCGGAGGTACTTCAGCAGCTTGGAGGCGGGTTCTTCCATGAGATATACACGTTTCGTGGCTGTCATGGAAACCCGTATGGGCCCAGCGGTCAGTTCACGACAATCGGCGGCGTATTTTACGGAACGACGGCTTTCGGCGGGCACCGTTTCTGCACTAGCGGCACGCTTTTCACGCTTACGACGTCGGGCCAGGAGCACGAACTCTTCAAGTTCAAGGTCGCCACCGACGGAGACAACCCGAACGACGGATTGGTCGCACTCAACGGCGTGCTCTACGGGACGACGTCCGGCGGCGGGCGCGGTTGTGCGAAAGAGGCCGGTTGCGGCACGGTGTTCGCGGTGACGACTTCGGGGAAGAAGCGTTGGGTCTATCACTTTAAGGGTGGTGCCGACGGCATGACGCCGAGCGGGGGTCTGCTTTTGTTCGACGGCATGCTGTACGGCACGACGTCGAGTGGAGGACTTACGAGCGTGTGCCCGAGGGGATCGGATTGGGCGACCGGATGCGGTACAGTCTTTTCGATCGACACCGCCGGAAACGAACGCGTAGTGTACCGCTTTCGCGGGGATCGAGACGGCGCCGGTCCTAATGGCCCGCTGACTGCGCTAAATGGCGGGCTCTACGGGACGACGAGCGGCGGCGGCGACTACCATCGCTGCTATTACGGTTGCGGCACGCTGTTTGAGGTCACGTCTTCCGGCGTTGAAAAGGTGCTCCACCGATTCGGCAACGGGCGCGACGGCGGCGACCCCAACGGCGGCCTGCTCGCACTCGACGGCCTGCTCTACGGCACGACGAACGGCGGCGGCAGCGCGAAATGCATAGGAAGCCAATGCGGCTACGGCACCTTCTTCAAAGCCACGACATCCGGCGACGAAACGGTGCTCTATTCTTTCAAAGGCATCCCGGACGCGGTGGGCCCATACGGCGTGCTTGTCGTCGACGGTGGTTTTATATACGGAACGGCGTCGGGCGGCGAAAGCTGCGGCTACTCGGATAGCGGAACGATTTTCGCCGTGAGCACCAGCGGCGCCGAACACGTCGCTCACCGGTTTTCGTGCAAAGAGGCGAATGAACCGTCGGGCCTGACGCTGCTCAAACGAACGTTGTACGGCTCAGTGTCCGACAGCATCTTCGCCTTCACGCCATAACGGGCCGGGCTGCCTACCGCTAGATCTTTTCGAGCGCCTCGGCGGCGTAGCGTTTCCGCCGGGATCCTCCTTCCGATGCGTGGAGAAATTCGATTTCAACTTGTGAGTCGGGATGCACGGCAGTGACGACCGCTTCGTCGTCTTCGCCCTTCACGACCACATGATCACCGAGATGAATCATTTTGCAACTCCTTGACAGAGCCTAACCGTTCGACGATGCTTCCGCCTCGTCCGCTCTTTTGGTGCCCGCTCCGTTCGATATGGCATCAATCCGAGCAGCGAGAAGTCTTTTAGAGCGTCAATTACCCCGGGTCGTCCGCCGCAGTAACTACGCGAGGCGAAGTCCGACAGCCCTAAGGTTGCAGCCAACTTTACGTTCGTTTATGACGCCTGGGCAGAACCCGAAACGTGTAGTTTCCGCACCCCGATTTTCCATACTTGCTCGTCACAATGACGCATTCCGTATAAGTTCCCGGCTTCGTCGTAAGGGCGGTGCGAATCGTTTGGGTTGTCGCGTTTGGTGGGACGCCGCGGGTAGGGTTCGGTTTGAACTTCGACGTTGCGCCTTTTGGCAGCTTGTCGGCCGACCAGTATAAAGGAACGTGCCGGTCCTCGCCGTTTGTCCACGGGACGCGCAGCTTTCCGCCGGCATGTACCGATTTCAGCGCGCCGGATTCAACCGTTGAGGCGAACGGAGCCGGCGGACGGGCCGACCCGCCGGGAAGGGCGGCGCCACTACCGCCGCACCCGCCGAGCGCGACGACAGCCAAGAGTGCGCAGTGCAAACCTTTCATTGTGAATGCTTTATTTGACCGACTCGGTATGGTTCCCGCGGTTTTCGCCGGCACGTCCACAAGTTGTTCCCTGCCCGTTCCTCGCGATTTCTCAGTCGGGCGGTATACTGCGCCGAGCGCGGCGATTTTGCCACGCGGAAAGGCTGAAAATGAGCGACCAGAAGAAAGACGACGAGCTGGATCAGGTCAGCGGCGGCGTCATATCAAACCCAATCACGCCAATCGACCCAGGCCCCAAACGGCCTCCAACCCATCCGATTGCCCCGGTGGATCCAATCGGCGGCAAGAAGAGCAACCCGGTCGGCTAAAAAGTAGCCGCGGCGAGAGCCTGCGCTCACTGGTACGTGTGAACGCAGGACTCGCTGGCATTGCTGTACATCGGCTGCATCGTGTAGGACTTGCTGCCGAAGGTGTCGTTTGCGATATCGACCCACGCGCAAACGTCGCCGATTTCGCCTTTCGAGCTGCCGTGCACGACCGCGAAGTTGTACCAGCCGGTGCCCACGAGCGGGTCGGTAACCGACTCGCCTTCCTCGTGCCCTTCGACGATCGTCACGCCTTCGTCCCAGGAACTTTCGTCCTTGGGCGCTTTGATGCGAGCTGAACCGCAAAGCACGCCTGCATCGGGCGTGTATGGCAAGTTCGTATAGTACACGAGCGTTCCGGCTTGATCCGCTTCGCTGTGATAGCCGCACCACAGAGTGCCGAAGCCGAACGTGCTGTGGTTGTGCGGGGTCGCAACGATGTACGAACCGCTGGCGTCGTAGCCGAAGTGCTTCACGGCCGCCAGCGACTCGGTGGCGACATCTAAGTCGGTCGGATTCTTGGGAACCGCATCGGTCTCGTCGTCCCAGACGCCGGCGAGTTGTCCCTTCGCATTCGTAATGTAGGTCTTTTTGTTTACTCCGACGAGGGCCTGATAGTACTGCGTGTAAATGTTGTTGTGGCCGCTGCCTCCCATGAGGCTGAGATATTCTTTCAAGAGCGGAGCGACTTTATCGGGGTCGCCGTACTTCTTGTAGCCCCAAAGGATTAGGTACATCTTCGGCGCGGTGAGGACGGGGCCATTATAGTAGCTAAAGAGAATGCCCGATACGGCGTTGTGCGCCGTAGCGCGCGTCGCCATATAGTGGGGAACGTGATAGGAGAGGCTGCCGGCATGGATCCAGCCTGGGCCGATGGGAGCGTCCGAAACTTGCGCCAAGGCGGCGGAGCCCGCGGCCGGCGCGATATTGCCGTTCGCGCCGCAGCCGGCCACGGCTAACGCAGCCACGCACCCTAAAACCGCGGCAAGGCGCGAGTGTCTATACATAAATGCAATCAACCTTTGAGCAGCTAACAAGGAGAGTTGCGCAACCCTTCGCGCGAGGGCGAACCTACCCTTTCGTTGTGTGCGCCTACGCCGCAGCCTCAATGCCGGGCCGGAGTCGAGAGGTTTGGCGGATGGAGCGACTGCAACGCCGAACGCTGGGCCGACGTTAGGAACATGCCGCTTACGGAGACGCGCGCACATGAGCCCACTCACGCAACGCAGCGCAATTATCGCGACGATCGCATTTGTACTATCCGCGTGCGCGGGAGGTGCCGGCGGCTCGCCCTCGGCGCCGTCCGGGCCGCCGGGAGGTCCGCCGGGAAAACGCCGTCACCAGATCGATCACGTCGTCATCATCATTCAAGAAAACCGCACGGTCGACAATCTGTTTCAGGGATTCCCGGGTGCGGACACGCGGTCGTATGGATTTGACCGGCGCGGAGTCAAGATTAAGCTCATGCCCGTCCCGCTCGAGGCGTCCTGGGATTTCGCTCACGACTCCACGAGTTTTCTCGATGCCTGCGACGGTCGGGGTACGTTTCCCGGAACGGACTGCAAGATGGACGGTTTCGACAGGGAGCATTGGGACTGTGGAAGCGGCGGGCATCCGCGATGCCCTAACGCAAACCCGCCCTATAGTTACGTGCCGCAGTACGAAACGCGACCGTACTTCTTTATTGGGAAGCACTATGTTTTTGCCGACGAGATGTTTCCTTCGAACTTCGATTCGAGCAGCTTCGTTTCGCACCAGTACGCCATTGCCGGTCAAGCCAACTCGACGGTCAACTTTCCAATAGGTGCGTGGGGCTGCGAAGGCGGCTCGCGTTCCTTTATTCCAACGGTGACGCACGAAAGAACGATCGGAGGAAACGTCGCGCCATGTTTCAATCACGCGACCCTTGGTGACGAACTGGACAATGCAGGCGTGTCCTGGCGGTACTACACCTCGACCGTGAAAGTCAGCGGCGGCGTGTGGAGCGCCTATCAAGCGATCAAGCATATTTACGACGGTCCCGATTGGAATAAGGACGTCGTTTCGCCGCAGACGCAGTTCTTCAACGACGTCTCAAACGGCGATTTGCCGGCCGTGAGTTGGATAACGCCGACGTGCCGAAACTCCGACCATCCCGACTGCGGCTCCCACACCGGGCCCGATTGGGTTGCGTCACTGGTAAATGCCATCGGCGAGTCGCAATATTGGAGTTCGACGGCTATCTTCGTCTTTTGGGACGACTACGGGGGCTGGTACGACCACGTTCCGCCCGCGCTCGTGGATTACGACGGGCTAGGCATTCGAGTTCCGCTATTGGTCGTGTCGGCGTATGCTAAGGAAGGATGCGTGTCGCACGTACATTACGAGCACGGCAGCATCTTAAAGTTCGTCGAAGACCAATTTGCGTTGCCGAGGCTCTCGGCGAGCGACGCGCGTGCGAATCCCATTGCGTCGCGCTGTTTCGACTTCTCGCACGCACCGAGATCCTTTACGAAGATACCGGCATCGCACGACGAGAGATACTTTCTCCGGCAGCCGCCTGATACGCGACCACCCGATACGGAGTAGACGACGCCGCAAGCTTATCTGCGGCTGACTTAACTCAACGGGACAGCTTTGCGTAGCCGTTTCACGGCATGATCGAGAAGACGGTTCCGTAGTCCTTCGCGCCGCCGGCAGTTGTCGTGCCGTAGAGCGTTCCGTTTACATTGATGAGGCTCGCGTACGGGTATTTGCCATCCCCCGAACTGCCGAAGCTGTGGAGCACGGTTTCCTTACCGGAGGTTGTAATCTTGAAAGCTGTTCCGCATCCATGGGCGTCTCCGTATCGCAAACATGAACCCGTACCACCGTTGGAGGTCGTACCGTAGAGTGTGCCGTTGACGTCGAGGAGGCCGCCATGTGGAAGCACACCGTCGCCCGTGCTACCGAAGCTGTGGAGCACGGTTTCCTTGCCGGATGTCGTGATCGAGAATATTGTTCCCCAGTGGTTCGTCCCCCCGTATTCCGTCGTGCCGTAGAGCGTGCCGTTGACATCGAGCAGGCCCGCCTGCGTTGGGTATTCGCCATCTTCCGAGCCTCCTTTGAAGCTATAGAGCACCTTTTCCGCGCCGGACGTCGTGATCGTAAAGACCGTTCCGCAACCGTTACGTGAGCTGCAGTTCGCGCCCCCGCTTTCGGTTGTTCCGTAGAGTGTGCCGTTGACGTTGATGAGGCCCGCGTATGGGCGTGCACCGTCGGGTTTACCTGCAAACCTGTGGAGTACGCTTTCCTTGCCGGACGTCGTGATCGAGAAGACCGTTCCGCATCCAGAAATGCCGTTTTTCGAGCACGAACCTGAACCGCCGTGGATCGTCGTGCCGTAAAGCGTGCCGTTGACATTGAGGAGGACCGCCGCATCCGGGGAGACGCCGTCCGGTTCACCGGCGAAGCTGTGGAGCACGGTTTCCGCGCCCGACAGAGTGACCTTGAACACGGTTCCGCAGTAGCAGGTCGCGCCCCCAACCAAGGTCGTGCCGTAGAGTGTGCCGTCGACTTCTATGAGGCCTGCCCGCGGGTCTTTGCCGTCTCCCGAACGATTTACGAAACTGTGAAGCACGGTTTCGGCGCCGGACGTCGTGATCGCGGAGACCGTGCCGCCGAAGCAACGGGCGTGACACGAGCCTCCGCCGTATTCCGTCGTGCCGTAGAGCGTTCCGTTGACGTTAACCAGACCCGCGTGCGGGTCTCTTCCGTCGTTCCCGCCTTTGAAGCTGTAGAGCACGCTGTACGCAGGACGCACGGGGGGCGTACTTCCCCCGCCGCAGCCCGCGAGCACCGCGACAGCCGCGCCCGCACAAAAGGCAGACCGTAAAACGTTCATGAGCCCGACGATTCGACAATACCGGAAGTTCCCCGTCCTTCTCGTCACTATGCAGGCTCAAGTTCTGGTTTACGCGCCGCGCAAGTGCAGGCGCGAAAGAAACACGGTAGCCGTTTCACGGTGCGATCGAAAAGACGGTTCCGTCGCCGACACTGCCGGGCCCAAAGCCGTTTGCGCCGCCGCTAGTGGTCGTGCTGTAGAGCCTACCGCTTACATTGATGAGGCTCGCATACGGGAATCTGCCGTTCTCTGAGCCGCCGAAGCTGTAGAGAATGGTTTCCGTTCCGGATGGCGTGATCGAGAAGACCGTTCCGCATCTGTGGGCGTCGCGGTATCGCAGGCATGGACCATAACAACAGTTGGAGGTCGTACCGTAGAGCGTGCCATTGACGTCGACCAGGCCCCCATATGGGTATCTGCCGTCCCCCGAGCCGCCGAAGCTGTGGAGCACGGTTTCCTTGCCGGAGGTCGCGATCGAGAATACAGTTCCGCATCCATGTTTGCATGAACCCGAACCACCGTTGGAGGTCGTACCGTAGAGCGTGCCGTTGACATTGAGAAGGCCCGCCTGCGTTGGGTATTGGCCGTCTCCGGGGCCATCTTTGAAGCTATAGAGCACCTTTTCCGCGCCGGACGTCGCGATCGTAAAGACCGTTCCGCATCCGGAGATGCCTCTGAGTGTGCACGAACCCGCGCCGCCGGCTTCGGTCGTTCCGTAGAGCGTACCGCTGATGTTGATGAGGCTCGCGTATGGGCGTGCACCGTCCGGTTTACCTGCAAGCCTGTGGAGTACGTGCTCCTTGCCGGATGTCGTAATCGAGAAGACCGTCCCGCATCCAGAAATGCCGCTTTTCCTGCACGGACCTGAACCGCCGTGAATCGTCGTGCCCTAAAGCGTGCCGGTGACATTGAGGAGGCCCGCATCCGGCGACGCGCCGTCTGGTTCACCTGCGAACCTGTGGAGCACGGTTTCCGCGCCGGACGGCGTGACCTTGAACACCGTTCCGCAATAGCAAGACGCGCCCCCAAGCAAGGTGGTGCCGTAGAGCGTGCCGTCGACTTCTATGAGGCCAGCGCGCGGGTCTTTACCGTCTCCCGAGCCACTTTTGAAACTGTGGAGCACGGTTTCCGCGCCGGACTTCGTGATCGCGAAGACTGTGCCGCTCGGGCAACGTCTATGACACGGGCCGCCCCCGTATTCCGTCGTGCCGTAGATCGTACCGTTGACATTGAGGAGGCCCGCGTGCGGGTCTCTGCCGTCGTTCCCGCCTTCGAAACTGTAGAGCACGCTGTATTTAACACTCGGACGCATTCGCTCCGCAAACGATGGGCTCAGCGGCACGCCGTTTCCGCCGCCGCATCCTGCAAGCATGGCAACGGCCATGCATAAACCCAAAGCGTAACAACCAGCACGCAAAGCAATCACCTCGCCTTCCCCTCCGAAGCTTTAAGGGTTCGACGGCCCCGGGTCAGGCCCCGTCTTACGACAACGCCATGTGCTGTCTGCATCTCGGCATCGAGAACCGTGACGCTGAAGCAGATTCCATTTGTTTCATCTTCTAAGAGAAAAATGGGGCACATGCTCGAAGTTGAAAGTCCATGCGGTCGTTAAACGTCACAGTAGAGCTTCTCGCCGACCAATTCCATCACGCATTTTGGTCAAGTGAACCGCATCGGCGCGTTGAGCTAGACATTATTTTCTCTAACGACGGCGATAAAGTCGCTGTCCTTGTTTCCTACGAGGTGATGCTACCCGAGGATGCGGTCCTCGATTTTTCGGCAGATTCTTGGAAGCCGTCCCATCGGCATCTAGTGGACGGCACGACTTACGTTGTTTGGTCGACGCACAACGCCGCGAGTGCTCAGTCCGGCCAGGGATATACTGTGAGTCCGCACGCAAGCGGAAAAGAAAAACTGACTGTAGACCTTAGACCTTACGTCGCTCCGCTGGTCGTGTTGTGGCGCGCTTTTGAGGGCGAAGCGGAATACCCGCCCGACGGCTTCGGCAGACAGGAGATTCCGCTCAGACCCTATGCGCCGTCACTTTAGCCTGACCGCATTTTGTCACGCCTCTACCTGGATACCAAGCCGGCAAGCGAAGGGTGCCGAGGCGATGACCGGGGTCTTCTGGCGCCGGACATGATTCATCGCCTCAAAAAATGAAAGCCTCACAAAACATTATATTCTGTAAGGCCTTCAAATGGCTCCGGATGTTGGACTCGAACCAACGACTTGCTGATTAACAGTCAGCCGCTCTACCAACTGAGCTAATCCGGAACGACCGTCGGACACTCAGACGAGGCCGGGAAGCCTGGTTCCACGGGTCGCTCGCGGTCCCTGTCGGCGCCTCAGCTCGGGCTGTCGAGAGGCGAAGCGCCCCTGGATACGTATTCTACACGCCGACCATGCGAGACTCAATGGCGGCGCCGGACACGGTCGCGACCCGCCGGCTTACCGGACACCGCGTAACCGCGGATCACCTCGATTATATGCTGGAAGTTGATGGCGACGGCCGCATTGCGGAGTGGCTCTTCGGCGTTCAGAGCCCGGAGCAGTCGCGCGCGCGTCTTGGCCGATGGATCGCGATGTGGCGCGAAACCGGCCTTGGATTCTGGATTTTCGAGGATTCCGATCAATGCCTCGTCGGCCACGGCGGCTTGTTCAAATCGCCCCGCGAAGCCGGCGAAGTCGAAGTCGGCTATGTCGTCAAGCCGGCACGTTGGGGCCGCGGCTTGGCAACGGAGATCACGTTGGCCGCACTGAAGGTCGGGTTCGAATCGCTCGGATTACAACGGATCATCGGAATCGCCCAATCGGCCAACTCGCCCTCGCGTCGCGTCATGGAAAAGTGCGGAATGATCCTCGAAGCGGAGTTCGCCTCGCCCGACGGCCGCCCGGGCGTCCGCTACGCAATCGCTAAGAGCATGTGGCCCCATTGACGGTGGAGATTCCCAGCGACGTCGACAACGCGACGATTGAGATCGACCGGCGCCACGTCGCGCTGACGAATCTCCGGAAAATCTACTTCCCGAAGCTCGGGCTGACAAAGGGCGACCTGTTGCGCTACTACCTCGCCATCGCCGGAGTTCTTCTTCCCCACGTCACCGGGCGCGCGATGGTTATGAAGCGCTATCCGCACGGCGTAACCGGCGACTTCTTTTACATGAAGCGCACGCCGTCGCCGCGACCGCCGTGGATAGAAACGTGTCCGATCGAGCATCGCTCGGGCAATACGATCGACTTTCCCTTAATCAACGATCGTCCGTCACTTCTTTGGCTGATCAACCTCGGCTGCATCGATCTCAATCCTTGGTACTCGCTCTGCAGCGATCCGAATCGCCCCCTCTATCTGCACTTCGATCTCGACCCGGTTGGCGACACGCCGTTCTCGGTCGTGCGTGAGGGCGCCCTTATCGTCCGCGACGTTCTTCGCGGCATCGGGATGACACCGTACGTCAAAACCACTGGTAGCCACGGCGTGCACATCTACGTCGCGATCCGCGTCGGTCTGACGCAGCACGAGGTTTGGGAAATCTCTAAGGCTATCGGGCAGCAGATCGCCAAGGCTCATCCCGACGTCCTCACCGCCGAATACCGCATCGCGAAGCGGCCGGCTGGGCGGGTCCTCGTCGACTACAATCAAAACGCGTTCGGCAAAACGTTGGCTTCCATCTACTCGGTGCGCGCGAACGAGGAGGCGACCGTCTCGACGCCGGTGACGTGGGAGGAGCTCGAGGCCGGTTGCGAGCTGACCGACTTCACGATCTTCAACGTACCGCAGCGCGTCGCGAAACTCGGCGATCTCTGGAAGCCGCTGCTGAGCAATCGCGGGCGGTTCGACCTCGATGCCAAGCTTTGAAAAGCTGGCTCTCCGCCCGCCGATCGAGCCGATGGAGACGCGGCACGCACAGAAAATTCCCGAGGGCGCCGGCTGGACGTACGAACCGAAGTGGGACGGCTTTCGCTGCGTGGCCTTTCGCGATGGAAAGAACGTCGAGCTACAATCCAAATCCGGCGAAACCCTAACGCGCTACTTTCCGGAGATCGTCGCGGCGCTGCTCGAAGCGCCGGCAGAGCGCTTCGTCGTCGACGGGGAGCTGATGATCGTCGAAGGTGAGGCCGCCGACTTCGACGCGTTGCTGCAGCGCATCCATCCGGCCGAAAGCCGCGTTCGCTGCCTGGCCGCCGAAACGCCGGCGACCTACGTGCTCTTCGACTTGCTGGTCGAAGGCCGAAGCAAACTCTTCGAACACAAACTAAACGAACGTCGTGCTCAGCTCGAAGAGTTCGTGCTGCGCAATTTCGCGAAGAATACGTCGGTCGCGCTCTCTCCCGCAACCAGCGACGTCGCGCACGCGAGGCAATGGCTGTCGGGAAGCCTCGCGCGTCTCGACGGCGTGATCGCCAAAGCAAACGTGCCCTACGCATTCGGCAGCCGGAAGGCCGTCGTCAAGATCAAGCGCAGTTACACGGCCGACTGTGTCATCGGCGGATTTCGGACGGCGAGCGACGGCACGATCGCCTCACTCTTGCTCGGTCTCTACGACCACGACGGTCTGCTCCATCACGTCGGCTTCGTCGGCTCGATGAGCGCGCAGGAGCGCAAGCGCGCGGCCGATTTGCTGAAACCAATCGTCGAGCCGCCGGGATTTACCGGCGCTGCACCGGGCGGTCCAAGCCGCTGGCGGCGCGCCGAGAATGCGCAGTGGTTTCCGGTCAATCCGAAAATCGTCGTCGAAGTCTCGTTCGATCACGTGACCGCCCGCCGGTTCCGGCATGCGACGCGTCTCTTACGCTGGCGTGTCGATAAAGCGCCGCGTCAGTGCACCATGGATCAGCTGCTCAATCCTACGGAATAGTCAGGTTTGCCGAGAGTTCGACGGTCACCGGCTGACCGGCAGGGACGACGATCGCCTCGTGCGGACCCATGGCATAAACGTAGCCCCCGAGATTCGGGGAATCGCTCGTGCTGATCGTCGTACCGCCGGCGCCGATTCGCGCCTGCCAGGCAATCGGCCCGGGCGTTACCGTTCCGTACGGTACGCCGGCCATCGGCGATAGCTGCTGTCGTGAAGCGCTCTGTGCGACGGGATTAATCGGCACGACCCGCTTGCTCACAACGTATGCGCTGATGCTTTTTTTCTGGCCGTTGGAGAGTTTGATTGACGTCAGGTAAAAGCCGACTCGCGCGCGGTCCATACCCGAAGGCTGACGCACGTCGGTAATATAGCCGATGATCTCGGAGCCGTTCAACGCGGGGTGCGCCGGGTCGACGATGCGCAGTTTGAACTTGTCACCGTAGGCGAGTTTTGAGGAATCGACGCGTTGGTCGAGGACGCACGCGATTCTCGTACCGGCTTTGTACGTTTGCGAAGTAACGAACGTGGTCGCACCGGCGGCAGTTGGAAAGACCGACGCCGCGAGCAGGACCGCGGCGGCTTTATTTAGCGAAGTGCGGTACACGTAGTTGTCCTCCATTGAAGGCGGTGGCAGAGCGAAGCGCCTCGGCGCGATCGACGCGCTCCCACGGCAGATCGAGGTCGGGACGGCCGAAATGTCCGTACGCCGCGGTCTGCTTATAGATGGGTCGCCGCAGGTTCAGGTGATGGATGATTGCCGCCGGGCGCAGATCGAAGATGTCGGTCACGGCTTTGGCGATCTGCTCTTCGGGAATTCGTCCGGTGCCGAAGGTCTCGACGAAAACGCTCACCGGATGCGCGACGCCGATTGCATACGCAACTTGCACTTCGCAACGATCGGCGAGTCCGGCTGCAACTACGTTCTTGGCGACCCAGCGCGCCGCATAGGCGGCGGAGCGGTCGACCTTCGTCGGGTCCTTACCCGAAAAGGCGCCGCCGCCATGGCGCGCCATTCCGCCATAGGTATCGGCGATGATTTTGCGGCCGGTGAGCCCGGCGTCGCCTTTGGGACCGCCGATGACGAAACGGCCGGTCGGGTTGACGAAGACGCGCGTGCGCGCGTCGCGCATCGACGCCGGAATGACGTGGTCGATCACTTTCTCGGTGATCTCGCGACGGATCTCTTCGAGCGGAATTTCGGGGTCATGCTGCGTCGAAAGCACGACGGCCTCGACGCGAACCGGACGATCGCCCTCGTACTCGACGGTCACTTGAGACTTACCGTCGGGCCGCAGGTATGGAATGTCGCCGTTCTTGCGCACCGCGGCAAGATGTCGTGCTAGATTGTGCGCCAGCACGATCGGCAACGGCATCAGCTCGTCGGTATCGCGGCAGGCGTACCCGAACATCATCCCTTGATCGCCGGCGCCGATGCGTTCGAACTCGTCGTCGTCGCCGGCACGCGACTCCTGAGAATGGTCGACGCCGAGCGCGATGTCCGGCGATTGCTCGTCGATCGAAACGCTCACGCCGCAGGTTTCGGCGTCGAACCCGATCGCAGATCTGGTATAGCCCACGTCGCGGACGACCTCTCGCGCCAAGCGCGGAATGTCTACGTAGGTTCGCGTGGTTACCTCGCCGGCGATATGGATCTGGCCGGTGATCGCAAACGTTTCGACGGCCACTCGCGAGTACGGATCGTCTTTGATCAGCGCATCGAGCACCGCGTCGGAAACTTGGTCGGCGAGCTTGTCGGGATGCCCCTCGGTTACCGACTCGCTGGTAAAGAGTCTCTCGTACGCCATCAGGTCCCCTCGCTCCACGACTCGGCGTACTTCACTTGCTCGGCCGTGAGCGTGTCGATATCGACGCCCATGGAGGCTAGTTTGAGGCGCGCGACCTCTTCGTCGATCGCCAGCGGAACGTCGTAGACGCGCTTTGACAGCTCCCGATGGTGTTTGACGATGTAGGCCGTCGCCAACGCTTGATTGGAAAACGACATATCCATCACGGCTGCGGGGTGGCCTTCGGCCGCGGCCAGATTCACCAGCCGGCCGTCGGCCAGGATGCAGATTTTCCGGCCGTCGCGCAGTTCGTACTGCTCCACGAACTCGCGCGGCTCGGTCTTGCCTTTGGCGAGCCGCGCGATGGCTTCGAGATCGAGCTCGTCGTTGAAGTGACCCGAATTGCAGACGATCGCGCCGTCCTTCATCAGTTTGAAGTGCTCGTCGCCGATGACGTGATAGTTGCCGGTCACGGTCACGAAGATGTCGCCGATTTTGGCGGCCTCGGTCATCAGCATCACGCGGTAGCCGTCCATGACCGCCTCGATCGCCTTACGCGGATCGACTTCGGTCACGACGACGTGCGCGCCCATGCCGGCCGCGCGCGACGCGATTCCACGTCCGCACCAGCCATACCCTGCGATCACGAGCGTCCGCCCCGCCAGCAAAATGTTCGTGGCGCGAATGATCCCGTCGAGCGTCGATTGCCCGGTCCCGTAGCGATTGTCGAACATGTGCTTGGTGAGCGCGTTGTTCACCGCGATGACGGGATAGGGGAGTACGCCATCGCGCTGCATCGCCCGCAACCGGATGATGCCGGTCGTCGTCTCCTCGCAGCCGCCGATCATCTCCGTCAACCGCTCGGGGTGCTTGGTGAAGATCCGCGTGACCAGGTCGCAACCATCGTCCATCGAGATCTGCGGGTTGCTCGCAATGACCGATTCGATGTGCGAATAGTAGGTTGCGTGATCTTCACCTTTGATCGCATAGGTGGCGATTCCGTACTCACAGAGAGCGGCGGCGACGTCGTCTTGCGTGGAGAGCGGATTGCTCGCGCACAGCGCGATCTCCGCGCCGCCGGCCTGCAGCGTGAGCATCAAGTTGGCAGTCTCCGTCGTTACGTGAAGACAGGCGCCGATCCGAATGCCGGCCAGCGGTTTCTCGACCTCGAAGCGATCGTGAATCTGCGCCAGCACGGGCATGTACGAAGCGGCCCAGCCGATGCGCGAACGGCCGGCCTCGGCGCGGCCCAGGTCCTTGACGTCGCCTGGGGCTGAATCCAAAAGAGGCAAGTTGAGAACTCCTGCGATGGGGGGGAAGGTGGGAAACGTTTCGTCGCATCGTACGCTACCTCCGCCGCAAAAGCGACCTACGAAGGTCGCATGGCCCGTCCGGCCAACCCTGCGGGCGTGGAGACGCTGGATGCATATCTCGAGCGCCTTGCGTCCGACGCCGCGGTGCCCGGCGGCGGAAGCGCGGCGGCATTGGTTGCTTCGTTCGGTGCGGCGCTGACCGCCATGGTTGCGCGGATCGCGCGGCGCAATCCTAAAAATGCAGCCTCGACCGAGGCGCTGGATGCGATCGTCGAGCGAGCCGACTCGCTGCGTGCCGAAATCGCGGGCGCGCGGCTTCGCGACGAGGAGGCCTTTGCCGCCGTCGTCGCCGCGCAAGCTCTGCCTAAGCAGACCGAAACCGAGAAGGCCGCACGCCGGCAGGCTCTGGACGACGCCCTCGCGCGAGCCGCTGAAGAGCCCTTGCGCGCCTCGGCGCTGAGCCTCAGCGTCCTCGAGCTGCTCGAAAAGGTGCTGGAGTTTCCGATCCAAGCGTTGCGCAGCGACGTCGGCTCCGCGGCAGAGTTCGCGAGCGCGGCGTTGGCTAGCTGTGCTTACAACGTACGAATCAACCATCGCTTCATGCACGACTTGGAGGTCGTGGCACTGCAAGAGCAGGCCCTGCAAGAGCGCGAGGTCGCCGCGCGCGAATCGCTCGGGCGCGTGCGACGCCAGATCGGGCAAGATACCCCGGAAAGCGCTTAGGCGATCGCTCCGAGCAGGTCGAAGAACGGCGCTAGATCGCGCGCGTCGACTTCCATGCCGACGCCCTGCGTGTGGTAGCGAATGTCGTGAAAATCCATGCCCGCCGTCATGACCAGCCCATACCGTCGCGCGGTCTCCCGGAACTCAGCGGTGTCTTCGGCGCTGTGCAACGGATAGAAGACCTCGAGCCCTCGCAGGCCGCGATCGGCAAGCTCGTCTATTAGGATGCGGTCCTTGAGCCGGCCGGGATGGGCCAGCACCGGAATGCCGCCTGCCGCCGCAATCTGTTCGATTGCGTGCTCCGGAGTGGTATACAGCTGCGGAACGTAGCCCGGCCTGCCACGGCTCAGCGCCTGCTTGAAGGCGGCATCGACGCTATCGACGACTCCCAGACGCACCAGGGCCTTGGCGACGTGCGGCCGGCCGATTGCGAACGCTCCGCCTGATTCTCGCAAGACGTCGTCGAGCGTTAAAGAATAGCCGGCCTGACGCAAACGCTCGACCATCGTCTCGGCTCGGATGCGCCGCTGCACCTGGTTGTATTCGAGCAGCTCGTTGATCGGCGACGCTTCGAGCGGAACGCCATATCCCAGAACGTGGACCTCGTTCTCACGCCAGGTCGTGTTGATCTCGATGCCGGTAATCACGCGCGCTCCGGGCGGCGGCGTGAACGCGCCGTAGGCCGCCAGCGTGTCGTGGTCGGAGATCGAAAAGACTTCGACCCCGCGCTCGCCCATGAAGTCGGAGAGCTCTTGCGGGCTGAGCGTGCCGTCGCTCATGCTCGTGTGCGAATGCAGGTCAACCTTCAACGGGGACTTCCTTCTCTACCAGTTTGCGCCGCTCGACCTGCAGTGAGATCGCGGTGCGCTCGCTCTCGTCAATGGCGACGAGCACAAAAGACGGCGTGCAGACGACGTCGAGCTTGGCGCCCTTGAGGTAACTCCGCGCGATTGCCACGGCTTTGATCGCCTGATTGATTGCGCCGGCACCGACGGCCTGAACTTCGGCGGTTTCGCGCTCGCGAAGAACCGCCGCCAACGCGCCGGCCACCGCGTTCGGATTGCTCTTAGCCGAGACTTTTAAGGTAACCCCGGGGGCGGTCATGCGATCCCTCGCATGAAGACGCGCTTGATGCCGGTCGCCCTTCCGCTGGTCCGATCCACCGAAACCACCGCGGCGTTGAACTGCTTCATCCCAGTTTTTTGCACGTTGAACCGCTCCGAAAGACCGGTTAGAAACCGGTCGAGCACGGGGCCCTTTTCCATCCCTATGACTCCGTCCATCGGCCCCGTCATCCCTAGGTCGCTAAGGTAAGCGGTTCCCCCTGGAAAGATCTGCTCGTCGGCCGTCTGAACGTGGGTGTGCGTCCCGACGACGCAAGAGACGCGCCCGTCCAGATAGCGCCCCATGGCAACCTTCTCCGAGGTTGCCTCGGCATGAAGGTCGACGACGATCACCGGGGTTCGCCGGCGAAGATCGCCGACGATGGCGTCGGCGCAGCGAAACGGGTCGTCGACGGGCGGCATGAACGTGCGTCCCATTAAATTGAGGACGCCCACGGTCACTCCGTCGGCCGTAAAGGTTCCGGCGCCCCGTCCGGGCGCGCCCGGCGGATAGTTGGCCGGTCGAATCACTCGGTTGCTGCTCTCCAAGTACTCGCCGAAGTCCCGCTTATCAAAAATATGATTTCCTCCGGTGATAAAGTCGATGCCGCTAGCGAACATTTCCTCGGCGGTTTGAGCCGTCAAGCCAAAACCGCCTGCGGCATTTTCGCCGTTGGCGATGCAGGCATGGATTTGGTGTTGCTCCCGCAGCAACGAGACGCAACGCTTGAGCGCCTCGCGTCCCGGGGAACCCATGACGTCCCCGATGATCATGAGGTTCAGGCTTGGACTGTCTATCGGCGAGCCGACGCCTTCGCTTTCTTCTGAGATTTCAGGAAATAGACGAGCACGCGTTTTTCTTCTCTAAAGCCGACCAAACTCTTGGATTGTGACGGGTCGCGCAAGGCCTCGACGGCATAGAGCGCGGCCTCGTCCTCGGCGGCCGGGTCACCCTCGAGATGGTCGTCCGGCGGTGGATTTCGGACCAGCGTGTCGCCGCAGGAATCGCACAAGAAGCTTACTTGAAGCTCGAGCTCTTCCTTTGAGAAGCTCGCCAGGTCGCGCGTGACATGAATGAACGTGAGCGTCCGGTCGCCCTCGCACTCGACGCGAAGCGCCGCCGGCTCGTCCTTGCTCAGAGCAAGAAAGCCGCGAACGTGTTCTTCGATTGCCTCGGCGAGCGCAGCCTGTGCGGCCCGGTCGAATCGCTGACGCACTGCGAAGGTCAAACGCAGCGTACGGTCCGTCGGACCGGAGCGAATCGAAGCCAACTCCGGGAAGCGCACCAAAAGCGCGCAAACCAAACTGACCGTATCGGCATTCTCGACGCGTAATCGCGTGCTCATCACACTTGGTTCTTCTTTCGCGGCTCCATCCCACCAGGTTCACGAACCCCAAGGGGCAGGGTCAGTACGACGCGGCCCCCAGGTCTCCCCGCAACCTCGCCTAGAAAAGACCCTCGTGACGCTCAGGAAGGTTCCGGCCGCGCTCGCGCTAGGCTTGCTTGCCTCCATCCTCGCCCATGGCGCCCTTTACGGCGGCGAGCACGCGATGGGCGGCGACTACCACGCGCTGCTCCTACAAGCGGCGCTGGCGGGCGGTCTCGGCCTCCTCGTCTTCATCGGCTTGCTGGCCGCTAGCGGCGCCAATGCGGCCGTCAACGGCAGCGTTCTGGCAACTCGGCTCATGGAGCGTCTTCCTGGCTATGGATCGCTCTGCATCGCGGCCGGCGCCTGGTACACCGCGGCCGAATGCCTCGAGCCGCATCACGCCGCCGCATCGCTGCTCGTCGTGCCGCTGTCATTGGCGGCGGCGGCGTGGCTGGTCCAATTGCTCGGCCGCACCGTCGTTGCCGTCTTGGCCGGCGCCGTCATTGCCATATGGCGTCTTTCGTTTTCGCCCAGAACGCCGGCTTGGTTTCGGCGTTTACAATCTCCTCGCCCAACTCGCCGCATACTCTGGACGCGGCGACGCTTCGCGCGTCCACCTCCGATCGGGTTCGATTCCTGCGCGTAACCGCGCGCGTCGATCCTTTTTTCTTCCACATCTAAGATCGGAGAAGAACCATGTCTCGGTTTCGCACGGCGCCTGTCGCCGTTTTATTGGCTTTGAGTTGCTTGGCCCCGGCATTAGGAGCGACCACCGGACTCGTCCGCGGCACGATCACGGTTGACGGCAAGCCGGCTCCCGCTGCAAAGGTGGTGCTCCAAGGTGAAGGCTCGCGCTTTCAAACGACCGCCGACGCCAAAGGCGACTACGTCTTTCCCCAAGTGCCCTTCGGCTCGTACCGTCTGATCGCCGATGCGAAGGGCGCGCACGAGGTTCAGGTGCTCGTCAACGTTGCAAGCGGTCAAGTGGCGACGGTCGACGTCGAGCTTTCGACGCAGCTTAGAGAGATCGCACAGACGACGGTGACGGCGCATGCCGGCGCCGAAGCCAACCCGCCTTCGGTCAACCAGCTCACTCGGGCTTCGATTCAAACGTCGCCGGTCAGCAACAGTCTCGACCGGCTGCTCGAAACGCTGCCGGGAGTCGTTCAGTTCTCTTACAACGAACCGGTGATCAACGGCTTTCACGGCGTGAGCTACAACATCGACGGCGCGCCGCTGCCGCTGGCCACAACGTCGAACTTCGCCGAGATCATCGATCCGAAGGTGATCAATTCGATCGAAGTGCTGACCGGCGCGATTCCCGCGGAATATGGGGGCGAGCGCATGGGAGGCGTCGTCAATATCATCAGCAACCGTCCAAGCGACATTCCCGAAGGAACCTTCGGAACGATCACGGGCGGCTTCGGAAACCAGGCACAAGGCCTGGGAACGCTGGACTTAGAGTCGCGCTCCGGATCCAGCGAGTTCTTTCTGAGCGGAAACGTCGAGTCGACCGGCCGTGGCTTGGACGCACCGACGTACACCCCAATCAACGACGCCAGCTCGAGCAGCGACCAGTTCTTTCGCTTCATCACGCAGCTTGCACCGCGCGACACGCTGGCGTTCGACTATTCGAACCAGTTTTCGCAGTTCCAGATTCCGATCAACACCGACCCAAACAACCCGCTCGACCCCGTGGTGAGCGCGCCCGGAACGCTCGACACGCAGCTCGAGTACGATCGCTTCTCCAATCTCAACTGGACGCAAGTCTCCCGGGATGGTAACGGCATCTTCCAGGTCATTCCGTGGTGGCGATCGACCAGCATCGATTACCTCGGCGACCTTCCTCTCGACGTACTTGCGGTCGAGCCGGACTTTAGCATCTGTCCGCCAACCTGCGCGAAGACCGTCAATCTCGTTGGGCTGGACCAAGGCTCCTTTGCCAGCTACGTCGGCGTACGTGCCTCCGACTTTCGCGCGACGAAAAGCCACGCGTGGAAGATCGGCGTCGATCTCGATCGCGAGAGCGCCACCGCCTCACAAGAGTTCGCCTGTTATTACGTGGATTGTGCCGCCAGCGGTACGGTCGCCAAGTCCTTCTATCCGGCTTTCACCACCCCGCAAGGACAGGCCGGCTCGAATATCGGCATTTACGGCGAGGACAAATGGCAGATGACGCCGGCGGTCGTGTGGAGCTACGGCCTGCGATACGACCATTCCACGGGCTACGTCGGCGGCTGGCAGCTCAGCCCGCGCATCGGCGTCAACATCTGGGACGGCGGCAAAAACGTGGCGCACGTCTACTACGGAAAGTTCTACGCCGCACCGCTGCTCGAGGACGTTCGTCAAGCTTGCGTCTTGCTTTCCGCTCAGCAAGCCTGTTCGACGACCAACCCGGTCTACGACCTGAAGCCCGAGAGCGATTCGTACTACGAAATCGGGGTCGTGCACGCGTTCAATCCGCACTTCAGCGGTTCGCTCAATATCTTCGAGAAGAGCGTCGTCAACGTGCTGGACACTACGCAGCTCTTCAACACGCCGATCTTCGCCGTCTATAACAATGCCATCGGCATCGACCACGGTGCCGAGATTCGGCTGCAAAACCAGGAGCCCAGCGGCGACCAATGGTTCCTGAGCGGCACGGTCTCGGGTTCATACGCCGCCTGTGTCTCCGGTTCGGAGTTCCTCTTCCCGCCGAACACGAATCTTCCGGGCGTGCCCTGCGTCGCGCAGCTTTCGCTCGAAGATCACAGTCAGACGGTGGATGCCACCGCGGCATATACGCACCGGTTCGGCGGCGGTGAGAAGCTCTGGTACTCGACGCTGCAGACCAACTACGGCAGCGGCTTTCCGGTCCAGTTCCAAGATGCCAACGTGAGCTTGAAGGGTACGCTTCCGGCGCACACGACCTTCGATTTCTCGCTCGGCCGCGAGCTAACGGCCGGGCAGGCCGGTAAGGATCAGGGCTTGGGACTCTCGCTGCAAGTGCTCAACCTGCTGAATCACCAGTATCCGATCAAGGTCGCCAACGGCTTCAACACGACGCAGATCGCAAACGGAACCAGCTTTTTGCTGCGTCTCTCCGCACCATTCTAGGGAGGGGCTGTGCGATGTAGTTCAGGGCGAGGCCGGCATGGTGCCGAGAAGGCTCTGACCGAGGAGCCCTTCGACTACGCTCAGGACAGGCTCCGGCATGGATGCCGGAGCGACGAGGCAGCGCAGCAGGAGCGGAGCCGGAGGCGCAGCGACCAGCGTCTTCTCGGCACCATGCCTGCCTCGCCCTGAACTACATCACGCGCTGCCTAGCGTGAGCATGTTGCGCAGAGGCCGTAGAGCATTACGGAGTGATCCTTGATGCGAAACTTTGGAGGAACCAGCTTGCGCAGGTTTTCGAGGCAGCCGGCGATGTCGAAAACGCGGTCGCACTTTTCACACTGGAAGTGATGGTGGTGGCCCTTGTCGGAGCGCTCGTAGCGGGTGGGCTCGCCGGGAATCTCCACGGCTTCAATCCAGCCCTCTTCCAGGAGCGCGCCTACGGCCCGATAGACGGTCGCGACCCCTAGACCGCCGATTCGCTTCGAAGCCGCGGCGAGCAACTCGCCAACGCTCAGCGGCCGCTCGGCGCGTTCGAACACGCTCACGAGCGCATCCCGCTGCTTGGTCTTCCGACTGGATTGCGTCGCCATTTCCGTCCTAGCGGCTCTCTTCACCCGGCCCCCTGGCGGAAGCCTGCAGGAAGGCCGGCTTGACTATTTGATAATGATATTCTATTATCAATAGTAGACTAAGGATCACTTACGATGCATGGAATTTGGCCGCGTTATGGCGGCGCTCTGTCGATTGCCGTCGCGCTGCTTCTCCTCTGCGCTGCGCCGGCGTACGCCGTCAGCGCGAGCGCTTTTCTCAGCGGAACGGTGACGAACAACGGCGTCCCGGCCGCGCATGTTACGGTAACGGCGTCGGGAAATAATCTGACCGCCAAGACGACCACCGATGCCAGGGGACACTTCTCGTTTCCGCCCCTCGCGTTGGGCAGCTATGACGTCGAAGCGCGGGACGCCGACCTGCGCGGTCTCGTGCGCGTCGATCTTGGAAGCGGCGGCGCGGCTCTATCCATCGCCCTTAAGAAGCTTACGGAGATCGCGCATACCGTCGTCAGTCAATCGCAATCGCTAACGACTCACGGGAGCGGCAGCGACGTAGTCCTCAACAGCACGGCCCTGACCCGGCTTCCGTTCGATAACAGCTTTACTCAGATGGAGACCCAGATGCCGGGCGCAGCTCAAGGCGCCAACGGGGTCGTGCACATCAACGGCGACCACGGCGTCATCAACTATATGCTCGACGGTGTGCCGTTGCCGCAGGAGTTGAACCGGGATATCGGCAGCGAGATCAATCTCAACGATCTCTCCTTCGTGGACCTCATCGAGGGCGCGTACCCGGCCCAATACGGGCTGAAGTTCGGCTCGGTTTTCAATATGTCGACCCGGGCGGGCACGGGACCGCCCGGCTTCGACGGATATGCGTCCTACGGTTCGTACACCGACGCCCAGTCGACCATCGGGTATCATGCGCCGATCGCCGGCGGCGGCGGTTACGACGTCGCGTTGAGCGGCCTCACGACCACGCGCGGCCTCGATCCCCCGGACTTCAACTCTCCGCATAACGATGCAAGTTCGGTCGGACAGTTCGCTCGCTTCACGCTCCCCGCCGGCGGCAACAACTTCACAAACATTACCTTCTTCAATAGCCACGACACGTTTCAGATTCCCAACGACATCGCCTACGGGGCACCTGGCAGTACCGACGATAACGAGACACAAGCCGATACCTTCCTATCGGTCCAGTTCCAGCACGCGATCGGCAATACGGGTTCGATCACCTGGGGTCCGGCATATAACGCGTCGAGGATTGCGGACTTTGGCGATCCGTACAACGATTGGATCTACGGCGAGTCCCTCAATCGGACGCCGCCTCCCTTCGGCAACGGCGGTACGTCGACGGACTGCGCCAATGCTTTCGTCGTCGCACCAATGAACCCACTGGGATTCGGGACGATGTGCGGCTTATCGCTTGCCGATCACCGCACCGAGCTCGATTACATCATGCAAGGCGATTACACGCAGAGTTTCGGCAGCCATACGATTGGCGCCGGCGTCTCCTACGACCTGAGCCGCGTCTTGAAATACTACTCGTTCACGCTTCAGCCCAATAACTATCTCTCACCGATCGAAACTCCAGGCACCCCCAACGCACCTTATACGGTAGTCGACGACTCGCCGAATCTCGGGAACACGTATCAGTCGTACATTCAGGATAGTTGGCGAATGAGCAGTCTCTGGCAGGCCGACTACGGCCTCCGCTACGATTTCTTTACCATCAAGTCGGCCGCTTTCGGAGAAGGCTTCGGCGCGTTCAGCCCTCGCTTCAAACTGACGCGCTTCTTCGGAAAGCGGGCCAGCGTCTACGGATACGTCGGGCGATTCTTCGAACCGTTTTCATTTGAAAACGTGAGCCCGGAAGCCGCCTACGTGCTCAACCAGCCGTTGCAGCGGACCGTAGCCCAGTTCGACCTCAAACCCGAACGCGATACGCAGCTCGAGCTCGGCGGGCATATCCCGGTCGGGTCCGGCGACCTCGGCTTTCGGGTCTGGCAGAAAAACGCCAACGATCTAATCGACGACACCCAAGTCGGCGTGACGCTGCTGCACCAGGACATCAACTACGTGCTGGGCCGGTTGTCGCAGGAGGCGCTCAACTACGTCCAACCGCTGTCGCTAAACAGCCGTGCCTACTTTTCGCTTGCTCATGTCGTTTCGCTCAACGAAGGCTGTGAAACGCAGTTGCTCGCCCCATGTTTTGGATCGCCAACCGGCTTTACCCCCGCCGACCACGAGCAGCGCTACACGGTTACGAGCGGCATTTTGCTCAACGACCGCCGCGGCGGGTGGTTTTCGGCCGACGCTTACTACGGCAGCGGCCTTTCGTCGGCTTTCTGTCCATTCGGTACGCCGGGATACTGCAAGCAGACACCGCACACGATTTTCAACGTAGAAGACGGGATCGCGCTCTCGCCGAAAACCGCACTCACGCTAGATATCCAGAATCTGCTCAACGATCGCTATTACGTAACGCTTCTCAACGCCCAAGGGAATCATTTTGGGGCGGCCCGCGAGCTCGATATGGGCGTCAGGTTCCGGCCCTGACGAAGGACTCGGCGCAAAGCCTGGGGGATTATGGGCCCTCACAGCGATGCACGACCTCAATCACGGAAGAATCGTCGTTACCGGCGGCGCAGGCCTCATCGGGAGCGCCGTCATTTGGGCCCTCAACCGGCGCGGCCTGGAGGATATCCTGGTCGTCGATCGCTTGGACTCCTCGGAGAAGTGGCGGCACCTGGTCCCTTTGCGCTTCGCCGATTGCCTCGACGCCGACGATTTCGCCGCCCGGGCGGCCCAGGACCGCTCGCTCGGCAAGATCTCGACGATCGTTCACCTCGGCGCGTGCTCCGCGACGACGGAGCGCGATACCGGATATCTCCTGCGCAACAACTACGAATACACCAAGAACTTGGCGCATTGGGCCGTCGAGCACCAGGCACGGTTCGTCTACGCGTCGTCGGCGGCCACCTACGGCGGCCTCGAAGCCGAACTTTCCGATGAATGCGACCTGCACGCGCTGCGACCGCTCAATGCGTACGGTTACTCGAAGCACCTTTTCGATCTCTACGCGAGCAGAACGGGGTTGTCCGAGCGCATCTGCGGGCTGAAGTACTTCAACGTCTTCGGGCCAAACGAGGATCATAAGGGTGACATGCGCAGCATCGTCCACAAAGCGTACGAGCAGATCCGCGAGGTCGGCAGCGTCCGGCTTTTTAAGAGTTATCGGCCGGAGTACCGTGACGGCGAGCAACGGCGCGATTTCATTTACGTCAAGGACGCCGTCGCGATGACGCTGCACTTGGCCGAGTCCGATGCCGTCGGCCTCTACAACGTCGGCTCGGGTTCCGCGCAAACCTGGCTGGAGCTCGTGCGCCCGATCTTCCACGCTCTCGAGCTGCCCGAGCGCATCGAGTTCGTCGAGATGCCGAGCCAGCTGCGCGGCAAGTACCAGTATTATACGTGCGCCCGCATCGAACGCCTCCGCGCGACGGGCTACGACGTGCCGAGTACGCCACTTGCCGATGCCGTCACCGATTACGTTACGAACTATTTGGTTCCACAGCGGACGCTCGAGCTTTCCGATGCTCCGATCGCCGCACCGCTCAAGGCTCCGTCGTAGAAGGGACAATATGCCACAGCCCAGTCGTGCCGAGCGCCGGCGTCAAGGACGCAGCAGCTCCGCCCCTCCGCCGCGACGCGATCCAATGCGCCCGATCTATATCGGCGTCGGGATTGCGTTCGTAGCGATCATCCTTGCTTTCGCGGGCTATAACTGGTGGCAGAATCGTATCATTCAACAAGCCAACGCGACGCCGACGCCCGGCCCCAACGCAAGCCAGAAGCCGATAGCGCTCGCCGCCGGCCAAGCGCTCGGATCAAAATACTTTAAAGAAAAATATCCCGATACGCCGCAGGGCGGGCACGGACAAACCGTAGACGGCGTCGGCTGCGGTGCCATGGAATTCTCCACGCTGCACGTGCACACACACCTCGCGATCTTTTATAACGGCAAACAAATCCAGGTGCCGCAATTCCTTGGATTCGCGCCCAATCCGGCCGGCTCGTGCCTCTACTGGATTCACACCCACGATCCTAGCGGTGTGATTCATATCGAGGCGCCGGATATCTCGCCCCCGCAAGGCGGCCCGTACACGCTTGGCATGCTGTTCGATATCTGGGGGCAACCGCTGCAGCCCGACGACGTTGCCGGATTCAAAGGCACCGTTACCGCCTACGTCAACGGCTTGAAGTACGACGGCGACCTAACGAAGATTCCGATGGGAGCGCATCAGCAGATCGTGCTCGAGATCGGAGCGCCGCTCGTCCCGCCGCCGAACTATACGTTCCCGCCAGGCACCTAGCGAAGCACCGATCTTAGCGCGGAGTCTAACTCGCCGTAGGCAATTTCGCCGTCATCGAGATATCGGATCTTCTTATCGGTGCCGATGATGGCGATGGTCGGAAAACCGCCCTGCAGATAGAGATTCGCCACGTTGAGAGTCGGGTCGTAAGCCACGGGATACTTCACGTTGAAGTGGCGAATCCAATCGAGAACGTCGAGTTCCGAGGAGGTCGAGGTGCCGTCCATCGCGGTATCGCTCCCCGAGACGGCGACGAACTCCACGCGGTTCCGGTATTTGGCATAGAGCCTGTCGATGATTGCCGTCTCTCGCTGACAGTGCGGGCACCACGTTGCAAAGACTTCCACGAAGACCGGCTTGCGCGTTTTGCTCAGATCGAAGTAGCCCGCCGTCGTTGCAACGGCGAACTGCGGCGCGGTCTTGCCTTCCTGCGCCTTGCCGACGACCGGCGGCTGCGAGGCAACCTGCACCGACCCGCGGGTTGGGCCTCTGAAATACACGACGACGGCCACCACGACGATGGCAGCGACCACAACGGTCGTGAGAGCTGCAAGCGCTCGCCGATTCATACGCGGCGAAGCACCCTGTCGACCGCCAGCGCGCCCGGCGCGGCGAACGCGACTACGCCGCTCGCCGCGGCCAGGGCCAGATCGAACGCGACGTGCGGCCAATCGGCCAATGCGGTGTCCTTCGGGCCGAAGCATCCGCAGCCGGCCGGGATTCGGCGCATCACGGCCGAGGCAATCGCCACCGCGTAAATCAAGAACTCGAAGGCTGCGAGCGCGGCGGCGATTCGAGTAAAGAGACCGGCGATCAAGTAGGCTCCCAGCAGTAACTCGAGGTATGGCAGCGCCAGCGCGAGCGGGCCGATGACGGCCGCCGGAAGCAGGCGAAAATCCGCAATGCTCGCGGCAAGGCTCGACGCGTGGCCTACTTTGAGCCCCCCGGCAGCCAAGAGCACGCCACCCAACAGGATTCGAAGGACCAGAACGGCGGCATTCACCGGTCCCTTCGTTGTGCTCAATCTCGGCGAACCCCTGTCCGGCCGGGAGCCTGGCGGGCTATGGCCCTTTTCGGATTCGTCGCCGAGTTTTGTCCGAAGACGAGGCGCGATCAGGGAGCGAAGCCGTCGCTTCGTGACCGAAGAGCAACGAAGTATTCGGACAAAAGACGGCACGAAGACGGAAAGGCGCCATAACCCGACAGGCTCCCCGATGTACAATAGCGGTATGCTGCTTGCGGCATTGCTCGCGCTCATCCCAATCCATGGCGTCGTGCTCGATACGCTCGGCGATCGCGCTGCGATCGTTCGCACCGAGCTGGTACCCAAGATGATGCCGGCGCAAATACGGCGCTACGCCTTTGCCCAGCCGTCGAGCCTGCGCAGCGGCACGAGCGTCGATGCGCTTCTCGATCCCTCGACCACACCGCCGACGCTGCTCGATCCGGTGCCGGCGGCGGTTTTTGCGCCGGGCCTTCCCGATCCCGGGCGCGTCGTCCCGATCGAAATTGGAAGCGCGTTGCCGGCGGCAAAGCTGGTCGATCAAGACGGTGATCCGGTCGGGCTCGATCGCGCGTTCGCCGGAAAAACGCTGCTGCTCTCGTTCGTCTTCACGCGATGTCCCGATCGCGACCTCTGCCCCGCGATCAGCGCCAAGTTCGCGTACCTGCAGAGCCGGCTCGATCCAAAACGCTTTGCCCTGGCAGAGATCACGCTCGACCCGCCGTACGATTCTCCGGCAGTGTTGCGCGATTACGGCTCCTCCTACGGCGCCAGAAAGGGAAGTTGGACGCTGCTTACCGGCACCGGTTCGAGCGTCAAGCATCTGCTCGACGAGTTTCGCATCAGTTCGATGCGCGTGAGCACCGATAACTTTCTTCACAACGACAAACTCTTCATCGTCGCGCCGACGGGTCGCGTCGCCTCGATCGTGCAAACCGGCGGTTGGGATCCCGCCGAGGTCCTCGCCACAGCCCGTAGCGTTTCCGGGCTGGCCGGCAATCCATTCGAACGATTCAAACTCGCGCTGGTCGCCGACGCGGTGGCGATTTGCGGCGGCAGCCAATTCGCTGGGATCGCGCTGCTGGAGCTCTCGCTTTTCACGTTCCTGACCGTCCTCGCGGCACTGGGCATGTGGGCGGTCGCGCGCGTGCTCTGGGCGTCGAGAAGCTAAGCGGAGCTTGCGAGCGGAGCACGGAAGCGTAGCCGCTCGATGGAACAGACGGCTTTCTTGGAGAGTGCCATCAACGAATACGGCAAGGCGACCTACAACTACGCCTACCGTCTGACCCAGAATGAGGCGGATGCCCGCGACCTTACCCAAGAAGCCTTCATTCGCGTATATCGCGCCTGGCGCAGCTTTAAACCCGGGACGTCTTTTCTCTCCTGGATCTATCGAATCGTCACGAATCTTCATCGCGACGAACTTCGCCGCCGTAAGGGACGTTATCAAGAGGAGATTCCGGAAGATCATGAGCTCCAAGAATACGGTGGCGGACGCCCCCTCGCAGTCGAGCCAATCGAGGAATACGTCGAAAGTCAGCTTAGCGAACCCGTGTCAAAGGCACTGGCCGACTTGGCAACCGAACAGCGCCAAATCGTGCTGCTCGCCGACGTTGAAGGGTACAGCTACCAAGAGATTGCGGAGATCGTCGGCTGCACCGTCGGCACGGTGCGCTCGCGCCTGCACCGCGCTCGTGGACAGCTACGTGAGCTTCTCAATCGTTATATGAAATCGCCATCATGAGTGAAATACATCCGACGCCCGACGAACTCGTCGATTATCTGCACGGAGAGTTGCCGGCAGCTCGTAGCGCCGCCATTGCGGCGCATATCGCCGGCTGCCCCGAATGTGCCGATGCCCGCGATGCGGAGATCTCGCTCACCCAGCTCTTGCGCGCCCACGCGCGAGCTCAGGAACGTGAGTTACCGCCCGGCGTCGTTGCCGGAATCTGGGAAAAGGCGCGAAGTCACCCGCCGTCGGTTTGGGAGCGTCTCAGTGCCGCGCTTCGTCCGGCGATTGCCGTGCCGGTGGCGATTGCCATCGCTGCATTCCTCTTCTTCAGCATTAAGGTCGCTCACGGTCCGGCGCACGCCGCGACCATCGACGCCGGCTACTACGTCGAGAATCACGCGACGCTCGATGCCGCGACGCCGCTTTCCGAAGACGACCCGATACCGCAAACGTTGGCCAACGATGCTGCGACGCGCTAACCTCGCCGCGCTGGCGCTGCTCGCCTGCGGCCTCGGGCCGGCGAATGCCGGCTCTCGGAGCGACGCCGACCTGCAACTGCTTGCGCAAGTTCTCGCGGCACCCGCCACCGTTTCGTACAGCGGCGTCGTGGAAATCGTCCGAAAGGAAGGCCGCGCCGCCGTGGCGTCGGTTTACCGCATCGAGCATCGCGCACCCGATCTGACGCGACGCACGTACAGCGCGCCGCCGCGGTTCTTCGGCGACTCCGAGATCGTCAAGGGAAACCTGGAGTTCTCGATCGATGCCAAGAGCCGCCGTATCATCGCGACGCAAAGCGATCCCGCGCTTACTTCCGGCTCCGCTCTGCCCGACCGTGAGGCGTTGATTCGCGCAAACTATCGGGCCGCTTGGCGCGGCAACGGGACGTTCGGGGGCCGCCCGACGATCGACGCGCTTTTGATCAACAAGCACACCAATCGCCCGACGATGTTCGTCCGGGTCGATCGCGAGACAAAGATTGTGCTCGACAAACAAGAGTTTGCTCCGGGCGGCGTAATGATCAGCGAGACGCGGCTCGACCAGGTTCGCTACGGGCCGGTTTCGCTAAGCGCCTTCGCCCTTCCGAAGGGGTACGCCGTCGTGCAGTCGCAGCGCGTGAAGGGGTCTTCCAACGATCCGGATCGCGTCGTTGGCGACGCCGGTTTCGCCGCACGAAAACCGGTGATGCCCGATGGTTTCGCGCCCCTCGACGGCGATCTCGTCGAGCTGCGCGGTATCCGAACCGTTCAGCTTCTGTATTCGGACGGCATCCGGAGCGTATCGCTCTTCGAAACCGCAACCGCGGTAACTCCCAACATGGCTCCGCTTCATCCCGACACACTGCGCGTCGGCGGCCGCCCCGCGGAATACGCCGCAGACGGGACCGTCGCGCTGCTAACCTGGAACGACGGAACCCTCTACTACACGCTCGTCGGGGAGCTCGGCAAAGCCGAGCTCCAACACCTCGCCACCGCGATCACACCCTAGCCAATCAAAGCTTTATATTTGCCATGAAGTAGGCTTGGAAGGGTGACTTGATCGAGTTGTTGAGACCCGACACCAGGTACGGCCCCAGGGCTGCTTCGTACGGATACTGCAGGAACTGCTGAACGATCGTCGCCGCATTGTGGCCGTTCTTCTTCGAGGTGCTTCCCGGCGGATTATACGCGTTGCCCACCGGCGGAATCAGGCCGCCGCCGACGGTGGTATAGGTGCAGACGTTTGAATCCGTAGAGGTCCAAGCCTCCTTGCTTCCACCCCAGCAGGTGTTGACGATATTGGCAAGCACCGCCGTAAGGCTGATGCGCGGTGAGACGTCGTACGAGGCTTGGAAGTTCACCATGAATTCGTTGGGCTCCGTAAAGGCCCCGAGGTCGTCGAAGACGCCGGTAAACGGATCGGGAATCACCAGGGCCGCGGGACACTGCGAGGCATCATAACGTTGCGAACCCACCAGCGGCCGGCATGCCGGGTTGGCCGGGTCGATCCCAGGGGTAGTTTCCGGAGCGCCGTACTTGCCGCCGCCCTGGAACTGAAACGACGGCGTCAAAGCGAGCTTGTTGTACCTGTAGTTGAGGACCATCGAGGCGACATACGGAGAGTTGAAGGCATTCGCCGACGATCCGATGCCGGCCGGAAAGATATCGTATGGTGCGAAGTTCTGGGTTGGATCGATAAAGCTCTGGGCGGGCGCATCCCAGTACGGATTGAGCACCGCTCCCGCCGTGCTGCACGGCACCGGCGAGCCCTTCTTATAACACTTCGCCGCGACGCCGCCGCTGTTGGTTCCGCAGAGTGGAATTCCGTACTCCGAACCTCCGAAGAACGATCCGCCTTTGGCGCACGCTCTGGTGTAGGCGTTATAGTTAGAGATCGTTGCGTTGATCGGCGAGATAATCGTGGTTCCGTTCGACAGGACTCCGTATTTCGTATACGAGTTGGTGTAGGCGAACGAGAGCAAGCCGGAGATGCCGTTCCGCGAGAAATCGCCCTTTTGCGTTTGGAACTCGATGCCCTCGCTGCGCTGGCTGCCGACGTTCAGACCGGAGATGAAGCCGGTCGCCTGATTCAGGTAGAAGTTTTGAACCTGGTTCTGCGTCTGGCGCAAGAACGGCGTGAGCTTGAAGGACCAATCGGTTCCTTTGAGGTGCTGTTCCAGCGAGATGTCGTAGTTCAGCGAAGTCGGCGGCTGAACCGGGAGACCCGGCGAGGTGCGGCCGTACGGATAGAGGTTGGGGCCCAATAGGGCGAAGGGCAGATCGGTTTCCAGCGTGTTGTAGATTTCGTACGCGGTGTTGGGCGCCTCAGTATAGCGCCCCATCGAAGCGCGAATCACGGTATCCGGGCTCACCGAGTACGTTCCGCTGAACCGCGGCTGCCACTCGTTGAACGTGAAGCTCTGGTAGGCCTGGTTCTGAAGCGCCGCGCCATGATAGCCCGAAGGGCACGGCGCCGTCACCGCGATGCCCTTACCGATCAAAGATTTGTCGATCGGCACGCCGGTCAGGTTATTCACGCATGTGTCCAGGTTGTAGGCGTTGTACCAAAACTGTCGGGCGACGCCGCCGTTGCCGTCGATGTCGCCGTTGAGGCCGTCGAAGGTGAAGCTGTCGAGCCGAACGCCGAGGTTGAGCAGTATCTTATCGTTGGGACGGAACTGGTCGGTCAACGAGCCGGAGCCAAACTTCGGCTGCACGTTGTTGTACGTCGCATAGAGTCCGTTCTCGGCCAACAGATAGGTGCAGGTGGTCTTTCCGGGTACGTGCGGATCGACGCACTGACCGGGAAGAGCACCGGGCGGCCCACTGCCTCCGGCTGCGTTGGGTTCGTACAGTTGATCCCACGTCGCGACCTGGGCGAGGCCAAGATTGGGATCGCAGCTTACCGGGTTCTTGGAACTACCGCCATAGCAGAAGCCGCCATACGGATCGGCGGCGTTGACGACGACCGCCGCATTGGTGCGAAGCGGGCCGCCAAAGGCGGCAAAGTTGTTATACATTTGGGTGTTGTTGTCGCGGATAGTACTCGCCGTAACGTACGATCCTTGCAGGCTCACGAGGTTCTCGGAATCGATCTGATCCTGGAACTGCGCGCTCAAGCCGCGGGTATGCGAGCTGAGCTCGTAGTCGGGCGCGGTCGGGCACGCGTAGAGAAAAGCGGCACACTGCGCTCCGACGAGGTCCCACGTGCTGTAGTACGTGTAGCCGTAGATTCGGAAGAAGGCCGTCGACCCGAAGTTCTTCGTGTATTGAATCTTCACGATCTCTTGCTGGTTCTGCGAAGAGTCGCGCTGGGCGTCCGGAACGAAGCCGTAGGAGCTGCCGGTCGCAAAATCGGACCAGGGCCGGTTTTGCGAGCTGAACGGATAAAAGTATCGCGACGTGCAGCTCGGGCCGATGCTCAGGAGCGCAGATTGGGTGAACGTCCCGCCGACGTCGCTCTGGCAGTTCCACGAAAGTCCGTCGATGTAAGGCGTCGTCGAACCGACCGGCAGTTTCGGCGCCAGACCGAGCGTCGCGAGCGGATTGATCGTGCCCCAGCACTGCGCTCCGGTGAGTTCCGGCGAGCATTGCGGCGAGGCGATGTCGTTATTCGAGCTGTAAAACGTGTTGTCGAGGTACGAACTGTCCCAGAGCACCTGCACGTCGTCACGGCCGGCATCGTTGTGATGCGGTATGCCGATGTGAATGTTGGCAACGACGTCGCGCGAGGCGATCTGCGCAAAGTTCATCCAGTTGAAGGGACCCAAGTAATAGCCCCCTTCGGCATAGAGCGGACTCTGTGACGTGGTGAGCGGCGCGAGCGGTGCGCCAAGCCACGAATCGTAGTTGGCGCCGTTATCGCCGTTGACGTAGCGGAATCCTTGATTGTATCCCGCGATGCCGAAGTAATACGACAAGTTCCGATCCGGCGTGGCGCCGCCCACTTCGACCATCGCGCGATGATAGTAGGTCGGGGTGCCGATGCCGAGCTGGCCGTCGGCAAAGCCGGGAAACGTTCCCGTCCGAATGACCTGATTGATGTAACCGGCGAGGCCTTGCCCTTCGGAGTTGGCCGGATTCGCGCCGGTATAGACTTGAACTTCGGCGTTGCCGAGCGACGACGCCGCGCCCGACGGGTAGTTGTCGAACGACCGGTTGACGGGGACGCCGTCGAACTCATAGCCGACCTGGTCGAAGTCGCCGCCGCGAATGTGGACCGTGTCGTAGTAGCCGCTTTGATTGGGCACCACGTACGCGCCGGGAACCGTTGAGATCGCCGAGTAGGCCGAGTTGAGGTTTCCGCCGCCGCCGAGCGCCGAGGTGGCTCGCTGCGTGGCCGCGTTGATGGAATAAATATCCGCGGTCGTGCCTGATTTCACCAGCGAGCCGGCCGCGGCGGACGTCACGCGGGCAATCGTTTTGAGCAGTTTGGTCAGGCGCACCGAGACCGTCTGCACGGTATCGGCAAAGACGACTTGGCCCGGTAGGCTGTGCGAGTCGTAGTCGCTCTTTTGGGCGGTGATGGTATACGTGTCGGGCGCCAGCGTGAGAAAGCCGAAATGCCCGGACGCGTCGGTCGTTACCGTAGCGACTTGTGAGGGACTCGTCGCCGTCACAATCGCCCCTGCGATCGGTGCCCCGCTATCCGAATCGACGACGACGCCGGTGAGACCACCGGTAACGCCTGCCAAGGCCCAGGTTCCTTGGCAGATGAACGTCGCGAAAAGCATCAGTACCGTCGTGAGCCGCCGCATCGATCGCATCTTTGAAACCCTCCACGCTTGCAAAGCAACGAGTCGTGGGGCAAGGGACGCGCCCCAGCTTGGGCGCTCTTCTCAGTATTTCAGAAGCTTCCTTGAGCGCGCAGAAAGCCGCGCAGCGCTTCGTGCAAATTCGAAGGAATCGCGCCGCGGTCGGCCGTTCCGGATTTTGGCTGCGCGCCGTCGCTCACGGCCGCAATAGCGGCGATCGAGCGAGTCAGCGCCGCGATCCCGTAGCCGCCCTCGAGAACGTACGCGACCGCTCCGCCGCAATGCTCGCCCGCAACGTCGCGAATCACCGCCGCCAGCGGTCCCGCCGCATCCACGTCGACACCGAGATCGCCTACGCTGTCGCCGGCAACGTAGTCAAATCCGGCGCTGACGATCAGCAAATCCGGGCGCGCGATGCGCGCCACTTCAGGCAACAGATACTGCCACAGGGCGACGAAGGCTTCGCTCGAGACTCCGGCGGCGGGCAAGGGAGCATTGACGATCAAATCGCCGGAGCGCCGGTAGCTGCTCGCACCGGTTCCCGGATATGCCGGATAGGCGTGGGTCGAAACATAGGAGAGCCCCTCGCCTGCGACTGCTTGCGTGCCGTTTCCGTGATGGTAGTCGAAGTCGACGACGAGAACGCGCCCGCCCCAGCCGGCCTGAAAGGCGCGCGCCGCAATCGCGACGTTGTTGAAGAGGCAGAAGCCCATGCCGCGATCGGGCTCGGCGTGATGGCCGGGCGGCCGCACCAGCGCAAAAACCGCCTCTTTGCCCGTAATGCTGGCTGACATGGCCTCGACTGCGCCGCCGGCCGCTCGGCGAGCGACGTACAGCGAACTCGGGTCCACGAGCGTGTCGCCGGTCGAAAGATATCGTGCTTCGAACCCGCCTGCCGTCTCGCGTCGCACGAGCTCCAGATACTCCGGCGCGTGGACCCGGAGGATCTCGTCGTCGCTTGCGTCGCGAGCGGTTAGGCAGTCGACGAGGACGCCGTCGGCTTTAAGGCGCCGCGCGACGGCTTCAACGCGATCGGGCCGCTCCGGATGGACGACGTTGCGGAGATGATCCCCGTAAAGGGGATCGACGACGAACTTCAGCCGGACTTCTTAGTCGTCGGAGATTTACACGGATCCGCCGCGGCCTTTTGTACCGTCGTGTAGTCCTTCGTACCCTTCTTCATCATCGGCAGCAGCCGCTTGTACGCGGCGACCGCTTTCGAGCACTGGTTCGAACTCGCATAGGCTTTTGCGGCCATGTAGAGCAACGGCGGATTTGCATCGAGAAAGTTGTGCGCCCCGCTGTTGAGGGCGTCGAATATTTGCGCCGCTTCTTTATAGTTCCGCAACTCAAAGTCGGCTCCGGCAACGCAGCTCAAGGTCGCCGGGGAGCGCTGAATCTCAAAGCTCCTTCCGCAGGCATCGCGCGCGCCGGAGTAATCGCGAACGCGCGAGTACGCCTGACCGAGCATCGCAAAACCCTGCGCATCGGGCGAGACTTGGGTGTAGCGGCGCAGGTAGGAAATGCTGTCGTTGAGCCGGCCGCTCTGCATCGCAACCTCGCCCAGCCCCAGCAGCGCAAGCGTTTGGTTTGGATCGATCGCCAGCGCCGCTTGCCATTGCGCGATCGCCCGGTCGAACTGACGGACGGAGGCATAGTAGTCGCCGAAAGCGGCGAAGCCGGCGGCGACCTTCGGAAACGTCTGCGTCATCTGCACAAAGATCGCGACGCCTTGAGCGTCTTTCTTCTCTTGTACGAAATACGCCGCCTTACGAATCATGATGGCGACTTTTTCGTCGTCGGTCGGGGCGGCGACGACCGCGTCGTCGTACGCTTCGCTCGTACGCGCGTCGTCGTGCTCGCGCGCATAGAGATCCGCCTTAAAGACGAGGGCTTGAATGTTACGGGGATCGATGGCCAGCGCCCGAGCGATCGTCTGCAGCGCCAGCGGGATGTTATCTTGTTGCGCATACGTCGTCGCGATTTGGAAGATCGGCGCGGGGTCCTTGGGGTTCAGCGCGAACGCCGCCTCGAACTGCGCGCGGGCATCGTCGAAATGCTGTTCCGCGGCGTAGACGCTTCCGAGCGTCATCAGCGCCCCCGGATCGGTCTTGTTGAACGTGACGGCCCGTCGCGCAACGCGCTCGGCGTCGTTCGGCCGTTGCGCCCGGATGTAGATGTCCGCCAGGGAGGCGAGCACGCTTAAATTCGTTGGGTCGAGGTTGGAGGCTTCCTCGAGGTCGTTCAAAGCCGCCGCACCGTTGCCGAGCTGCTCTTGCGCGAGCGCGTCATAGTAGTACACCTGCGCAGTCTTATCTCCCAGTTGCAGAAGATGCTGGGTGTACTGGATCGCAATATCGGGGCGGCTCACTTGCAGGTACTCGGCCGCAAGCTGCGCCATCGAAACCTGGTCGGTTGGATTCGCTTTGAGCTTCGCCATCAAGCGCGGAATCGCAACGGACGGCGGTTCGGGGCTTGCCGTCGGTAACGCGGAGGGCGAGGGCGACGGGCTCGGCGTTCCGGATTTCCCTCCCCCGAACAGCCCGGCTTGCGCGCAAGGCGTCGTCGTAGCGATGCCGAGGCCGAAGGCCAGTGCGATCAGTGCGATCAGTGAGATTCGTTTCAAGAAAGCTTTCCTTTAGCGGTTTCGACAAGTTTCGTCAGTTCGGGAACGATGCGGAACGCGTCGCCCACAACCAGCAGATCGGAGAATTCGCCAATCGGCGACGCCGCGTCCTTATTGATCGCAACGATCGTTCCGGAGGCGCGCATGCCGACTTTGTGCTGAATCGCACCGGAAATTCCCACGGCGATGTAGAGGGTCGGCGTTACCGTCTTTCCGGTCTGTCCGATCTGAAGATTATAAGGCACCCAACCGGCGTCGGCGGCGGCCCGCGACGCGCCGACGGCGCCGCCCAAAGCCCGTGCCAGAGGTTTCAGCAACGTCTCGAAAGGTTCCGGCCCGCCGAGCCCTCGCCCGCCGGCAACGACGACGGGAGCTTCCTCGAGCGCAAGCTCGCCGGCGCCCTCCTCGACGTCGCGCTCGATAACGGCGCGATAGCTCTTGCCCGCGGGCTTGGCAAGCGGCTCGAGGCGTGCGCCCGCGCCTCCAGCCTCAAGGGCGAAAGCATTGGGCCGAACGGTCACGACGCCATAGTCGGCCGGGCGTAGGGCACACTGCGTTATGAGCGCGCCGCCCAACTTTGGCGACGTGCAGACCACGGCGCCTTGATCTGGCTTCAGCTCGACGACGTCGGCCACCATGCCGGCGTCCAAACGAACCATCAGGCGCCCGGCGACGTCGCGTCCCGAGAGCGTATTTGGAATCAGGATCAAGGAAGGGCCGGCGATCCGAGCCGCCGCTTCGAGATAATCGACGATCGGATCGAGCAGAAAGTTCTCGACGTCGGGATCTTCGTTGAGGAAGATCGTTTCGAGCGGATAGCTCTTGAGTTGTTCGGCCAACTGCTGCGACCCGGGTCCCAAGACGACGGCATGCGCCTTGCCTCCGAGGGCCGCGGCGATCTTGCCGGCCTCGCTGGCCAGCTCGAAGGTAACCTTGCGGGTCTCGCCGCCGCGGTGTTCGGCGTAAGCGATGACGTTTTGCACGCTCAGACGAGCCTCTTCTCAGCGAGAAAATTGAAGATTGCCTGCGCGCCGGCGAGACCGTCGCTGGCCTCGACGACCTCGCCTTTGCCGCGAACGGGGGGTGGCGCGAAACTGCGCAGTTCGGTTTTCGAGCCGGTCGTGCCCACGGGACGGTCGAGCGAGAGGTCGTGCAACGAGATGGCGGCGATGCTCTTTTTCTTGGCGCCCATGATGCCTTTGAGCGACGCATAGCGCGGCTCGCCGAAGGTAAGCGCGGTTGTGAGCAGCGCCGGAAGTGGACCGCGAACCGTCTGATAGCCCGAATCGGTTTCACGCTCGACTTCGATGGCGTCACCGTTAATGTCGACCTTGCGCGCGTTGGTGATGCAGGGTAGGCCAAGATGCTCGGCGAGCGCCCCGGGAACGGCGCCGGTGCTGCTGTCGTCCGTAAGCCCGCCGACGACGAGCAGGTCGAACTTCAGCGTCCGTAAGGCCGCTGCCATGGCGTACGCCGTCGCCGAAACGTCGCTGCCTTCGAGCGCTTCGTCGCTGAGCACGACGGCGTCGTCGGCGCCCATTGCCAGCGCTCGACGCAAGCCCTCCTTCAACGAGTCGGGCGCCATCGAAAAGATCGTGACGGTGGTGTCGCCACCGGCGCGTTCTTTGAGCTGCAATGCCGCCTCGAGCGCATACTCGTCGTAGGGATTGAGCACGGTTTCAACACCGGCGCGTACGAGTCGCTTCGTTTGCGGGTCGATTCGCTTTTCAGCGTTCGGATTCGGGACGAGTTTAATCGTCACCACGATCTTCACGTGGTAGAGCGACCTCCGTTCGATAAGGAAGGAAGAAAGAGCGATAGGCTCTTGGTGGTTCGCCATCGGCAGACCTGCCTGCCGCCGCCCGGGGGGGCCGGATAATCGGCGCTGCGAAGCGGGCGGAGATGCTGCGCACCGCCGTTCCCATGATTCTCTTAACGCTGCTCGCTACGGCGCTCGGCTCTGCCGCCGAGTTCGTCGCGAAGGCGTCGCTTGCCACCCTGCAAGAGCCCGCAACGCTCGTTCTCGACGCCTCGCGCGCGGCCGACGGGATCATGGAGGTCCGCGAACGGATACCGTCGACCACCGGAAACTTTACGGTCGTCTACCCCGAGTGGATTCCCGGCGAGCACGGCCCGACGGGCCCGCTCAACGACCTCGCCGCCCTGCGCATCTCCGCCGGCGGAACGGAGCTGGACTGGCACCGCGATCCGAACGACTTCTATGCCTTTCACGTCAACGTTCCAGCCGGCGAGGCTGCAGTCGAGGCAGACTTTTACGTATTGATGAACGCTCCGCGCGACGTGATGTCGTCGCACTCGCTTGCAATCGTGAACTGGAATCGAGCGCTGCTCTACCAGGACGGCGTCGACTCGCACCGGTACTTCGTCAAACCCAGCATCGTGCTGCCCCCCGGCTGGGACTTCGCGACGGCATTGCGCGGCGCGACGCAAAGCGGCAACCGCGTCGACTTCGCGGTGACGCCGCTCAACATGCTCGTCGACTCGCCTCTAGACCTGGGGCGCTACGTTCATAAATGGGATTTGTGGCAAGCGGGCTCCGCATTCGTCCAACTCGACGCCTTCGCCGATCGTCCACAGGACCTCGATATTTCAGCGAGCTTGCTGCGGGCGTACCAGCGCGTTCCCGACGAGGCCTTCGCCTTATACGGTTCGCGCCATTTCGTCGACTATCACGCGTTGCTGACGCTCAGCGACGCGGTCGGCTTCGAAGGCATCGAGCATCATCAATCCAGCGACAATCGGGCATCTGACAATTTTCTAACCGACCCCGACGAGTCGCTCGCAAACGGCGATCTGGTGACCCACGAGTTTTCGCACTCTTGGAACGGCAAGTACCGCCGGCCGGCGGATCTGACGACGCCGAACTTTCAAGTCCCTCAATTGACGGATCTGCTCTGGGTCTACGAGGGCATGAATCAATATTTGGGCGACTTACTTTCGTTTCGCGCCGGCATTCGAGAGCCCAAGCAGTTCCCCGAGTATCTCGCGACCGTCTATTCCCAAATGGATACCGAGACCGGGCGTGCGACGACGCCCCTCATCGATCTCACGACGGGCGCGCCCTATTACTTTGTAGCGCGTGGCGATTACGGCGCAATACGGCGCAATGCGGGGGACTTTTATACCGAGGGCGAGCTGGTGTGGTTGGACGTTGACACGATCATTCGCGAGCGTTCGCACGGCGCGCGCTCGCTGGATACGTTCTTGCATCGGTATACCGAGCCGGCGCTAACCGGACCGGTCGTGAAGACCTATACCCGCGCGGAGATCGAAGCCTTGCTCGATGAGGTCGAGCCGTTCGACTGGCATGCCTTTTTTGAGGAGTACGTCTATCGGACGAGCGTCCATCCGCCCTTCGACGAACTCGCACGCGCCGGCTGGAGGCTCGTGTACGGCGAAAAACCCAACACCTTCATTATGGCCAACGAAGCCGACGACCACGGGATCGCCGGGTGGTATTCCTACGGTGCCAACCTGAGTGCCAGGGGCGTCGTGCGCGACGTGCGCTACGGCTCGCCGGCGTGGCGCGCCGGGCTTGCGCCCGGAATGCACGTTCTCGCGGTCGATAACCAAGAGTTTTCCTCCGACGTCTTGGAGTATGCCGTCAAGAAGGCGCAGCACTCCAGCACTCCAATTTCCCTGATTACCTCTCAAAACGGGTGGTTCCAGACGTTGTCGCTCGACTACCACGACGGCATCCGTTACCCGCACCTCGAGCGTATCGAGGCTATGCCCGACATGCTGGCCGCGATTATGGCGCCGCACGCCAAGTAACCGGGGAGCGGTTGCCGAAAATCCCCGGCAGGAGGTACTTCGCATGCTTACTAGATGGGTACTCACGGCCGCGGCGTTTGCCGCCCTCGGCGCGACCTCGCTAGCCGCTTCCACCCCGATCATCGTTAACTCGCAGGCTGCCACCTGGCAAGCGAGCCCTTTGAAGGGGACGCAGATGGCGCCGATCGTCGGCAATCCGACTGGGGCCGGCGGATACTACGCGTATCTTTTGAAAGTTCCAGCCGGTACGCGCGTTCCCGCGCACTTTCACGCCATGCGCGAGACCGTTACCGTCATCAGCGGCGTGATGATGTTCGGGATCGGCGATGCGATCGACGCCGGCAAGATGTTGACGCTGGGTCCAGGCAACGTCGTTTCGGTTCCGGCCGGTCTTCACCACTACGCGATGGCCAAAACCGACTCGATAATCGAGGTGAGCGGCATCGGTCCAGACACGACTACCTTCGTACATAAAATGTAAGCCGTGACGTGCGCAGCCGCTTAGCGGCGCTCGTTGCGACGCTCGCAGTTGCCGGCTGTACGGCGGCGCAACCGCCCGCCGTACCGCCGGTGCTTTCCGGTGCCGTGCCAATGCCCGGTCTCCAAAACCACGCAACCATCGGCTTCAGCGTCGACACCCCTAAGCGCGCGGCGAAGGCCGCGAGCGAAGGCATCAGCACGACGATTCTCTACGGCGGATCGCCGGCGCGCAAGAGCGCCCTGGAAGCGGCACTTCGGGCCCGCTCGATCGACGTCGTCGACGCCGGCATCTCCGGAATCCTGTTTTACTGGGAGTGTCATCGAACGCATACGGTCAAGCCGCCTCCCAGCAGTTACTCGCACAACTACTATTGCCGCACCGACGAAGACCCTCACATCAAGAATGAAGCGGTCGTTTTACGCGATGTTACGACGCTGCTCGAGCGCGACGCCGATCGCAAGTACGTCGTCGCCTACTGGGTGCTCGACGACTGGCCGGGCTGGGATCCGGGAAGCGCGCGCGCGCTGCTTGCAAAGATTCACTCGCTGATCGTCGCAAAAACGCCCGGCAGGCCGGCGATCTGCGGCTTCGGCGCCGGCGTGGCCAAACCCGGAAAGGTGAACTGGGATCCGGGGACCGCGGCCAACTATTCCAACGGCGGCTGCGACATTGTGGGATGGTACAACTACTCGCCCTTTGGGCGCCGTCATCCATCCTTAGGCAAGAAGCTGGACTGGACGATGAAAGCGCTTCTGCCGGCTATGGGCCGCAGCCTTGAAAAGAAGGGCTGGAATATTGCCAAGACCCCGCTGTACGGAATCGGCCAAGCGTGGTCCGGACCCTACGACAAGCACCACTATCAGCCGGGACTCACTCGCGAAGAAATGTTGGAGCAGGTTAAAGCCTTCTGCGACTTCGGCGCCGACTACATCGGGTGGTACGCGTGGGACGACAGTGCGGACGAAGCCGGAACGCAAACCCCCAACAACTCGCCCGTGATCGCCGCCGGCATCGCGGCAGGCATCAAAGCCTGCCGCCAGGTTTGGAACTAAACTAACTCGAGCGCTTACGCGCCTTCTTGCGCGTAGCCGTCGTCTTTGCGCTGCCGGCGCTCTTGCGCTTACGCGTGGCCGCCGCTTTGCGCGCCGACTTCTTGCGATCGGCAGCCGTACGTCCGGTGCTCGGCCGCGTTCCCAGGTCCTCCGGCTTCGACTCGGACATGTCGACCTTATAGTGTTTGGCGGCCTTTGTTATGTTTGCGAACGCAAGCTCCCGTTCGGCGGCCGTGACGCCCGTAACCTGATCGAAACGCGCGATGGCATTGCGAACGTGAGATGCATCGGTCATTGGTTCTTTACGCTTCTCGGGATAGGCAAATACGCTATCGGGAAGATCGGATCGCTTCGTAAGGTCTCCGTGTTTTGTGTGCGGTTTCCAGGTCGCTCGCATATACGTGCCTCCAGCAGTTCTATATTCGTCTTTTACCCAGCGGCTAAACTTTGCGCCCGCAGGCAAGCCCTAGTTAGCCATTAAAAGGCGCCGATCAGAGGGCACGGACTCCGTGCGGCGATCCCCATCCGGCGGGACCACAGTATCGTCCTAACCACTTGGTTCCGCACCCGCAGAGATAGTCGTGGCACTGGCCGTCGTCGCCTTCGCCGACGCTATAGAGGTACTTCTTCTGTTCGGCCAAGGAGAGCGTCCACAGCATCTTGCCACCGTCTTGTTTGGTGGAGTTACCTGCGAGGCCCACCATGCCGGCGACCAGCGGCGAGGAGATGCTGGTTCCGTCGACTGTGATCCAGCCGCCTTCGTCGTAGCTGTCGTACTCGGCGACGTTCACTGCAACGGCCGCGATGTCGTTGGCCGTGCGGTATTTGCAGTCAGGGTCCTTCTGCCACTTCGGTTTGGGCTGGGTCGAGCATCCGCCGCCGGTGTCGGGCCAGACAACCTCGCTATAGCCGCGCTTGCTGCTGCTATCGGTGTTTAGGAACGTGCCGCCGACCGAGATGACGCGGTCGAATGCCGCCGGCTCGTAGACGCCGCCGCCATCGTCGCCCGCGCTGGCAAGATATGTCACGCCTTTGGTGTCGTAATCCGATTCGCTCGCGCCGCTACCGCTGTAGCTGTTGCTGACGATCGTCCCGCCGAGGGTCACCGCCTCTTCCTCGGCCGCTCCGATGTCGCTCCACTGGTTGGAGTTGGCCTCGACGAGATCGATCGTGCACTTGGGGCAGCCGGCTGAGGCCATCTCGACGTCGAGATCGATCTCCACCCCCCAGTTGGGACTGCCCTGTGGGTAGTTGCTCGTTTGGCCGTCTTGGTTGTACTTATTGAGCGTACCGGCCGGCAGACCCATGCCCTTGCGGTAGGCTGCGAAATCGCCCTTTACATCGGGATTGTCGTATGCGTCGACGATGTAAACGCTCTGACCCCGCCCCTTTGTGATGGGAAGGTCGTACGCTTTCTGGAGGTCTCTAGCGCTCCAACCAGCGTAGGTCGAGTGGACGCCGTTTTCGATTAGAACGTCGCATTGGGCTTCGCCGAGGCGGCTACCGCCGCAGGCTTCGCGCGCCGAATGAGTCGCTTGCCAGTAGGGAATATGAACCTGAGCACCCGGCGCCCCGATCGCCTGCGATTGGCACCCCGCTAGTATCGTGACCGCCGCGCACGCGATTGACCCCGAGACGCGCACCTTACCCTCCCCTTCTGATGACAGGGCTGCGTGCCCATGAATAGCTGGGAGTCTGTCGACCGACTCCAAGCCGCTAAACGATGAAAACGCGCGACGGACATGCGGACAACCGACGCCACGACACCTTGTCCGCCGCGCTCGAAAGGAAAAGCCTAGTAGAACCTCTCCTGGAGTTGGACCTTAGCGTAGTCGATCGAGCTTTTCCCTCGCGAACCATCGACGCTGTAGGTCACGCGCTGCGCTTTGAAGGCGTCGTTCTTGGCTGCTTTGCGACAGCCGCCGAACGCAATCACGCCGTGGGATTGCTTCACTTTTCCGGCAAACGTCTGCGTCCCCGATTGTACTTCGAACGTTTCGTCGAAGGAGAACGTTTTCAGTAGAGCGTCGTTTAGCACAGACCCGGAAGCGCTAAACGTTCCTGGCAGCGGCCCGGTCGCAGACCCAGTCGCCGTGTACCGAAGCAGGGGTCCGGCAGGCGTCAGGAGACACGCAGCGGAGACGTAGGTTGACGTGAACTTCTCACCGGCAAAACTGCTTGCGCCAAGCTGCACGGTCGTTTGCGGGGCCGCGTTCGGCGCCACCGCACCCTGAAAGGAACCACAACCGGCGAGCGCTCCTGCGGCAACGCCGGCGCTTAGGACAAATCGACCAAGGGTTCCCATTACAGCACCTCTCGGGATCCAAGTTTGGATCGCCAAAGCCCCACTTCGGCGTGCGGCGACCTTTCTCATCGCCCAGGGGTACCGCGCGCTCAAGGAGCGTTCGTCCAGCACTTCGTCTTCACTTCGTAGGACTGCAAAGGCGCCACGTTGCCGCGAGCGTTGGCGGCATATACTCGCACATAGTGCTTTGAGTCGATAGCCGAAGACGTCCGAAGGCCGTCAAAAACGTACAGACGCCCCGCTGAATCGATCGCAAGCGCCTGGGGCGCGACGAGCTGCGTCGCAGGTCCCTCGATGCGAGCCGCCGGGGCGGTACTACCGGACGCTCCGCGAGCAAAGACGAGTACGTTCTTCCCCGCAGCATTTGCCACGAACAACGAGCCGTCGCGGTCTACCGCCAAGCCGATGGGGTCGTCCAAGTTCGTTTCTGGGCCCTCAATCACGGATTGCCCGCCCTGCGGTCTAACGGCAAGAATCGCGTCGTTCGATGCCGAGGAAAAGTAAAAGTAGCCGGCGGCGTCCGGAGCAAATGCGTTCATGTTACGCCCGAAGGCTGTTTCGAAGCTCCTTCCCCGCAGCCGGCTCGACGCTTCACCGTGTTTCGGGAGTGCGGTAATCGTTCCGTCGGTCGACGCAACATAAATGTCACCGTTTTGGTCGGATGCGATGAACCCGGGGTCGTGCAGATTCAGCGTCGCGGCCCGAGTGCCGGCCGATGCTTCCGTCGCGCGGCTTACGCCGTGCGTCTCGAGCGCACCGAACTGGTCCGCCACGATAAGCGACGACCGGCCGCCAAACGCGACGCTCCAGCCGCGATAGGGCAGTCGGATTTCCCCGGTCCACTCCGGCGGCGCCAAACGAGCCGCATGTCGAAAGAGCGAAACGCCGTCGGAACCAAGGATCGCGACGTCCCCCGTTCGTCGATCGATCGCAAGGCGGAACGGATGCGTTACGCTCGCCGCGGGCCTTCGCACAAAACGAGGCACCACGTTACCATGCTGATCCGGCCCGAACGCCAGAAGGTCGTGCTCCGACCAGATCGTAGATTGCAGCGCGAGAATATCGTCGCGATCGTCCACGGCTAGCTCAGGTCCCTCGAGTTGCGTCTTGGGACCGGCGATGGTTCGCAAGACTTGCGGCGCAGCGCCTGCGAGGTCGATCACCGCAATGGCAAACCCCGTCAGGCCGTTTTGATCGGTCGTCCCACTGACCACCACGTGACGATGGCGGTCGAACACCAAGGCCCAACCTTGCGCGAATCCAAGGAGTCTCTTCAGGTCGATGACGTTCGTCGGAGGGGCGTCGCCATGCTCGTCCGCGTAGCAGAGAACGGCGACGGCCTCGCTATCGAGAGCGCACAGGCGGCCTTCGTCGTCAGCGGCAATCGCGATCGGACTTCGTAGCTTCGTTTTTGGTCCGGCAATAAACGCGCTCAAGGAAGCTCGGGCGGCAGAAAGATCGGCGCGGCTGATAACGGCGTCGGTCTGGTCCACCGAATATGCGTAGCGATCGCCCGCTGCGATGAAGGTTTCACGCGAAGGAGCGAAGGCGGCGTGCTCGGCGTCAGCGTTGTGGGGTCCGATCGGCGCGACGCCGCCGGTCGCGAGATCGATCCGGTACACGAGGTTGGGGTGATAGGCCGTGTTCTCTAAGACGTACATCGCGCCGTCTCGCGTGAGCGTATACCCTTGCGCAAACGAGAAGTTTTGCTCGTTGAGCGGAGGCTTCGGCCATTGTGACACGTTCCTAAGGATGGTCGAGTTTGGGCTGATGAACCCGCTCTCACCGCGAACCACGATGTTGCCTCGGTCGTCGACCGTCACGCCCGCGTTATCGCAGGTCGCTGCACATCCCGACACGGGTAATGCACATAGCAGTGCGATCGCGACGATATCCACGAGCGGCGATCGGTGAAGGGCGCCGCAACTCTCGTCGTCTCGGCGCGAACCCAACATCGGAAGCCTAGTAAAAACTTTCGTGGAATTGGCGCTTAGAGTAGTATAGCGAGCTCCTCCCTCGCGAACGATCGACGCTGTACCATACGCGATTCGCTTTGAAGAAGTCGTTCTTGGCTGCCTTGCGACAGCCGCCGAACCCAAGCGCGCCGTGGGATTGCTTCACCTTTCCGGAAAACGTTTGCGTTCCCGATTGTACTTCAAACGTTTCAGAGAACGACAACGTATTCTTCAAAGCGAAGTCAAAGACGGAACCGGAGGCGCTAAACGTTCCCGGTAGTGGCCCGGTCGCGGACCCCATGGCCATGTAGTTGAGCATGGGTCCGCCAGGCGTCAGGAGACACGCGGCGGATACGTAAGTCGACGTGAACTTCTCGCCGGCAAAGTTGTTTGCGGCGCGCTGCACGATCGTTTGCAAGTCCGCGCTCGGCGCCACCGCACCTTGCGAAGAGCCGCAGCCGGCGAGCGCCGCTGCAACGCCGAGGCTCAGGGCAAAACGACCTAGGGTTGTCATCTACAACGCACTTCTGCGCGCGGTGACCTTTTCCATCGGCCGGGCGCCATTCTCTAGCGGATCGCCACTCGAACTCCAACGCGGGAGTTCCGAGCGCCGGCGCCCGGTGCCGGTCAGCTCGGCAACCAGCTTACCGAGCGGCGCGGGAGCGCCACCTCTGGGGCAGTGGGAAGCTTTGCAGAAGCTCGCAGAAGAATAGAAGCTTACTCCGCTGGGATAGCTGCCAGCAGCGGCGAACGTCGTTAGCCGCTCGTCCGTTCAGCTCGTAAAGGAGACCGTAATTGAAACCGACTGGCTTAGCGAAATGCGCCGGTGCCATGGTTGCCCTCGCGCTATTATCAGCGTGTGGCGGTGCCCTTCGACAGGGTCAGGGTGATATGGCGGTCGCGCCGTCAACCGTGGCGTTCAACGGTACGTACGTCGGTAGGACGCTCTGGGTGAACGGAAGGCCGGTAACGGCAGCGCGTCTAAGCCCGCCGCTCAGTTACGCCTCCCTTATTCCTGACAACAAGTCGAAGACCGTTGAGTATGTTATCAACTACTACGGTACCTACGCCACCCTTTTCGGTTATCCGAAGAGCGTTAACCAGATCGGTACGCTCGAAAACGTCGGCGGTCAAGGGTGCACGAACGTGCTCTACGGCTACGGGAAGAAGATCATCTGGATCGTCGCGGGCCAAAATCAGATCGAGGAGTTTAAGGTCCCCCAGACGCCGATCAAGACCCTGTCCGTCGCGTACTCTTTTCCGTCCAGCTGCGCCATGAATACCGTCGGCGACCTTGCAGTCGGGATATTGAATGCGTCGGGGTCTGGTGGCGGAGACGTCGTCATCTTCAGGAACGCGAGCGGCTCGGGTGTCCCTTACAAAACGCCGTTGGACGAAGAGTTCTTCGATGGGTACGACAACCAGGGGAATCTCTTCGCCGATGGCTTTACCGGCGACCGCTCGGGCTTCGCGCTCGTCGAGCTCCCGAAGGGCAGCACTAAGTTCGTAACAATCAACACGAGCAACTCGGTAGACTTCCCCGGCTCCGTGCAATGGGACGGCAAGTACCTCACCGTCTTCGATCAGCATAAGGAGGCGACGTATCAATACACCGTCAGCGGAACGAAGGCGACGTTGAAGGGCACCGTATCGTACTCGGGTTCCAGCGACTGCGCGCAGACCTGGATCGTTCAGGGGCTTCTCTATTGCGGAGATGCGGGTGCCGACGGCGGCGAGGTTTTCAAGTACCCGGCCGGCGGTTCACCGATTGCGGTCTTCAACGGCGAGTTCGACACTCCACTCGGCGTGGTGGCAGCTAAGAAGTAATCCTCTCGCTCGGATAAGCATTCGGTGTTCCGTTAACTTTCGTTGTATCGTCAACGCAATTTCGGCCGAGTCGGTGCCGCTATCGAATCGAAAAGTGGTATCATGGAGCAGCCGCTCATAAGAGCGGCAATCTCATTCCATTTCTCTTACTCAGCACGATTACAACCCAAGAGGAAAGAATGCTTACAACTCTCAAGTCCATGATTCGCAACGAAGATGGCGCCTCGATGGTCGAGTATGGCCTGCTCATCAGTCTGATCGCGGTCGTCGCCATGATCGGCGTCAAAGCGCTCGGCGCGAACGTGTCGACGCTCTACACCACCGTCGCAGGCACGATTTAGAAAATGATCTCTGAGGCAACGCCGCCGAGCCATCTCGGGGCAAACGCTCGCCCTCGGTCAGCAGTGAAACTCCACCAGCGTTCCGGCGCCTTGTGAGTTCGCCTGCGCGCCAACCGCCCAAAAGCCGGCGACATTCGACGTTACTGCGCTAGACTGGTCGACGTTGCCACCGGGGTTCGGGCTCATGACCGTGACCCACGTCGAGCCGTTCCATCGCTCGGTCAACGTACGATTGAGGAACGACGTCGTGTCGACGTACGATCCGACAGCCCATAAGTCCGAACCCGGGCCATAAGCGATGCCGGCCAGCGCGTTACCGCCCGCTCCGACGTTCGGACTGGCGACGATGCTCCGCTGCGTCCCGTTCCAGCGCTCGATCAGCGTGCGCATCGCATAGGTTGGAGGGCTCTCCGACTCGCCGACGGCCCAAAGATCGCCAGCGTTCACCGAAACGATGCCGCCGAGGCCGTTGTAGATCGCGCCGGGAGCGTTGGGGCTCGAAACCACATTCCATTGCACGCCGTTCCATCGCTCGACGAGCGTCTGGGACGTGTTGCCGCCGTCGCTCGACAACGATCCCGTCGCCCAAATATCCGTAGGCGAGACAATTGCTAAGCCTCCCAGACCGTTGTCGCTCAACTGACCGGCGCTCGGGCTGCGCACCACCTTCCATGCGGATCCGTTCCAGTGCTCGATCAGCCGTTTGGTCTGTGACGAAGGCGTGGGATTCCTCACACCGACGGCCCAGACATCGCTATCCGAAATTCCCGCGACGCCGTGGAGACCCTTATCGCCTAGTCCCTCGTTTGGGCTCGGGACGACGCTCCAGGACTTGCCGTTCCAACGTTCGGTTAGCGTCAGAAACGGCGCATACGTCTCTCTCTCGTAACTTCCGACGGCCCACAGCGTGCTCCCCGAGCTGCGCGCGACGCCGTAGAGGTCATTGCTAATCGTTGAGCCGTTGGCGCTCGGAACGACGCGCCAACCCCCGCAGGTGTGCGGGCTTCGAAATGCTTGTGACGCCGGGATCGGCTGCAACCCGGTCGAGAGACCGCCGCCACATCCCGCGAGCAACGTCCACGCCGCGATTGCGACTGCCCTCGAAGCTTTCCACACGATCGCTCTGACGGTAATGCCGGGTCGTGAAGAATCTCTGAAAGCACCGTGCCCTCAGTCAGATGCCGGCGAGTCGTTGCGGTCCAAACGCACGCGATGCGGCCTGCACCCGGGCATGAGCGAAAACGATGCAGTGCCCGATCAGGAACGTTGGTACGAGAACCAACGGCACGAGAGCCCAGGGCAACGTCGTGATGGCAGTCGATCCGGCGCCGGCGTGGATGAGCTGCAACGGAAAGCCGCTGCTCGACGTTAGCCCGAGCGATACGGCAACGACCAAGTCCAGCATACCAAAGGCGTTCCAAGCAATGACGCGAGGATCGTTGGGCCCGCTGCGCGCCGCGAGCCGCGCGACGGGAAGAGCGAAGAGTGCGGCGAGCATGTCGCCGATGCCGGCCGAGTAAGGGAAAGGGCCGCGGAGGCGGCCGGCGAGCGCGAGCAAGATGAATAGGAAGCCCAAACCGCGGATGACGTTCAGGCCGATGATGAGCGGTACGGGGATCTGGGCGAGCACGGCGCGCGTTGCGGGAAACGCCGCTAGAAGAGCCGCGCCGAGTAGCGGAAAGCTAAACAAGCTCAGGAACGTGAGCGGTGGCAGTTTTCCGGCCGCCGTTACCGCGACGACGGCCCCGATCCAGGCGCCTACCACCGCGGCGACGATCAAGCGTGAGCGCAACGAGACTTGGATGCTGCTAAGAATAGCTACCAGCAACGTAGCAATCGCGCTTGCGATCACCAGGATTTCAACGTTATCGAGCATGGCTTAACTCCTTCTGCCGTTGGGATAGGGGTTACTAGTGTGATGCAAGCCGCATTCTAGCAGATTGACTTGCATGATGCAAGTAGCTATGCTATGCTGACCGCATGCGCCACGTCAGTTTGGCTGCTATGCCATGCCCGATCGCCCGCACACTCGATCTCGTCGGCGAGTGGTGGACGCTGCTGTTGATTCGCGATGCGCTGCTCGGTGCACGGCGTTTCGAAGATTTCAAAAAGACCGGTATTGCAGAAAACATCTTAACCGTCCGGTTAAAGAAACTGACAGAGGCCGGAATCTTCGAGCGCCGGCTCTATCAAAGCCGTCCCGACCGCTACGAGTACGCGCTGACGGAAAGGGGACGCGAACTAGCTCCGGTCGTCTTTGCGCTGCGCGCGTGGGGCCGGCGATGGACGGAGGGAGCCGACCAAAGTGAGATCCGCCACGCCGATTGCGGCGGAGACGTCGTCCTAGGCTTTCATTGCACGAAGTGCGATCGGCAGCTGCGGAAGACCGAGATCGCCATCGCGCCGCGGCCGCAAAATCCGAGCAAGAATCTCAAGGCGAACATGAAGCGCGAACGCCGTTCGAAACGTCCCGCTTCAACTCGCTGAGTTGCCGGCAGAGCTAACTACTGAGGGGGTCGCCCTCCACCCCCGTGACGATCGCCGCCGCCCGATGAGTGCGAAGGCGCAGAGTTGCCATGCGAGTACGAAGGACCCGAACCGTACGATCCGTGCGAGTATGAGGGATACGATCCGCGCGAGTACGACGATCCGTACGATCCGCGCGAGTATGAGGGATACGATCCGCGCGAGTACGACGGATACGATCCGCGCGAGTACGGCGATCCGTAGGAGCCGCGCGAGTACGAGGGTGTTTCATGCGCGTACGACGGACTCGATTCGCGCTCGATGTACGGGTTGCGCGCACTTCCGTCCGATTCGCCACGCGAAGAAGAGAAACGGCCCCATGAATCCGAGGGCGCCTGCTCTCCTCGCCCAGCTTCACGCGCCGAGACGTCGGCCTCGCGTGTATCCGCTGAAGTCGCGCGCTCGGAGCCGGCCGCGAACTCGCTCGACCCCGCCTCGCCGCGCGCTTCATTGAAACGCCCCCACGATGCGGATGGCACGGACTCGTTCCGGGTAGCTTCGACTTGGCTTGATGCTGCCGAGCCTTCGCGCATTGGCGCGCTATTCTCGCGCATCATCTCGCTGTTCTCGCCGCGGATCGCCGGCGCCCCATTTTCACGCCCAACCTGCGGACTTTCACGCGTTTGAAATGCGTTCGTGTGCGTTTCTGGCCTACTCGAATGAGTTATTGCGCTCATGCGAGTTCCCGCCACATTCTCGCGGGATAGCGGAGACCCTCGCGTTTGGAACGTATCCGCACGTGTTTCTGCTATGTTCGCACGAGTTGTGGGCGCGTTCATGCGAGTTGCCGCCACATGCACGCGAGATGCTGGAGCGTTTGCACGACCCACCGCTGCGCTCGCATTGGCATGTCTGGTGAGCCCGGCGTGAACGGTCTGGGCTACTGCTTTCTGCTGCTGCGCAAACGAGGTCCGCGCGGCAAGCGCCCTTTCCGATGCGAAACGTGGCGAGTCGAAGACCTTCGAGAAGCGCGTCGTCGCGTGCACGGTACCATGCGAGAAGGCCAAGTTTTTGCGCGTCGGGGCAACCGGCAGCGCTCCGTGAATCGTTCCGAAACGACGCCCGAGGTCGTGGGTGGTCACCGCAAGCGTGTGTCCGAAAACCGTTCCGTGACGGAAGTTTCGCATTGTGGTAGCGGTCGCGCCACCGTGGCGGAAATTGCGGTAGATCCTGGTGACGTTGGTGATGTTTCTAATGTCGGTGATGTGCGTCGGCGACCCCCAGCCAAAACCAATCGACGCCCAACCGGGATACCACGGATAGAACGGTTCATACGGCGCGATCGGCACCCACCCGATGTATGGATAGGGGTAGCTGTTCAAAGTTGGATACCCAGAGCCGTATGGGCTCGCGGGAGGATAGTACGGGCCAGGATTGCCTGGGCCACCGACGCCATACGGGGCCGGAGCGCCCGAGCCATATGGAGCTGCGGGAGCGGTGTTGCCAGACGGAGCGGCAGGAGGGCCGCTGTAGCTGCCGGGGGCGTAGCCGTAGTTTCCCACGCAGTTGTTGTAGTCGACCGCCCCGGTGTCGAATCCAAAGAAACCCACGAGGGCGGGCGACCAAGCCGGAGTCGCCGCATAGGCCGGCGGCAGCCATGCCCACCCGGAAGCACCGCAACCGCAGTAGTACCAGTTTCCGTAGTGATAGGGCGTCCAGCCCCACGGTTCGGAGCCGATCCATGTCCAACCGTATCGGCCCTCCCAGGACCAGGAGCCGTTACGATAGGGCACCCAACCGGCCGCCTCGTTTGGCACCCAAGACTCCCCGTAGCCTGCGACGGCTTGCCAGTGGCCGTAGGCGTCCAGGTCGTCGTAGCCGGCAATGCTAGGATTCAAGTTGAGGCTTGCGTTCAGCGCGGCCATCATCGTCTTGTCGCGCTCCGCGTTGAAGTCGTCGAACCCGTCAAATGCGACTTCGGGACCGTAGGTAATCGATGGATCGGATGCGGAACCCCGCGCAATAAGCGTGCTGCCCGTGCCCAGCGTGTAGGTGCGCTGCGGCACAACCACGTCGACGCCACCGCGCCGCGCGGTGATCCAGCTCGAGCCGTCCGCAGCGATTGAAACCCGAAAGTCGCCGGCTTGACGCGTGCGAACCGTGACCGACGGCGTGTCGATTTGCATCGTCCGACCGTCGCGCACCATTCCAACCTCTATCGTGCCGTCCGCAAGCTGCAAGTTCCGGTCACTTGGGTTGTCGTCAACGATACGCGCCTGGACATCCTCTCCCAGCCGAACCGCCGTGTACCCGTCGAACTGAAGTTCAGCGCGGGACGTGTTCCCGGTCGAGATATAGTCGCCAGGAAGCATCGGCGCGTTGCGTACGGCATCGGTCTGTACGTGGCTGTCGCCGCGCTGGACGACGACCGAACCTTCGACGATGCTCACGCGGACTACGCGCGGTCCGTTTCTATCAGGCGCCTGTTCGGTTGGAGTTCGAAGCGCCCTGGAGAGCATTACTCCAGCGAATGCAATCACGCAAATCACGCTAACCACGGAAATCAGGTTTACGAGCGACTTGGTTGTCATAACCGTATCCTCTCAGGGTTTAACAGGCTCTAATTGAAGCCCAAGGCGTCCGAGAAAACACGGAATCGTGATTAGCCTACCATTAAGCTAGAGTGAGAAGACAATGAGGAAGCCTACGCTCGACAAGTAACCCGCGACCGCCAACAGTTAGGCCACTTCGCGCGTCTATAGGTCATGGAGCTATCGGTAGACGCGACGCTCGTGGAGTCGGCCAGGGTCGAAGCCGGTGATCTGGAGCGATTGATCGAGACGGTTTGGCCCGAAGCATAGCGGAAGACGCAGCCCAGGACGCGTGCGCTACCATCGCGCGATCGCTCGGCGCACTAAAGAACGACAACATGTCTGCGACGTGGACACCGGATCGCCGCCAACGCGGCCATTACGATCGGGCGCCGTCATCTCCCCGGGTCGTCGCCATCAGTCGAATCGCATCAGTACATAGCGACGTTTGCGTGGAGCGCCAGTCGCCAACGGGTGACCGTGGTCAAAGGTGGGGCGGTGTGAGCGGTGAGGGAAGCGTCTTTAGCGTAACGACGACCGGTGTCGAAAAGCTGCTGCACAGCTTCGGAGGCACCTCCGACGGAGTGCAGCCGTGGGCGGGCTTGATCGACGTAAAGGGTACGCTGTATGGCACGACGCTCAGCGGCGGCACGAACGGTTGGGGAACCGTCTTTAGCGTAACGACGTCCGGTAAGGAAACCGTGCGCTACAGCTTCAAAGGCTCGACGAAGAACGACGGCCAAAACCCGTACGCCGCCCTCATCTACGTCAATTACGTCAATGGTAAGCTTTATGGCACGACCACCGGAGGGGGTTTCTGCCGTTCAGCAAGTCAAGGTTGCGGAACGGTCTTTGCGACCACGCTATCCGGAAAAGAAAGCGTTTTCTACAGCTTCAAAGGCGATGACGGCGATCTGCCGGAGGCGGCCCTCCTTAACATCAACGGTACGCTGTACGGCACGACCGAATACGGGGGCGGAAACTACGACGACGGAACGGTCTTCGAGATCTTGCCATCCGGCAAGGAGCGCGTGCTGCATAGCTTTGCTCCCGCTAGCTTCGGCGACGGTCAAAGCCCGTATGCGGGCCTCATCAAAGTCAAGGATGCTCTCTACGGCACGACCACATTCGGCGGCTCGGGTCACTGCGGCTCCTCCGGCTCTTCTGGCGGATGCGGAACCGTCTTTTCGATCACGCCCTGAAACGGCCGCGCTGAAAGCATCTCAGACTGGGCCTCTTTGCGGGCTCGTTGGCTCTCACCACGCGGTGTTCCTGACGGGCGATGGCAACCGAATGGCAAACCGTCGCCGATCTACCCCCACGCAATACCAACATCATGGGATGGCCGGGAGTCGAACCCAATCTCGGGGATTCCAGCCGCTCCCGTCCGGTACCGAAAAGTGTTATTCGTTACGGCTTTTTCGTCGCACGGTTCCCCGATCGTCCCTACCAACACCGACCGTTTCCGAGCCGTCCGGGACGCAGATGATTTGTCTGTCCGGCCTTCGATAGGATGGACTGGCATGCCGCCGAAGCGGTTGTCGATGCATCTGTGCGAATGCGCGCAACGGATATTCCAAGCGTTTTTGCAAGCCCCCAAATCATCAACGACGTGATGCGCCGCGATCGCGCCAGGAATCGATTTCAAATAAAGACTACGTTGTCGTTCGCTTTGATGGCCTGCGTGATCGCAACGCTGAGCGCGAGCGTGTCCGTTTTCACAAGAGCAACGGCCAGTGCGCCGTCGTTCGTACCGGGTCCGTGTCCCGTCCCACCCCAACCCATAGCAGAACTGCGGAGCGCGCGTTGCGGTCGGCTCATCGTTCCTGAGAACCGTCAGCATGCCGACGCGCGGATGATCAGCCTCGCAGTGGCTATTGTCGCGGCACGTTCACCGCAGGCGCAAAGCGATCCGATCGTCTGGCTTGCCGGCGGTCCCGGCGACGATGCGATTACGGAGATTCCCATGGCGCTCGCCGGCAAACTCAACGCGAATCGTGATGTGATCTTTATGTCGCAGCGCGGCACGTATACGGCCCGACCACGGCTGACTTGCGAATCAGTCGATCGCTGGGCTGCCAAGACGCTGGATATGCCATACGACGCCGCTGCGACAGGCGCGGCTTATTCCGATGCGACGCTAAAGTGTCGCCGAGAACTCGCGCGGCGGACCTCCGATCTAGCTGCATACAACACGTTGGAGAGCGCTGACGATCTCGACTATCTACGCCTTGCGCTGCATATCGCAAAATGGAATCTCTACGGAATCTCTTACGGAACTGATCTCGCGCTTACGTACATGCGGCAGCATCCCGACGGAATTCGATCCGTTGCGATCGACGGCGTCTTTCCGCCGTCGCTTGGCGGTGGAGTCGCGACGTGGACCAGCGCAGGCGAGGGAATCAACGCGGTTTTCAAAGCATGTCGAGATCAAGCGCCGTGTCGTAAACGGTATGGCGACATCGGCGCGACTTTCCGGCGACTCGTGATCCAATACGAGGCCGCCCCCAAGACCGTCATCGTCCGAGTCTCCGGGCACTCCGGAAGAGTAAAGGTGAAGATCAGCGGCGGCATGCTGGTGCAGTGGGCTGTGTCGCCCGGCACGCACGTGGCCGCGAAGGTTCCCGCATCGATCTACGCACTCGCCCACGGTGACCCAGCGCCGATCGCGTCGACCTGGGCCGCGCCGAAAGTCGATGCCAGTGGTATCGGCGTTTTCAGCAATGGCCTATTCAACGGCGTCTCGTGCGGCGAATGGGTTCCCTACGAAACCGCGCATAGCGTCGTTGCGGCCGGGCGACGCGCATTTCCTACGTTTCCAATCTCTATCTTGAAAAATGCTCCAAACTTGCCGTTTATGCGTGAGAACTGTCGAGACTGGGGCGTCCCGGCCGTATCTCCGTTGGTGAGATCAGCGACAAGAAGCAACTTACCGACCCTCGTCATAAACGCGCAGTACGACGCCCAGACGGCGGCATCGTTCGGCGCGTATGTCGCAAAGACATTACCGAACTCCATCGTCGTCACGATCCCCAACGTCGCACATGTTGCATTCGGCAGTCCCTCTACGGCAGCGAACGAATGTGCGTATGCTATCGCGCGGTCCTTCTTTGACGCACTGAATAAGGCTGACACAAGTTGCGTCGGCAGAGTCCCTCCAACCGGCTTCGTGATCAAGTGATGGCGCATCATCACGTCGGTTTTTTCTAGCGTCGAGGCGATCGCCGAGCGTCTTGGGCGCGTGGCATCGACGGGTTCTTGACGGACGACGGCAACCGAATGGCAACCGTCGCCGATTTACCCCCTAAAAAAGCCCAAAAGGCTTTTGGGATGGCCGGGAGTCGAACCTACACTCGGGGGTTCCGGGTGGTCCCGTCCACTGCCAAATAGTGTTGTTTTGTCGGGCTTTTTCGCTCCCAAGTTTCCGACCGATACCGTCCGTTCCCGGCCGTTCCCGACCGCTCCGTTAGAAAATGTTAGAAAGCCTCAGATTCCACATGTCCCTGGTGTCCTTTACTGGGTGCCCGCCAAGATAACGGTAGGAAGGGCGACCTCGCCTAACGTATGCCTGTTATGCGCGAGACTCGGCACCGGACCCATGTTCGCGTGAGGTTACGTCTCTAAAGACATGAGAGCGCGCATACGCCGGTTGCGCATCATGTTCGCCGGAACCTCGGGCGTGAGGTCGCGGTTGGTCGTCCTGGGCGTAACCCTGCGGGTTCTCAAAGCGCGCGGGCAGCCTCTAAGTCCGATTTCGGCGCTGTAGTGGATCTGTGTGGCCTTATGAGGTCCGAGCGCTAGACCTCGATGAGGCCGAGATCGTGCGGTTACTTAGTGCGTGAGGGCGTACACTCGAAGATCGTACGTACCCGCATAGACGACGCCGTCAGGACCGGCGGCTAGTGCGGTGGTTCCACTCGGAAGGTTATACGACCAAGTTTGTGCGCCTGACGGATCGAATGCGGCTACGAAACTTGGGTCGGAATCATAGCCGCCCGTACCAACAAATACGGTGCCGTCTCTTCCGAGTGCTATGCATTGGAGATCGCCGTCGACCAACTTGCGCAACGCCGGGTTTACTCCTCGCGGTAGCCCGCCATTGCCTATCAACGCCGGTTTTGGACGCGCAGACCAGAGACGAACGCCCTCAGCGGTGAACGCACTAACGTTTTGTCGCTCGGCCACGACGATCGTACCATCAGCGGCGACCGACAGTGTTTGTGGCGCGGAATCGAGCCCGGCTCTCCACACGACCTTCGCTTGGGAATCGAGGGCGCAAAGCAAGTGCTCAGGGTCGCTGCAACAAACGTAAATCGCGCCGGCTGGCCCAGCGCACAGCCCGTTTAGCCATCGCGCTTCCCAGCGGCCGAGCGGTAGGGTCCACAGCTTGGACCCATCACTGCCGAACGCCTCGACGAAGGCGGGGCTTCCGTCAACCCTGCTCGCCGAGCCGACGAATAGCGTTTCGTCGTTGCCGATCGCCAAGAATTTGGGCGACGATTGCGCGGGCGCGCTCCAAAGGTTTGTTCCAGCCGTGTCGAGCGCGTAGATCCCATCGACGCGAACGCCGGCGACGCCCGCGTAGACGATACCGTGCGTCCCAAGGGCCAAGGTCGTTACCGAAGCCCAGGAGTCGCCGGGTCTCTGCCACGACCAAACCCGCGCGCCATCCGCGCCATAAGCGCTCACTCCGCCAGAGGTGGCGACGTAAATCGGGCCATTCCGCGTCGGCAGCATCAGCTTTCGTGCGAACTCCGGATACGAAAGCTGAGAACCATCAGGCCGTATTGCGCAGCTGCGGCCCTCGTCGGCACCGGCATAGATGGTGCCATCGCGTCCTACGACCAGCGAGTCTACCGCCGCAGCTTGCGATGCTCCAGGGCGTTCGACGCTGCACGTCCAAAGCCGCCGGCCTGCTTTATCGTGGAACGGAAACATTAGCGTTGAGAAGACTTCGGGGTGAAGCCATAGCGGGCCAAGTAGCTCTCTATGTCAGCGCGAAGTGCGATTGCCGCCGTAAAATCGGCTCGAGCCCCCTTTTCATCACCGGTCTTCTGCTTTGCTAAACCGCGCCCGAACAGTGAGGTCGGAATCTTAGGATCGACTGCGAGAGCGGCGTTAAAATCCTGAATCGCAGCGACGTTGTTCCCGGCTCGCAGGTTGGCGAAACCGATACGATCCAATGCGCTAGCTGCTTTTGGTGCCAGCTCGAGCGAGCGAGAGCAGTCCGCGAGCGCCTTGGTGACATCCTGATTTGCAAGAACGCGAACCCAACATCTATCGTTATACGCTGCAGCATCTCTGGGGTTGAGTTGGATTGCCTGATTGAGATCTTCAACGGCGGACCCGAAAGCGTCTTTATTCCCATAGGCAATGGCTCGATTGATGAGTGCGTCTTCGTACTTTGGAAAGAATGCGATGGCCGATGTGTAGTCGGAAATCGCTTGATCGTACATCAACTTCGCGGCATAAGCTTGCCCACGAAGGTCATATAGCTTCGCGCGACTCGCGTTGCCGGGTTCGAGCGAGAGGGCCTTATTTATATTTGCTATCGCGCCATCGTATTCGCCAGTTTTGTAAAGGCACGTGCCTCGCCAAAGAAAGACGAGGCCGCCATTAAATCCCAGGTCGATCGCTTTGTCAAAATCCGGCAGTGCATTTTTGCAGCTATTTGCGCTAGCGTACACGATGCCGCGGTTTACGTACGGCCAGGTGTAGGTTGGGTCTATCGCGATTGCCTGCGTGTATCTCGAGATCGCGCCGCGCTTGTCACTCTTATCGAGCAGCAGGTTGCCCGTACCGAGCTGCTCGACGGCCGCCATTGCGGGTTGCCCTGGAATTCCACGGTCAGGATAACCCGGCGACAACGCCGCGGTCGTGGCGATTGCCAGGTTATACAGCTCGAGCGCGGCGTCATAGTCCTTTTCGCCAATTATTCGGTCGGCCGCCTTCTCGTACACCCCCGCACATATTTCGTCTTTGAGGTACCGCTGAAAGCCAAAGTCAACTTCCGTTCCGCTGGTATTTGTAATTCTGCAGGCCGCGCCGTCAACGCTCACGCTCAGGCCTAAGGCAGCGCTTGTGCCCGAATTCGGTATCTGATCGTACTCGGAGTTGATCGAACTATTGACCGCCTCGGTCGCATTTAACCCTGCTACCGTCCAATAACCATCTGATGGAGAACAGGGATCTGGGAATTTCGAGCATACGTAGACGGCAAAGTACGCTCCTTGGATACCCGCGATGCAGGTACGAAAGGCTATCTCCGCTTGTTGCTTGCATGAGTTATTGCCGCTGATCGTGCAGCTCTGGTTGGTGACGACCCTTCGCTCGAGACAGTGGCTTTCCAACTCTTTCGCATCGGCAGCCAATTCGGGATTTGCCGGGAGAACGTAACCGATAAGCAGCGCTGAGCTGCCTGAAAGTGCCGTCGCGGTCGTGAGAGTCGCTACGATACAGAGCGAGAATCCAAAAGCGGTTAGGGCTAGGCGTCGCATCAGGTTTGATTACCTCCGAGTTACGCAGTCGACGAGCGGCACTAGAAGTTCATGGCCGCGACCTTGGGGTCGCCATTGGAATCCAATAGCCCCAGCACTCGCTGCCCAGTAATCAGTTGAAACACCGTGGACTTGACGTGCCGATAGACCTCAGCCTCCGCGGCTTGCGCCACCTGCGGCGGGAAAGACATCGGCGCGTTGAGTATCTGGACGCTCACGCGCGCCGTGGGATCGAAGCCGGTACGAGGCGCTACCCCGAGGATCTCGTCGATGGCGCTTTTTGCGCCTTCATACGCCATAAGGGGTCCACCGATCTGGTTCATGGCTTCCATAATCTGCCAGCCGGTCGGTAGAAGCGGTACGATGTCGCCCTTAACGACGTATATCGATATCTTGGTCCCAGTTTTTTCCTGTAGCCTATTCAAAGAATCGAAGCAGGTGATGGCGCAGTCTCCATTGAGAACGCGCAGGGAACGGACGTGGATGAACCCGCTAGCGATGAGGACTTCCGCGACTGCGCAACCATTGCTATGGCATACGAGCTCTCCAATATGTGCGCCTTTGAGTTGACTAAGCTGTTCGGCGTTACGCCCTTGGAGGCTGGTTTCGGTAAGACCATTGAGCTCGGACAGAAAATGGTCGCCCACTACGCGCGCTAGATCTGCGGTCTTGGACTCGGCGCCGAAGCCGAATACTCCGTCGAACGCTTTGCCGGTGAAGGGATCGCTCATAGAGTTGACTTGATCTTGCTTCGCGATTGCGCTCGTGTAGAAGAGGCCGCCGATAAAGACTCGGCTGTAGTTTCCAAACGCTTCCGGGGGAGGAGTTGGAACGATCATGGTATCGAGTTCGTGAGCCAACCGGTCCAGCTCGGAGTCGTGCTCTTGCATCAACCGCTGTTGTTCCGACGCGAACGCTGGAAGAAGGTTGGTCGCAACGTCGTATTTGAGATGATACCGCTCGCGAACGTTGACGCCATCCAACTGGTAAAGCTGGTCGAGAAGCCCTTGGATGGATTGAACTTGGCTCTCCTTTTGCGCCTGTATTTTCCGCAGCAGCGCTAACCGTTCGGCCGCCTCTTCCTGCTGTCGCAGATAGACTTGCCTTTCGTAATCAACGGAGGGTGTGACGTATGGCGACCAAACCGTGGAGTCGTAGTGCCCGTCGGCGTCATAGTGCCCGGTCGAAGGCGGATTGGAGTTATTCTGAGATGCGCGATAGGGAGTTGACGGCGGACGATACGTGCTGGCCCGATACGTCGATAGGGAGAATCCGGATCCTGTTCCCCGTCCGTCAAAATCCGAAGAGAAGGACACGGCCAGCGCCGGCGTCTGCAACGGTGCGACGACCAAGCCCAGAGACAAGAGGCTTCGGACGTAAAAGGCATTCATGCGCTGCGCTTGTCGACCACATGCCCTTCACCGGCCGTGGTCACGCTGAAGGCGGTGCCGCTATTGTTGGCACAGTTGCTGCCGCCGTCCTCAGTCGTCCCGTAGAGCTTTCCGCCTAAGACGGTCAAGCCCGCCGCGGGATCTGCGCCATCCTTCGGACAGCCTTTGAAGTTATATAACAACTTGTAGCTCGTCGCTCTGCGCGCGGAGGACGATTCAGAAGCCGCCGTCGTAGGCGGCGCTGGTCCGCTGCCGCCGCAAGCGGTCAGGATCAGGCTCGCGGCGACGCAGGTTGGCGCGGCAATGATACGTGCAAGAATTATCAACATCGATTTCTCCCCCGAAACGAACGCAGCGTTGAGTTCGGTCTTACCGAACAGCGATGCCTTTAGGGAATGTTAACTTTGTCTTTTTTCCGATGATCGCCTGGATCGGCGGCGTATTCCCATTCGCGTTGCTCGCATACACCAATATACTCTTATCGTCTGTAACGTACATGTTATCGGAGCTATCCAATGCCATCCCCTGCGGACTCGACAGGCCTGTGTTCGGGCCGCTAACGACTTGAATTGGCACGACGTTGCCATTTGATCCAGCGGCGAAAACGAGGAGTTCAGCTCCTGCATAATCGGCGACATAAATGTTCTTGCTGGCGCTCACGGCAATATCCCCTGGACCTGATATATCGGTGTAATTCCCCGCGATGGTTTGGCTTGGGGAAACGTTGCCCGTCGAGCCCGCAGCGTAGACCGTTATGCTTGAGTTGTCGTAATTCGAGACATAGATGTTCTGGTCAGCGTCCACCGCGATGCCATTGGGGCAGTAGAGTTCCGTATATGAGCCAACAATGACTTGAGCAGGGGGTACGTTCCCGTGCGCGCCAGCGGCGAACACTACGACGCTGCCGCAGCCGGAGGGGCAGTCGCCATAAGCGTTGTTGGTTACGTAGATGTTGGAACTAGAGTCCACGGCTATATCGTCTGGCAAATACAGCCCCGTCAGCGATCCCTCAATGATGCTGCTCGGCTTAGCATTTCCGTACGTGCCTGGGGAATAAACAGCCACGTACGGAGGGCTGCCGCTGTCGCCGCCCCCGCCCGTAACGTAAACATTGTGGCTGACATCTACCGCGATACCGCTGGGACGACCGAGCTTCGTTTTTGAGCCCATAAGCCTGTCGAGCGGCGGTGTGTCTCCCGTAGCACTCTCGGCGTAGATGTTCACGCTATTGGACTTTGCCTTATCCGTTTTGGATATGTCTGTAACGTAGATGCACGCCGAGGTCAGGCACGAAGTCGCGGGGCGCCCGTGCTCCCCCGCAATAGAAGCAGGCTGCTGAGCATAGCCAGCCGTAGGCGGCGCGGAACCGCTGCCACCGCAAGCGGCCAGGCCTAAACCCGCGGAGATCAAAGCTGCCGCGGTCGTAATACGCGTAAAACTCATCATCATAGGCCTCCTTGAAGCTCTAATATGAAAGTGGTTAAGCATCGGGCTCGATAGAGGGAAGCCGACAGCAGCGTGGACCCAATGCGACGGGTGCTTGGTAGCTAGGGGTGACTTGCGACTAAAGTCGCAACTTTCCTTCAGGCCGGCATCCGCGGCGGATGACGTCGCGCCTGCGCGGTCTTTTGCGCGGTTACGGCGCCGGTCGGCGGCCCGTCGGCGCTGTACAGTTGAACTGGGTTGAAGCCGCAATAATATTCCATGCGAAACCTGGCCCTGATCAGTCGCCCCAGCCATCCTAATAAATGTCCTTGATCGCGTAGAGATAATCGTAGCCGTTCGAAGCTGCGAGTGCGTAAATGCGCGCGCACCTTTGGTCGGCTCCGAGCGATACGATGTTCGCACCTGATGCTAAGGTTAGCGTCTTCAAAAGCATCCCATTGTTGCCTTCACGCACTTCGATGGAGTTGCGGCCGGCGCTGAGATAAATGTGATTCAGATGCGAGTTGACGCCGATGAAACCGGGACTATACGAAAGCGTCACGGTTTGTTTGATCCTTTCACTGCGCCCGTCGACGATATTCAGGCCGTCTGCGACCTGTGCGTACAGCAAGTCCGTGATACGGTCGACAGCGAGGGCGACGCCGAATGAAGTGGCGCTAGCCTTAAAGCTTACCGGATTGATTTCAAAATTACCTCCACTGTTCTTGTTGACGTAGAACTTGCCGGTTACCGGATTGACGATAGTTGGCCCCATGACGCCCGGTGTACGGATGGGGCCGGCAACGATCGCGTAGGTGTCGGCGTTGATTGCCCAAACGGGATCGTGATTGTTACCACACTGCGCCGCGACCCACGCATAGCGCCGCCTACCGTCTATCCAACTTCCGACCGGGCACGCGCCCAGCGAAACAGTCGTGACGGCGGAGTTCGTAATGCCAGAATACACCTCCACGTTTCCCCCGTAGAGTCCGGGAAGCCAGACGTTATGCGTCTTAGGGTCCACGTTGTTCGCTCCGCCGAAACCCCTGACGGTCGCAAGAATCGAGAAAGACGAGCCGTCAACCACAGTCGTGTTGCTCCCGCTTGGATTGGCGGTCCGACTGATGTAGATTCGATTGAGCACCGGGTCTACGGCCATGGTGCAGCAGGAGTTGCTCTTTATCCTTATCTGCCTAATCGTATCACGGGCTGCGGATTGCAAGGAGCTGCCAGCGTTCAAGCCGTGCGGAGACTGACCGCTATCCGGTACCGTAGATGTTCCGAGGGTGCCTCGGTCGGCGCCGAGCGCTAACGCCGAATTCGTTGGGATAAGCCCGCCGCTGGCGCCGCCGCATGCGGCCAACAGCATTGTTCCGACGAATGTGCCAGCGAGGCGGCGGAGGTGTTTCATGATTGTGCGCTCCTGAAGCTGGAAAGCGAACGGGAGGTGCTGAACGGTATATCTGCGTGAAAGCCGTAGAGCACCCTGAAGGTATTGTGCCTGGACTCACCGCCGCGGACCACAAACACTCGCACGCCTTATCCGAACAGTTTGCATGGGAACGTCCGTGGCTGTCGCGGAGGCCTGGGCTTGGCGGCGAGTCGAACGCCTAGGGTGGGCCACGAGCCGTCGGGTTCCTTCGGGCACATCCTGAGGGAACTGCGGCTTGCAGCGGGACTCTCACAAGAAACACTCGCGGAGCGCGCCCGCATGAGCGCAGGTGGAATCAGCGCGCTCGAGCGCGGGATTCATCGGACGCCCTATCGGGATACCGTTGCGCTTCTCGCCGAAGCTCTGAGTCTCTCTCCCGAAGACCGCGCGCAGCTTGAGGCTGCGGCAGTGCGGCGCCCGGAACCGCGACGTCGAGGCGTCGGGCAAGCGCCCGGACGGCACAACTTGCCTGCCGAGCTAACCAGTTTCATCGGTCGCGAAGCCGACATCGCGGAGATCGCCTCATTGTTGCGGGAGCATCGTCTCGTGACGCTTACCGGCGCGGGCGGCGTTGGCAAGACGCGCGCATCGTTGCAAATCGCGGCAAACCTGATCGGCGCCTTCAGCGATGGCGCGTGGTTTGTCGAATTGGCACCGCTAACCAATGGCGAGTACATCCCCTCAACGGTCGCGCAGGCACTCGAAATCACGCTGGCGACCAAGGGCGATCCGGTCGAGAATCTCGTTCGTGTTCTCAAAGGAAAATGCACGCTGCTGGTCTTCGACAACTGCGAGCATCTTGACGATCCGGCCGCGCGAGTGATCTCCGCCATACTGCGTGGTTGTCCGACGGTCAAGGTCCTGGCATCGAGCCGCCAAGGCTTGGGGATCACCGGGGAGGTGACCTACCGGATGCCATCGCTTCCGGCCCCGGCCGCGATTGAGCTTTTTGTCGAGCGTGCGCGCGATGTCTATACACGATTTGCCTTGACCGATGGGAACGCGCCGATCGTGGCCGATATCTGCCGGCGACTTGACGGCATTCCGTTGGCGATCGAGCTCGCCGCCGCGCGGATGAAAGCGCTGGGCCCAAAACAGCTGCTTAGGAAGCTCGACGAGCGCTTCCGCCTCCTCACGGGTGGCGATCGCAGCACGCCGCCGCGCCATCAGACCATGCGCGCGCTAATCGATTGGAGTTACAACCTACTCGATGATCCTGAGCGGGCGCTGTTCCGTCGCCTCGGGATCTTCGTCAACGGCTTCACGCTTGAGGGAGCCGCCGCGGTCGGAAGCGAGGAGGATCTCGACGAGCTCGATGTCTTCGACGTACTGGCATCGCTGATTGATAAGTCGTTGGTGGTCGCCGAGCTGGAGGGCGACGACGCGCGTTACCGATTGCTCGAATCGACGCGCGCGTATGCGTTGGAGAAGCTCGAGGATGCCGGCGAGCGCGATCTTGTTGCAAGTCGTCATCTGCGCTATCTGCGCGACCGCTTCGCAGAGCTGTGGGAGCGGCGCGAGCGAACCGGACGAGGTTCTTCCGACCTGGCATGGACGCTACAGACCGAACTCGAGGACGTGCGTTCGGCACTTAACGGTGCGACGGCCCGTTCAGAAATCGTCGACGGAGGCGAGCTGCTCGCCAACACTTATGTGAGTTGGCCGGCCATCGGACTCGATGCTGAAGGCTTGGCACGGTGCTGGCGGTACCTCGCGGCACTCCCGGCGGGCCAGTCGCGGCTGCGCGCTAGACTCTCAGCGGCGTTGTCGAACTTGCTCGGCGACTCTGGCCAATGGGCGCGCGCATTTGAGCTGGCGACAGAGGCGGTCGATCATGCGCGGGCGAGCGACGACGCCTTATTGCTTGCTAGAGCACTGCGCCAGTATGCGGACGCGGCGGCCTGCCTGCGTCGCTTTGATGATGCAGAGAGGGCACTCGCGCAAGCCGAGGCGATCCCGGAGACAGCGGCTTCTTTTACCCTTCGCATCAGCTTGCTCGAGGCACGCGCACTTCTGAGCCGGTTTCGCGGTGATCTTGAGACGGCAGCGGGTGTGTATGAGCAACTTCGCAAGCAAAACCGCTCACTCGGGAACACCTACGGAGAGCAGTTAGCGGCACTCAATCTCGCGGATCTCGAACACGCGCGAGGCCACACGCAGCGAGCGATCGCGATCGTTCGCGAGACGCTTCCGGAGGTGAGGTCGCGTGGCAATAAGGGCACGCACACCCTCCTCCTCTGCAACCTCGCGGCCTATCTCGCAGCCGTGGATGATCTCTCCGACGCGGCCAAGGCGGCTCGCGACGCAATCGGAAGCCGCGCCGCGAGCGAAAGAGACCACGTCTACGTCGCGATCGCGATCGAGCACTTGGCGCTTGTCTTCGCGCTGCGCGGCGATTGTGCCCGAGCGGCCACGCTCGAAGGCTACGCCGACGATGCGTTCCAGCGACACAAATTCGAAGGCGAGTTCACCGAAACGACGACGCACGACCGCCTCACCGCGCTCCTCCACGAGCGCCTAGTGCCCGCCGACCTCGCCCGACTAATGGCAGAGGGCGCCACACTCACTCCGGAGGCCGCAGTCGCACTTGCGCTCGAGGAGCACGAAGCGAAATAGAGTAGCGCCGGCCTCACCCACAGCGTTCACGCTCGCCATCGACCCGGCACGCTCTTAACGCGATCATCTAGGGGAGAGAAGAATGGGGAGAAAGCCGCTTAACGAGCCAGAAACCCTTGTGGCGCAAGCATCACTGCAATCAGTCTTACTGCTTCGCATACAAGGGGTCGGGGGTTCGAGTCCCCCCATCTCCACCACGGGAAACGCCTCAAAATGTAAGGGTTGGCGTTTTTCTTCCGCGGCAGCGTGAGGCGAAGGTCGGATTTAGGACAATCGCACGACAATTAGGTTCGCGCGTTGCGAAGATCCGCTCAACAGTTTAGACCGCGCGCTTTGCCGTCCGGATGCAAGCACATGTGTCTCGTAGCGCTCGAATATTGCGGGCGTCGCAGGAAATTGTCAACACTGTTGGCGCTCGGCCCGATGCAACACCCATGGGTGTCGCACTCGCGGTGGCTGCTCGAACGCTCGCCAAATATTCTCCTCATTCCCGGCACGCCGTCCATCGAGCATTTGCGCGAGAACGTAACCGGCGCTACGCTGAAGCTCCCCGACGGCGCCCTCGCCGAACTCAACAGCGTCGCTACCCGCCACGTGGCACGGCTGAGGTCCGACGCTTTTCGATTATCGTACGCGACGCCAGGACGCGCTCTGCGGCCAGTCGGGCTTTTTGCGCGGTTAGAAAACGGGGTCTGGGGTGGCGAAAAAGCCCGTAAAATAAGGGTAAATTTTGGGATGGCCGGGAGTCGAACCCGGACGCCCTTTCGGGCTGCAGATTTTCGCACCACTATGGCTTTAGCCACCGCTTGTCGCGTTTGTGGTCCGGACTGTGCCTTGACCCTATGAGATCGATCTCACGTAGGTCGCGCCCGTCCAGTCTCTACACCTTCTTCGCCCGAGCGAAGCTTGGCTCGGCGTCGTCACGTCACCATGACAGAGAGTTCGCCGACTTTGAGCGCATCCCGTAGCGGGTTTCCCACGACTACGGCTCAACGGGTCGTGTCAAGTCTGCTGTGTCTGCCTGTTCCACCACCATCCCAAACTTTTACTGCTGATAGTGCTCCACGACTTCTTCGCTGCGCACGTCGGCGACGTCAGGATCTTGTCCAGCATCGCGGCGCGCGCGCCGCTGGCGCAGAAGATCCCAGTACTGGTCGAGCCGTACGGAGATCTCATCGAGGCGTTTGCGGTCGTCTTTGGTCAATTTGGATCGATCGCCGTGCTCCAGCAGTCGATGCTCTTCGCTAACGAGACCCTCAATATGCTCGTGGATCTGGGCATCGTTCATGGTCGAAATTTCCCATGCGTCTCCGAAGCCTTGCTGTAGACGGCTTGGGGTTGCACTGGCTTCGCATCGCGCTCCTGCAGCAAGATGCCGAGCAGTAGATCCGACGTCGTCGCGACGGCTTTGTCGGAGCCGATGATCTCCATCGCGGTATCGATCGCGATAATGCCCCCCGGAAGAATATCGGCGCGTTGGGGCTTCATGCCCTCGACCTTCTTGCGTTCTTCGAGCCCCATCGCCAGCAAGCGATCCAGCGCGCGCTGCAAATCTGCCCGACTCAAATCGTAGGAGTCGATAGACGTGCGGCGGCCTCGCAGCATACCCACAATCGTCGTTGCGGTTCCACCCACCAACGCGAGCCGTTCGACGGCCGCACACTCTGCTAGGGGTTCGAGCGCTTTGCGGGCTATCGCGCGAGCGCGCTCGATGCTCTCCTCTTTGACGGCTCCGTCGCGACCGCCTAACTCCGGAACGGCTTCCGTGAGGCGCACGGCGCCGATTTCGCAGGAGACTACTTTTTCGGGTTCCGTCGAGGTGCCGGTGGCGTACTCCGTGCTGCCGCCGCCCGTATCCAGCACGCCCACTCGTTCGCCGCGCAACTCGCCAAATGCCGTCAGCGCGCCCCGATAGGATGCCGCAGCTTCTTCCTCTCCGGAAAGGATGCGCAGCGGCGTGCCCAGCAAGGCCTCGATTCGCTGCGTAAACTGCTCGGCGTTGTCCGCTCGTCGCAGCGCGCTCGTCGCCACCGCGAAGAGCCGGATATAGTGCCCTTTCACCGCCCGGTGAAACTGTCCGATCGCTTCCAGCGTTCGCTGCATCGGCTCGTCGCCCAGCCGTCCCTGCTCGCCCAAACCCTCGCCGATCCGCGTGCCGACGGAGCGAGCCGTTTCGACGCGCGGAATCGCCGGCGCGACGTCGGCCAGCAGCAGCCGAGTCGAGTTCGTGCCGATCGAAATGATGGCGAATCGCTTACTCATGGCTGCTGCTTCGCCGCAAAGTACGCCGCTCGCCGCTTCTTCTGCAAGAAATGGCGTTCGGCCGCCGGCATCGCGTCGGACGGTTCCCATCCCTGCGTGCTCTTGAGATACGAAGCGATCTGCTCTTCGAGATCGTCGTCGCGGATTTGCGGGGCGAGCGAAACCGAGCAGCGCCGGCCGTCTCGCCGGACTTCGAAGGCCAAGCGCTTGCGTCGCAAGAGCGAGCGCTGATACTGATCGCGATGCTCCGCTACGTCGGACGCGCTCGCGGTTGCGAGGTCGCCTCCTTCGAGGCGAACCGTCGCTCCGTAGGCGTTGAGGTTGATGACGACTCCTTTGATCGTGTCGCTCACGGCGACGCGGCAGGTTGGGGTGACACGAAGATTAGGGCCTCGTTTGCCCGCACGAGACGCAAGCGGTCGTGAATCTCCGGAATGGCTCCTTCCGGATCGCGAAGCCGGCGCAGCTCTCGCTGTTGTTCGCTGCGCTCCCGTTGCAGCGAGGCGATATCGGCGCGAATCGTCGAAAGCTGCCGTTCGGCCGCGAGGTCGTCTTGGATTGCGCGACCAAACTGGACGACGACGAGGACCGCGAGGAGTAGGACGACTGCCGCGGCCAGCAGGCGGCCGCCGGCGCGGAGGACGGGGCGCGCGCGTCTTAGCGCGCCGTTCGAACGGGTTCTAATCCTTCTGCTTGCCATTCTCCCAATCGACGGTATTTTCGATATCGATGGTCCAAGAGCATTTCCGGCGTCAGGGACACCAAGCGCGAGAGCGCCGCGTCGACGGCACCTAGGGTCTGCGTCACAACGTCGCGCGCATTGCGGTGGGCTCCGCCCAACGGCTCGGGGAGTATCTGGTCGACGATACCGAACCGGTGCAAATCATCAGCGGTTAACTTCAAGTGAGCTGCGGCTTCTTCCGCTTTGCTCGCATCCGACCATAAGATCGCCGCGCAGCCTTCGGGAGACGCAACCGAATAGGTGCTGTGCTCGAGCATGATCACGAAGTCGGCAATCGCGAGCGCGAGCGCGCCGCCCGAGCCGCCCTCGCCAACGACGGTCGCCACGATCGGGACCGTGGCCGTCGTGAAGGTCTGAAGGCAAATGGCAATCGCTTCCGACTGCGCGTGCTCCTCCGAACTGATGCCGGGATCGGCGCCTTTGGTATCGACGAAGGTCACGATCGGCAGCTGCAATCGTGATGCGAGCCGGGCCAGACGGGTTGCCTTGCGATAGCCTTCCGGTGCGGGCATTCCGAAGTTGCGGCGCAAATTCTCCTTCGTATCGCGCCCGCGTTGCTGGCCCAGTACCATGACGTTGCGCGATCGCAGGGTGCCGAAACCGCCGACGATCGACGGGTCGTCGCGGAAATGACGATCGCCGTGCAGCTCGTCGAACCGGTCGAAACGCGAAATATAGTCCAGCGAGGTCGGCCGGTCGGGATGGCGCGCCATATGCACCTTCTCCCAGGGCGAAAGCGTTCCGAAGAGTTCTTGTAATATCTGCCGGTACTTTTGCTCCAGCGCGGCGATCTCGCTCGACATGTCGAGCGGCTGCGCGGCCGAGGCTTCGCGCAGTTCGGCGATCCGCCGTTCCAACTCGACCAAGCTTCGCTCACGCTCGACGATCAGATTGTTACTCATGGGCGGCGTACTCCAGCAGGCGTACCAGAGTATCTTTGAGATCCGAGCGATCGACGACCATATCGATCGCGCCCTTCTCCAATAAGAACTCGGCGGTTTGAAACTGGTCGGGCAGGCGTTGGCGGATCGTCTGCTCGATCACTCGCCTCCCCGCAAAACCGATCATTGCCTTGGATTCGGCAACGATCACGTCGGCCTGAAACGCAAACGAGGCGGAGACGCCGCCGCTGGTCGGATCGGTCAGCACCACGACGTAAAAGTTGCCGTCGGCCATGAACCGCGAGACCGCGGCGGTCGTCTTCGCGAGCTGCATGAGCGCCAGCATGCCCTCCTCCATCCGCGCGCCGCCGGAGGCGGAAAAGATGATGCAGGGGACGTGATCGCGCCGCGCCGCTTCGAGCAGCAGCGTGATCCGCTCGCCGGTAACCTGCCCCATCGTCCCGCCGCGAAAATGGAAGTCCATCACGCCTAATGCAACGCGGTGGCCGCCTAGGGTGGCAAAGCCGGTGACGACCGATTCCGAGAGCCCGCTGCGTTCGCGGTCGCTCTTGAGCTTCGCCGGATAGCTCTTTCGGTCGGACCACTCCAGCGGGTCGCCGGGCAATACCTCCGCGCCCAATTCGGTGAACTCGCCGTCGGCGATCGACGCAATGCGATCGTACGCCTTCATGCGAAAGTGATAACCGCAACGCGTGCACACAAAAAGATTCGCCGCTAAATCGCGCCGGTAGAGCACCTCGCCGCACTTCGGACACTTGCTCCACAGCGCTTCATCCGAAACGCGGCTCTCTTTGGTGCGGCGGGCCGGCAACCACTCGGGCCGCGGCACTAGGCGGCCCGCTCCTTCGCGCGCTTCGGACGCAGCCAAGCGGAATAGAGTTTGCCGAGCTGCTTGAGATAGTTGAAGATCTCTCGCTCGTTGAGCTTCGATTCGCCGGCAACGCGGTCGGTAAAAACGTACGGGACCTCGATCGCCGTTCCATAGTGCGCTTTGGCAATGACTTCGAGCCCGATCTTGAACCCGATCGGATCTAATACAACGCCGTCTAAAGCCTCGCGCCGAACCAAAAAGAAACCGCTGGTTACGTCCTTGACGCTCGTTAGCGGCCGTGCCAGCCAGCACGCAACGCGGGAAGCGATGATCCGCCGCTTGGGCCAGTTGGCAATCCCGCCGCCGGGTACGTAGCGGCTGCCGATCGCCAGCCCACAGGCTCCCGATTCGAGCGCTTGCACCATCTTGGGAAGCGCGTTGACGTCGTGGCTAAAATCGGCGTCCATGGCTCCGAGCACGGTGGAGTCGCCGCGCGCGACGGCCCAACCGTCGATCACGGCGCTGGAGAGCCCCAACTTTCCACTGCGGTGCAGGCAGCGAACGGGCAGCTCTCGCGCAAGCCGTTCGACGACGTCGCCCGTGCCGTCTGGAGAGTTGTCGTCAACAACGATGACCTCTCCATCGAGTCCGTTGGCATCGAAGGTCGCCCCCAGCGCTCGGAGCAGCTTTTCGATGCCGGCGGCCTCGTTGTAGGTAGGAATGACGATTGAAAAGGGAAGTGGCATGCCGGATCAGTGTTTTTACGACGTGACGGCGCCAATCACCGCCAACAGCACCAGAGCCGCCGTATCCGTGCGTAAAACGCGCGGACCCAGCCAGAGCATTTCGGCCCCGCGGCATTGCGCGAGCTCCGCTTCCGCATGCGTGAAACCGCCCTCCGGACCGACGACGACGAGCACCCGGCCCGAGGCCGGCAACGTCTCGGCCAGGCGCCGGTGCAATGGCGCGGGCGTCGCCAGTTCCCATGCGAAGAGCACGGCGTCGTACTCGCTAAATCGCTCCAAGAGCGCTTCGTAGGGCATCGGTTCGAGGATCACGGGAACGCTCTTGCGCCCGCACTGCTGCGCGGCGCTGCGCGCTATCCGCTGCCAGCGCGCCGCTTTCTCGGCGCCGACGTCGCGACCGACGCTGCGCTCGCAATAGAACGGAAGAAACGCTTCGACGCCCAGCTCGCTGCCTTTCTCGACGACGAAGTCCATGCGGGGCCCCTTCGGTACGGCTTGCGCGACGTCAATCCATATCGCCGGCGACGGCGCGCGATCGTCGAAAACCTCTTCCTCGACGGTTGCGCGCACGACGCGTCCAAGAGCGGCGATCGCCGCCGTAAAGCTTCGGGTCGTCGAGTCGATCACGACGATACGATCGCCCGGGCTCAATCGCAAGACGTTGGCAATCTTGTGGGCGTCGGTTCCACCGATCTCGACGGATCCACCAATCTCCTTCGCGCCCTCGACGAAGAATCGGCGCGCCGCGGTCACTCCGGACGAAACGCGTCCTTCACGCGGTCGAAGAAGCTCCGGTCGTCGATCTCATCGCCGCCGGCCAGCGCGTAGGCTTCGAGCGCGTCGCGTTGGCGCTTGTTCATTTTTGCGGGAACCGCGACGTGAACGGTCACGTGATGATCGCCACGCTGGGCGCCTCGCACCGTGGGCATGCCCAACCCTCTCAGTCGCAACGTCGTGCCCGATTGCGTCCCGGGCGGAATCGTGACGTCGACTTGACCGCCTAGCGCAGGGACGTCGATCGTCGCGCCCAACGCGGCCGCCGGAAAACTCACCGGCACGTCCACGAACGTGTCGCGGCCTTCACGACGGAAGAGCGAATGCGGTAAGACGCTCAAATAAACGTAGAGGTCGCCCGTCGCTCCGCCGCGCGTCCCTCCCTCGCCGCTACCGGCGATGCGAATCCTGGAACCATCGTCGACTCCGGCCGGGACGTTGACGGTCAACCGCGTCTCGCTTTCTCGAGCGCCTCGCCCCGCGCAGGTCTCGCAGGGATGCGCGGTGACGTGCCCTTCACCCCCACAGCGCGTGCACGCGGATTGCGTGACCATCTGTCCAAGCGGGGTCTGTCGCGTCATGCGCACGGTGCCGCTGCCGTGGCAGCGCTCGCAGGGGGTAACAACCGTGCCCGGTTTGGCGCCGGTCCCTTTGCACGCTTCGCACTGCGTCAGCCGATCGAAAACGATCTCTTTGGTAGTGCCTGCGAATGCTTCTTCGAGCGTGATCTCGAGGTCGTAACGAAGGTCCGCACCGCGTTGCGGCCCCTGGCGGCCCGGCTGCGCGCCGCGCACCCCGCCGAAAAACATGTCGAAGATGTCGCCGAAGCCGCCCCCGAAGCCGAAGTCGCCCGGCCCCGCCGCCGCACCATTGCCGACGAAGCCGTAGCGGTCGTACTGCGCCCGTTTCTTTGGATCGGAGAGCACCTCGTAGGCTTCGTTGATCTCTTTGAAGCGATGCTCGGCTTTCGACTTATCTTCGGCGACGTCGGGATGATGCCGGCGCGCAAGGGCGCGATAAGCTCGCTTGATCTCGTCCCCTGAAGCGTCGCGACCAACGCCGAGGATTTCGTAATAATCCGTGACCGACACGTTACGAGCTTGGGATGTGATCCACGTCGGAGAGGCGTTGGCTCAACGTTTCGGCGGTGCCTGAAGCCAGCGCCAAGAGCCGCGCATAGGGCATCCGTCTGGGCCCCAGTATCGAGAGCATTCCGAAGGCGTGCGCTCCGAAGTGATAAGGCACCGTTACGATCGAGAGGTCGGCGAGCTCTTCGCTACCGAGCTCGTGACCGATCTTGACGCTCGCGGTATCGGCCGTCATCGCGTCCGCGACGATTTGGTAGAGCGTCTTCTGCTCTTCCACGATGCGCAAGATCGAACGAAGCTTGCGAAGGTCCTGAAACTCCGGCTGATCGAGGAGATTCTGCGCGCCGGCTGCGGCGATGTTGGGCTGATCGTTCGATCGCGCCGAGAGACAAGCGGTCACTACGGCGCCGCGAAGATCCTCCGAAACGCCCACCTCGCGTGCCGCGCGCGAGATCTCGCTCTCCGTAACCTCACGCAGCGGGCGGTTTGCGAGACGCGCGTTGAGCGCGTTCGAGAAGCGAGTCAAGTCGTCGGGCTGGACCTCCGCGCCCACCTCGAAGAGGCTCTGCGCGGCGACGCCGAGCGAGGTTACCACAATCCCGACGCCGGTATGCGGCGAGAGCCAGATCAGCTGGATATGTTTGAAGGTTTGCGTCTCTTGCTGCGGCTTGGTCACGAAAGCCAAGTTATTCGAAAGGCGCCCGAGCAAGCGCGTCGTGTGATCGATGATTTCGTCGAGCTCGCGAGTGGCGTCGCTCAACTCGTCGCGTATGCGCCGGCGATCGTCGCCGGTCAGCTCTTCGGGCTGCATCAACCGGTCGACGTAGGTCCGATAACCGGCATCGGAGGGAATCCGGCCGGCCGAGGTGTGCGGCTGCACCAAATAGCCGGCCGCTTCAAGCTCCGACATCTCATTCCGTACGGTCGCCGAGCTAATCCCGAGATTGTACTTCTGGGTCAGCGCCTGCGAACCGACGGGTTCGGCGGTCGCGATGTATTCATACACCACCGTCGCCAAAATGTAGGCCTTACGCCTGTCGAGGCCGATGCTCTCTATCACGCTCCCTACTGTAGCACTCCTGCGCCGAGAGTGCTAGCCGTCGCGTTACCTTGGGCCCGGTCGATTGCTTGGACGAGTTCTTCCCAGCTCAGCCCCCCGACGGAGACGTACGAGACGGCTCCCGCCGGATCCAGCACCAGCGTCACCGGAATCTTCGAGACCGAGTAGATGCGGAAGATGGCGCCCTGCTCGTCTTCCACGAGCGGCAGCGTGATATCCCAAGTCTGGAAATAGCTCGATGCAACCCCGGGTATTTCGTCGGAAACGGTCACCACGGCGACGCCCTTGCCGAAGACCTCTGCGGCGCGAACGAAGTCATGCATTTCGGCGGTGCAAACGTCGCACCACGTAGCCCAAAAATCCACCACCACGACTCGTCCGCGCAAATCCGAAAGATAGGTCGTCGCGCGCCCCGTCGCGATCGCGAAGTTCGGCGGCGGCGCGTCATATTGAATCGTTGCGAGTCCGGTTTGCGGCGGAACGGTCAGCGCGGCGAGGACGAGTGCGGCCAGCATTGTTTACCCTGTGTCATCCTGATCTTGTCGAAGGATTCGGCAGGCCTGTCCGCGCGGCCCCCGTAAGTCGAGACGCCTATGAGCTCCGCCATCGAGGCGCTCTTTGAGGAACGCCGCCGCTTTCCGCCCTCTCACGAGTTCGCATCTCAAGCCAACGCGACGGCCGAACTCTACGAGCAAGCCGAGCGTGACTACACCGGTTTTTGGGCCGGCTGGGCGCGCAAGCTGGAATGGAGCAAGCCCTTTACCGTAACGCTCGAGTGGAACGAACCTTTTGCGAAATGGTTCGGCGACGGAGAGCTCAACGTAGCGGTCAACTGTCTCGACCGTCACGTGCGCGCGGGAAAGGGCGAGAAAGTTGCCTACTATTTCGAAGGCGAACCGGGCGACCGCCGCACGCTGACCTATCGCGAGCTTCTCGAGGAGGTCAACCGGCTGGCAAACGGCCTGCGCAAGCTCGGGATCGGTAAGGGCGACCGCGTCGCGATCTACATGCCGATGATTCCCGAGCTGCCGGTCGCCATGCTCGCCTGCGCCCGCATCGGCGCCGCTCACTCCGTGATCTTCGGCGGCTTCTCTCCGGAATCGATCGTCGATCGCGTCAACGACGCAAGCTGCGTCGCGCTCATTACCGCGGATTTCGGATGGCGCCGCGGGAACAAAGTGCCGCTGAAACGCAACTGCGACATCGCGATGGAGCGTACGCCGACGATTGCCCACTGCATCGTTGCCCGCCGCGTGGGCGACGAAGTCTTCATGCACGAGACGCGCGACATTTGGTGGAGCGAGCTGGTCGCCGGCGAATCGACGGAGTGCCGGGCCGAAGCGATGAACGCCGAGGCCCTGCTCTTCCTTCTGTATACCAGCGGGACCACGGCCAAGCCTAAGGGCATCAAGCATACGACGGGGGGATACTTGACGCAGGCGGCGATGACGCACGAGCTGGTCTTCGATCTCAAAGCGGAGCACGATATCTATTGGTGCACCGCCGACATCGGTTGGGTGACCGGACACTCGTACATCGTGTACGGACCGTTGGCAAACGGCGCCTCCAGCGTACTCTACGAAGGTACGCCCGATTTCCCCGATAAGGACCGCTTTTGGGAGATCGTCGAACGGTACGGCGTCACGATTCTCTACACGGCGCCGACGGCGATCCGCACCTTCATGAAGTGGGGAACGGAGTACCCGGCCAGGCACGATCTCTCGTCGTTGCGGCTGCTGGGCACGGTCGGCGAGCCCATCAATCCCGAAGCCTGGATGTGGTACCGCGAATGGATTGGTGCGAACCAGACTCCGGTCGTCGATACCTGGTGGCAGACCGAGACCGGCGGCATCATGATCTCGCCGCTTCCCGGCGTCACGACGCTGCTGCCGGGCAGCGCGACGCGACCCTTACCCGGCATCGCCGCGGATATCGTGAACGATCGCGGCGAGAGCGTGCCGCTCGGTGGCGGTGGGTACGTCGTGCTCACGCAGCCTTGGCCCGGCATGCTGCGCGGCATTTGGGGCGACGACGAGCGCTACGTGCAGACCTACTGGTCGAAGGTTCCGCACCGCTACTTCGCCGGCGACGGCGCGCGCCGCGATGCCGACGGCAACTACTGGTTCATGGGTCGCATCGACGACGTGATGAACGTTAGCGGCCACCGCATCTCAACCACGGAGATCGAAAGCGCGATGGTCGATCATCCGCGCGTTGCCGAGGCGGCCGTCTGCGGTAAGCTCGACGAGATGACCGGCCAAGCCGTCTACGCATTTGTTTCGCTCAAAGGCGGTCTTGCCGGAACCCCGGAGTTTGCCGACGAGCTGCGCGATCACGTCGCCGCAAAACTCGGGAAGTTCACGCGCCCGAAGTACGTAACGTTTACTCAAGAGCTTCCCAAGACGCGCAGCGGCAAGATCATGCGCCGTTTGCTGCGCGACATTGCCGAAGGGCGCACGCTGGGCGACACGACCACGCTGGCCGATTCTTCGGTCGTCCACGAGCTCGCCGAGCGCGCCAAGGTCGAGGTCGCGCAGGAAGAGTAGTCCGGATTTCCATCCGCTTGGAAGCCTGGCGGCGTTCCTTACGGGAGCGTCGAAAATCGGGACCCTATGGCTGGGACGCCCGGGGACGAGGAGGCTTTGGCGGTAGCATTTGCGGCACACGAGCGCTGGGCGTTCACGCGCGCGTATCGGGAATACGCGTCGCTGCTGTATTCCGTCGCGTACAACGTCTTGGGTAACGGCGAAGAGGCGCAAGACTGCGTTGCCGACGCGATCGCACGATTGTGGCGCTCGCCATCGGCCTATTCGGCGCAACGGGGCTCGCTCCGCAGCTTCTTGGTCGTCTGCGTGCGCAACGAAGCGATTTCACGGCGGCGCCGGCAGAGTCGCCGGCTTCGCTTAGAGGAGCGGCTCGCCGCGATGCCGGTTGAACACCAAGAACTCGAGGTGGGCGATCCCATCGAGCGCGATCGCGTGCGCCGCGCATTCGCCAAGCTTCCCGACGACCAGCGCGCGGCGCTTGGCCTCGCCTTCTACGAAGGCAAGACGCACACGGAGATCGCCGCGGAACTCAACGCACCGCTCGGCACGATCAAGAGCCGCATCAGCCTCGGGCTGCGGAAGATCGCCGCGAGCCTCGGATCCGACGGAGGCGACCGATGAACGACGCACATGCCGGAGAGCGGGCCGCGCTCTACGCGCTGGGAGCGCTCGATGACGCCGAGTCCGCCGCGATGGAAGGTCACCTGCGGGTCTGCGCGGAGTGCGCGAAACTCGTCGGTGAGGCCGAACGAGACGTTGACACGATCGCTTCGCTGGAAACGCGCCGGCGAGCCCCGGACGAGCTGACCAAACGCGTCGAACGTCTTCTTGCGCCTGCCTCTCGGCAGCGAGCATCCTGGCCTCGCTTTGCGGCCATCGCCGCGGCGTTTGTCATCGGAGTGCTCCCGTCGGTCTACCTTTGGGAACGGAACGCCGCGATGCGGGATGCGATGCTCTCGCAGAGCGCGGCGATGGATCGTCTCGCCACAAGCGAGCATCGCACGGCGAGTTTCCGGCCAACCAGCGAGGCACTCGCGGCCAACGTGATGTACGCGCCCGACGGCTCGTGGTATGTGATCGTGGTGCGCGGAGCGTCGCACGCACTCCAAGTCGCTTGGATGCACGACGGCGCGCAGACGATGCTGGGTGTCGCCGTCCCTCACGGCCGCGTTGCAATGCTCTACTTACCCAAGAGCCATCGCATGGAGCAACTCGCCCTGATGGACGGCCCACGCGTCGTTGCGGAGGCGCAGCTACCCTAGGCAGCCTCTAGCCGGCCTCCTCGGCTGAAAAGAAGGGCGCCAAGTCGTCGAGGTGCTCGATTCGCAGCGCCGGAGGCAGCGCCGCCAGAATCGTCGCGCCGTAGCGCGTCGAGATCGCGCGGCCGTCGAGCAGTGCCATCAACCCGCGGTCGCTGCCGCTGCGAATGAGCCGCCCAAAGCCCTGCTTTAGGCGTACCGTGGCGGCGGGAACCATGTAGTGCTCGAAGCCGTCGAGACCGCGCGCTTCGAGCGCGCGGATTCGCGCCATAACCAGCGGATCGCTGGGCGAAGGAAAGGGAAGCCGGTCGATGATGACGCACGAAAGCGCGTCGCCGACGACGTCGATGCCCTCCCAGAACGTTCCCGTGGCAAACAACACCGCGCCCGGCGTTCGCCGGAACCACTCGATGAGATGCGAGCGCGGAAGCTGGCCTTGCAGCCGAACTGGAAAAGCGAGGCGATCGGCAAGCAGCGCGTACACCTCTCGGAGACGCGCGTACGACGTGAACAGCACGAAGGCCCGCCCGCGCGTCCGGTCGAGGCACTCTTCGACCAGCGGAGCGGCGCGGCGCGCAAAGTCGGGTGACTTTGGATTGAGTTGCGCCGGAGCGATAAAAAGGCGGGCTTGACGCGCGTAATCGAATGGCGACGTCGCCACGAGCTCTTGCGCGTCGTCGATTCCAAGCGTGCGCCGCACGAAGTCGAACGAGCCGTTCGTCGAGAGCGTCGCGCTGGTCAAGATGACGCTTGGCGTGCGCGCGAAGAGCGCAGTCCGCAAGAACTCCGCCACCTCGTGCGGCGCGCAATGAGCCGAATAGCGCGCATCGGAGTCGCTACGCTCCGCCCAGGCGATGGCCTCGGGGGCACCGCCCTCGATGCGATCGACGACCGTCTCGTGCGCCACGACGAGCCGCAGCATCAGGTCGCGGCGGCGCTCGGCTTCGGCGAGCGTCTCGCCCTCCGGCTTGTATTTGCGCGCCTCCGTCCAGTTGGCGAACATCCAGTTTTCCAACCGGTAGAGGCTTTCGCGCAAGAGAAACAGCGCCGGACCCGCTTCCTCGTTTGCGGCAAGCGGATAACGATCCCCCGGAACGCGCGCGAGCGACGATTCCAACCCTCGGACGGCGGCATCGAACTCGCCGTCGAAGACCGCCGGCAGCTCGTAGTTTCGGTGGATATTGCGCAGCATGCGCCCGATACTCGCTGCGGAAAGCACGGCGGTGACGGCGTCGGTCGCCCAGCGCTCGCACTGATGCGCCTCGTCGAGCACCGCGACGTCGTAAGGAGGCAAGAGTCCGCCACCGACGGCCAAGTCGAGAAAGAAGAGCGCGTGATTGACGACGACGACGTCGGCATACCTGGCCTGATCGCGTTTATTGAAGTAAAAACAGTCGCGGAAGTGAGGGCAATACTCGCCGACGCATTCGTCGGCATCGGCATCGAGCAGCTCCCATTCGCCGGGGGGCAGCACGAACGGCAACTCCGCGCGATCGCCGGTTTGCGTCCGCGCGGCCCACTCCGAGACGCGCTGCAGGCTCGGCGACGGCGCGAGCGGCCGGTCTTCGCGCATCCGCTCGAACTTCTGCCGGCAGAGATAGTGCGAGCGTCCCTTGAGCAGCGTGACGCGCACGGGGATGCCGAGAGCGGCTTCCACCAACGGAATATCTTTGTTGACCAACTGCTCCTGCAAAGCGATCGTCCCCGTGGAGAGCACGACTTTCTTGCCGCTGCGCAGGGCCGGCACGAGATATGCCAACGACTTTCCGACGCCGGTACCCGCTTCGACGATCGTGTGCATGCTTTCCATGATCCCGCGGTCGACGAGCTGCGCCATCTGCAGCTGTCCCGTGCGTTGTTCGAAATCGCGCAGATTTCGCGCGAAGGGGCCGTCGGATCCGAAGATCCGGTCCAGCGTCAGTGCGTCCAATTCTGCCGATCGTGAGGCGATTCGTACTGCGACTCCAACGTGCGGCCGGTCGAGCTTTCAACGACGACCGGCGCGACGCGACGCGGCGGATAGTAGATCGCATACGTGAGGACGAAGCCGGCTAACAGTCCCGCCACGTGCGCTTGCCAAGAGATCGCCGGAACGGTAAACGTGATGATGAGGTTCAAGACAAGAATTCCGATGTTCGACCGCACCAACTCCATTCCGGGTTTGCCCAGCTTGAACCCGATCGCGAAGAGCGCCCCGAAGAGCCCGAAGATCGCTCCGCTCGCGCCGAGCGTCGGCGTCAAGGGATTGCTAAAGTAGACCACGCCCAACCCCGAGACGACCAGCGACGCCATATAGACAAGGAGCATGCGCCACGAGCCCAGCGCGTACTCGATGAAGCGCCCGAGAAACCAGAGCGACATCATGTTGACGCCGATGTGAATCAATCCGCCGTGCAGGAAGGCTCCCGTGAGAATGCGCCACCACTGATGATCGCGCAGCGCGGCAAGCGGAACCAAAGCGGCTGAATCGAGAACGTGCTGAGCGCCTGGGCTGTCGAAGCTGCCGAGCACGGCGGGGCCGCCAACCGACAACTCCCAAAGAAAAGCCAGGAAGTTGACGACGATCAGAAAGCGAGTGATCACGCGATCATGACCGTGCGCGCCAGCTCCAGCGAGATCGCGTGACGCTCTCCGGAGACTTCGATCGTGATCGGGCCGCCCAACGGCGCCTTTTCGACGACGCGCAGTTTAACGCCGGGGCGCAATCCGACTTGACCGAGGTAGCGCAGAATCTCCGGCATCTGCTCGGTCACGCCCGAGACGGTCACGCGCTTCCCGGGCTCGACTTGCGCCAGCGGAATGCCCGTTCGCACCGGTTCCGTGAGATCTTTCGGTGGAATCGGATGGCCGTGCGGACAGGTGCGCGGGTTGCCGAGCGCGGTCACCAGACGCTCCTCGACGCGCTCGGTAATAGCGTGCTCGAGGATGCAGGCTTCGGCGTAGACTTCGTCCCACGGCATCTTTAAAACGTCGGTGAGCAGACGCTCCGCCAACCGGTTGCGCCGCACTACGCCGACGGCGACCTCCAAGCCCTTTCGCGTCAGCTTGATGTCGCCGCGGACTTCGTGCTCGACGAATCCATCGTTGACGAGCTTTTTGAGCATACCCGAAACGCTGGCGGGCGCAACGCCGAGCTCCGTCGCCAGCGCCGAGGTCGTGACGCCCGGGCCCTCTCGTTCGAGGCGATAGATTGCCTTCATATACATTTCGAACGATTCGGCAAAGTGAGAGTGCGAGTGTCCGGGCATAACTGCTCTAACTACTCGATCGCTCGTGAAGTTCCGCGACGGCCTCGTCGAGCCGCGCGCGCATCGCCTGCTTTTCGATGGGTTGTGCGAACGTCGCCTCAATCGCGTTCCGCACGTAGCGTTCCAGCGCGGCCGGCCCCGCGATGCTTTCGACGATTTCGTATTCGCGCGTAATCGAGGTATCAAAGAGCGCCGGGTCGTCGCTATCGATGGTTACAACGCAGCCCAGCCGGTCGAAATCGACGTACGGGTGGGGATGATCGGCCAAAACCGCACCGGTGAGCCGATTCGACGTCGGACAGATTTCCAGCGGTATGCGGCGCTCCGCGAGCAACTCGATCGTGCGTGGGTCGTCCAGTGCGCGCAGGCCGTGGCCGATGCGCTCCGCACGCAACAGTCCGACGGCATCGCGAACGCTCGCGGCGGCACCGGCCTCGCCGGCGTGCGCAACGCAATGCAGTCCCTGCGCGCGCGCGTAGGCGAAGGGCTCGACGAAGAGCCGCGCCGGAAAGCGCACTTCATCTCCTCCCAGCGAAACCCCGACGACGTCCAAGTCCGTCATCCTCGCAGCTGCCCGGGCGGTTTCCATTGCACTGGCCTCGCCGAAGTTTCGAGTGAGATCCGCCAAGAGTCTGAAGACCGCCCGCGGCCGCGCTCGCCGCAGCTCGGTAACGACTGCCTCCATGGTCGCGCGCACGTCGAGCATGGGATTGAAGAACGTCCAAACCGACGGCGAAACGAAGAGCTCGCCATAGACGACGCCCTGGGCCAGCGCGTCATCGACGAACTCCCGCGCCATGCGCGCATAATCGTCCACCTCTCTCAGCGACCGGCTAACCGCCGCAAAAAGGTAAAGAAACTCCTGGAGCCCGTTAAAGCGATAGGGGTCCCGAGCCCCCGTGTCACCCTGAGCGCAGTCGAAGGGCTCGAGGCCCTGACGGTCATCCTGAGCCCCTCGACTACGCTCGGGATAAACTCCGTCGAAGGACGGGGGCGGCGCCGGCCTATACCGCAACGGCACCCCATGCTTGTCCGCCAGCTCGACAAAGGTCGCCGGGCGCAGCGTCCCTTCGAGATGGCAATGCAGGTGGATTTTCGGAATGCGTTCCGCGAGCGAGCCGGGGGCCATTCGCCCCGCTTTCGGCGCCGGCAGGGGCAAAACCGGGCTCGCCGTAAGTAAGTCGGTCGCCGCGGGGTGGAGCAGTCCGGTAGCTCGTCGGGCTCATAACCCGAAGGTCGGTGGTTCAAATCCACCCCCCGCAACCAATTTTCTTACGGCCCACTTCCGGAGGCGCGAACATGGCGGACGAGATCACCACGAGTTTCGCCAGAGATATTCGCCCGATGTTTACCGCCATCGACGTCGAGCACATGAAGCCCGTCGGTATCGATCTTTCGAGCTACGACGACGTCCAAGCGTATGCGGAAGCCATCTACCGAACGGTGAGCGCCGGCACGATGCCGCCGCCCGGCACCGGCAAGCAATGGACGCCCGAAATGTGCGAGCGCTTCAAACAGTGGCAGCGCGATAACTGCCCGCCCTAGTTTGGGACGGGTGCGTCGTTTTCGATCAAACCTTCGGATCGAAGATCCGCCCAAAACGCCGGCGGAACCCTGGTTTCAAGTGCAGTGTAGTCCGCGAGCACCTGGTGCGCATTCGCGCAGCCGACGACGAGTGCCGCCGCGACGTCGGGCGCGCTGGAGAACTGCAAGGCGGCCGTGCGAAGGTCGACGCCGTGCCGCCCCGCAACGGCGCGCAGCCGCTCACGCTTCCCGATCGCCTCGGCGGGAATCTTGTAATTCTCCTTACCGTAATTGAAGCGTGAGCTGCCGCTGATGAAGCCGGCGTTGAGTGACGAGCCGACGACAAACGCCATGCCGCGCTCCCGTGCTTTTGGGAAGACCTGATGCAGCGCATTCTCGTGATCGATCAATGAATATTGACGCGCCAGGAGACACACGTTCGCGTCGGCGACGTCCATCAGCTTGAGAATCGGCTCGGGCGAGTTAACGCCGAGCCCCCAGCCTTTGATCGCGCCCTCGTCGCGCATTTTGCTAAGCACAGGAAACGCGCCCTTGCGCGCGATCTCAAACTGCTCTTCCCACGGGCCGGGCAGCCACGGATTATCCGGTGAGAGATCGTGGACGAAGACGACGTCGAGCGCGTCGACTCCTAAACGCTGCAGACTGTCTTCGATCGAGCGCTTGACGCCGTCGGCGGTGTAATCGTAACGGAGATTGTTGGGCGAAGGGGTGAACGGAAAGTACTCTTTCGCGTTGTTGTCGCGCGATGCCGTCAGCAATTTACCAACCTTCGAGGAGAGGATGTATTCGCTGCGCGTTTGTCTGTGCAAAAAGGTTCCTAGGCGCCGCTCTGCGAGCCCCAGGCCGTACCACGGCGAGGTGTCGTAATAGCGTACGCCGGCCTCCCACGCCGCTTCGATTGTGGCGTACGCGTCTTCGTCGGTGACATACGCGAACTCGTTACCGAAGGGCACGCCGCCGAGGCCGAAGGGCTTTCCAAAGAAGATTTCGGATGCGTTCATGCACTCTTCTCCTTCGCCGCGCCGGCGTGGAACTTGCGTCGAGTCTCGCCGATGTCGACCGTCGGCGGTGGAAACTTCATGTCGAATGATTTCAAGGTCTCGACCACGATCTTCGAGACCGCAAGGTTGCGAAACCACTTGCGCTTCGAAGGAATGATGAACCAGGGAGCGTGCGCCGTGCTGGTCTTGGCAAGTACGTCCTCGTAGGCTTTAACGTACTCTGGAAAATACGCTCGCTCTTTATAGTCGGCTTCGCTGATCTTCCATTGGCGCGTCGGATCGTCGAGACGCTTCTCGAAGCGCCGGAGCTGCTCTTTTTCGGTGATGTGCAAGTAGAACTTGAGGATCGTCGTCCCCGCTAGAGTAAGGTTTCGCTCGAACTCGTTGATGAGGTCGTAACGCTTCGACCAGACGGATTCGGGGACGAGATCGTGCACGCGCACGATCAGGACGTCCTCATAGTGCGAGCGGTTGAAGATCACGATCTCGCCCTTTGCGGGCGCGTGAACGTGGGCGCGCCACAGGAAATCGTGGTCGGCCTCTTCTTTTGACGGCTCCTTGAACGCGTGCGCCCGCGCGCCTTGAGGATCGAGCGCGCCGAAGACGTGCCGGACCGTTCCGTCTTTTCCAGAGGCATCCATGCCCTGCAGGCAGACGAGCAGCGAGCGGTCGTGCGCGGCGTACAGCAAGTATTGGAGATCGGCGAGCCGGAGGTCGTCGCGCCGCATCTGCGCGCTCGCCGCCGCCTTGGTTTCCTTCGTGCCGGTAAAGCTCGATTTGATATCGGCCAGCCGCACGCGCGTGCCGGGCTTTACCGCGAAAAGCTTGCTGTAGTTCAAGCCTTCAACAATCCGGTCTCCTGTCCAACCTTTTCAAAGGCCGCCAACGCACGATCCATCTCCTCTTTGTTTAGCGCGGCGCTGATCTGCACGCGGATGCGCGCTGTCCCTTCCGGGACGACGGGATAGCCGAAGCCCGTAACAAAGACGCCGGCTTTCAGGAGTTTGTCGCTGACCGCGATGGCAAAGGCCGTTTCGCCGACGATGATCGGAACGATCGCGCTCTCGCTGTCGAGCGGTTTGTAGCCCATGCGATTGAGCCCGTCGCGGAAGTAGCGCGTGTTCTCACGCAGCTTTTCGACCAGGTCGGGATGCGCCTCGAGATACTCGATCGCTGCAAGCGAACTGCAGGCGACCGTCGCCGGCAAGGCGTTGGAAAAAAGCTGCGGTCGCGAACGCTGGATTAGGGTGTCGACCAAGGCGTTGCTGCCGGCGACGAAACCGCCGGCGGCGCCGCCCAGCGCCTTTCCCAACGTTCCGGTAATAATGTCGACCTGTCCGGTCAAGCCATAGTGCTCGATCGTACCGCGGCCGGTCTTTCCCATGACGCCGGTTCCATGCGAATCGTCGACGACGACGATAGCGCGGTACTTCCGCGCCAGCTCGACGATCTCGGGCAGCTTGGCGAGATCGCCTTCCATCGAGAAGACGCCGTCGGTGACGATGACGATCGGAAAGCAGTCGGCGACGCTCTGCAGCTTCTCTTCCAGCTCGCGCATGTTGCTATGCTTGAAACGTTCCCTGCGAGCTTTGGAGGCCAGCCGAACCCCGTCGATAATCGAGGCATGGTTCAGCTCGTCGGAGACGATCGCCGACCCGGCGTCGCAGATCGTCGCGAAAAGCCCGGTGTTCGCGTTCCAACAAGAGACGTACGAGAGCGCCGCCTGCGTGCCCAAGAACTCCGCGATCCGCTCCTCCAGCACTCGGTGGATGGAGAAGGTTCCACAGATGAAGCGAACGGATGCCGTGCCCGCACCGTACTGATCGAGCCCGCGTTTTCCCGCCTCCACGACTTCGGATAGATCGGCCAGCCCCAAGTAGTTGTTGCTGGAGAGCACGATGACGTCCCCGGCCTCTTCCATATGGACTTCCGCGGCCATCGGCGTCGTTAGGTGGCGCAGATGCTTGTAGGTACCGGCCTTTTTGAGCGCATCCAGGTCGGTTTGCAGCTTCTCTTCGAACGCCTGATTCATGTTGTCGTGCCTGCTCCTTTGAAATCCAAAACGATCTTGGCAGCTTCGCCCTTGCGCATCAAATCGAACGCCCGGTCGAACTCCCGATACGGCAGCACGTGCGTGATGATCGACCGCAAGTCCACGCGACCGCTCTTCACGAGCGCCTCAGTCTGATACCAGGTCTCGAACATGCGCCTGCCGTTGATGCCGAGCACGGTCAGTCCTTTGAAGATGATGCGCTCCGCGAGATTGAGATTGACGGTATCGGACGGTATGCCGAGCAGCGCGGCCGTACCCCCGTTCCGCACGAGTTGCAGGCCCAGGTCGATGGCCGCGCCGCTTCCGGACATCTCGAGCAAGACGTCGACGCCGTCGCCACGAGTACGCCGCTTGATTTCGTCGACGAGATCCGGCCGGCTCGAAAGAAACGTCGCGTCCGCGCCGAGGCGTTGCGCGAGTTCGAGCTTCGCAGGATTGACGTCGATCGCGTAAACGAAGCTCGCACCGGCGGCCCGCGCGACCGGAATCGCCATGAGGCCGATCGATCCGACGCCGGTGATCGCGACGCTCTTGACGCTGACACCGGCCGCCATGACCGTATGCACCGCGTTGCCGAGCGGATCGAAGACCGCAGCGTATTCGTCCGGAATCGCCGGATCGAGCCGCCATACGTTGTAGTCCGGGATCGAGATGTACTCGGCGAACGCGCCGTCGCGATCGACGCCGATGATTTTGACTCGCTCGCAGATATGAGCGTTCCCGGTGCGGCAAAGAAGGCAGGTAAGATCGGCGATATGTCCTTCGGCCGAAACGCGCTCGCCGACGCGAACGGAGGTCACGGCATCGCCGACGGCGGCGACCGTACCCATGAACTCGTGGCCCACGACGAGCGGCGGATGGATGCGGTGCTGCGCCCACGCATCCCACGCATAGATATGGTAGTCGGTGCCGCAGAGACCGGCCTTCTCGACCTTAATCAGCACGTCGGTCGGGCCGATCGAGGGTATCGGTACCTGGGCCAATGTAAAACCGGGCCCGGGGCCGGGTTTGACCAGCGCCATCATTGACGAAGCCATGACGGCGCTGGTATTTCACTCGAACGCGCGGGAACCCCCGCGCTTACTAGAAGTCGTACTCTACTTGGACTCGGTTGTATTTGAAGAGCGGCAGGCCGCCGAACTCCGGAGCGCCCAACGTCGAGCCGGTCGGGCAGTTGGTCGCTGCCGCGCCGCAAAACGTGTTGGAGAGCGACCGGTAGATGTAGCGGTCGCGAATCGACAGACCGCGA
>DATGGV010000045.1:0-76142 GCA_035308305.1 Candidatus Cybelea sp. | reverse complement strand
TCCTGAGCGCAGTCGAAGGACGAAGGACGAAGGACGAAGGACGAAGGACGATTGATGCACACGTTTATCGCGCACTTCGACGTCGACGCGTTCTACGCAAGCGTCGCGGTCCGCGACAATCCGCAACTGCGCGGCAAGCCGATCGCGGTGGCCGGCTCGAGCCGGCGCGCGGTCGTCCTCACCGCGTCGTACGAAGCGCGTCCATATGGCGTTCGCTCCGCGATCCCGCTCTACAAGGCGCGAATGGCCTGTCCCGAGCTGATCGTGGTGCCGCCCGATATGCAAAAGTACCGGGCGATCTCGCATGAGATCTTCAACGTCTTTCGCCGCGAGGGTCGCGCGGTCGAAGGGCTTTCGATGGACGAAGCCTTCGTCGCCGTCGGCGTGGCCACGCTCGACGACGCGCGATCGTTTGCCGCCGCAGTTCGCCGCGAGGTTTTCGAGGCGACGCAGCTCACGGTGAGCGCGGGCGTCGCGACGGCGAAGATGGTTGCCAAGATCGCTTCGGACTCGTGCAAGCCCGATGGCCTTCTTGCGGTTGCCCCGGGAGAAGAGGCGGCATTCCTGGCGCCGATGCCGGTCGCGCGTTTGTGGGGCATCGGCCCCAAAACGCAAGCGCGCTTGAGCGTCTTCGGAATCACGAGGATCGGCCAGCTCGCCGCACTCGCCGACGCGCAGCTGCGCGAACTGTTCGGCTCGTGGTTTCACGAAGTGCGCGATCTCGCGCGCGGGGTCGATTCGCGCCGCGTCGAGCCCGAACGCGAGACGAAGTCGATTTCGACCGAAGAGACCTTTGAGTATGACGTGCGCGACGAGGCCCAGCTGGTCGACCTCCTGCGGATCCAGGCCAAAGAACTGGCCGAGAATCTGGCGCACGAGGGAAGCAGCGCCCAAACGGTGGCGGTAAAAATAAAGCGCGCCGACTTTACGATCGTGAGCCGCCAGACTCACCTCGCAGAACCGACGCGCGATGCGCGCCGGATCTTTCGGGCCGCGGTCCATTGTTTGCGACGCGCCGCGCTCGAAGGAGCGCCGGTCCGTTTGCTAGGAACGCGCGTCGCCTCCCTTACGGAAGGCGACGCTCTCCAAACCAGCCTGTTTTAGGCTTACATCGCGGAGGTCGAGCGCGTGCAGTAGCCCTTGAAGACGGGCTTCATGCTCGTCAGCGTGGCATAGCCGGTAAAGTCGAACCGGTTCTGACTCGTGCGGACCGTTTGGCTGTGACCGAGGGGCGGCATGGAGTTTGCGTGATCCACCCACTGCTCGGTATTTCCGGTCCAAGGCTTGGCGTAATCCACCGACCAGTTGGAATCGTTGCCCTGCTGCGTTTGCACGAAGCGGTGATTTTTGGCATCGTACGTCGTGACGATCTCGAGCGCGTACTCGGTCTTCATTTTGCCCTGCGGCGGAACCAGGACCCATCCGCGCATGATGCCCGAATCGAGCGTGTAGGTCGCGGTCGCTTTACTGGGCGGTTTGCCGACCTCGCCGGCCATACAGGACCAGTTGCCCACGTAATATTGCATGGGCCCCATCCCCATCGTGCTTTGCCCGCTCATCATCTGCGCGCCGGCCGGAGCGCCAAGAGCGATAGTTAAGACAAAAAGACCGACTGCTTTCCTCAAAATTACTCCTACCTTTCTTGCCTGCCGCGTAATTGCGGCTTGCCCGTTACCCTATGGAGCCGAGGCTTCGGGAGCAAGCCTGCGCTACCATCCTACGAAAATCTAACCAAGCGTGTGGCATGCGTTGACACCTCAACGCTGGGTTCCGGTGGCATAATCATCCTTAATGCAGTAACGCCAAGCCCGGCGATTGCTCCACATCTCGGCGCCGGGTTAGCTCCCTGTATGACCGGCCTACGGCGAAGCGGCGTTTAAGCGCGGCTTCGCCGTTCGTCTCTAGAAATGGGATGCGGACCGGCTCACGGCTTTGCGGCCGGACGAAGGGCGACGCCTTCAGCGTAGCCGGAGCTCTTGAGGCCTTGGGAGTCCGTCCACGCGAGCTTACCGGCCTTATAGTCGTAGACGTACACCGCAGCTGGCGTGCCGCTCACGAGGTAGAGGTATCGCTCCTTGCGATCGAACGCGACCTGATACGGATGGTAAGGCGCCGTGTCGATCGTCCGAAACGGCGTCGTCGCGCTTTTTTTGAAGATGTCGATGACTCGATTGCCCTATCGCCGACGAGCAGATCGTCGTGCGAGTCGATCGCGAGCCCGCCTTGGTATGTCACGGTAATGCCGAGATCTTTGCCGCTGGTGGCGCCGGGCTTGAAGTTCATAACGTGGCCGGAGGCACCCGACGAACTGTTCGACCAGCCGACGTATAAATTGTTGTGACCGTCGAGCGCGAGCCAGAAAGCTGAAGAGATCGCTCTAAAAAACCGAGCAGGCCGCCGCTCCCAAGCCCGTCGGCAGTTCAACTACGCCTGTAAGCGTTCCGAGGTAGCGGTCGGCCCGCCATTGAACCAAGCAGTCCCCCGCATTTTGCGGGTAAGAATTCCATTGAAAGGTAACGAGTAAATGAAGCACATCGCCTCCATAGTGCTTAGCGCTATCGCTCTTATTGTCGCATTCGCGGTCGCTCCCGCGGTTTCGTCGGCCCAACCCGCGCCGGCGTATACGCCGGTTCCGGCGGCAACGCCCGATTTTTCTTCCATGAATTTCCTGATGGGAAACTGGAGCTGCACGCAGATGCTGCGTGGATCGAAGCGGCCGGATACCAGCACCACGACCATGGGAATGGACGGGATGTGGATGGTCACGCAAGACACCGCTCCGCCGTTCGACAAATATCGTACTTATACGATCACATCCACGACCTATATGGGCTACGATCCGACGACCAAGATGTGGATACAAACCGGCGTCGATAGCTCGGGCGCCTATTTCACCAGCACTTCACCCGGTTGGCAAGGCAGCACGATAACGTGGACCACCAAGGGCCTCGACGGCAGCTCCGGAACCGACGTCACCACGAAGAACAGCGACACGTCGACGACCGACGCGCAAAGTGGCACCGACGCCCAGGGTCACACGACGAATGTGACGATTGACTGCACGAAGTCGATGTAGAACTAGACGCAGTTAGACGATGTCGTCGGGCTGGCCGTGGTGTTCGTCCCACTGGTCGTCCCGGTTTGGGTTCGAACTGTTCTCCCCGTACTTTTCGCGCTCGCGGCGCACCGCTTCGGCGGGATCGATCGGTTCGTCGCGCCGCGATGCGATGTCGGGAGCGATCGTCTCCTCGGCGTCTTTCAAGCGTTCTCCGTCCATCAGCGCTCCATTTGATGCAAGAAGAAATCTATCCCTTTGGGCGCTTTGATCGGCGCGAACCCCCGAGGTTTCTGCGAGAAGTCAAAGCAGTCCGCCGCAGGCGATGTGGCTCGCTTGTCGGCGGCTGCCATCGTGGGTAGTCCGAAGAGGTCCTCGGTAAATCGCAGAACGCCGGCCGTCTCGTACTGCACGTGCGAAACGTAATCGTGCTTGGCATACGGCGAGATCACCAATAGCGGTACGCGGAAGCCAAGACCGTCATAGTCGGCAAACGGCGGCGGAACGTGGTCGTAGAACCCGCCCCACTCGTCCCACTCCACGAAGATCGCCGTCGAATCCCAGAACTTGCTGCGTCCGACCGCGTTGACCAGCGCCGTCACCCACGACGGTCCGTAGCCGCCTCCGCACCTGCCCTCGTCGGAGTTCGCGCAGACGGGCGTGATCCAGGTGAAGTCCGCCAGCACTCCGTCTCCGACGTCGGTGAGAAAGCGCTTCTGCGGCGTGACGATGTGCTCGTGCCAGTCGGGGCCGTCATAGATGTGTTTGACGGCTGCATAGCTCGACCAGTACGTGCCGCCGCCGCTGCCCTTGCTGCCGTACGCGCTGGTATAGAAGCGCCACGAGCGTCCCGTGTTGCCCAACTCGTCGCCGAGCGTCGTGTAGTTGAAGCAAGGATCTTCGGAACCCCCGAAAGTACGCGCGTCCGTCAGCTCCTCCATTTGATCTGACTGAAGGCCGCCGCAGCCCCAGTCGCCGGCGGGAAGATCGACCGCCCGGTGCGCTTGCGCCGCGATGATGTACTGATGCGCCGCAAACGAAGCGTCCAAGTTCGAAGCGAACATCTTGTCGGCGACCACCCACTCGTGCGCCATCGCAAAGTATGGTTTAGAATCTTGGTGGTTGACGTATACGTACGCCGGATAGGCGACGCCGTCTTGGGATCGCGCCGACTCCCGGCTGAAACCGTTCATGCGGCAACTCGTTCCCGGCAGCTTGCCTTTCCCGTCGCAGTCGGCGAACATGTTCGCCGCGGAGTCGCCCAGCACGACTTGATCTCTTAGCGAAATCGGCTGCAGCTTGACCTTCTTGCCGTTGGGCAGTTCGCCGTACGATCCCGTATCGGCGCCGGGATAGCCCTGGAAAAGCGTATCGAAGCTGCGCCCCCCTTGCACGATGTAGACGACGTGCTTGATCTTGCCGGCACCGGTTGGCGTAAGCCCGAAGAGCACCGAGTTCGGCGAAACGGGCAACGCCGAGTGCGCGCCGGCCGAACAGGCGGCAAGGATCGCCGAGACCAGGACGGCGCCGAGCCGGCACTTCGAACGCGTGGCCAAGCGGGTTACTCTCCTTGTTGGTGCTCGAAGAAGCCGATTCCGTGTGGCGCTTTGATCGGCACGAACTTTCGCGGTTTTTGGGTGAAGTCGAAGCAATCCTCCGGCGGCGCGGAGTTCTCGCAGGTCAGCGCGATGGCGCCGCTTGTCGGGAAGTGCCTCACCATCATCGATTTCCTCCGAGTGCTAACGGTGCGATAACTTCGAGGGAGTGGTGAAGGCCTACTGCCGTGTCAGATGTGCTCGGTCGCCCAGCAGAAATCGCCGCTCCGTTCGCCCAAGACGCGGTCGACCAAGCGCCGCCCGTCGGGGCGCAGCGGCACCATCATAAAAACCGAGCGCTTTCGTTTGCGGGTCGTGCCTTTGGGCAGCAGGTCGCGATGGCCGGCGGGCGGCAGCCACCCAATGATGCGGCGGAGGTCGCCGGCTGCAGCGCGCAGCAGCGCCGGGATCAGCGCGGCGGAGTCCTCGTCGGCATGTCCGAATTCGTCCACGACATACGCGTCGCGCTCTGGAACGCGCGCGCCCAGAACGTAGGCGCCGACGCCGCGGCCGCGGCGCACGACTAGGTTGAACTCATGACCCGCGGAGTGCTCCGATGCGTGCTTGATTCGCATCGTAATCCACCCCCACACCGATTGACTGCGCGCGAAGCCCGCGGAACGCTCTCGTTCGCACGCAGCAAAGCAGCGCCGGACGCCGGGCCAGTCTCCGGGCGCGAGCGCAGCCGGCCGCACTCGTTGTGCCGGCAATGCGCCGGCGCGAAGCGTCAGATCCCTCGAGGGCAACTCAACAAATCCAAACGTCGTGTAAAACTGCGGTCGAATATCGGAGAAGAGGTAGGCGATTTCGTAGCCGGCATTTCGCGCGCGGTCGAGCTCCGCTGCCAGCATGACGCTGGCGTAGCCCCGCCCGCGAAACTCTGCCGGCGTATAAACCGCGCCGAAACCGATCGCGGGCAGTTGCCGCTCTCCATCGCGAATCGAGCGTTCGTAGCGCTTGAACGACGCGACGAGCGTTGGACCGTCGAAGAGTCCGATCGTCCGATAGTGGCGGCGCCCGTAGCCGCTGCGCGCAGTCTCCAGCGTCTGCTCGACGTAGACGTCGAAGTTGCGCCGTCCGGCCCAAAGCGGAGCCGTCAGCGGCAGAACGTCGCGCGCATAAACCTCCGGTGCGATCTCCCGCAGACGCATTCCGGTCAGCGCAGCTCTTCGAGCAGCTCGGGAGCGGTGATGCCGCGCGTTGGCGAGCCCCATGCCGTCACGAGCACGCTCCGGGAGGTTCGCCGTAACGCGTAGTGCAGCGCGCGGCGCTCCCGCTCGTTGTATCGCTGCGCCGCTTTGGTTCGAAACATATAGTAGCTGAACTTCGCCGTTCGCGCTGCCTGCGCGTCACCGGCATTTTCTTTTGGAATCATTCCGAGTTTCGGGCTAAAGAGAAACGCGTCGGGTGCGTACCAGAGCGGAAAGGCGCCGGGGCGAACGTTCGCGACGATCGCGTACTCGAACTCGCGCCCTTGGGCCGCCTCGACGCTCATCATCTGGACGAAGCCCGACGAATTCCCGGGGGGTTCACACGTCTCCAAATCGCTTTCCATCCGTCGTTGGGCGTATTCGAGAATCTCGGCCGTCGTTGCATCGGGCTTTTCGGCAAGAAAGGCGCGTAATCGATCGAGCAGCCGCCGCAACACCGCCTGCTGCGCGAGGGCGCGCGCCGAACCGAGTTCGCCGTCGCGCGCCAAACCCTCGCGCCAAACTCGCCGTGCGAAAGCCTCGAAGGGTTCTTCCTGCATAACCTCGATCCACTGCTCGCGCAAGCGGCGGAACCGCTTGACTCGCGCCGCCGCGTCCGCGCCGAGCGCGTCGTCTTGCTCTCCGCGAACGACGTTCCAGCCGAGGCGCAGATCGCGCTTGGGATTCCAGCGGCTCGCACGCGTGGTCGGCGCCGGTTCGTCGTCGAAGGCAAAGAGCGGCCGCTGAGGGTCGAGCGGTTCGCCGCAGAGCGTTGCCAGCGATGCGTCCGATAGGCCGACGGCCGGGCCGGAAAGCGTTCGCAAGAGCCATTCGTGCCGAAACGGGTCGTACACGTTCCAGAGGAGCGCCAGCGCATCGCGCGCGCGCCGGTCGGCAAAGAGATTGACGTCGCCGGAGATCGCGACGGCAACGTTTGCGTCGAGCAGCGCGCGTTCGTAGATCTCGACGTCGTGCACGGAACGAAAAATTATCGCAATTCGCGGCGCGCTCACGCCCTGCGCGATCCACTCGCTCACGCGTTCGGCGACGAACGCCGCCTCCTCGAACGCGGTTTTTGGCCGGTAGACGTCGACGCTCGGCATTCGGTGCTGCACGCGCAGTTTGATGCGCGAGCTGCATTGCGCAAAGGTCAGCTCTGGCTGGGTTCGGCGCACGATCGAAACGGCCGAAGCCGGATCGCCGCACAGCGTTACGCCGGCCAGAGCTTCCCCGAAGATCGCGCAGAGCAGTTGAACCTGCGCATCGGTTAGCTCCTGCGCGTCGTCGACGAAGGCGAGCCGGTGCCGCTCGCGTACCTGCGCCGCGAGGTTGCGGTCTTCGCGCAGCGCGCGCGTCGCGGCAACGACCGCATCGCGTCCGGTCATGCGGCCGGTGGCGTTGACGAGCTGCACGTAATGTTCGTACAGTTTCGCGACGATTTTGGCGAGATCCACCTCCCGGCGATACTGCCGGCCCAGCTCCTGCGGATTGACGTCGAGCGAGTCGTGAAACGTGTTCTTGGTGGCGATCAGCAGCGACGGATCGGCAAAGTTCGGCGGGTTGGCATAAAACTCGGTCGCGCCGGTGAGCGCGAGCGAGAGAAAGAGGGCCGGGTCGACGTTCGCATCGCCGAGTCGCCGAATCAAACGAAACGCCGCTGCAAGAAAGCGCTGCGGCGAGCGCAGTCCGGGAACTTCGGGGTCGAGCTGCTCGTCGGCGAACTCGGCCCATTGCAGGTTGAAGAGCGGGGTGCAAGCACGGGCGAAGAGCAGCTCGGCCTCGACGTCGTCAACCAGCGTGATCTCCCTGCCGCTCTCCCGCAGCAGCGCGACGGCAAATTCATCGAGGACGTAGTGCGAGCGGAAGTCCAACGGCTGGGCCTGAGGATGGAGCGCGCGCGCGCGGTTCGCGCGCTCCGCCAGTACGGTGCTCTTGCCGGTGCCCGCAGCGCCGAGGATTGCAAGAGAGCCGTCGTAGGGTGCCTCAACGGCGGCACGCTGCTCCTTCGTCAGTTCGAGCGCGATCAACTTCCGAAACGCTGGGCTTCCGCCGGCGGTTTGTCGGCACAGGCCGTCTGGTACGCGCAGTACGTGCAGGCCGCGGGATTTTCGGCCGTCTCGAAGCGGCGAAGCTCGCCCGACGCCAAAAGCGTGCTCAGCTCGATCATGCGCTCGCGCGACCGTTCCAGATCGTCGAGCTTGATCGTTTTGCCCACCTCCAACACGACCGGGCGTACGTCGAGCAGCGCATCTTTTAGAGGAATTAGCACGAGCTTGGTCACGCGATCGCCGGCAGCGGTTCGCGCCCAGTAGTAGAACGGCAGCTGGAAGTCGCGAAAGCGGCGCACTTTTTCGCCATACTCCGCCGCGCTCGTGGCGATGCTTCCCGTCTTATAGTCGACGACGCCGATATCGCCGGTGCGTTCGTCGCGGTCGAGACGATCGATAAAGCCGACGAAGGCTCTGCCGTCCAGATCTAGGTCCGCGGCAACCTCCCGGCCCAGCACTTCGAACGGCGCCTCCAGTTCTTGCGCCAACAGCCAGTCGACGTAGCGCTGCGCGGTGCGCTGCGCGCGCCGGACTTGCAGCTCGAACTCCACGCGCGTTTCGAAGCCGTCGCGATTGCGCTCGAACGCCCACGTGACGCACTCTCGAATCCGCCGGCGCATCGCAGAACGGTCGGCGCCGCGCGGGCGAGGAAAATCGCCGTGGAAGTCCTCGAGTGCGAGATGAAATGCGGTGCCGTAGGCCGACGCCGACGATCCAGGATCTTCGACCGCCGCGCACGCATACCGGTAGAACCACTTTCGCGCGCACTCACCATACGCGTTGAGCGCCGACGCACTAAAATGCTTCTGCCACCCCGCCACTCCCCCGGCTTCCTCGCGCTCGACGGCCACCGCCAGCTCAATGTCATCCTGAGTCCTTCGACTGCGCTCAGGATAAACTCCGTCGAAGGGTGATCGAAGCCCCTCCACCTCAAACGCAGCCCCAACTGCGGTGCGAAGCGCGCCCTCCGGCAAGTCGTCGGGCAGCGCGCGAACGAGGCGTGCGCGCCGGGCAAAGAGCAGCAGGCGATCGCGCTCGGGCGACGGCAGAGCGAGGCGGCCGCGGTCGATCGCGTCGAGAAGGTCGCCGGTACGCCCGGCCAGGGTGGCGTACGCGGCTCCGACGTCGTGCGAAACGCCGGAGCAACTCGAACGAATCAGCCGAAGGAGGAGCGCCTCGTCGCCGGTTTTACGCCAGCGGACGGCATCGTCGATGAAGGAACGGACTCGCGCGGTTTCCGGCACGACGTTGTGGAGTTACAGTTTCTACCAGGCGCCCCTGCAGCCAACGTGTAACGGCACCCCGATGCGGCGCATCATCATCGGCATCACCGGAGCAAGCGGCGGTCTTTATGGCTACATGGTGTTGCAGGCGTTGCGCGCCATCGGCGGCGTCGAAACGCATCTCGTGCTCACGACGGCCGCGCGCCGCACGATCGAGCTGGAAACCGAGATGACGGCCGATGAATTTGAAAGCCTGGCCGACGTCACTCACCGCGACGACGATCTCGCGGCCGCAATCTCCAGCGGTTCGTTCTTAACCGACGGCATGCTGGTCATTCCCTGTTCGATGAAGAGCGCGAGCGCGATCGCTTACTCGTTCAACTCGAATCTGCTCGTTCGCGCGGCGGACGTCTGCCTGAAGGAAAAGCGCCGGCTCGTCTTGGTGATTCGCGAAACGCCGCTGCATCTTGGCCATCTGCGCACGCTCGTCGCGCTCGCGGAGATCGGAGCCGTGATTCTGCCGCCGATTCCGGCTATGTACGCCAACCCTCAAAGCGTGGACGAGATCATCGCTCACACGGTAGGCAAAGCGCTGGACCAGTTCGGCATCGCCAACGAGCTCTTCAAACGGTGGCGTTCCCCGAGCTGACGAGCTTGCGGGCCAGCGCGACGTCGCTTACCCGATCCACGTTGACGGCCGTCTCCGGGTAGGGCGAAATCAGCGCCCGTACCGGAGCGCCGAGCAGTTTGGTCGCTCGCGCCTCGGCCTGCGCGATCGAGAGCCGCCCCAATGCAAACCGCGCTAGCATATCCCAGCCGAAGAGCGACGCCAGCTTGAGCGGATGCTTGCGCGCGGCCCCTAGGCGCTCGATGAAGCGCTCCAGCCGCGGCAGCGAGCGCGGCTTGATTGCCACCATGCCGCCCCCGCAAAACGTGCCGTCGCGCATGCGAGCCCAGGTGTGGGGCACGTCGGGAAAGCCTCGCATGTGCGCCTCCTTCTCGACGCATCCGTAGACGACGTCGGCCGCGAGCGCGCGGACGCCCGCGACGAAATCGTCAACGGCCGGTGCCGTAAGCACCGGCAAGTCCGACGCAGCAACCAAAACGTCGTCGTCCGCTTCGAATCCCGCTAGACCATTGCGCAGGCTCTCGGTAATGTGAACGCCGTCGGGCCGGAAATCGTCGACCGCGCAAAGATCGTCGTGTCCCCACATACTCGGCGGGGCTACGATGACGACGCGCTCGATTGACGTTGAACCCCGCAGGGCGTCGAGCACCCGGCCGGCCAGCGTCTTGCCGCCGATTTCAACGAAGGCTTTATTCGGTGCGCCCGGCTGCATTTGCGCCACGTCATCCAGCGGTCCGCCCGCCAACACGACCGCGTTCACTTCCACTCCGGCGTCGTCGCAAACCGCGTCACAAAGCGCTCGTACGCCGGCGGCAGACCTAGATTGCGCGCGATCTCTTCGATCCGCGAACGCTCTGGTGAAAGCGTAAAGACGCACGAACCCGACCCCGCGAGCAGCGCGTTGCCGGCGCCCGCGGCGCGCAGCGCCTCGAGGGCAGCCATGACCTCGGGCGTGCGGGCTGCGGTGCCTTCGTGAAAGTCGTTTTGCAGCAGCGTTTGCACGCGCGCGAACTCCGCGCGCTGCAATGCCTCGAGCATCGCAATCGAAACGCACCCGTTGCGAGGGCGTTGCGGGCGCTGCAACGCATCGATTTCGCGGTAGGCCTGCGCGGTCGAGACGTCGACCGGAGGCTTCACGATCAAGACATGCCAGGCTGGAATGGCTCCGGCCGGCGTGACCCGCTCGCCGGTTCCTTCGACCAGCGCGGCCGTTCCTGCGAGAAAGAAGGGAACGTCCGATCCGAGGCTTTTCGCGATCGGCATCCAGTCGCGGCGCGGTGCCGATCCGAATGCACCGGCCATTGCCGCGCGCAAGACCGCTGCGGCATCGCTCGAACCGCCGCCCAAACCGGCCCGTACCGGAATCTTCTTGAGAAGCACCATTCGCACTGGCGGCAGCTCGTTGCCCAGCGCGCGCAGCGCTGCGACGGCAAGATTCTGCTCGCCCGCGAGGTCGCGCCGATCGCACTCGAAGCCGAAGCGAGTGCTCGGCTCGATCGTGAGTTCGTCGGCCAGGTCGAGCGGCACCATCACGCTGCGTACGCCGTGATATCCATCGCTGCGCAGGGCGAGCACTTCGAGCGTCAGGTTGATTTTTGCCGGTGCTCGCACCCTTTTCCGTTAGCCGCCGCGAGAGAAGGCGCCTTCGCGCCTCGCGCCGCAGTACGGAGCGTGGGCTTGAGTTACGACGCGCAGCGCAACGAGTTTTGTGCCTACGTCCTCAATGAATCCGAGACCCCTTACGGGCTCCTGCTCGGGAACTATAAGACCTTCGCGCAATCGACCGCGAAGGGCGGCGTGCGCGGGCTTTGGGATGCCGACACCGACCAGATCATCTTCGGAACGCACCACATCGCATATCGGCTTCTCGACCGCACGTTTTTCCCGCATCAAATCGAGCACGATCTTACGTTCCTTCCCTACGCGCAGATTTCCGAGTTTACCCTCGATCACCGCATCCACGTAACCGAGGCCTTCTACGTGCCGCACGGGCCGGAGTTCGACCGTGCCGTCGCCTTCGTGGTGGATGTGACGCTCTTCAATCCCGGCGCCGATCCGCTCGACGTTTCGCTCTTCCCGTGGGCGATGCTGGTCGGCCAGCGGTTTTACGGGGAGCCGGAACACGAGGTCCGCGCTTGGAACGACGGGCGCTTCATCTGCTCGAAAAATCTCGAGACCGGCGGCGAGCGCTGGTGGGGCGGCTCGCGCCACCCGATCGCCGTCCAGCTTTCGCTGCGCGAGCAGGTTCTGCTCGACGCCATGCGGCGCGCGACATTTTCGCAAGGCGATTCGAAGCCGACGATGGGCGACGTCACGCCGCGGCAGGCCGAGCTCGTCAGCCGGCGCATCTTCGGCGCCTTCGAATATCGGATCGCCGTCGCAGCTGGGGCGCGCGAGTCGCTGCGATTGGCGGTCGTTTACCATAAGGCCGGGACCGAACGCAGCCGCCCCGTTCTCGAGGCGCTGCTCTCCGACCGGCGCGCACTGCACGATACGCAAGGCTATTTCGGCGAGCGCCTCGCCGACGCGCGATTCCTCACGCCCTCCCCGGAGATCAGCCGCGGCGTCGTGTGGGCCAAGGCCAACATGTTGCGCATCGTCAAGGAGTATCCGCACGGCTGGGGTGCGACCAACTCGCCGCCCTCCGACATCCTCGTCTCGCGCGACACCTCCTGGTTCGTTCACGGCTTCGACTACTTTTGGCCCGAGTTCAGCCGCAACGCGCTCGAAGTCTTCAACTCCGCCGTTCAGGAGAGCGGCTTGATGGTGGAATACGTCCGCGGCGTGAGCGGTTATAAGACCGATTACGACCTGAACGTCAACGACGACACACCGCTGCACGTCATTGCGATGCTGCATCACTACAACGCAACGCTCGACGACGAATGGGTTCGCGAGCACATCGCGCTGGTGATTCGCCTTACGGATTACCTGCTCTCGCAGCGCGACGCGCACAACTTGGTCTGCTGTCAGGCCAAAGGCGTCGACCTGCACGGCATTTCCTCCTGGCGCAATATCATTCCGTATTACACGCTCGACGGCGCCGTCACGGAGATCAATGCCGAGTCCGTCTACGCGCTCGAAGCGGCGGCGATGCTCTGCGCGGTCGTTGGCGACAACGACCATTGGGAAAAGTATGGTGCGGAAGCGCAGAAGATGCGCACCGCAATGATGGACTATCTTTACAACGACGACACCGGCGCGTTCGTCCTCAACTACGATCAGGACGGAAACTACCAAGACAACTTTACGGCAGACGAAATTTTCCCGGTCCTCTTCGGCGTTGCCGACCAAACTCAGCGGCAGGCGATTCTCTCGCGCCTGAAGGAGGCGGACTTCGTGACGCCGGTCGGGCTTCGCACAATTTCAACCGCCGACGCGTGGTATTTTCCATCGTACGGTTTCGGGCTGCTGGGTGGTATTTGGCCCGACCTGACGCTCTGGTTTGCCGTCGCGCTGGCTCGCAACGGCATGACCGACGATGCCGTACATTTCCTCACGCAGACCTACGCCACGATGGAAGCCGGAAGCCCACGAAATACCGTCCCCGGCGAGTTTGCCGAGTGGTTCGACGGCGGCTCGTTGAGCAACCGCGGCATGTATCTCTCCCCTTGGACCGGCGCGAAGTTTCTCTGGGCGGTTGCCGAAACCGTCGGCGGGTTGAACGGCTATCGTACCAGCGGGCGTCCTCATTTAGCGCCGTTGCGTCCCGCAGGGTGGAAGTGGCTTGCCGCGGCGCGCGTGCATTGGGGCGGCCGGCGCTGCACCTACGTCATCGACTTGCCCAACGACACGATTTACGCCAACATGCCGGAACTTTCGGCCGAAGAGCCGTTCACGTGCATCTATGCCGGACGCGACGTGAGCGACGAAGTTACGATCTCGCCGGTCGAGGTCGGCGCGATCGCCTTCGAAGACGATGCCGGCGCGGTACGCATCTTCGTCGGCAATCTGCTCGACCGCGCCCGCGACGTGCTGCTCGAGTTTCGCGGGCATACGGCCCGGGTAAACATGGCGGCCGGCGAACTGCGCGAGGTGCACTTGATCGGCAAGCCGAGCGACCGGCGCGCACGCGCGGCCAAACTCGACGTCGTTCGCCCGTTGGCGCGCGCGTGAGATTTCCGACGATCGTTTTGGCCGTTGGCGCCGTCGTGCTGCTGCTCGCCGTCGCGCTCGGACAGCGGATGGGCGACCGGGTCATGCAGCAGGCGACCCAGCAGCAGTTGGACTCGGTGCTGCCCACGCCGTTGCCGTCGGGCGCCGACGCAGCGCCGCAACCCTACGGCCCCGACTGGAAACGCTCGCAATCCCTTTCGGCCGTCCCCGACCCGCGCTTCCCCGATCCTCGGGTGCCGCCCAAGCCGTTGCCTACTTTGCCGCCAACGCCGAAGGTCACGCCGTCCCCACCGCCGCCGTCGACCCCGACGCCGAATCCCAATATCCCGATCTGGCGTCAAAAGCCGCTGCCGACCTTTGGGCCGTCGGCGGAGCCGAGCGGCGTACCGGCCTCGCCGGAGGATGAGCTCCCCGAGGCAACGCCGACGCCGCCGTAAGGAATTGGTCGCGGCGTTCTCTGGGGAATGGCTGTTAGAATAGGTGTATGGAAAAAGGAACGGTAACCGTAAAGCGCGGGCTCGCGCAAATGCTCAAGGGCGGCGTCATCATGGACGTCGTGACGCCCGAACACGCCGCGATCGCGCAAGAGGCCGGCGCCGTGGCCGTGATGGCGCTCGAACGCATCCCGGCAGACATCCGAGCGGCCGGTGGCGTTGCTCGCATGAGCGGGATCGAGCTGATTCGCAGCATTATGGATGCCGTGACGATTCCGGTGATGGCCAAGTGCCGCATCGGCCACTTTGCCGAGGCGCAAGTCCTGCAGCAGCTCGGCGTGGATTATATCGACGAATCGGAAGTGTTGACGCCGGCCGACGACAACTATCACGTCGACAAACACGCTTTCACCACTCCGTTCGTCTGCGGAGCCCGCGACCTGGGCGAAGCGCTCCGCCGAATTGCCGAAGGCGCCGCGATGATTCGCAGTAAGGGCGAAGCGGGTAGCGGCAATATCGTCGAGGCGGTTCGCCATATGCGCGCCATCGGCGATGCAATTCGCGAGCTGCGCATCGCTCCCAAGGAAGAACTCGTTGCGCGAGCCCGCGACCTTTGGGCCCCAGTCGAACTCGTCACGGAGATTGCGCGCGAGGGTAAGTTGCCCGTCGTGCTCTTCTGCGCGGGCGGCGTCGCGACGCCCGCCGATGCTGCCCTGATGATGCAGCTCGGCGCGGAAGGCATCTTCGTCGGAAGCGGCATCTTCAAATCGAAGGATCCCAAACGCTTCGCCCGCGCCATCGTCGACGCCACGACCCACTTCAATGAGCCCGAGGTCGTCTTAGAGGCTTGCCGGTCGCTGGGCGCGTCGGAGGCGATGCCGGGCCTCGACATCCGCCAGCTCGCCGAAGCGCAACTGATGGCCCCGCGCGGTGCCTAACCTGGTCGGCGTCTTAGCGCTCCAGGGTGATGTGGTCGAGCACCTCGCGGCGCTTGCGCGCTGCGGCGCGACGGCGATACCGGTAAAGAGGCCTGCGGACCTCGCGCGCGTCAACGCGCTGATCCTGCCCGGCGGAGAGTCCACGACGGTGATGAAACTGCTCGAGCGCTTCGGTCTGGGACGGCCGATCGTCGAACGCACGCGTGCCGGAATGCCCCTTTGGGGAACGTGCATGGGAATGATCGTCGCCGCGCACGACGTCGTGGGGCTCGACCAACCGACGCTCGACCTCATCGACATCACGGTGCGCCGTAACGCGTTCGGGCGGCAGAACGATTCGGCCCAAGTCGAACTTGCAATCCCCACGTTGGGCAGCGCGCCCTTCCCGGCGATCTTTATTCGCGCCCCTTGGATCGAACGGCACGGGCGCACGGTCGAGTTGCTGGCGGAGCGAGAGGGGCGCGGCGTGATGGCGCGCGACGGCAACGTGCTCGCGACTTCATTCCATCCCGAGCTCGGCACCGACGACCGCGTCCACCTTTACTTCCTCGACATGCTTAGGCAGCAAGGGAAGGCCTCCACCGCGGCGTAATTTCGCTTCGAGATGTCTAGTGAGGCCGCCGCTACCGAACGGGAGAGCGCCGGATTTCAAGGGCAGATTCCGCCCGTCGAGCCTCTGCTCAGCGAAATTATCGCGACGCTCGCTCTCGCCGCGCATTCATATTTGACCTCGCCGGAGGGGCGCGTCCCCGACCATTCATCGGCGGAGGTCGCAATCGACGTGGCGACCGCGGCGTTCGAACGGGTCAAAGAAAGGTTGCGACCGCAAGAACGGTTAGCAATAACGCAGATGCTAACCGAAACCCGGATGACGTTCGTTCGGAAGCGAGGCACCTGAGATGCCTCGCTTTTATAGCATGAAACGGACGCCCGCATGAGCGAGGTGCTCGTGCTGAACTTTACCTACGAGGCGCTCAACGTCACGAGCTTTCAGCGCGCGGTGAAACTAATTTTTGCCGGCAAGGCGGAGATGCTGCACGGGCGCGAGCGAATGCTGGCCTCGCCGACCTACGAAATGCGGATGCCGTCGATCATCCGCATGCTCTACTACATCCGCCGCCCGATGCAGCGGGTCGCGTTAACCAAAAAGAACGTCCTGATCCGCGACGAGCACGCCTGCCAATACTGCGGTACGCGCGGCGAACGGCTGATGACCGTCGACCACGTCGTCCCCAAGAGCCGCGGCGGCGACTCGACCTGGGAGAATCTGGTCTGCGCCTGCATGCGCTGCAACAACCGCAAAAACAACCGGACCCCGCACGAGGCCAACATGTCGCTGCAGCGCAAGCCGCGTCAGCCGAAGTACATTCCCTGGATTCAGATCAAGCGCAACACGCTGCCCGACGAATGGGGCAAGTTCCTCTTCCTGTACAACGTCTCGATCGACGAACGCGTCGAATGATTCGTGCGGATCTGCGGCCCGCGAAAAGGCCGGCAGCGAGAATAAGACTTCAGTGCTGAAATAGAGGTCGCCCCGATCTCCGGGGGTGACGGCTAAAGAAGTAGCGTAGCTCCTTAAAACTGCTGACATTCAAAGGAGACTACGCTATGAGCAAGGTTCGCCTCCGGGCGGTTCCAACGCCTGCTATTCCGGATCGCGCAGTGTCCGCGCCATTGGGAGCCCTGGCGACCCTGGTCGACGTCGAGCGCGGATAGGCCGGCAGCTCCGCGAAGGAGCCAGTTTTGGCTAGGCGAACCGTTGTTGTCCCCACGATGGGTCATCCGAAAGGCGTATCATGATGGTGCTAAATCCGGTAAGCCGCGCCTTGGCCATAGGCGTGGCTGTTTTGCTTTCCGCGGGTTGTGCCGGGTCATCGCTGTCGGTGGGCACGCTTCCACGCGCGGGCTGGAGCTTTCGACAGGGCGCCATACTCGGTAAATCGTGGATGCATCCAGAGGCAAAACAAGAGACGTTACTCTATATTTCAACCGACGCGGACGGCATATTTGTTTTTGACTATCCTTCGCGTCGTGTAGTAGGCGAATTGACCGATGCCATTTCGCCCTGGGGTCTCTGTTCCGACGCCGCCGGTAACGTCTTCGTCAGTGACTCGGAGGGTCAGCAAGTACTCGAATACGCGCATGGAGGTAGCTCTCCAATTAGGACATTGAGGGGCGCGGCCGGCCCGATCGATTGCGCCGCGGACCCGAAAACCGGGAACCTCGCTGTGGCCTCAGCGACCGCCGAGATCTACATATTTAGGAAGGAGAAAGGGCGGCCAAAGCGGGTTGTCGATCCGGGGGCAAACTTTTGGTTTTGCACGTATGATCCGCAGGGCAATCTCTTTGCAACCGATGACTCCACGTATTACGACGAGCCCTTCATTAGCGAACTTGCGCGCGGGTCATCCGCCTTCACGAACTTCAGGCTCAGTAAGCGGATTGGAAAGCGATTTGGCCTTACGGGCATTCAGACCCGAAATGGATACCTCGCCGTTGCCGATTTCACCGATAACAACATCTTTCAGATACGTATTTCCAACTCCATTGCGAAGGTCGTGCGCAAGACGCCCCTCGTTGGTGCGAAAGAGGCCCGTCAATTCACGTTCTACGACCGTGAGCTGATCAGCCCTGACCCGGACTCGGACTTTGCAGGGATTTGGAACTACCCGGCTGGTGGCGAGCCCGTGCACAAAATTGACGGCATTCCGGGTGAACCTCTTGGCTCTACGATCAGCGAGCCCTGACTCTACTGCATACAATTCTTTCCTAGAAAGGAACGGCCGTGGGTTATCTTACCGTTATCAATGTCACTGATTTCGGCGCCGTCGGCGACGGCCTAACCGATGATACAGTTGCCATAAATTCGGCGCTTATGGCCGTACCATCCGGCGGCCCTTTAATCCAGGGCGGAGCAATCGTATACTTTCCTGCTGGCACCTACATGGTTAGCAGCCCTCTTGTGCGTCAAGTTTCCTACACGCGGTGCGTCGGCGAAGGCAAGGATGCCACTACGGTTAAGCTCGCCCCCACCTCATGGACGGGCGCTCCGTCGATGGCCGAGCCGGACAAATCCTTTATCTTCGACCTATTATCCTACGACGTGAACGGAAGGACTGTGCCGTCACAGACATGAGAGTGGACGGCTCGGCTCAGGCCCTCGGCGTTGCACTAATGTCCGAGTACTGCTCTGGCATTTGAAACGGCGTCCGCAAGTAGCGGGCGCCAATTTCAACAGTGGCAACCAGCCGACAACGTGTAGAGCGTTCTGGAAATAGACAATGGCATTCGCCTTTGTCCCTTGGGCGACGGGTCTCCCCGACCCGAATCGGAAGCTTTGGAGCGACTTCCACTAGTATGCGACAGCGAGAGCCGCCGTTGCTCATCCAGCATTGAATGCCCTGCTCCGCTGTGCATCCAGCCAAATGCGAAAATGCCATAAATCATTATCGCTCGTACGTTTTGGCGCTTTGCAAGTTTTTGCAAATGGCATTTGCAAAATGCATAAGTCACGCGCGAGAATCGACGTGCCGCGATCCACGTGTTAAACGTCGCCCAAAACTGGCCCACTTTGGCTGCGATCGCGTCGCCTAAATCTTAGATGTGATCGCCTAGCACGCGCTGATGCTTCGTCCCAGCGTGGGAACCTCACGCCGGAGACGAAACGCACCGACCCCGTGCAACCGCGCCGAGGGGTTTTGCCTTTTGGCGAATATGCAAAACGTAAAAGAAGTAACGCGCCAGCCATCTCCCGGCGGACGGCCGCAGCCGCTGGCCTTCTACGGCGGGCAGCTATGGGTCGGTTCGTGGGATACCGACAAGCTGTACGCGATCGAGACCAAAAACTGGGACGTCGTTGACGAGATTGCGGCGCCGGGGCGGCCGTACGGCCTCGCCAGATACCGCGACGCGCTCGCCGTCGTCGTCGCCCTCGACGACGACGATCGCTATCTCTTCCGTTTCCGTCCGGGGCGCGGCTTCGACAATAAGGTCGCCTGCCCCGAGGTTACCGGCTCGCATCTCGCCGCCGACGGATCGGTGCTGTATCTCTGCCAGCAGGGAAAGCGGCGAATCTTGGCAGTCGACGGCCACGCCAGCGTCCAGCGCGAGATTGCGTTGGCGGTGCGTTGCGCCGGCTTTGCGTTCGACGATTCCGGCAATGCCTTCATGATTACCGCCGACGAGGAGTTCGAGAATGCCGAGTTTGCGCGCGCCGACTTGCAGGGGAGCGTCGCCGCGACGGATCCGATCGCTGCGGTTCCCTTCGACGGGCGTGCGCTGACGTTCGACGGCTCCGCATGGTGGACGAGCGACCGTGAGGAGGGAGAGATCGTCGCTTTTACGGCCCCAGGATGATCGATTCCGGACCGCGCTCCGTAACGATTGGGGTTCGCACGTGGCTGACCGCCGCCGCCGTCTTCGCGGGCGCGTACGTCCTCTGGCTCGTCCTTGCGGGCACGCTTTCGGCGTTCGTCTTGCTCTTCACCGGGATTCTCATTGCCGCGGCGCTCCGCCCGATCGTCGATCGTATGAGCGCGCGGATGCCGTTCGGCATCGCCGTCGGCCTCGCGTTTGGCGGGGCCCTGCTGATCGCAGCGGTGATTGCCTACGTCTTGATCGCTCCGCTCGGCGTCGAAGTTCAGCGACTCGTCGCGGCGATTCCCGGTTACGTCAACTCCCTGAAAGATCAGCTCGTCGCCGCCGAACGCTTCCTGAAGGATTATCAGCTCTCCAAGCAGTTCGCGGGCGCTATTGCCAACGGCGCGGGAGGCGCGTTTACCTCCGTTGGAGCGCATCTCTTGGCCGGGCCGGCTCTGATTGCCGCCATCATCGGAAACGCGATCATCATTCTGCTGCTTGCCGTGGGGTGGATGCTCTCGTCGGACGACCTCGAGCGCTTTACTCTCAGCCTCTTCTCGCCGGCGGGGCGCCGGGATTGGAAGCTGGCCTTCGACACGATCGGGCTGCGCCTCAGCGCCTACGTGAAGGGAATCGTCATCAATGGAACGGTCGTGGGCGTTGCGATAGGCGGCGCGGTTGCGATTCTGGGAGTCCCGTATGCCCTGCTGCTCGGCTTCGTGGTCGCGGTGTTTCAGGCGATTCCGATGGTCGGCGCCGTGATTTCCGGACCGGTCGTTTTGTTGGTCGTGCTCGCAACGAGCGGCTGGGTCAAAATGCTGATCGTGCTGGCCATCTTCACCGTCGTGCAAATCCTCGATCAGAACGTGCTCTCGCCGATCATCTTCGGGCAACGCGTGCAGTTGAGCTTTCTCCTCATTATCTTCTCGACGGTTCTGGGAGGCATGCTCTTGGGGATCCCAGGAGCGTTCTTGGCGGTACCGGCTGCCGCGGTTTTGCAAGTGATCGTCGTCCAGATCATCGCGCCGGCCGTCCGCCGCGCGAACGCCGTCGCCGATCCCGAGGTGCTCAAGTAAGGGGCCGCTCGGGTTGAGGCCGAAGTCCTCAACTTCCCCTTTCAGGGAAGGAGTAGATCGTGAAAAATATCGTAAGTGAGTTCGACGATTCCGTCGAGAGTGCCCATCGGCTCTGGGTTTGGTATCTCGCCCTAGGGATCGCGCTCATTCTGGTCGGCCTTTACTGCATGTGGGCCGAAGGAGCCGCGACGATGGCATCCGTTTTTCTGCTGGGAGTGGTCGTGCTGGTAGCCGGGGTCGCGCAGATCATAGGCGCTTTCCTGTCACGCGGTGCCGGGCACGTGATTCTGCTTCTCATGATCGGCGCGCTGGACGTTATCGTCGGGCTGATGCTGATCGAATATCCGCTCGCGGGAGCCCTGACGATTACTCTCCTGCTGGCCGCGCTCTTCGTCTTCGGCGGAATCTTCCGGTTCGTCTCCGCGCTCTGGCTGCAGTTCCCGCACTATGGTTGGGTGGCTTTCGGCGGAGCCGTGAGCACGATTCTGGGCATTCTGCTTTGGACGCAGTGGCCGGTCTCCGCGTTGTGGTTCATCGGGTTCGTCGTCGGGTTGAACTTTGTTTTCGCCGGATTCTCGTGGTCGATGATGGCCTGGAGGCTCAAAGCCGCATAGGGACGGGCCGCGCAGCGCGAAAAGCGGTCAAAGTGTCGCATCTCTGGTTGCCGTTCACGCAGATGCGGCACTTCGACGAACGTGCGCGAACGTTCGTGCGAGGGCGCGGCACGATGCTCGAAGACGCGCGCGGCCGGCGCGTTTACGATGCCGTCAGCTCGATCTGGACGACGATCCACGGCCACTGCCATCCGCGGATCGTCGAGGCCATCGCGCGTCAGGCAGCGACGCTCGATCACGCGACGCTGCTCGGCGCAACGAACCCCGTCGCCGAAGAGCTCGCGGAGCGGCTCTGCGCTCTGGCGGGCATGGATCGCGCATTCTTCGCTAGCGACGGGGCCAGTGCGGTCGAGGCCGCAATCAAGATGGCACTGCAGTACTGGCAGAACGCCGGGCAGCCGCACCGCACGCGCTTCGTGCGCTTGAGCGATGCGTACCACGGCGACACGATCGGCGCGATGAGCCTTTCCGATATCGCGCTCTTCAAGTCGCGCTTCGGCAGCGTCACCTTCGAAACGCAGCGTTACGACGCGTCGGCTCCGCTTGGGGAGGACGTTGCGGCGGTAATCGTCGAGCCGCTGGTGCAAGCCTCCGCCGGCATGCGGCTCGTTCCAAAGGAGGCTTACGAGCGCCTAAAGGGCCTCGAAGCACTGCTCGTCTGTGATGAAATTGCGACCGGTTTCGGTCGCACCGGCACGATGTTCGCCTTCGAGCAGATCGGCGTTAGCCCGGATATCGTCTGCGTCGGAAAAGGCCTGACGGGCGGCGCGATGGCGCTCTCCGCAACGCTGGTCGGCCAATCGCTGTACGACGTCTTCCTGGGCGCCCCCGACGAATTCGTCCACTTCTTTCACGGCCATTCGTATGCCGGAAATCCGATTGCATGCGCGGCGGCGCTCGCATCGCTTTCGTTGTTCGAAGCAGAAGGCACGCTCGAGCGCGCGCAGGGCATCGCCGCAAGAGCGCGCGCGCACCTAGAAAACCTGCGTTCGAGTCCGCACGTGCGCGAGGTGCGGCAAGCCGGAACGATGATCGGCATCGAGCTGCAAGAGGCTTTGGGGCGCCCCACCGCCGACGCGCTCTACGAAGCGGGGCACTTCACGCGCCCGATCGGCGACGTTATTCAGTTCGTTCCGCCGCTCTGCTCGACCGATCGCGAAGTCGACACCTTCTTCGAGTCGCTCGGAAATGTCATGCTGACTTTGTCGAAGGACGAAGAAGCGTGACCTACCTTCAGGAGGCGGAGCGCGCGCTCGAGGCCATTTGCGGCGAACATCGGTACCGCGAGCTTCCGCAGCACGGGCTTTCCGACGTCATCGACTTTTCGTCGAACGATTACCTTGGTTTGGCGAGGGACCCGCAAGTCGTCGAGGCTCTCAAACGAGCGAATCGTGTCGGCTCGGGCGGCGCGCGTCTGCTCTCGGGACGCCACCGCGAGCTTGCGCTGCTGGAGGACGAGCTGGCCGATTGGCTCGGCCGCGAGCGCGTGTTGCTCTTTTCCTCGGGTTATCTTGCCGGCGTGGGCACGATTCCGGTGTTGGCCGAGCTCGTCGAATCGATTCTCTCCGACCAATCCAATCACGCCTGCCTGATCGACGGCATCCGTCTCGCGCGTAAACCGCACTCGATCTACGCGCATGCCGCCCTCCCGCCGGTGGGCGGGTCGAAGAGTTCCCTCGTCGTCAGCGAATCGACGTTCAGTATGGAGGGCGACGCAGTTGACCCGGCCGCACTGCTCGGACGCTTGCGCGAGCAAGACGTCCTGCTGCTCGACGAAGCGCACGCGCTCGGAGTCGCCGGGCCGCTAGGGGCAGGCTTCGCTCGGGCGCTCGACGATCCACGCGTCCTCGTCCTGGGGACGCTCTCGAAAGCGCTCGGCTCGCTCGGCGGTTTCGTCGCGGGCCCCGCGACGGCCATCGAGCTGCTCGTCAATCGCGCGCGGTCGTTTATCTTCGATACCGCGCTGCCGCCGTCGCTCGCACTTGCGTCGCGCATCGCTCTATTCCTTACGCGCCGCGGCGACGACCGGCGCGAACGGCTGCGGGCAAACGCCGCGCGTCTGCGTGCCGCGCTCCCGCCCGGCCTCGCGCCAACTCCCGGACATGTCATCCTGAGCGCAGTCGAAGGGCCGATCGTTTCCATCGTACTGGGTAGCGAGCAGCGCGCGCTGCGCGTTTCGGAGGAACTCTTGAAGCACCGCATCTTCGTTCCCGCGATTCGGCCGCCCACCGTGCCGCCCGGTACGTCGCGGCTGCGCATCACGATCCGGGCCGACCACACGCTGGAGCAGATGGATATGCTCGCAGACGAGCTCCGGCGATGCGTCGCTATTTCGTAACCGGTACCGACACCGACGTCGGAAAGACTCGCGTGACGGCGGCGCTCGCGCTTGCGCTGCGCCTTGCCGGCGAAAGCCCGACGATCGTCAAGATCGTCCAAACGGGAGTGAAGTCGCGCGGGGAGGGCGACGCGGTGCACGCCGGCCGGCTCGCCGGGGTGCCGTATCTGGAGCTCGCCCGCTTTCAAGCCGGCGGCGACCCTTGGTCCTCCGCGCTGGCCGAAGGTTTGCCTCCGCTTACCGCCGAGCGGCTCGCCGAAGAGCTTGACAAGATTCCCGGTACGATCGTCGCCGAGGGCATCGGGGGAATCATGGTCCCCCTCAACCCGAGTCAGACCATCGGCCACGTCGCGGCGCTGGCCAAGCTCGAAGCAGTTGTTGCCGTAGGCCTGCGCCTGGGCTGCCTCAATCACGCGATGCTGACGCGCACCTTCTGCCGCGAGCTGAACATTCCGGTCGCCGGCGCCCTGCTGGTCGAACGCTGGGGCCGAACGGATCCCACCTACCGCGACCGCGTCTATTGCGTGCTGCAGGGAAGTCTGCCGGTCCTCGGCGTTCTGGCGTTTTCCGCGGCCGAAACTCAATCCGTCGAAGCCGGTGCAAAGCTTTTCGAATCTTTGGTGAAGCAAGAGCGCTGATATGGCGCATTCCACGATCCAACGTGCTCGAGTCGAGCTGCTCGAGCACGGCCGCCCTGCGAGCTCGGAGCTGCTCGCCGGCTTGGCCGAAGTTACCGCCGAACACGTGCCCGCCCTCTTGGCGCTTGCCGACGAGGTGCGCTCGCATTACTGCGGCAACGAGATCGCCGTCGAAGTGCTCTACAACGCCAAAAAAGGCGGCTGCTCGGAAGATTGCAACTTCTGTTCGCAGAGCGCGCGCTATGCGACCGACGTCCAGCCGGAACCACTTTCGAGCGTCGCGGATTTTGTTACGGCGGCCCGCGCGGCGCACGCCCGCGGCGCCGGTGAGTTCTGCATCGTCGTCGCCGTGCGCGGACCCTCCGAAAAACTGCTGGAGCGCGTCTGTGCCGCCGTCGAAGAAATCAAAACCGGACTGCCGCTGACCGTCGCCGTTTCGCTCGGCATTTTGGACGACCGCCAGATCGAGCGACTCGCCCAAGCGGGCGTGGATAAAATCAACCACAACCTGGAAACGTCGCGCCGCTATTTTCCACAAGTCTGCACGACCCACAGTTACGACGAGCGATGGCAGACCTGCCGGCGCGTGAAGCAGCATAATCTCGAACTCTGCTGCGGCGGCATCATCGGCATGGGGGAGGAGGTCGGCGACCGCCTCGACTTCTTGTCGGCTCTGCAAGAGCTTGCGCCCCAAGAGGTGCCGATCAACTTTCTCAACCCGCGCCCCGGGACGCCCTTTGGCGACCGATCGCTGCTCGATCCGGTCGAAGCGCTGCGCTTTGTGGCAATGGCGCGCCTCGCTCTACCGAGCGCGCTGGTGCGCTTTGCCGGAGGGCGCGAGGTTACGCTGCGAGCGCTGCAGGATGTCGGCATGCGAAGCGGCGTCAGCGGGATCGTTCTCGGCAACTACTTGACGACGGAAGGCCGCAGCGATGCCGACGATTTCGCGATGCTGAATCGTCTCGGCTTCGAAGTCCTGGCCTAGCCCGCGATAAGCTTCGCACCCTTGGATCAGAACAGAGCGCCGTACTTTCAAGCGCTGCTCGACTACGTCGACTCGGGCGTGCAGCCGTTTCATACGCCCGGGCATGTGCAGGGCGTTGGAATGGATTTGGCCTTCCGCGAGTTCATCGGCGACAATATCTGCGCGATCGACCTCACGCCGATGCCCGGCATCGACGATCTGCTGCAGCCGACCGAGGCGATCAAGGAAGCGCAGGAGCTCGCCGCCGAGGCGTGGGGCGCCGGCCATACGTTTTTCTTGATCAACGGATCGACCAGCGGCAACCAATGCATGATGATGGCGGCGATCAACCCCGGCGACAAGATTGCCGTGCCGCGCAACTCGCACAAGTCGATGCTGGGAGGCTTGGTGATGAGCGGCGCGCGGCCCATCTACATGCATCCCGAAGTGGACGCGGAGCTGCGCATGGACCACTGCGTCACTCCGGAGACCGTGGCGCGCACAATCGAGCAGCACCCCGATCTGGTCGCCGTCTATCTGGTCTCTCCGACTTATTACGGCGTAGCGGCGGACCTCGCATCGATCGAGCGGATCGTGCACGGCGCCGGGAAGGTGCTGCTCGTCGACGAGGCGTGGGGGCCGCACTTTCACTTTCATCCGGCTCTGCCGCTCTCGGCGACCGCCGCCGGAGCCGATATCTGCATCAACTCGACGCACAAGATGCTCTCGGCCTTCTCGCAGTGCGCGATGCTGCATCACAAGGGCGATCGCGTTGCGCTCGACCGGCTCGAAGCGGTACTAAAAATGTTCCTCTCGACGTCGCCGAATCTGCCGATGGTCGCGTCGCTCGACGTGGCGCGCAAGCAGATGGCCACCGAAGGCGAAGCGCTGCTCTCGCGCACGATTGCGCTGGCGGAAGAGGCGCGCGAGCGGCTGAACCGCATTCCCGGCGTCTACTGCTTCGGCGAAGAGCTGCAAGGCCGCCACGGCATCTTCGATCTCGACCCGACGAAGGTCACGGTGACGGTCAAAGGCCTCGGTTATACCGGTTACGAGGCTTCGGCACTGCTGCGCCGCCGCTATAACATCCAGGTGGAGATGGCGGATCTTTTCAACGTCGTCGCGCTCTTTACGATCGGAACCCGGCGCGAGGCGGCCGAAGGGTTCATCTACGCGTTCGAGGAGCTGGCGCGCGACGACCGGCCGATCGACATGTTCGCCCCGTCGGGCATCCTCGAAGAGCGCTTGAGGCGCGGAACGTTTGCGCTTCCCGCGGTCCCCCCGATGCGCATGCTTCCGCGCGACGCATTCTTAGCCGATGCTGAGTTTGTGAAGTTTCGCGAGTCCGCCGGGCGAATCTGCGCCGAGACGCTGACGCCCTATCCACCCGGAATTCCGGTCATCGCCCCGGGCGAGGAGATCACGCGAGAGATTATCGACTATCTGCGCCTGGAGTTGAAGGCGGGGGTACGCATTCAAGGCCCCTTCGACGGCGAGCTGCGAGTCATCCGCGTCGTGAAGGAGTGATCCCCGAGGGCGGATAACGGTGAAACGAAGGCCTCGGAAGTGAGGAACTATATTTGGCAGTAAGAGTTCATTCCATTTCCCCCAGTTGGGAACTCTCCCAGCTCCTCGATATCTTCCCGCTCACGATTCGGCAAGCTCTCGTCCGTCTGCGTAACCTCGAAGACATTATTGAAGTCGTGCTCGATTTGGGCCGTCCGCCGGAGGCCCGTTTCGAACACGATTTTATCTATCTGACCGAGGTACCGATAAGCCACGAGGATATCGCGCACGTCTGCTCGCGCATCTCGCCGTTCGGCGCCGACAATCGCGCCGGCATCGAGCAGACGCTGCACCGCATCAGCGCGATTCGTAATCGAACGGGCAAGATCGTCGGGCTGACGTGCCGCGTCGGCCGAGCGGTGTACGGAACGATCGATATTCTGCTCGACGTGCTGCGCAGCGGATCGTCGATGTGCCTGCTCGGCAAACCCGGCGTCGGCAAGACGACGATGCTGCGCGAGTGCGCGCGCGTGCTCTCCGAAGAGCGAAAACGCGTCGTCATCGTCGACAGCTCCAACGAAATCGCGGGCGACAGCGACATTCCGCACCCGGGCATCGGCATGGCACGCCGCATGCAGGTCGCCGATCCGGCGCTGCAGCACGCGGTGATGATCGAGGCCGTCGAAAATCACATGCCCGAGGTGATCGTGATCGACGAGATCGGGACGGAGGCCGAAGCCGCCGCCGCGCGCACGATTGCCGAGCGCGGCGTGACGCTCATCGGAACGGCGCACGGCCAAACCCTGCAGAATCTCCTGATGAATCCCACGCTTTCGGACTTGGTGGGCGGCGTGAGCGCGGTGACGCTGTCGGACGAAGAAGCGCGCAGGCGCGGCACGCGAAAGACGGTTCTCGAGCGCAAGGCGCCCCCGACCTTCGACGTCGTCATCGAGATCCACGACCGCGATCGTTTGGCGATTCACAAGAACGTCGCCGACGTGATCGACGCGTTGTTGCGCGGCTATCAGCCGCAGCCCGAGGTGCGCCAGCGCCATCCCGGCGGCGAGGTTACCGTCGTTCAAGAGGCCGATACGGAGTCGATGCCGCGCCTGAGCGAAGCCTACGATCATCACGACCACGACGGCGAAGAGCGGGAGCGGCCGCTTTCGATCTTTCCTTACGGCGTCTCGCGCAACAAGATCGAGCGCGCGATCGCGAATCTTCGCGTTAACGCTGCGATGGCACGCAACTGGGACGATGCCGACGTCGTGCTCACGCTCAAGACGCTCGAGCGCAAGGAACAGCCCAAGCTCAAGCAGATCGCCTCGGACAACGTGCCGATCTATTCCATCAAGACGAACACGACGACGCAAATCCAGGCCGCCCTTCGCGACGTCTTCAACCTCGGCTCGATCGATAACGAAGAGATCGCGCTGCGGGAAGCCGAGGAGGCGGTCTATCAAGTGATGCTCAACAGCAACGCGGTCGAGCTTTCGCCGCAAACGTCGTACATTCGCCGCATGCAGCACCAGCTCGCCGAACGGTACCGCCTGCAATCTCGCAGCACGGGTCTCGAGCCCAACCGCCGCGTCAGAATCTACAAAACCACCGAAACCCCCTTGTAGCACCACTGTCATCCTGAGCCCTTCGACTTCGCTCAGGACAGGCTCCGTCGAAGGACGAAGCTCCCCTAATGTCATCCTGAGCGGAGTCGAAGGATGACAAGGCCAATACCTTCCGGAGCGAATGTTTATTGTAATCGAGGGAATCGAGGGTAGCGGGAAGAGCACGCTGCACAAAGGGCTAATCGAGCGTTTGAGCATGGAAGGGCGCGACGTGGTCGTCACGCGCGAGCCCGGAGGCACCGCAACCGGGGATTCGATTCGCTCGATCTTTCTCGACCGCACTTTGACGATCGAACCTTTGGCGGAGGCCTTTCTCGTGAGCGCCGCGCGCGCCCAGCACGTCGCCGAAGTGATTCGGCCCGCGCTGGCGCTGAATCGGCTTGTGCTCTGTGACCGCTTTACGGATTCGACGCTGGCCTATCAAGGATATGGCCGCGGTCTCGATTTGGCGTCGCTGCAGCGGCTCTGCGACGAAGCGACCGGCGGAGTCTCGGCCGATCTCACCTTGTTGATCGATCTTCCCATCGACGTGGCGCGAGCGAGGATGCAGGCGCGTTCGTATGCCTTGGACCGGATCGAGAGCCAGGACGCCGCCTTTCACGAGCGCGTTCGACAGGGCTATTTGGAGCTGGCGAAATCCGCGGGGCACCGCGTGCTCGACGGAACGCAGCCGAAGGAGCGCCTGTTGGAAGCCGCGTGGAACTTCATTTCGACGTCGTAGGGGCGCAAGGCCCCAAACGCTACTTCGATGGGCTTACCCGCGAGACGCTCGCGCACGCATATCTCTTCTCCGGGCCCTCAGGCGTCGGAAAGAAGTTTTTCGCCCGCCGGCTCGCGCAATCGCTGCTTTGCCTCGCGCCCAAAGACCGAATTCTCGGCTACGACGGCGTCTGCTCGTCGTGCGTGCTCTTTCGCGCCGACGGCGCGCACCATCCCGATTTCTTGGAACACGAAGGTACCCTGAAAATCGGCGATCCCGATGCGCCGCGAGGTTTTTACCAGGGCGAGGAACTCTCGACACGGGATCTGGTCCGCCAGCTTTCACTGCAGTCGTATAGCGGCGGAATGCGCGTTTTGCTGCTCGGCGACGTGGACTTCGCAACGCGCGAAGCGGCCAACGCGCTGCTCAAGTTCTTGGAAGAACCGCCAAAGGGAGTTGCGATGATACTCACGACGCCTGCGCCGGGACGTTTGCTGCCGACGATTCGGTCGCGCGCCGTCGAAGTTCGCTTCCCCTCACTCTCCAAAGCGCAGGTGCGTGAGGTTCTGGGCCGCATGCATTACGGCGACGACGATGCGGAACTGGGAGCGTCGCTCGCCGGCGGAAGCGTGACGCGCGCGGTCGCTGCCCTCGGAGGAGAAGAAGAATCGCTGCGGGCCCATGTCGCGCGCTGGTTCTTTGAAAGCGTTGAGGGCGCGTCGCCGCCAGACGCGTGGGCCACCCGCGAGACGCTCGACGACGGACTGGAAACGATTAAGACGCTGGTCCGGGATTGGATCGTCGCAAGCGGCCACGACGGCGTCGCGCTCGTGTCGCTCGACTATGCCGAGCGGCTGCGCCGCCTGCGACCGCTGAAAGGAAAAGAAGCCGTGGCGCTCCTGGGCAAGCTGGATGAGGCGCAACGCCTCGCCCGGACGAACGTTTCGCCGGCGCTCGTCGGCGAACTGGTCCGCATGTCGTTCCCAGCGCCCTAAAACCCGACTACTGAGCGCAGCCTCTGTCACCCTGAGTCCTTCGTCGTTCGACTGCGCTCAGGATGACATTTACTGCGCTCAGGATGACATTTACTGCGCTCAGGACAGGCTCCGTCGAAGGGCTACTTCCCCGTGCTGATCGCTAATCCAAGGGGTTCGTAGAATCCGGTGATCGTCGTTATCGGGCTGCCGCCCGCGGGGTATTTCCATATCCCGACCAGGCTCGCCGAGCCGGCGCTCGTGGCGGCGACCTTGGGACCCTGGATCTGGAACTCATAGACTGAGCTCGAGCCTTGCAGCGGCGTGCTGCTATGCTCGGTGACATCGCTGCCGCTGATCGAAAATTGGTAGATCGTGGTCTGCTGATCGCTCATCGCGAGATATTTACCACTCCACTGAATGCCGCCAGGCCCGAAGAGCGTTTGTGAAACCTTCAGATTCGTGAAGGTGCTGCTGCCGTACGGAAGCTCCGCAAGCTCGACCTTCGTGCCGTTCTTATTGTATCCGTTGATGTACAGGTTTCCTTTGGGATCGTAGCCGGCGTACCGAAACGACGAGAACCCCTTATCCATGTATAGTTCCGAGAACTTAGTCGACTTCGGCTCGAAGATCGCGAGGGAAGCCGGACCGTGGGCGCCGGTCGTGGTGTCGTTCGTGATGTTCGTCACGGCTAGATCCCCGTTTTTTGGATTCACGGCGCATCCGGCCGGCTTGTGCTCCGCGTCGGAAAGCGTCGCGATCGGCGAAGAACCTCCGTGAGCGTACTCGACGATGTCCTCATCGACCTGATCGGTAATGAACACGTCGCCTTTCTTGTCAACGCACAGACCGTTGGGATCTCCAAAGCCGGTCAGCGTCTGCGTAAGCTTGCCCTGCGGGTACGTATAAACGAAAACCTCGAACTTGCTACTGTCCGACACGTAGAGCAGACTCGACTTCTTCGCCGGTTGCGCATTCTGCGAGGGTGAGATCGCGTTTGCACCGGGAGTAACTCCGCCGCCACCGCATGCCGTCAGCGTGGCGATGCCAAAACCAAGACTAAAGAGAACTCGACGTGGTGTGATACGCATAGATCCTCCGGGCAGTCAGTTAAGTAGGAAACGGAAACGAATAGGTACGCTTAGCGGCTGGCTCGTCCTGTCTGGTTGGCGAGCCGGCCACTACCCTCCCTGCTGACCGTCACCCTCTCGAGAACTTCGAGTCAGCGGCGCCGGACCAAGCCGCGCCTCGCAGGGAGGCACGGCAGAATGCGGACCTTCGCTGGTCGGAGTGCGGCACGCTGCCATATCCCGGTCTGTGAACGAACCGCCAAACTGATCCTTACCAATAACCCCGAAATGCGACGTCGTCGTACTGCCTGGAGAACGGAAAGGCGAGGTAGGCCAACGCAATCGCGCGCGCTCCGGCGCTAACGAAGCTCCAGATCGTCGGCGAAACGTGAATCAAGAGATACGGTAATCCCAGCGGCACGGCGAGGTACCAGATCGCAAAGAAGACCGCGGCCAGTATGACCGACGCAATCGGCGCGGCGCGGACCGCTCGCACGGACTGCGAGAGCGCCAGCATGCCGGGTATTCCCCCGATCGAAGCCGCCGGGATCGTGTAGATTAGAAAGAACGCAGCCACGGCGCCGAGCACTAGCCCGAGCGCTCCGAAGAACGAACCGATATAGCTCGCGGCCCACACGACGAACTGAAAACCAATCGCCGCGAGCGCAATGCCGCCGAACTTGGCGCGCCCCTCCTCCCAGGCCTCGTCGAACGCCCCGCGCCGGCCCCGCCAGACGGCATTCGCCTGAATGATCGTGACTCCAAAGGCCCAGAGATAAACCAGCTGTGCGAGCAACTGAAAGATTCCCGCACCCGAGCCCCCGAGCGGATCGGTAAAGAGATACGAAAGCTGCGTCATCAAGAGGTCGACGACGGCGGCCAGCAACGGCAGAACGAAGATGGACGGGTGCCGCGCGAGCAGCCCGAAGGCCTTGAAGTAGATCGTAAGATCGACCTGTTGGCGGTTCTTCACGGGTTGGCGGCCACTAGAAGCGCGCCCCCTCGAGCGCGTGTTGACACGCGCAGTCGGCGCCGAGCGGAATCTTCTCGACGATCCTTCCGATCGCGTTCTTCACCCGTTCGTTGTTGCGGGTGAAGACCTCGATCACTTCGTGGTGCGAAACCGCGGGCATACCCTCGAGGCCGATGTCGTAGTCGGTAATCAAGGAGATGTTGACGTAACACATCTCGAGCTCGCGCGCCAAATAGGCCTCGGGATACTGCGTCATGTTGATGACTTCCCAGCCTTGGCTCTGGAACCACTTTGATTCGGAGCGCGTCGAAAACCGTGGCCCTTGGATTACGACGACCGTACCGCGCTCGAACGTTTGGATATCGAGCGACCTCAGCGACTCGATGGCAATCGGCCGCAGCGTTGGGCAGTACGGATCGGCAAAGCTCACGTGCGTCGTGATCGGTCCGTCGTAGAACGTGTCTTTCCGGCCGCTCGTGCGGTCGACGAGTTGGTCGGCGACGACCATCGAGCCGGGCGGCACGCTCTCGAGCAGCGAGCCGCAAGCGGTCGGCGCGACGATCCATTTCACGCCGAGCTTCTTCATCGCATAAAGATTTGCCCGATAGTTGATGGCTTGCGGCGGAAACCGGTGATCCTTGCCGTGGCGCGGGAGAAAGGCGACGCGGCGTCCCGCGATCTCGCCGAGTGCGACCTTGTCGCTCGGCGCCCCGTATGGCGTCTCGACCCATGCTTCGCGCGCGTTCTCGATCAGCGAATAGAAGCCCGACCCGCCGAACACGCCGATATCGACTCGTAAATCATCACTCATACGCCTGCGGTTCTAGCGTAACGAGCGGGATAAATCCTGTGAGGTTTAGCCCTTGCGCAGGGGGTTTGCTTTGTGATACAAAGTAGTTAACTTTGCGTTGCAGAGTGAGCCGTCACCACTCGGGGGGACCCTTCATGCTCAAGCGCCTGATCGCCATAATCTTTATCTTCGGCTCGGCCAGCGTGGCCTGGATGATCCTGGGAGCGACGCTCGTTCAGCGCACGAGCGATTCCGACTCAAGCCAACGTGAGAAGCTCGGCGCGCTCTGGGGGAGCGCGCAGACGCAGTCGGCACCGCAAGCGAGCGCACGAGTGGCGGTCGGCAAGCACGGTTACGAGACCGTCGCGGTGCCGATTCGCAGCAGCCGGATCGACGTGAAGCTCGATCTCGAGCAGCGCCGCGACGGTCTGCTTTGGTACAACCTGTACAACGTCCGGTTTCGCGCGCACTACCGGATTCGAAACGACACGAGCAGTCGCCGGCTCTCGGTGCATTTTGCGTTTCCTTCCAGCGACGGAACGTACGCGGACTTCCAGGCCTTCATCGGCGGGCAGCGCGTGAGCGACCCGACCGCACTCGATCAGGGCTGCGTCAACTTCACGCTCCCGCCGGGTGAGGAAACCTCGATGGACGTCGGCTACCGGTCGCGCGGAATGGGGAGCTGGACCTACCGCTTCGGTACGGGCGTCGAGTCCGTCAACGATTTCGCCCTAACGATGACGACGAACTTCGACGCGATCGACTTCCCGCCGCAGACGTTGCCGCCCGACAGCGAAACCCCGCTGCGGCCCGGCTGGCGCCTGCAGTGGCGCGACGCAACGCTCGTGACCGGCAACGGGATCGGGATGGCGTTTCCGTACCCGCTTCAGCCGGGACCGTTGGCGCAGCGGATCACATTTTGGGCGCCCGTCGCGCTGTTTTTCTACTTTTTCGTCATGCTTGCGATCGTGACGCTGCGCAAGATCGACTTGCACCCGGTCAACTATTTTTTCCTCGCCGCCTCGTTCTTCGCGTTTCACCTGCTCTTCGCGTACCTTGTCGACCGAATCCCGATCGAGGCCGCGTTCGCGATCTGCTCCGCGGTCACGCTCTTTCTTACGATCTCCTACTTGCGCCTGGTCGTCGGCTGGCGGTTCGCCGCGGTCGAGAACGGGCTCGCGCAGCTCGTCTATCTCGTCTTGTTCTCGTACGCCTTATTCAACGAAGGCTGGAGCGGTCTGACGATCACGATCGGTGCGATCGTCACGCTGTTTGCAATCATGCAGCTGACGGGACGGATTCGCTGGAGCGAGCACCTTGCCGAAGGCGCCGCGTGATCTATTCGTAGTCCGGGGCGAAGTAGTCGCTGGGGTATTGCCTCATGAAGAACTTTGGCGGCTTCGGCGCGGCGATCTTCACGAATTTGGCCGGGCTCTGGTTAAAGTCGAAGCATTCGTCCGCGGGCGACAACGCGCGCCGGTCGGCCGGCGTCGAGAGGTGACCGAGCCCCCACAGATCCTCCGCGAACTTGATCACGCTGGCCGTCTCGTAATCGTCGTGGCAGACGAAGCCGTGCCTGACGTACGGCGAGAGCATTAGCAGCGGAACTCGGAAGCCTAAGCTGTCGCGGTCCATGTACTTCGGCGGAACCGGGTCGTACAGGCCGCCCCAGTCGTCCCACTGGATGAAGAATGCGGTCGAGTTCCAGAACTTGCTCTCCCCGACCGCATTGACGAGCGCGGCGACCCACGACGGCCCGTAGCCGCCCGGGCAGTTGACGTGATCGGAGTCGTCGCAGACGGGCGTGATCCACGTAAAGTTTGCGAGTTCTCCCTTCCGCACGTCGGTGATGAACTTCCAGTTCGGCGTGATGATGTTCTTCCAGTCGGGCCCGTCGTAAATGTGCTTGACGGCTTGATAGCTCGACCACACCGCTCCGTCGTGGCTGCCGCCGCCATATCTGGTGGCATAGAAGCGCCACGTGAGCTTCGCCTTGTCGAGCTCGTCGCCCAGCGTCTGGTAGTCGAAGCAGGCCGACTGATACTGACTCCCAATCGTGCGCTGCTTCGTAATCCTCCCGACTACCGAATCCTTTTCCGTGCAGCCCCAAGATCCGATCGGAAGGTCGACGCTCCAGTTTGCCTGCGCGGCGATGATGTACTGATGCGCGACGAAGCTCTCGTCGAGCTGCGATTGAAACATGTGGTCGGCAAGCGCGCCTTCGCGAGCCATGTCGAAGTACGGCTTCGAATCGCTATGCGGCACGTAAACGTACTCGGGATACTCGATGCCGCTCGGACCGTTGAGATTCTCCTCGTTATTGAAGCCGTCGTTGCGGCAGTGGGTACCGGGCAGCTTGCCCGTTCCGTTGCACGCGGAGATGAACGCGTCCAGGGAGTGATCGATCACGTATTGGACCGAGAGCGGGACGGGCTTGAGTTTGATCGTCTGGCCCGTCGAAATTTTGCCGCTCTGGACGGTGTACGCGCCGGGATAACCGTTGAACAGATCGTTGAAGCTGCGGTTCTCCTGGACGATGTAGACGATGTGCGTGATCTTCCCGGCGCCGGTAGCATCGAGTGCACGCAATGCCGCGCCGCTTTGCATATAGGGTAACGGCGGCTGCGCGCCGGACGTGCAACCCGAAAGAACGAAAGCGAGTGCCGCTGGTGCGGCAAGGCGTTGGTTCCAAGATGTGTTCATCTGTTAAAATCCGATGGTTTTAGGTCGTCAAGAAACTTTTTGAATCGGGCCATTTCGGTGTCGTTCGAAGGCCTCTTTTCGGTGGTGGTCGCCTCCTCGAGCACGATCTTGTCGGAGACGAAGATCGGCGCGGGGACGCGGAGCGCCAAGGCGATGCCGTCGGACGGGCGGGCGTCAATCTCTTGCAGCTCGCCGTTGGTGCGCACGACGAGCTTGGCGAAAAACGTCGAGTCCTTGATGTCGTGAATCACGACCTGCTCGAGGTTGGTGTTGAGCGACTCGAGGATGTTGCGCATGAGATCGTGCGAGAGCGGACGCGGCACCGGCGCGCCTTCCAGTGCGAGCGCGATCGCCGTCGCTTCAAAGGGACCGATGAGTATCGGGAGATAATGCGAGCCGTCCATATCTTTGAGGATGACCACGGGATCATGGGTTAGGAGGTCGATTCCTAGCTTGTCGACCTTCATTTGGCGCATCCAGACCTATCCGACGCCCCCGGCAGATTCTCTTGCCGAAGCATGCAGCCCCTCGCGACCGCGCAAGGGCAGAAGGTGCGAGCGGCCGAACCCGCGGCCTGTCAAGTATGCCACTCTCCTGCGGAATCGTCGGCTTGCCGAACGTCGGCAAGTCCACAATTTTTAATGCGCTGACGCGCTCGGCCCAGGCGCTGGCCGCAAACTATCCCTTTGCGACGATCGAGCCCAATGTCGGCGAGGTTGCGGTGCCGGACCCGCGGCTGCCGGTCCTCCAACGGCTCGCCGGTGCCGCGCGGGTTCTCCCGGCAACCGTTCGCTTCGTGGACATCGCCGGCTTGGTGCGCGGCGCCAGCGCAGGCGAAGGACTGGGCAACGCCTTTCTGAGCCACATTCGCGAGACCAACGCGATCGCGATGGTCGTGCGCTGTTTTGAGGACGACGAGGTTACGCACGTCGAGGGCACCGTCGATCCGCGCCGCGACTCCGAGATCATCGCCATCGAGCTGGCGCTGGCAGATCTTGCGACGATGCGAAAGCGGCTGCCGAAGATCGAGCGCGAGATTCGAGCAAACCCGAAGATGCGCGAATATCTGGCCGCCGCTCAGCGCGTCACCGCCGCGCTGGAAGAGGCGCGCCCGGCGCGGACCTTCGCGCCGGATTCGCTCGAGGGCCAGGTCGCGGCCGAATCGTGGCTTCTGACCGCCAAACCGATCCTCTACGTCGCCAACGTGGACGAGAACCAAATCGGGAAGAGTTCCGACGAGGTCCGGACCGTCGAGGAGATCGCGCGGGCGGACGGCGGGCGGGCCATCGTGCTCAGCGGCAAGGTCGAAGCCGAGTTGGCCGGGCTCTCCGAACCCGAGGCCGCCGAGTTTCGGCGGGAGCTTGGCATCGAGCGCAGCGGCCTCGACGATTTGGCGGCCGAGACCTACGAGGTTCTGGGCCTCATGACGTTCCTTACGGCGGGCGAAAAGGAAGCCCGTGCCTGGCCGATTCGCAAAGGGACTGCGGCGCCCCAGGCGGCCGGTACGATTCACAGCGACATCGAGCGGGGCTTCATCCGAGCCGAGATCGTCTCATACGAGGATTACGTGCAGTACCAGACCATGGAGGCGTTGCGCGCCGCCGGGCGCCTTCGCAGCGAGGGGCGGGAGTACCTGATGCAAGAGGGCGACGTCGTAAACTTCCGATTCAACGTATGAATCGAGGGGCTCCGCCGCCAAAATCGGGAAAGGGTAGCGCATGACGACTGCTCTGCGCGAAACGGCGCCCTCCGTCCGCGACGTTTCCGTCTTCGGCGATGCGATTGCATACTTCAACGAAGCCGCCGATTTGCTCGAGCTCGACGGCGGCATGCGCCGAATTCTCACCCATCCGTCGCGCCAGATCATCTTCTCGATTCCGTTCCAGCGCGATTCGGGCGAGTTCGAGGTCTACACCGGCTATCGCGTGCAGTACAACTTCGCGCGCGGGCCGGCAAAGGGCGGCATTCGCTACCATCCCGGCGTGACGCTCGACGAAGTGACCGCGCTGGCCTTTTGGATGACGTGGAAATGTGCGGTCGTCGATCTGCCGTTCGGCGGCGGCAAAGGCGGCGTCACCTGCGATCCCGCGACGCTCTCGCAGAACGAACTCGAGCGCATCACGCGCCGCTATGCGGCGGAGCTGGTCGAGGTCGTCGGCCCGGATAAGGACGTCCCGGCGCCCGACGTCAACACGACGCCGCAAGTGATGGCATGGTTCATGGACACGTACTCGATGCACGTGCGCCAGAACATGCCGGGCGTGGTCACGGGCAAGCCGCTGGAGATCGGCGGCTCGCGCGGCCGCGTGGAAGCGACGGGGCGCGGCGTAACGATCTGCGCGCTCGACGAGATGGCCGAGATGGGGCTGCGGCCCGAACAGGCGACGATTGCGATTCAGGGCTTCGGCAACGTGGGGCGCTACGCGGCAAAGCTCTTCGAAGACCGCGGCTGCAAGGTCGTCGGCATCTCCGACGTGACCGGGGCATATTATAACGAGGACGGCATCAACGTTTTCGGCGCGATGGAGCACACGTCCAAGTTCGGCACGCTCGAAGGTTTTAAAGGCGGCGACCGGATTACGAATGCCGAGCTGCTGACCAGCCGCTGCGACGTGCTGGTCCCCGCGGCGCTCGAAAAGGTTTTCACTCCCGAGCTTGCGTCGAAGGTTCAAGCAAAGCTCTTAGTCGAGGGCGCGAACGGGCCGACGACGCCCGAAGCCGACCGGATCTTCCGCGAAAAAGGCATCATCGTGATTCCCGACATCATGGCCAATGCCGGCGGCGTCACCGTTTCGTATTTTGAGTGGGCGCAAGACCGCATGGGTTACTTTTGGAAGGAAGCAGAGGTCAACGAGAAGCTCGAAGATTTTCTCTTGTCGAACCTGCGCGCGGTCCGTGCGATCGCAAACTCTCGGCACGCGACGCTTCGAACGGCGGCCTATACGCTGGCCATCGACCGCGTCGTCAAAGCCTCGCTGCTCCGCGGCATCTACGCGTAAGAATTAAAAGCGGCGCCGGTCTTTAGCCGGCGCCGCGGGTTTTTGGGCGCTTATTAGCGCCGCATGTCCTCTTCGATACTACGAGCACGTTCGGGCTCGAAGCCTCGCGCACGTTCGGGCTCTACGCCGCGAACGTGTCCGGCCTCTTCGACGCCTCGACCGGCGCTGAGATCGTCCAGTTCCTTTTCGGGGATCGGCTTATCGTCGCTCATGGTCATTCTCTCTCCCGGCCGCGTTCGATGAACTCGGGAGTCTTCGCGTGGCCTACGACCTCGGGCTCGTGGCCTCGGGTAACCGGTTCCCTTCCTTCGATTCCTCTGCCGCCGCTCAGGTCGTCGAGCTCCCGATCCGGCACATTTTTCTTATCGTCGCTCATTGTTGCCCTTTCTCGCGCGGCAAAATCACCGTGCTCGACTAAAGTAGCACCAAACTGAGAAGCAGCCAAGAACTGACCAAGAAATGGCCGGTCAATCCTCCAAAAGGGTAGACCTGCGGACGCCCACCAAGCGCGCCACCCGCGCCGCCGCGTCGACATACGTCCGCAAGCGATCCCCGACGAACTGTGCGTTGGCGCATTTCTGGCCGGTCAGCTCGGTTTCGGCTTGAGATAGCGCCGCGGTCAGACGATCGCCGGACGTTGCGCGGCGCGATTCGCGCAGCGCCGCCGCCAACTCGACCATCCGGTCGTCGAGCGCGTCGGCGAAACGGTTCAAAGCCTCGGCGCACGCCCGCGGGGGCGGCGTCCCAAGCGCGCTCTCGAGCGCGAGGTTCGCAAGCGCGAAGCGCTGCGTCGCCGCGAGTATCCGAAGCGCACGTCCGACGGCAATCGTGTGGGTTCGATGCGGCTCGTGGCGGCTTCGATCGATCGATGCCTCGACGGTCGTGCGTATCCGCCACGCATCGGTACGGTCCCGCTCTATTCGCTGCCGCGCCTCGTCGGACGGCGCCGCGTACGCTCGCAAAATCGCGTCTGCCAAAGCGCGCTGCGCCTCGAGAAGTTCGACCAAGAGCGCGCGCGTGCGTTTGCGTTCCCAGGTCGGCAACGTCAGATAGCCGATCATCGCGAGGCTGCCGCCCGCGATGGTATCCAGAACGCGCGCGGCAATGGTCGTCGTTCCCGGAAGGCCGCGCATGCTGAGCACCAGCACTACGAACGAAGTGATTGCGACCGTAAAGAGCGCATAGTTTGGATTGAACGTGAGGTACGCGGCCGCGGCCGCCGCGAGAACTCCGGCCACTTGAATCTCCTCGTGACCTCGCACCAACCTCAGCAGCAACGTCGCAACGACCGCGCCGATCAAGGTTCCGGCGATGCGGGCGAACCCGCGCACGAACGTCGTCTGAAAATCGGGCCGCAGCACGATCGCCGCGGTCATCGGAATCCAATAGCCGCGGTCGGCCTCGAAATGGCGTCCCAGCACCATCGCGAGGCTCATCACGAGCGCCGAACGCAAGGAGTCGCGGCTAAGCCATTCGATGTGATTTTCAACGTATGGTCCGGGGCGAGGCTTCGAGAGCAGATGCACGTTTGGAAGCCGGCCGCTGGAGAGCATCGACGCCGCCAGCACGGCATCGCGCAGGTGAACGCCCAAGTCGCCGGCAAGCTCGGGCAGGTCGATCGATTCGGCCCTTATAGTACCGAGCAGCAAGCCGGCGATCGCGTCGAGCTGGTCGCCGGCGCTCGCAGGAACCTCGTGGGTTGCGGCCAGCGCGCCTAGAATCTTCCGAATGAGTTCGGAATCTTCGAGCAATCGCTCGAGGCGAGCCCGTTCCGCCGCGCGAGCAAACGGCTGCGGATCTGCCAGCACTTGACGAGCGGTTGCAAAGGGCGTGATCGGCGGCATGGCGGGCGAACCGTCGGCAATGCTTCGCGCGTATTCTGCGAGGTTTTGATAGACTTCCGCGAGTGCCGAACGCTCGGCGCCGAGCCGCTCCGTGGGGGAGGCGAGCAGAACGAGAACGGCTTGAACGAGGCCGCCGCCTAGCACGAGCGCCGATTGTAGCAGTGCGGCTTGCGGTGTTAGCGGCTGGCTGGAGAAGAGCACGAAGGCCACCAGTGAGTTGAGCGCGACCGTCGCCGCAGCTGGGCCGAGTTGGCCGATCGTTCCGCACGCATAGCCGGCGACGCCCGTCGCCGCAATCACGCCGATCGTCGAATGCGCCGACAGCGCGCCGATAAAGCTCGTCACGGCCATGCCGAGCGCCGCGCTGAGTATGGCGATCAAGCGCGTCCGATAGACTCCCTGCAGCGAGGTGAATCCGGTGATGAAGGCGCCGATCGCTGCGGCAACGCCGAGCGAAGGCTTTCCGGCCAGTGCCGCAATCACCAGCGGGATCGCGACGCCGATCGTGCAGCGCAACGCGAATCCCGGCTCGAGTGCCGCTCGATCGAAGGTGCCGACCGTCGCCGCGAGTTCGCGCAGCCAGGTCAGCACTAAAATTCCTTAGAAGCTGATGTCGTTAGGCGGCGCGTAGGGATCGGGGTAGCAGTAAGTCGAGTTGTGGCAGCGTTTGCCGTTGTAGGCCGCCTTGACGTCGATCTCGGGGATATGCGTTCCGTACGCCTTGTTGATCACGTCGATGAAGACGTAGGCGATCAGAGCGTAGCCGGTGTTCGAGGGATGCAGTCCGTCGAAGCTCAGCATTCCATACAGATATCCCAGCGTGCAACAGACTCCCGGATTGATCGATGCCGCCAACTTAAAGTACCGGTTCGACGGATCGCCGCCGGCTATCCCGTGAAATATATCTTGGACGTTGACGAGCGGAACGTGTGAGGCCGTAGCGGCGTCGTCGATTCCCAGATTGATGGCGTCGTTGAGCGCCTGAATTTTTCCGGCGAACTCCGGAGTAATGTAGTAGTTGCCTAGCCCGCTGCCAGGTACGGCTTTGCAGTGAGGAGCAGGTACGGCGCAATCGAGATCGGGGTAGTTAGGCGGATCTGCTAGATAGTAGTTAATGATTTCGATTGCGCCTTGAAGCGTTAGATAACCGCAGGGCTTGTTCTCCGAGGCCGGCACGCATCCGTTCGGCGTCGAGAGATGGTATCGATTCGCGATCGCCGTCACGGCCTGCTTCGGTACACCTATCCCAACATTGATAAGGCACCACGCGTACGTCGTGAGGGGACAATCCTTAAAGCTCTTCGGATTGTCAACGCGCTGAAAGTACCCAGTCTCGAGAATGTTGGGCAGATTGGCTACGACGACGCGAGCCCCCGAGTGCTCCAGCGTGGAGAACGTCGCCCGCAGGTCCTCCTCCGCTTGCGCGGCATTGCGATCGCCGCCGACGAAGCGCCCGCCGCTTCCCATGTATTTGAGCACGTCGTTGGCGCCAAGCCAGACCGTCGCCAGCGTCGGATGGCGAGAGGCCGCCGCATTGACGTCGGTCAGGTTCGGCCCCAGTCTCGTGAAGTTTCCGAGCACCGGCCAAAACGTGGCGCTCTCGTCCGAAACGACCATGCTGAGAAGCCCAGGTATGCCGGGGATGAATTTACACGTGTCGGTCTGCGGTTCGTGCAGCACGTTGGCTTCGTGGAGCGTCAGACCGGGGATGCCGACATCTCGAATTTCCGTCGAGTCCGGATCCATGCGAACGCGCGAGTTGCCCTTCAAATGGTAGCTGGCTTCGTTGAAACCGTTATTGTCCGTGCAGATATCGCCGGACTTTTGTTCCTGAATTGGGAAAAGCGAGGTGTACGGTATGATTTGGTTGTTGAGTCCGGGTTTTGCGATCAGAGGCAGCGGGCTGGTCGAAGGATCGTACATTTTGGAAATTGCCGTATCGAGCGGCTCCCCCGAGGCCTGCTCGTAGAGATCGGCCCACCAGCCGTTTTCTTGGCCTTGCGGGACGGAGTAGCCCGTAGGAGTGCGAACGCCGGGCGCTCCCAGAAATCCGTTCGACTGATAACCTGCCGTCAAGCTGTCGCCGACTCCGACGATGTTCGAGAGAATCGCCGTTTGCGGCTGCGCGTGCGATGCGCGCAGCGGGAGAACCTGGCTCGAGGTCGCGCCCCCTCCGCCGCACGCGGCCAGCGCCGCGGTCGCGAGCAACGTAAAGAGAATCTGAACGTGTGAGTTTTTCATGGTGTAGCCTCTGGCACTCATAGTGGAAAGACGGTCGGCGAACCGACGCCGAACTCCAGTTGGAACTGCGTCGCCTTCAAACCCCCGATTGCCAATCCGCAGGCGTTGTTGATCGCTTGCTGGACGGTCAGGCACTTGATTCCGACGACGCCGTCCGGCCCGAGGTTCGTCGGGCTGCCGCTGTTGATCAAGGCCTGAACGAAGGAGTACTTCGTCAACCGCTGCGATACGCCCAAGAAATACGCGAAGAGGTGCTCGGGATACGGATCGGTCGGTAGATAGTCGCGCGCGCTCTGGGGCTCGAAGAAGAGCGTCGTCGTGTGCGTCGGCGTGTACTCGAGATAGAGCACCTGCGGAAGCTGCATCGAGTTGCCGGAGTTGGCACCCGCGGTATGAACGAGCCACTGCGGCGCAACGGTAAACGTCGCAAACATCTTCGGCGTCTTCAGAAACGGCAGCGTGAGGGCGACGGCATAATACTGCGCCGTGCGAACCGGAATGTTCACCACCGGTCCGTCCGGCAGGTTATAGGTGAAGGGAACGACGTCGTTGTGCCCCGGGGCGAATGCGATGATGCCGCCGCGCGCAACGTAGGTCGGCGTGATGACGATCGGCACCGGCCCGGGCAGCATGTCGGGTTTGATCACGAAGAGTTTTTCCAGCATGAAGACGCCGAACGTGTCCTTCGTTGCCACGTTGATATTGCGCCCGGTTCCCGGCCCGCACGCGTTTCCGTTGCTCAAGTCGGCACAGCCGACCGGGTTGCGAAAGCCGGCGAGATAGACCGGCACCAAACCGCTGTTGAAGCCCTCCGGCCAGTGCTGGAGCTGAAACATGCTCGCGACAAGACGCGTCGACCAGTTGAAGCCGTAGCTGGCGGAGAGATCGGTGCCGCCCATCAGCCAACCCTTACCGTAGGTTCCGATATTGCCGGATGGATTTGCGGCCGAAATCGCTGCGGTAAACGTGAACCTCCCCCCGGGCAGTTCGATCACCGGCCCGATCGGCGGTTGCGAAACCGGCGGCGCCTGCGCAACGCTGGGGCTCGTTGCCGCGGCCTGACGCCGAGCCTTTTCGCGAGCCGCCTGCTGTTGATCTAGGATATTTTTGATTGCGGTGTTTGCGCTGGGAACGATCGATTGTTGATAAACGTTCTCGGTGCCGTCGGCCATCGCCGGCAATGCCGGAGCGATAATCGTCAATGCCGCTATTGCGGCGAGCACCGCGAGAAAGAAACGTCCGAGCATGCAAGCAACTCCCTGAGTTCGCCGGTGACAGCAGTTATCAAATCTATCAGGCGTTTAACCAGAGGTTGGGCTTAACGATTGCAAATCCTTTTCTTGATGTTCGCCACTCGCCTGACCGTCGCGGCCGGCGGGCTTTCCGCGCACTTCGAGTGACTTAATGATGACGTAGAGCACCGGCGTGATCGCGAGATTGAGGAACGTGGAGATGAGCATGCCGCCGAAGACGACCGTGCCGAGTGAATGGCGCGCGGCGCTGCCGGCACCCGTCGCAAAAACCAACGGAATCACGGCGATGATGAAGGCAATGGACGTCATCAAAATCGGGCGCAAACGAGTTTGAGCGGCGCGCATTGCCGCTTGAACGATGCTGGCGCCCTCGCGCAGCTGCTGGTTTGCGAACTCCACGATCAGAATCGCGCTCTTACTAGCGAGGCCGATCAGCATGACGTATCCCACCTGCGCGTACGCATCTTGCGCGAGGCTGGGATCGAAGAGCCCCGGGATCGGCAGCAGATGACGCAAGTTCATGAAACCGAGCGCGCCGAAGAGCGCGGCGGGAACTGCCAGCAGGACGATGAGCGGATCGATGAAGCTCTCGTATTGGGCCGATAGCACCAGGAAGACGAAGACGAGACCGAGCGCAAAGATGATCGTGCTCAAACTGCCCGCGGCGATCTCGTCGAGCTGTAAACCCGACCACTCATAGCTCATCCCCGCCGGCATGACCTTTTGTGCGATTTGATCCATCGCGGTGAGCGCCTCGCCCGACCCGTGACCCGGTGCGTTGTTGCCGTTGAGCTCGATATTGCGGTAGAGATTGTAATGCGAGATGACCGGCGCCGTATCGACTTGCTGCATCTGCACGAGCGCGGCGAGCGGCGTCATCACGGTATTCGTGGCGTTGGTGCCGGCGGTGGGACTAAACGGCGCCGGGGTCGCGAAAGGATTGACCGATGCAGCGGTGTTGTTTGCCGCGGAGCCGGAGCTCACGTACAAGCCTTGCAACGAGGAGACGCGGTTGCGGAAGGGCTCGTCGGCCTGCACGTCGACCTGCCACGAGCGATTGAGATACGTAAAGTTGTTGACGTAGAGCGACGCGAGATCGACTTCGAGGGTATCGAAGATGTCGGTCAGCGAGATGCCGACGGCCTTGGCCTTGCTGCGATCGATGTTCAGTTGGACCTGCGGCGAGTTGAGGCGAAACTGCGTAAAGACGTTCATGAGGCGCGGGTCCTGCGCGGCCGCCCCCATGATCTCAAAGGCCGTCTTCGTCAGCACCGGAAGGCCGGCGTTGCCGCGATCTTCCAACTCGAACTGGAACCCGCCAAAGCTTCCCACGCCGTTGATGGCCGGCGGGTTGAGCGCGAAGAGCTGAGCCTGCGGAATATTTTTGAAAAAGCCGTAGTTGACGCGGCCGATGACCGCATCGATGTTATCGCCCGGGCCTTTGCGCTCGCCCCAGGGTTTGAGGAGGACGAACATCAGTCCGCGGTTTGGCGCCGAGCCGGTGAAGCTGAAGCCGCCGACGTCGAACATGTAGCGCACTTGCGGCTGGCTCCGAATGATCGCTTCGGCCTTTTGCGCAATCGCCTGCTCGGTCGAGAGCGAGGTGCCTTCCGGCGCCTGCAGCAGCACGATGAAGTAGCCTTGGTCTTCGCTCGGAATGAACGACGTCGGCGTTTTCACGAACATGAAGAGCGTCGCCAGCAGAGCGAGGCCGAAGATGGCGGTTACGATCCAGCGAAAGCGGAAGAGCCGGGGCAACTCCGACGCATACCAATGGCGGAAGTGCGCGAGACCCTTATTGAACCACTTGAAAAAGATGAACTGCGACTCGACGTCGCCCTTGAGCAGCCGCGCCGACATTACGGGCGCCAGCGTCAGCGCCTGGAAAAGCGAGATCGTGATCGCGGCCGCGATCGTCAGGGCAAACTGCTTGTAGAGCTGTCCGGTCGTGCCCGGGAAGAAGCCGACCGGAATGAAGACGGCCAGCAAGACGAGGGACGATGCGACGACGGCGCTCTGGATCTCGCGCATTGCCTCGGCGGCGCTCGCAATGCCGCTTTGTCGCCCCTTGTTCATCTCGATGTGACGCGCGATGTTTTCGATTACGACGATGGCGTCGTCGACGACGAGGCCGGTGGCCAGCGTCAGGCCGAAGAGCGTGATCGTGTTGATCGTGAAACCGAAGATCTTCATGACGAAGAACGTGCCGATCAGCGAGACCGGAATCGTCACGGCCGGAATCAACGTCGAGCGCGGGTTTTGCAGGAAGACGTAGATGACCAGCACCACGAGCACGATGGAGAGCAGCAGCGTGATGATGACTTCTTTAACCGACTCCGCGACGAAATCGGTCGTATTGAAGGCGACGGTGTAGTGAAGGCCCTGCGGAAAGTTCTTCGAGAGAACGTTCATCTCGCTGAGCACGCCGTTGGAAACCTGCAGCGCGTTGGCGGTTGGATACTGTAAGATGCCGAGGCCCACGGTTTCCGGGTTGCCGTTAAAACGCAGCGCGGTGCTGTAGTCTTCGGCGCCGAGTTCGACGCGCGCGACGTCACCCAAGCGCGTGAAACCGCCGTTGGAGTTCGAGCGAAGGATGATATTGGCAAACTGTTGGGGACTGGCAAGCTGGGTCAGCGCGTTGACGGTATAGGTGTACGGCTGGCCTTTTGTCTCGGGAGCCGCACCGATGCTTCCGCTGGCGATCTCGGCATTCTGCTCTTGCAAGGCAGTGACGACGTCGCCGGCGTCGAGTCCCTGTTGCGCCAGCTTGATCGGATTGATCCAGATCCTCATCGCATACTGGCGCTGGCCGAAGACCCGGACGAGCGAGACGCCCGGGACGCGCGAAAGGTCGTTGACGATATTGAGCTGCGCGTAGTTGCTCAAAAAGAGCGTATCGTACTTGCTCGTATCCGACGTGAGCGCGATGCCCATCACGAAGGATCCCGAGTTTTTGCTCACCTGTACGCCGACTTGCTGCACCGTCGCGGGCAGCTGGCCGATCGCGGACTGCACCGAGTTCTGCACGTCGGCGGCGGCAATGTCGAGATTCGTTTCGAGCGTAAACGTGCAGGTGATCGTCGAGGTGCCCTGCGAGCTCGTCGAGCTGATGTACCGCAGCCCTTGGACCGTGTTGACCGCCTCTTCGAGAGGGGTCGTAACCTGCGCCTCGACCGCTTCGGGGGCGGCGCCGACGTACGAAGCGCTGATTGTCACGACCGGCGGCGAGATTTGCGGATATTGCGCGAGCGGCAAAGTCGGCATGACGACCAGGCCGCCGATCAAAATGATTAAGGAACAAACCGCCGCCAGGACCGGCCTGGTGAGAAAAACCTTCGTCACGCTAGCCGTTCCAACCGACCGAAGTTACGGGGGGTTGCGGTCCCCTTAGAAGGCCTGTTCGGCGTGGTAGGAGCTGCGGGAGAGCGGGCTGGAGACGACCTGGTGGAAGCCCCTGCGCGCCGCGACCTCGCCCAGGCGCTTGAAGGTTTCGGGGGTGACGAACTCGACGACCGGCAGATGCTTTTTGGAGGGCTGCAAGTACTGGCCCATTGTTAAGATGTCGACGCCTGCCGCGCGGGCATCGTCCATCGCCGTTTCGATCTCGGATTCCGTCTCGCCCAATCCAAGCATCAGCGACGTCTTGGTGTAGCGATTCGGTGCGCGCCCTTTGGCGTGCGCCAATACCTTGAGCGACTGGTCGTACGCCGCTCGCTTATCGCGCACGTGCGGCGTCAAGCGCCGAACGGTCTCCAGGTTGTGGGCGAATACGTCGGGACGCGCGTCCACGACGATGTTGACCGCGGTGAGATCGCCGCGGTAATCGCCGCTGAGTATCTCGACACGCGCTCCGGGCACACGTTCGTGAATCGCCCGAACGGTGTTGGCAAAGATCAATGCGCCGCCGTCGGGAAGATCGTCGCGATCGACCGCAGTCACCACGAGATACTTCCAACCTAAGTCACGCACGGCTTCGGCAACGCGCAGCGGCTCCAGCCAGTCGACCTCGCCTCGCGGATTTCCCGTTTTGACGTTACAAAAGCGGCAGCCGCGCGTGCAGAGATCGCCCAAGATCATGATCGTCGCCGTCCCCGCACCCCAGCACTCCGCCATGTTCGGACAGGCCGCCTCTTTACAAACCGTATGAAGCCCAAGCGCATTGACGCGCGCCTTCACACGCTCATATTCCGGCCCACTAGGCAAAGAAACCCGCAACCACCCCGGCTTCCGCACCCTCCCCCTGTCATCCTGAGCCCCTCGACTCCGCTCGGGATAAACTCCGTCGAAGGACGACAAGAGATCAACCTCAATCATGCGACCTGCCGCTCCTCCACAAGCGTAACGTCGAACGCGCGCGATAGTTCGTCGACGAGCGCAGTCCTCGCTTCGTGCATGGAAACCTCACGCCCAGCCTCCGCAAAGAGTGACGTTATTCCCCGCTCCGTCAGGCCGCACGGATTGATGAGGCGATCGTAGTCGAGGGCGGTAGATACATTGAGCGCGAGGCCGTGCATCGAAACCATGCGCCGAACCGCAAGGCCGATTGCGCAGATGCACTTCCCGCCGACCCAAACGCCGGCGTGGTCGCCCCAGCGTTCGCCGGCGACGCCGAATCGCGCGCAGCAAGCGATCGCTGCGCTTTCCAAGGACCGTACGAAGGGCACTACCTCCCGAAACCGTGCGAGCCGTCGAATTGGATACACGACGAGTTGCCCGGGCCCATGATAGGTCACGTCGCCGCCACGCTCGACCTCGACCACGTCGACCCCTTGCGCGGCCAGCTGCTCCTGCGAAAGCAAGAGATTCTCGCGCTTCGCCTGGCGGCCGAGCGTGATCACCGGTTCGTGCTCCACGATGATCCACGTATCCGGCTCGAGTCCTTCGCGCACGGCTTCGCGGGTGCGCCGCTGAAGTTCCCAGACTTCGCGATACGGCCTCAGGCCGAGATCCAATATCCGCGCGTTAGCGGTCAAGCATTCACCGGAGCCTTTGGCTTGGGATTGATGAGGTGAATCGCTTTGCCGTGCGAGGCCTCCGCTGCATCCATGATCCCTTCGGTCAGGGTGGGATGCGGATGGACGGAGAGGCCGATATCCTCGAGCGTGGCGCCCATTTCGAGGGCGATTACGCCTTCGCCGATCATCGACTCGGCTTGGGGTGCGACGATGTGCATTCCCAGCAGCAAATCGGTCTTTGCATCGCCGACGAGCTTGATCAAACCGTCGCCCTCGTTCATCGTGCGGGCGCGGCCGCTCGCGGCAAGCGGGAACTTTCCGATGCGAACTTCATAACCGGCGGCCTTTGCTTCCTCTTCGGATAGGCCGACCGTCGCCACCTCGGGATCCGTATAGATGCAATTCGGCACGGCGACCGGATCGAAGGCCGCGGACTTGTCGCCGGAGATCACTTCCGCCGCGATCACGCCTTGCTTCATCGCACGGTGCGCAAGCAGCGGTGCGCCGGTGACGTCGCCGATTGCGAAAATGTTCGGCACGCTCGTGCGCTGCTGAAGGTCGGTCGCGATAAAACCGCGCTCGTCGACCTGCAACCCGGCCGCCTTTAGATTGAGATTGTCCGTGACCGGACGGCGTCCGACGGCAACGAGCGCCATATCGAACTCGCGAACTTCGTCTTTGCCGCCGGTTCCCTCGCCGTTGAGCGTCGCGCTTACGGCATCGCCCTTCTTTTCGAGCCCGGCGACTTTGGTGTTGAGCATGATCTCGACGCCTTGTTTCTTTAAGATGCGTCCGAGCGTCTTGCCGATCTCGGCATCCGTGCCGGTGAGAATCTGCGGCATCATCTCGACGACCAAAACCTGCGCGCCCAGCCGTCCGTAGACGGTCGCGAACTCCAAGCCGATCACGCCGCCGCCGATGACCAACAGCTTCTTCGGAATGCGCTCCAGCTTGACGGCGTCGTCGGAGTTGATGATCGTCTTCCCGTCGCGCGGCCACGCCTTGACGTCTACCGGTGCGGAGCCGGTTGCAATGACGACGGTCTGCGTCTTGATCGTCTCGCTCTCGCCGTTTTCGCGTTTCACCACGATCTCGGTCGGCGACTTGAACGAGGCCTCCGCGCGCATGAACTCCACGCCGTTGGCTTTGAAGAGCGTCTTGACGCCGTTGACGTTAGCGCTCACGACGTCGTTCTTGAACTTCGCAACGCTCTCTCGCTGGACTTCGGCTTTGGCAACCTTCAGCCCGATCGCCTCCGCGCGCTCGATGTGATGGATGACCTCGCCGACGTGGAGCAGCGCCTTCGTCGGGATGCATCCCCAGTTCAAGCAGACGCCCCCGACCTCGTCCCGATCGATGCAGATGACCTTCTTGCCTAACTGACCCAGCCGAATCGCGACGTGATAGCCGCCCGGTCCCGCGCCGATAACGACGGCGTCAAACTGTTGCTCATTGCTCATACCGGTGGCTTCGCCCAATCGGGAGCGTTCCCCACGAAAAGGGCGAAGCGCCTCGCTCTATGGTCACCAGGAGACGGGGCGGCTCGGCTGGTTTGGCGGGCATGCGGCGCAGCCTTCTACGCTGGTACCGGGAGCATGGCCGCGCCGCGCTGCCGTGGCGAACGGAGCGCAGCCCCTACCGGACCGTCGTGAGCGAGTTCATGCTGGCCCAGACGCAGGTCGACCGTGTCGTGCCCAAGTTCGAAGCCTTCGTCAAACGCTTTCCGGATTTCGCGTCGCTTTCGCAGGCCTCGCTCGCCGGCGTATTGCGAGAGTGGAAAGGACTGGGATATAACTCGCGCGCCGTGCGCTTACACCGTCTGGCCCGGGCGGTCGAGGAAAACCATGGCGGAATGCTGCCTTCGGAACCGCGTGCCCTGCGGTTGCTGCCGGGCATCGGACCGTATATGGTTGCTGCAGTTCGGGCGTTTGCATTTAACGAAGATGACGCGCCGCTGGATACCAACGTGCGCCGCATCGTCCACCGTCTGTTCTTCGGCGTCGAATACCCGCCAAAGGCAAGCCCGCGCGAGCTGGACGAACGCGCTCGAGCGCTGGTGCCGCCAGGCAGCGCGCACGATTGGAACTCGGCGATGATGGATCTCGGCTCGGCCGTTTGCACGGCGCGCGCGCCCAAGTGCCTGCTCTGCCCGTTGCGGGCCGATTGCACGGCCGCGCCCGTGAGCGCCGCGCAACTCGAATCCGCCCGAGTCGCCGGGGCAAAGCGCGCTGCGCCGCAAAATGCGATCCCGTTTACGCAGACTCGGCGCTACGCGCGCGGTCGCATCATCGACCGTTTGCGCGATCTGGCGCCCGGCGAGCGCATCTCGCTGCTCGACCTGCATTCCGCAGTGCCGGCCTTCGCCGTCCAGACGGTCGAGGATATTCGACAGCTGGTGACGGCGCTCGAAAAAGACGGTCTGGTGACGCACGACGGAGAGTGCGTCGCGCTAAGAGAATGATGCGGCGTGCAGCGCATTCCGTTTCCGGCCAAGAAAGTACCGCGTAAGGTAGCGCTCGAGGAGCTGGCGATTCTAGAGCGCACGTACCCGCAGGCGATGACGGCGCTCGAATACCACAGCGAGTTCGAGCTGCTCGTCGCGGTGATTCTCTCCGCTCAGTGCACCGACGCGCGCGTCAACATGACCACGCCCGCGCTCTTCGCAAAGTATCCGACCCCTCAGAAACTGGCACGCGCCAAGCCTGCCGACGTCGAGAAGATCATCAAGTCGTGCGGATTCTTTCGCATGAAAACCAAGAACATCATCGCCTGCGCCCGCGACCTGGTCGAACGCTTTGGCGGACAAGTTCCTCACGAGCGCGAAGCGCTGGAGTCGCTCGCAGGCGTCGGCCGCAAGACGGCCAGCGTCGTGATGGCCGCGGCTTTCAACGAAGCGGCGCTTGCGGTCGACACGCACGTCTTTCGCGTCTCGCATCGCTTAGGGTTGACCGTCGGCACCACCCCGCGCCAAGTAGAAGAAGACGTCACCAAACTCGTGCCGCAAAAGAAGTGGGGCGACGCGTCGCACTGGCTGATTCTGCACGGCCGCGCCATCTGTAAAGCCCCGACGCCGCTCTGCGACCGCTGCCCGGTCAACCAGCTGTGCCCCACCCCGCCGATCCGCAAGCGCCTGCTTCCGCCATCATAAAAGGCTGCTACACTCACTCACACAGTTGCTGACACACTCGCAAGTGCATCTTTCCAGGCGATTTTAAGATGCTATGCTCGACGTGCAGGGTCGGGAGGGGCCCGGGCCCGGACCCCTCCCATCTTATGCAAGAACACTTTTTTTAGGAGAATACTCGAATGGTTAAATCCTACTTCTCGCGCACTCTGAGCGTCGGTTTCGCAGCGGCAGTAGCGGCAGCGCTGCTGGCTGGCTGCGGAGGATCGCAGGCGCTGGGTCCGGCGCCCGCTGGGGGCGCATCTTCCTCAATTAGTCATTCGCCGATCGTTAGCCCCGACGTAAAGGGCGGTAAAGGCGGCTGTAAAGCGCACGGTGGCGTGCGAGTTTCGCCTTGTACCGTAGATTTCACGGCCTCGAGCACGGGACCAGATACGGTCGTTACCCGCGCCCCGGAAAATAAGAAGGGCGTGCTCACCGAGTCCGATAACTGCGGCGGCGCCTCCGGCATTGCCACCGTCACCCAGGGTTCGGGCGACGATTGGACCGTAACCGCCGGTGCATCCACCGGTTCTTGCACGGCAACGTTTGCCTACACGAACAAGCACGGCAAGCAAATCGGTTACGCCGACCTCAGTATTACGAACTCCATCTAAGTCGTTCGGAGGAGCTTCGTAACGTGCTCGCCTCGCATCGTCTCGGTCGGTGCGGGGCGGGCACGTTTGGTTCTCAGACCACGTTCAACCTAGGGATGCACCCGAGGTTTTGGGAAGGAAGAAAGATGTTCGTCCGCATTGCGAGCCGGTTTTTGATCGGCACACTTGGATTGCTCGGCGTACTGAGCGGTTGCGTCAACGGTTCGAATACGGGCGTGCCCTCGGCGGCCAATCTTGGCAGGCCTATTTCGATGACGGGCGCCTTCCACGATAACAACGGCAAGGGCCACGGCGGCGGCCAAAAGTGCAAGGGCAACTTTACCAAAGGCGGCGGCAGCAAAGGCGGCGGCTCGATCATCTACACCACGCAGATGTACGGCCACGACGTCAAGGTTTATAACGTCGGCGGCACCCAAGGGTTAAGTTTTAGCTGCTATGTGAGCAACGGTGTGGACGCGCCCGACGGCACGGTCGCAACCGTCAACGGCTGGTTGTACGTTGCGAACGGCAACGGGAACGACGTGCTCGTCTATCGCACCAAGCATGGCATGCCCCAAGGGCCCGAGTCATCGCTGACCGACGCAAACTTTCCAACGAACGTTAACACCGATCCGAACCGACAGGTAGTCGCGGTCTCAAACTTGGGGACCTCCAGCGAAAACGGAAACGTTTACATATACCTGCACCGTCAGTCGGTGAAGTCGCGCACCCTCACGTACGGCGGTTCCGGCACGGTTTACGGCGCCGGCATCGCGATCTCACACAACGGTGACTGCTTTTGGGGTTTCAACGGTACCGCGAGCAACTCGGGCGAGATTGTCGAGTTTCCGAAATGCAACGGCAGCGGAACGGTCGTTCGTTCGGGAATCGGAAAGGTCGGCGGCGTGATCTTCGATCAGTCCGACGACCTCTACTTTGTCGACACTTACAGCGGCATCTGGAGCTGCGATAAGACGTCGGGCTCGAGTTGCAAAATCTTGACTCCCCTATCCAAGGACTTGGTCGGGCCCACGAACATGAACTTCGACTATAAGGGGAAGGATCTGTGGGTTGCCGATCCGGCAGGCGGATTCATCGATGAGATCAACCCAGTAACCGGTGCCATCGAACTTCCGTATAGCGCCTACGATGGTGCGAGCGATCCGCCTTTCGGCATCGCTCCCGAGCCCGGCTAAGAGCTCGCTGCGCTAGAGCGCATGGGCTAACCGATGGCGGCACGAACGCCACCGCTGGTGGAGACCTCGCGCCCATCGGATGAAAGGTCGGCAGCTCTCGAGTTAGCGACGCTGCTCAAGACGTACCGCGTTCAGGCCGGGCTCTCGCAGCAGATGCTGGCCGATAAAGCGCTGGTCAGCGTGCAGGCGGTCAGCGCGCTCGAGCGCGGTTATCGCAAGGTTCCCTACCCGAAAACGCTCGAGCGCCTCTGCGACGCGCTCGCGTTGCCGGCCGAAGCCCGCGCGGCGCTCGAAGAGTCCGCGCGCTACGCTCGCGGCCAACGCTTGCAAGAGCAAGAAGGGCCGCCGCCCTCCCATAATCTGCCGCGCCAGCTGACCTCGTTCTTAGGTCGCGACGACGTTGTGAAGGAGGTCACGGCGCTGGTCAAGAGCGCGCCGCTGGTGAGCATCGTCGGTACCGGCGGCGTCGGAAAGACGCGCGTCTCGATCGAGGTCGCAAATCAGCTTCTCGGCGATTTTCCCGGGGGTGTTTGGTTCGTCGAGCTTGCGCCGCTGGCGGATCCCGATCTGGTCGCTCACGCCCTCGGCTCGGCGCTCGGGGTGCAGGAGTCGCCGCGCACGCCGCTGCTCAACACCTTGCTCGCATACCTCGCCAACAAACAGACTCTGATCGTATTGGATAACTGCGAGCACGTCATCGACCAGACTCGCCGCGTCGTCGGTTCGCTGCTCCGGGAGTGCCCAAAAGTCAAGTTCCTTACCACCAGCCGCGAACCGCTCAACGTGATGGGCGAGCGCGTCTATCGCCTGCCTTCGCTCGCGGTTCCCGAAGGGAAGAATGTCGCGCCGGAAGAGGCGATGAAATTTGGCGCAGTCGCGCTTTTTGTCGACCGCGTGCGCGCCGCCGATGCTCGTTTCAACCTCACCGCAGAGAACGTCGGTCCGATCGTCGACATCTGCCGCCGTCTCGACGGACTGCCGCTGGCGATCGAGTTGGCCGCGGCGCGCGCGACCGTGCTGTCGCCATGGCAAATCGCCGAGCGCCTGGGCGGCATCTTCGAACTCTTGCTCCCCAACGATCAAGCCGCGCCCCCGCGCCATCGAACGATGCGCGCGGTCATCGAGTGGAGTTATGTTCTGCTCTCGACGCAGGCGCGGCTGCTGTTCGATCGCCTCGCGATCTTCGCGAGCAGTTTCTCCCTCGAGACGGCCACGACGGTCTGCGCGGACGGGCACCTGGCCGGCGACGACATCCTCGAACTGCTCTCGTCGTTGATCGCGCAGTCGATGATCATGGCGGATTTCTCGCGCGGAGACGCGCGCTACCACATGATGGAGGCGACGCGCCAGTACGCAGCGGAGCGGCTCGTCGAGCGCGGCGAACGCGAGACGATCTCGCAACGCCACGCGCTGAGCTGCCTGCGCGTCGCGCAGCGGCTCGACCGGGACTGGTATGGTGCCGACGAGCGCACGTGGTTTCGCGACGCGGCGGCCGAGTTGGACAACTGCCGTGCCGCGCTCGAGTGGTCGCTCTCGGAGCGACGCGACGTGTTGACCGGATGCCTGATCGCGGGGTCGCTCGAGCGTGTTTGGTACTCGCTGGCGCCTGTGGAGGGGCGCAACTGGGTTCGCTTCGCGATCTCCTCCCTGGGCGACGCCGTCTCGCCGGCGACACGCCGTTTGCTCAACATTGCCGATGCAGAGCTCTGCAGCGCGCTCGGTGAGTCCGCAGCGTCGTACGCTGCCGCGCAACGCGCGCTCGATTTGCGTGAGCCCCCCGACGAGACGCAGTTGGCGCGCGCGCGGCAGGCCGCCGGCAGCGCGCTGGGCGCTCTCGGGCGCACGGAAGAGGCGCAAGCGCTGCTCGAGGAAGCCCTCGACGATGCGCGCCGGCTCGACAACCGCCGGCTCCAAGCGCTCGCCCTGGGCGATCTCGGAACCGTTCGCTCGTGGTGCGGCGACGCCGAGGGAGCGCGCCGCTTCTACGATGAGGCGCTCACCTATTACGTCGCGTTGAATCTCGAACGGCCGGCAGCTTCAATCGCGGGACACCTCGCGGAGATCGAATACGCCTCAGGCGACGTGGCAATGGCACTCCATCGCGCCGAAGAGGCCCGTGCCGGACACGAGGCCTGGCACAACCGCCGTTCCGTTGCCATCGACTTGACGAACATGGCCGCCTACTTGGTCGCGATGGACTGCTTCGAGGACGCTCGCGTGCACGCCGCGGAGGCGCTCGACGTCGCGCGCGAGGTCAAGGCGACCGTGCTTACCGCGCTGATTCTCCAGCATTTCGCAGCGGTCGGGGCTTTGCATCGCTATTCGGAAAAGCGTCGCGTGAAGGCCAATCGCGAGCGCGCCGCAATGCTGCTCGGCTTCGTCGACGCGCGCATCACCGCACTCGAAGTGCGGCGCGAGTACACCGAACAACAGGAGTACGACCGGATCACGAAAGCGCTGCGCGAAGAACTCGGGGAGAGGTTCGACGCGGTCATGGCGCTCGGGGCGGAATGGACCGAAGACGAAGCCGTCTCCGTCGCCGTCGAGTTGTAAGCAAGTCGTGAAGCCTCAGCGAGTTCTCATCACCGGCGCCGCCGGTTTCGTCGCGTCGCATCTCGCCGATCGCTACCTGGCATCCGGCGTCGCCGTTGCCGGCATCGACAACTTTATCACGGGATCGCCGGAGAATCTCGCCGCGGCGAACGAGTCGGAGCGCTTCGCTTTCATTCGCAGCGACGTCGCGGCCGGTTGGGAAGAACTCGTTGACGACGTGGAACGACGAGATCTCGTTCCCGACCTCATCCTGCACCTGGCCTCTCCAGCCAGCCCGATCGACTATTTCGAGTTTCCCATCGCGACGATGGACGCGAACAGCCTGGGAACCAAGAACTGTCTTGAAGCGGCGCAGCGCTGGGACTGCCGCTTTCTCTATGCATCGACCTCCGAATGTTATGGCGAGCCGCTCGTCCACCCGCAACGCGAAGACTACTGGGGGAACGTCAACCCTGTTGGCCCGCGTTCATGTTACGACGAATCGAAACGATTCGGTGAAGCGTTGACGATGGCATTCGCGCGCTCGGCCGGCGCCGACGTTCGAATCATTCGAATCTTCAATACCTACGGGCCGCGCATGCGTCCCAACGACGGGCGCGTCGTCTCGAACTTCATCGTGCGAGCGCTGCGCGGAGAGCCGCTGACGATCTACGGCGACGGCGCGCAGACGCGCTCGTTTTGCTACGTCGACGATCTCGTCGAGGGCATTATGCGCTGCGCCGCAAGCGAAAAGACGGCTTCGCGAGTCGTCAACCTAGGAAACCCTGAGGAGCGCACGGTCGCCGACCTGGCACGGATGATCTGTGAGATGGTCGGCGTCCCGCTCGAAATCGAAAGCCATCCCGCCCGCGAAGATGATCCTTCACGGCGGTGCCCCGATATCTCCGTCGCGCGCGGGCTCTTGGACTGGGAACCCCGCATCGCGGCCGCGGAAGGCTTACGCCGCACGATCGACTTCTTTAGGACGCGCGCCGGTATCCGATGACGGCGGTGCGGACGATCTCCTCGATTTCCTCGTACCGCGGTCTCCAGCCGAGCTCACGGTGGGCGACCGATGCGTCGGCGACGAGCGTGGCGGGATCGCCCAGCCGTCGCGCCGCGAAGCGATAGCGCACCGCAGTCCCGGTCGCGGACTCCACTGCGCGCACGATCTGCAGATTTGAAGCGCCGCGGCCGATTCCAAGATTTGCGCGCAGCGGGGCGCCGCCGCCGCGGAGGCGCTCGACGGCACGTACGTGAGCGTCCGCGAGGTCGTCGACGTGAACGTAGTCTCGAACGCAGGTGCCGTCCGGCGTGGAATAGTCGTCTCCGAAAATCTCGAGCGTGCGGGTCCCGAGCGCGGCATCGATCGCCAGCGGAATCAGGTGCGTCTCCGGATCGTGCTGCTCGAAGAGCGGATGGCGTTCGCTGGCGCCCGCCGCGTTGAAGTAGCGAAGCGAGATCGAGCGCAGCCCGTATGCCGCTTCGTAGTCGGCGAGCACGCGCTCGACCATCAGCTTGGTTCGCCCGTAGGGATTGACGGGCATCTGCGGCGTGCTCTCGACGATCGGCAGTCCCTCGGGCACTTCGCCGTAGGTTGCGCACGACGAAGAGAAGATGACGTTATTCACGCCGGCGCTTCGTAAAGCGCGGAGCAGCGCGATCGTTTTCGCGACGTTGTTTGCGTAGTAGCGCTCGGGTTCCGCGACCGATTCGGCGACGTAGGCGTATGCCGCAAAGTGAACGGCGGTATCGACCCCCCGCTCCCGGCAAAGTGCTTCCACCAGCGCCTCGTCGGCGATGTCCCCGTGGACGAGTCGCGTCTGCGGGACGAACGCGGCGCGCCCACGCGACAGGTCGTCGAACGCGACGTATGCTCTCGCATCGTCTTCGAGTCGCGCGACGAAGTGCGAGCCGACGTAGCCCGCCCCGCCGGTGACCAAAATCGTTCCGCCATTCATGCGGTCGTGCTCATCGTAACGGTTGCGTTTGCGAGGAGTGACGAGAGCACCCGCCTAGCGTCGAAGTACTCCTCGGCGAGGAGACGCGCCGCGCGGCAGTGGCGCTCGTAATCGCGCGAGATACGCTCCATGCCGAGCGCGGCCTCTTCGAGAGAGTCAAATGCCATGAGACCCTTTCCGGTCTCGAGCCAACGCGAAAAGCCGGTCTCCTGGGTGACGACGGGACGCCCGCAGGCGAGGTACTCCGCGCTGCGATCGCTGAACCACCCGCTTGCAGTCGAAACGTAGGCCTGCTTCGCGACGGTGAACTCGGCTTTCGATCTCAGAATAAACCGCTGATAGATCCACGGGTCTTTCGAAGGCTTCATCGGATCGCTGACGATCCAGCCGGCTTCGCGAAGGCGATCGCGCGGGGCTGACTCTCCTCCGATGGCAACCTCGAGCCGATCGCTCACCTTCGCCGGCAGCTCGAAATACGCGGGGAACGAAAGGGATTTGGGACCGTACGTACGCCCCTCGTGACGGAGTTCGGGGTAGCTCTGCCACTGCATCATCGTGGAGAAGTTGCCGTCGGCTCGTCCGCGCGTGACGGGCCAAGCGTCGAGAACGATGGGCTGGCGTGTCGGTTTCCACGGTAAGCCATCCGCCGGGATCGTGCAGCCCTCGCGCGCGACGTTCTCACCGAACGTGAGGAAGACGTTATGCCGGAGAGCCGCTTGCATCGCGGTGGGATCGGTCAGATGACGCACCTGCGTGAACGCCGGATCGGTATCGATCAGCACGCGCACGGGTATCGGCATGTGCCACTCTCGCAACGGATTGACGCCGGAGACGTTCAAGCAGAGATCGGCGGTTCGGCACAGCTCGCCGGCGCGCGGCGATGTCGGACCGTGCCACGTCGTGGTATGCGCGTCGTAATAAGCCCAGCGTTCGGCCAGTTCCCCATGCCCGAAGACCTTGCGAGCATAAGCGAGCCCAAAGCGGGGATCCGAGGTCATCTCGTGGGTCACCGGATCGTAGCACGATTCAAAATCGTCGCTATCCTCTAGGAAGTAGACGTCGTGGCCCATACGCGCGAGGCCCAAAGCATACTGCAAATGGTGCCACGTATGCCCGGCGAGCGGTCCGCGCACGATATAGCCGAGCACCAGAATGCGCACGCTTTTAGCAGCCCATAACGGCGAGCATCTCGCTCAGAACCCGGCTGCTGTCGAAGTAATCGTGGGCAATGCTTCGCGCCGCTTTCGCGTGCAACTTTGGATCCGACTCGACGTGCCGAAGTGCCTCGATTGCCGACTCCTGGTCGTGGAAGGCGAGCAGACCGCGTCCGTTGGGGAGCCGGCGCGACCACGACGTATCCTGCGTGACGACGGGGCGCCCTGCCGCGAGATAACAACTCGATCGACAAGAAAACCATCCGGTCTGCGCTTTCACGTAGGTCTGCTTGGCGACGGAGAACTCGCCGCGCGAGGCGACGATGAACTCTTGGTAGCTTTGCGCGTCGTGCGCGCACGACGCGGGATCGAACACGAGCCACCCGGCTTCTCGCGCTGCGGCCGCGGGGAACTGTGATTCCGGCGCCTGGCTAACGGCAACGCCGAGTCGAATCTCGGGGATGCGCCGCGGGAGGTCGAGCACCCGCATGAATTCGACGTCCTTCTGTCCCCACCGCTCGCCGCCAAAAACGACGTCGCGATCGAGGTTCCAGTTCATCACCGTCGAGTAGCAGCGCGATTCACCCGCCGGCGTTTCGATAAGAGGCCAGCGCTCGAGGAGAATCGGCTGACGCGTCGGGTACCAATGCAAGTCGAGCGTCGGAACTCTGCAGGAATCGTCGCCGATGTTGTTGCCGAACGTAAAGTGGTGCGTATGGTTTTCGATCAGCGCGCGAATGCTGGTCGGACCGCCCGAAAGCGACTCGTCGTTCACGTACTGAATCTGCGTGAACATCGGATCGGTATCTACCAACGCGCGAATCGGAATGGCCGCGTATTCGTCGCGCAGCGGCGCCGAACAGGACAGGTTGAGAAAGATGTCCGCGGTGCGGCAGAACTCGTCGACCGCCGTTTGCGAGAGCCCGAAGCAGCGTCCCGAGACCGCGTCGCGATACGCCCAGTTGCCGACGAGACCGAAGTATTCCATCGTTGCGGCGACGTGGGCGACGTTCGACGATGGCTCGCACTCGCGCTGGTAGACGGGCCACGAGCCGGTGTCCTCGAGATATAGGACGTCCCATCCGAGCTTCGCGAAGCCCGCCGCATACTGCGCGTAATCCCAGGCTACGCCGCCAAACGGAAAAAGCCCGATAAATCCCGTGACCACGACCCGAGGTTTGAAATGCACGACCGGTTACGCCCCCAAGCGGGCGTCGATGGCTGCGAGCGCCCGGAGGGTGCCGTCGCGCACCTCCAGCCGCACGTCGCAGCGCGACAACGTCGTCGGACGGTGAGCGATCAAGAAGACGGTACGGTCTGCCATCAGGCGTTCCATTGCATCGACGATGGCGGATTCCGTTGCCAGGTCGAGAGCGCTCGTCGGCTCGTCCAGCAATAGGATCGGGGCATCTTTGAGAAAGGCTCGGGCAATCGACACGCGTTGGCGCTCGCCGCCGGAGAGACGCATGCCGCGTTCGCCGACCTCCGTGAGGTAGCCGCTTGGAAGAGCCTCAATGAAGTCGTGCGCGTTCGCCAGGCGCGCTGCTTCGCGAATCTCCTCGTCGCTTGCGCCGGGCCTGCCGTACGCGATATTCTCGCGAATCGTCGTGGAGAAGAGCATCGTGTCTTGGAGAACGATCGCAAACTGATTTCGCAGATCTGTCAGCTTAAAATCGCGCAGGTCCACGCCGTCGAGCGCGATTGTGCCGCCGGTCGGATCGTAGAACCGCGTCAACAGGCTGACGAACGTCGTCTTCCCCGCGCCGGTCTTACCTTGAATTCCGACGCGGCTTCCGCTATTGATGACCAGGTCGACGTTGCGCAACACCTCGCGACCTCGTTCGTAGGCGAACGAAACGCCGGAAAACGCGAAGTCGCCGCGTGCGCGTTCCAGGTGTTTGGCGTACGGCTTCTCGGAGACCTCGGCCAACTGGTCGAGTAGTGCGAACGCGCGTCCGGCGCTGGCGAGACCATTCTGGAGATCGGCGATCTTCTTGCTCATCGTTTGGAGCGGAAGATATATCTGTGCTTGATAGGCCAGGACCATCAGCAGCTCACCGGTCGTGAGGTGTCCCGCCTTCGTTTGGATGACTCCGAGGAAGAGTACCGCGGCTGTCCCCGCGGCGACGGTCACCCCGATCGCCAAGTCGAACTTTGACTGCAGCCGAGCAATGTCGAGCTGACCCCATAAACGACGGCTCGCGCGGTGCATAAACCGGCGCTGCTCGTGCTCTTCGCGTCCGAACGACCGCACGACCCGGCCGGCCGAGAGCGCCTCTTGCACCACCGACATCGCCGAGCTTTCGATATCCTTGACTTCGTACCAGCGCCCACGCAGGCGACGCCCGAAGCGGCTGGTGACGAAGTAGAGGATCGGACAAACGACGAGCGATACTAGTGCCAGCTGCCAGTTGATGTACGCCGTGACCGCGACGACCGAGACCGCGGTGAGGAGTGCTGTCACCAGCGGAATCGCGCCGTCGACCAGCACGTGTTGTAGGGATTCCGCATCGTACTGGATGCGGAAGACGGAATCCGTAGTTCCGGTGCGATCGTGATACGCGAGCGATAGCCGCTGCGCATGGCGGAAGAGTACCGCGCGGAGATCGAGGACGAGTTGCTCGCCCAAATAGGTCGACGCCAGCCAGACCGCCATCCCTTGCGCATAGAGAAGAAAGGTGATGAGCACGAGTAGCGCGGCGACGACGCTCAAAACGACGTAGGGGTTATCGCCGAAGAGTTGCAGCGGTGCGGCAAGCAATGCCGGCAACGGCTTCGAGCCGATCACGCTATCGATTACGATCTTGAGCGGCACGGGCGTGAGCAGCGTCAGCGGGGCCGCCGTCAGGCTCAGCAAGAACGTCGCTGCAATTTTCAGCCAATACGGCCGCGCGAACGCCACGAGGCGCGCGAAGACGTGCTGGTCGGCGTCCGGGCGCGCGGCCACGTCTGCTATCCCACCGCGCTCACCGCGCCGCTTCCGCATCGGCGCACGATGGTTTCAGCGACGCGACGCGCGTCGAAGAGCTCGGCGACCTCTCGCGCCGCCTTGGCGTGAACGGCGTAGTGTGCCGTAACCTCTTCTAGCGCGGCCGCGGCTTCGTCGAGTGTGGCGAAGCGAAAGAGGCCGCGATCGCGAGGCAGCAGTTCGCTGGGACCCGTGTCCTGGACGACCGCCGGTCTCCCGGTCGCGAGATAGCAGAGCGTGCGGTCGCTGATCCACGCGTTTTGAAACGCCATGCACGACCACTTTGCGCAGCTGAACTCACCACGCGAGGCTCGGATATACCGTTGATACTCCTGTGGGCCGCCGGCAGCGCGGTGGGCGTGCCGCACGGTCCACCCCCGCTCGCGCAGGTGCCTTTGGTCCCGCTCGTCGGCGACGCTGTTACCGTCGAGCAGTAGTGCGAGTTCGAGCGGCGTGCTCGTGCGCTGAGGGAGCTTTGCAAACTTCAGAAACGCGCGGCGCTTGTTGTTGTCGTGTATCCCCTCGTCGTCGACGACCCACTCGTGCCCCCACCAGTTCGAAACCGTCGTGAACGCGCCGCCCTCCGGCGCGGGGGTTACCGGCCAGAGATCGAGGCTCACCGGCGGGCGTATCTGGGTCCAAGGCAAGCCGCAATCCGAGAACTTGGCGTTCGGCTTCCCGACGGTTTCGCCCGTCGTGAAATAGAGATCGTGCGGAGCAACCGCGAGCAAGCCCGATGTCATCCAGTACTGCAGCAGGCCCGGATCGATGTCGACGAGCGCGGTGAGCCGGAATCGTTCCAGCAGCCGGTCGGCGATGCGCTGATGGAAGTTGAGGAGAAGGTCGGCTTCCGCGAAGACCTTGCGAGCGTGCGCGGCCGAGACGTTGACGAACTCGCCGTCCTCGGTGTAAAGAACGACTCGGTCTTCGATGCCGTACCGGCGCAACCGCTCCGTCAGCACGGAGACTCGCTCGACGTCCTGGCGGCGATCGCCCGTCGGTTGAAACTGTTCCAGCCACCAAACGTCGCAGCCGATCCTCCGCAGCCCGTCCACGTACTGCAGGTAGACCCAAAAATGGCCTCCGCCAAGCGGATAGTTGACGACGTTATGTGGCGATACGACGATCCTCATGCACGCCTCCAAAATTGATCAGCTCGATGCCGTTCGCGTGGAAAAATTCGCGGAGTCGAGGGTCTGAAAGCGTGCGCAGCTCGATCTCGCGTTCGGCATTGTAAGGCGACTCGAAGTCGTCGCTGACGTAGCCGGGATGACAGCTCAGTTCCGTGATTCCGTCGTGCAGCTCCACGTCAAGCATCTGCAGGAGGCTGTCGATGCCGATGTGCTCCGGATGGGGTTCGCTATCCCACTGACCGTAAAACCTTGAAAAGTAACGCACTGGCGAATGCTCGCGCAGCGGCAGGTCGTAGCAGCCGGCCACCTCTTCGAAGACAGGTTGCAGACGCGCGTCCCGGTGCACGTTCTGGTGCGCGTCGAGGTGCGTCGGCATCCGCCCGAACCACATGCTAAAGACGTCGATCTGCGCTTCGATCGCATCGCGACAGCGCTTGGAGTCGTCGAAGCTCACGAGCGGATTCGCAGCCTCGTCGGTGAGTGTAACGTGCAGCCCGACGCCCAGCTGCGGGCGATGCCTCGCGTAGCGCCACGCGTCAATTGCGCCCGGCATCGTGATCATCAAACTCGTGCTCGTAAGCACGCCGAGATCGGAAAGCTCGGCGACGGCCCGGTTGATGCCGACGCTGGCTCCAAAGTCGTCAGCGTTAACGATGAGATACTTCACGTAAACCTCCCGTCGCGCGGGCAACGCGTTCCATTGCCGTCGCGCACTCGTCCGTCGCGCGAACCGCGACGCCGGCCGCGAGCGCTGCAAAAATCCCGCAAGCCGCCCAGGCACCGGTAAAGCCGGCCGCTGCGGCGAGCGCGAAGAGCGCCGCGACAGCTATGATCGACGCCGTCGAGAAGTGGGGGCGGCTGCGTAAGCGTGCCAGCTGACGCCCCGCGCCGTGCTCCTCGACGAGCAAGAGGGAACGCGCGCAGCCGAGCATCCCGCCGCGGACTTCGAGGTCCCACCGGTCGTAGGCACCGCCTCGCAGCGTGACGCCGTCGTTAGCTCGCAGAGCCTTCTCCAGCGTGGTAAGCCACGTGTCGGGCGCATGCCAAGATTCGCTCCAGACGGTGTCCGATCGCGGCTTCACTAACCAGATCCGTGGCGTGAGCGGCGAGCGCCACGCGGTCAGCCCGTACTCCATTCTCCCGGCCAGGCGCGCGAAAGGCTGCGCCAAGTGCAAGAACCCGACGAGCGCCCTCGAGCGAATCGCTTGAAGTTTCGTCCGCGGGCGCGTCTCGAAGACGGCCTGCCGCGCCGCCTTCGCGGCTTGCACGACCGGTGCGAGCACGGCCGCCGCCAACAGCGGCAAGGCGAGCAGCAGGGGCGGCCAGAGAACTCCCAGCGCGCACAACGCGGCGAGCGCGGCGATGACGAGATACCATTCCGGCATCAACGGCAGCGACGAGAAGAGAGTCGGCTCGGGACGCTCGAGCGATTGATAAGGCGCGCTTCCCCACGGCCCCTGATAGATGCGCGAGCGCCAAAACGAGAGCGCCGGCGTGATGCCTCTTGCGTAGATTCGTCCGCCCCACGTCGCGTGACCGGCGGCATTGTACTTCTCCGGCCACTTTTTCTCCAATAGTGCTTCGGCGCGACCGTATCCGCGCTGCTGCTTCAAGTATGAGCGCAGCGTCGTCCGGCGATGATGCCACACGACCGCTGCCGGGGCGAAGCCCAAGGTGCCGCCGCGTTCCGACAAGCGCCAACAAACGTCGACGTCGTCGCCGGCAACACGAAGCGAAGGATCGAATCCGCCGATCGCCGCGAGCGCCTCGCGGCGAAAGGCCATGTTGCACCCGGGAATGTGCTCGGCTTCGCGGTCGGAGAGCAGCACGTGCGTCGGTCCTCCCGGCGCGTTGTCGAAACAATCCGCCACCGTACCGAGGTTTGGGGGCGCGATGTTCGGGCCGCCGACGCCGCTATGCGTGGAGTCGAGGAACGCGTGCCCCAGATACTTGAGCCAATCCTGATCGGGATAAGCGTCGCTGTCGAGATAGGCGACGATCTCGCCGGTGGCGGCTTCGAGGCCCGTGTTGCGCGCGTTGCTCAATCCGCGGTTTGGCGTGTTGATTAATCGCACCGCATACTCAGCGGCTATTGCGCGGGTGCCGTCGGTCGATCCGTCGTTAACGACGATCACCTCGAAGTTCGGGTAGTCGACGCGTGCCAGTCCGTCCAGGCATTCGCGAATCGTGGCCTGCGCGTTGTAGGCGCAGACGATCACCGAAATGCGCGGCCACTTCATGTGCGCGCGGAAAGGAACCTCTGCAAAGCCTTCGCGAACCGCCGCCAGCGCCGGCTTCGGGCTGCGCCCCCGGCGTGTAAGACCGAAGTCCCAATCGGCTATCGGATGGCCGCCGCGGAACCATTCGTCGGTCCAAGCGAATGTGAACGCGCCCGCGCAGCCTGATTCGAAGATCGTGCGGAGTTGCCAGGAGAGGCTTTCGGCCTGGCTCCGCTCACCATTACGCCGGCTGTCCAAGCCGACTTCGGCCATAACGAGCGGGCGATCTCCGGCGATGTTTTGCAGCCGCGAGAGATAGGCGCCCAATTGCTGCTTGCGCTCGAGGTAGACGTTGAACGCAACGAGGTCGAGAAACGGAAGCTGCAAGTACTCCGTCGTTGGGTAGTTGACGTAGGTAACGAGCGCGCCCGGATCCTCCGTCTTGACGGCGCCGTACAACCGCTCGATAAAGTGTTCGACGCGCTGTGCTCCGAGCCAGCGAACTACGCTCGACGGTATCTCGTTGCCGACCGCGTAGCACAGAATCGACGGATGGCCGGCGCACTTCGCGGCGTACTCGCGTACTCGGCGCTCGATCTCTTTTGCGCGAGAGTGATCGTCGAGGAAGGCTACGTGCTGCTCCCAAGGCAGGCCGACCATCACCCGTAGGCCATGGTGCTCCGCGGCATCGAGCAACCAGAGCGGCGGTACCGTGTAGGTGCGCACGGCGTTGAATCCGTTTGCCGCCATCAGCTCAAAGTCGCGATCGACGCGTCCTGGGTGGTGGCGCTCGTTGCCGAGCTCGTCGAGTCTAAAAGTTCCGTAGGTGGTTCCGCGTACGTAGAGCTTCTCGTTACCTGCGAACAGGAACTTGCCGTGTGCGGTCGTCCGCGCCAGCGGCGCGATTGCCGGGAGCGCCGGTCCCGGACGGACTTGGAGAACGCTCATGCCGGCCTCGCTGAAACGTTGACGTATTCCGCGTATTCTGGCAACGAGGAGCGGCCGACACCGCGGTAGCGTATTCCGCAGTTCGCAAGCGCGGGACCGTCGAGGACGTTGCGGCCATCGACGACGATGCGCCGCCGCACGGCGCGCGCGATGTCGTTCGGATCGATGCCGCAAAACTCGGGCCATTCCGTTAGGACCAGCAGCGCGTCCGCGCGCGCGGCTTCCATCGCCGAGCCGACCAGCGTCGTGCCATGCGGAAGGTCGGCTCGTATGATTGCCGGATCGTATGCAATCACGGTCGCGCCCCGCTCGACCAGGTCCTCGAGGACTCGCAATGCGAGCGAGCTGCGCACGTCATCCGTGCCCGCTTTAAAGGCCAAACCCCAGACGCCGATTTGCATATCGCGTAGAACCCCCAGTTCTTCTTCCAAGACGTCGACGATTTTGCGCGGCTGCGCCGCGTTCACGCGCAAGGTCGCTTGGAGCAGATGCGACGGCGATCCGCTTCCGCGCGCGACGTGTTCGAGGCTGAGCACGTCTTTCTCGAAACACGGTCCGCCGAAGCCGATGCCGGGCTTCAGATAGGCATCGCCGATTCGGCGATCCGAGCCGATGCCGCGCAGTACCTCGTGCGAATCGGCGTTGAGCCGCCCGCAGATGTTGGCTATTTCGTTTGCAAAGCTGATCTTGAGCGCGAGAAATGCGTTCGCGCCGCCCTTGATGAGCTCGGCATCGCTGCGGCTCGTCACGATCACGGGGGCGACGAGGCCCTCCACGAGCGCCGAATATGCCGTCGCGGCCCCTTGCGACTCCGCGCCAACGATCGACCGATCGGGATTCAGAAAATCGTAGACGGCGCTGCCTTCTCGCAAGAACTCCGGGCAGTAGAGCAGCTCCACGCCTGAGGGTAGCCGTTGGGCCATCCGGTCCGACGTGCCCGGCGGCACGGTAGAACGCAACACAACGATCGTCGAGCGCCGCTCGATCGTTCTGCTCAACGCATCGGTCGCGATATGAAGTGCCGACAGGTCGGCCGATCCGTCATCGCGCGAAGGTGTCCCGACCGCGACGATGATAAAGTTCGCGTGGGCAACTGCAAGGCTCAGATCGTTGACGAAGGTCAAGCGTCCACTTTCAAGGTGGCGCTCGAGGAGCTCCGAGAGACCTGCTTCGCGGTAAGGAGGCAGGCCGGCGTTGAGCTGCTCGATTCTCCGAACGTCGGTATCGAAGCCGACTACGTCGAAACCGAGCTCGGCGAAACCTACTGCATTCGCCGTGCCGACAAAACCGGTTCCGAGGATCGTTATTTTGATCCGGTGGAAACTTCGCATCGCGAACCCAGAGTACTCGACGTGCGCGAAGCATCACACCTACACGCCTGCACACTCGACCACACACTTTCTACTGTGTGTGGGAGCGTCGTTAATTTAGGTGGAGTCTAATCAGTCGATGGGCCACAAGGTCGTTGAGCGCTTAGTCGTTGTCCGGCGGACCGTTTCCACCGCCTTGCTTGAGAAAGTAGTCGGCGCCGAGCGGTGCGGGAATCGGGGTGAAGCTGCGCGGCGTGCCCTTGAAGTTGAAGCAATCGGAGAAGTCGTCGGCGCGAACGTCGGTCGTGCCGAGCGATCCCAAGTCGAACGTTTTCTCGACGAACTTCAAGATGCTTCCGAACTCGTGCTGGCGATGCGAAACGTAGCCTTTCGGCGTGTAGGGTGAGATGATGACGGCCGGAACGCGAAAGCCGAGCTCGTAAGAGTTGTAGACGACCGGCGACACGTGGTCGGCCCAACCGCCCCAGTCGTCCCAGGTCAAGAAGATGACGGTGTTGTCCCAGTAGTTGCTCTTGCCGACGGCATTGACGACCGAAGCGACCCACGACGGTCCGGTGCCGTTGCTGATGTGCGCGTGGTCCGACGCCTTCGCCGTGGGCGTTACCCAGACGACGCTTGCCAAGGCGCCGTTCCCGATATCGGTGATCACCTTGGACGGCGGCGCCACGACTTCGGTTGAAAACTGCGATCCCTCCTGGAGGTGCTTGATCGCATCCGGAGCGTTCCACAAACCCGCGCCGGTGCGCCACTCGTAGTATCGCCAGGTGAGCCCCTTATCGGTAATTAGGTCCATCAACGTCGGCCGATCGTAACAGGGATACGTCTCCTGCAGCTCTTCGCCGTTCGCGTCGATGAGCATCGCGAGGGAGCCCGGTGGCGAATCGCAGCCGCCGGTAAATTGCTGCTCGGCCGTCTGAGGATTCTCGGAGACGCGCAGCCGCGAACCCTGGCTGATCGTGGACGTTCCGCTAATCAGGTACTGATGGGCGGGGAAGCTGGGCCCTTCGTTGCTCTCGAACATGTGGTCGGCAAACGCGTACTCCTCGGCCATGTCGAAGTACGGCGTGACTTCCTTTTGCGGAAGGTAGCCGTATGCCGCGACGTCGGCCTTGGGGCAGCCCTTGAGACCCTTGCAGTTCGTGGAGTGCTCCAGATTAAAGCCGTCCATTTTGCCGCTGTCGCTTTCGATCGCGTACCCGCTATGGTCGTGGTTGAGGTCGTAGGGCGCACTGAATGAGACGGGCAGCAAGTCAACCCGATCGCCGACGGAGTTGAGGGCGTACGACTGTGTGTCGGCGCCCTTTAAGCCGAGGAAAAGATTGTCGACCGAACGATTCTCCTGGACGATGATGACGACGTGGGTGATCTTGCCGTTGGTAAAAGTACCGGGCTTGGCGACGCCGCGGAACGCGGAGAAAGGTTCGGCCGCTCGTGGGGCCGCCGAAAGCGTCGAAGCGTTGTTGCATCCTGCTGCGGCGAAGAGGAGAAGCGCAAGCACTATCCGCATCGCTCAGCCTCTCCCCACGAGCCCTCGCGAAATCACGAGCCGCTGAATCTGCTGCGTGCCTTCGTATATTTGAGTTATTTTCGCGTCGCGCATCATGCGCTCGACCGGGTAGTCGACGGAGTATCCGAAACCGCCGAGCACCTGCACCGCATCGGTGGTGACCGACATTGCAACGTCGCCGCATTTGAGCTTCGCCATCGCCGCCCAGAGCGTGACATCGGGGCCGCCGGCATCGCAGCGACGGGCGGCCTCGTAAAGCATCAAGCGGGCCGATTCCACTTCGGTCTTCATGTCGGCGAGCATGAAGCCGACGCCCTGATGCTGACCGATCGGCTTTCCGAAGGCGATGCGTTCCTTGGCATAACCGGTCGCATACTCGAGCGCCCCTGCGGCAATTCCCAGAGCTTGCGCCGCGATGCCCGGACGCGATTTGTCGAGCACCCTCATCGCGATCTTGAAACCTTCGCCTTCTTCGCCCAGACGATTCGCCGCGGGCACTTCGCAATCGGAAAAGATCAGCTCGACCGTCGGCGAACCGCGAATCCCCATCTTTTTCTCCAGCTTGCCGACCGAAAAACCTGGCGTCCCCTTCTCGACGACGAACGCCGAGACGCCACGCGAACCCGCCTCCGGATTGGTGACGGCGAAGACGCAGACCACGTCGGCAACGCTGCCGTTGGTGATCCAAATTTTCTGACCGTTGAGCACGTAGCCGTCGCCCTGCTTCACGGCTCGGGTTTTCATCGAACCCAGCGCGTCCGAACCGCTGGAGACCTCGGTCAGCGCATACGCGACCAGATGTTCGCCCGAGGCGATCTTCGGGAGGAAGCGCCGCTTCTGCTCCTCGTTGCCGCCGATCATCACGGGCAGCATGCCCAGCTCTTGCACGGCGACGATCAGGGCGCTCGACGCGCAGGCCTTTGCGATCTCTTCGACGACCTTCACGTACGTCAGGAAGGTGCTTCCGAGGCCGCCGTACGCCGCCGGAATGGGAATGCCGAGCAGGTCGTTCTGCGCGAACAGCTCCTTGACGTCCCAGGGGAACTCGCCGGTGGCATCGATCTCGGCGGCGCGCGGAGCGATCTTTTCGGCGACCAGCTCGCGCACCATTTCGAGAATCATAGCCTCTTCGTCGTTGCTTGCAATTTCGGTTGGTGCCATTGCCATAGTAACGCTACCTTCCACGAAGGCAGGGCACGTTCCGTCGGCGCATTAGAACGGCATGGAGAAGGTCTATGCCTCCTGCGCCGAGGCGGTCGCAGATATTCCCAGCGGCGCCTCCATCGCGGTGGGCGGCTTCGGCCTCAATGGGATTCCGCACAATCTCATCGAGGCGTTGCTCGAGCAAGGCGCCTCCGATCTGGTTACCGTCTCGAACAACTGCGGCGTGGACGGGTGGGGACTCGGCGTCCTGCTGGACAACCGCCGGATTTCGCGCACGACTGGATCGTACGTCGGCGAAAACCGCGAGTTCGAACGTCAGTATCTCAGCGGCGAGCTCGAAGTCGAGCTTGTACCGCAGGGGACCCTAGCCGAACGTCTGCGCGCCGGCGGCTGCGGCATCCCGGCCTTTTACACGCCGGCCGGCGATGGCACGCTGATTGCCGACGGCGGCCTCCCCTGGCGCCATCGCCCCGACGGCAGCGTAGCGGTCGCTTCGCCGAAAAAGGAGACGCGCGTCTTTAACGGGCGCGAGTACGTTATGGAGACCGGAATCGTCTGCGACTACGCGCTGGTTCGCGCGTCGGCCGGCGACCGTATGGGCAACCTCATCTTTCACAAGTCCACGCGGAACTTCAACCCGCTCTGCGCAATGGCCGGCAAGATCACAATTGCCGAAGTCGAGGAGCTCGTCGATCCGGGCGCGATCGATCCGGAGAACGTGCACCTTCCCGGCGTCTTCGTGCAGCGCATCGTGCACGTCGGCCCCCAAGGCAAACGCATCGAACGCATCACCACAAGAAAACTCGGTACTCCCGGTGTCATCTGATCTATGTCGTGCGGAGCGCAGTAATGTCATCCTGAGCGCAGTCGAAGGATGATGGAGAACAAACTATGGCTTTAACGAGAACTCAGCTTGCCGCTCGCGTCGCGCAGGAGTTGCGCGATGGACAGTATGTGAACCTCGGAATCGGGCTGCCGACGCTGGTTCCGAACTACGTGCCGCCGGATATTACCGTCACGCTGCAGAGCGAGAACGGCATACTCGGCATGGGCCCGTATCCGTTTGAAGGGGAAGAAGACGCCGATTTGATCAACGCCGGCAAGGAGACCGTGACGGTCCTTCCGGGCGCGTCGTTCTTCGATTCGGCGCTTTCGTTCGGCATGATTCGCGGCGGACACATCGACCTCGCCGTTCTCGGTGCGATGCAAGTCTCCGAACGTGGCGACCTCGCAAACTGGATGATTCCCGGAAAGATGGTCAAAGGGATGGGCGGCGCAATGGACTTGGTTCACGGCGCGAAGCGGGTGATCGTCATGATGGAGCACGTTGCAAAAGGCAACGTTCACAAGATCGTGCGGACCTGTTCGCTGCCGCTCACGGGGCGGCGAGTTATCAACCGGATCATCACCGACCTCGGAACGATCGACGTCGGCGAAGACGGACTGATCTTACGCGAACTCGCTCCCGGGGTTACCGTGGGCGAGATCCAAGCCGCGACGGAACCGCCGCTCCAAATCCCCGTCGCACCGATGGTCATGGAGATTTAGGAGGGGCCGGAGTTCCGGCCCCTTAATTTCTCATGCCGCGCGCGGCGGCGTGCAAGAGTCTACTGGGTCGGATTGGTCTTCCGGGGGATGGGATCGTGGAACCTCGGGGGCACCGGATTGCTCGGTGGGTGCACCGGAGGATCGATTGGGATTACGCCGCCGCTGACTACGTCGGCCTGGTCGTCGCGGATCTGCTTCTCTTGGTCGCTCATGTGGGGTCCTTTCTCGGTTGCGCGGCAAGTCGCCGCGCTTGCTGAGACTAGCAACCGGGTAAGAAATGGCTAGGAAGGGCCTGTGAACAAGTACGCCGTTGACACGTTAACGGTACGGGGACGCCGGGTTAAGATTTGACTCCCTTTGGCGGGCCGGTATTGCAACCGGGCGCCCGGAGTGCCATTATATAGGCCGGGAGATAGGAGGTCCGGATGCGCCTTATTGTCAGGCGGTGTTCTTCGTACTCTAGACGTTTGGCTGGACCAGCGAGGGTGTAGCATGTTTCGTTCCTGGAAAACTGCCATCGGCCGTGCCGGTGAGCTGCTAAACGACGAGTCTACGTATAGCAGCGAGAAAGGTTCCGAGCAAGTCGCGTCACCGGAAGCCGGTCGCGATTCGTCGCCTCTGGGACGATTGCTCGACGATTTGAAAGCTTCCGAAGCGAGGCGAAACGGACAGCGTCCCAGCCCCGATCCCCAACCGCAGGCCCAAGCAAAGCCCCAACCGGAGCCGCAAGCAAAGCCTCAAGCTGAGCTGCAAGCAAAGCCCCAACCAGAACCCCAAGCAAAGCCCCAAACAGAGCCCGAAACGGCGCCTCTACAAGCGAAGGTGGAAACCGCAATGCCCAATGATGTTCAGACCGCGCCCGTGGCGAGTGACGACGCGATCAATGGAGCGCAACGATTGATCGCAGAGCAGCGTAAAGCTGCCGAAGCGCTACTCTCCGAAGTTTGTGCGCTCGAAGAGCGGCTCAAGGGCGAAGCGAAAGCGGCGCAAGCCGCGCAAGCTTTTGCGGCGGCCAACGAAAAGGCAAAGGCGGCCGTCGTTCTGGAGCAGCAGGCCAAGGAGCTGGCCGCAGCCGCTTCGGAGAGCCACCGTGCTTTAGGGACGGAGCGCAAGAACGCCGAGTCGCGGATCGCGGAGCTGCAGCAACAGTTGAGCGCATTCGAGGCTCGTGCGAAGGAGTGCGCGGCCCAGGAACCCCTAGCCGAACGCAAAGCGGCGGAGGCCAAGGAGCGCGTCGTTGCGTGTCAGGCGGCATCTGTGACTGCGCAGAAGGAAGCTAAAGCGGCCGAAGAACGCGCGGAAGCCTTGAAGAAAGAACTCCCGCAGTCGGCGCAAAGCCTCGTAGGAATTAACGAAGTTCAAACGCTCGCGGCCCGGATCGTCGAGCAGGCTTCTGCACTAACGCGTAGCTAGAGTTCGCCTTCTTCGTAAGCCCTCGCGCAGTCGAACCTGCGAGTGACTGCTTAAGCGTCGTCGTCTCTCGCCTCTAACATAACGCTAATTGTAGGCTGTGACTTTGCGGTAATTCCGGGTCACAATTCGCGTATGTTAGGAGATAAGATAATGACAAACAAGTGGTTCGTAGGTTTCGTTTCGTCATTACCGATCGTCGCGGTTGCGCTCTTAGGAGTGGCTCCTCGGGGCGGCCCCGTACCTCCACGTACGTTCGCAGCGCCGCCGCACCAGGCTCCGGTCATGCCGGTTCCTCCGCACACGTTCCCCGCGCCGCCGCGCCCGGCTCCGATAGCGCCGGCTCCTCCACGTACCGAGCCGGCCCCGATCAACGCTCCGGTAAATCCAAGTCCGCCGCGTTCGGCTCCGGTTGAGCCTCCGCGCGCAGAACCGGGGAACTCACCTCCCGGTTAGCGGTCCGCGCAACCTACGCCGATAATCCGGCGAACTGGGTGCGATAGAGTCGAGAGTAAAGGCCGCCACGCGCGAGCAACGTTGCGTGGCGGCCCGACTCTACGACCCGGCCACGATCGACGACGAAGATGACGTCGGCGGCCAGCACCGTCGACAGGCGATGCGCGATGACCAAGCTCGTGCGTCCGCGCATGACGACTTCCAGCGCTTTTTGAATTGCCGCCTCGTTCTCGTAATCCAACGAACTGGTCGCTTCATCGAGAATGAGAATCCGCGGATCCTTGAGCAGAACGCGCGCGATCGCCAAGCGTTGCCGTTCCCCGCCGGAAAGCTTGTGCCCGCGCTCACCGACTACCGTTTCGTACCCATTGGGCAGCGCGGCGATGAAATCGGCGATGTTGGCCGCGCGTGCCGCGGCCTCGAGTTCCGCGTCGGTCGCATCGGGCTTGCCGTAGCGTAAATTGCTTGCGATCGTGTCGTGAAAGAGATACGTCTCCTGCGTGACGATGCCGATATTGCTTCGCAGCGAATCGAGCGTGACCGTTTGCAGGTCGTGTCCGTCGACGAGCACGCGCCCTTGTTGCGGGTCGTAAAAGCGGGGAACGAGCTGCGTAATCGTCGTCTTTCCGGCGCCCGACGGCCCCACGAAGGCCGCGACTTCTCCGGGCCGCACGTGGAAGGAGACGTCCTGGAGTACCTCGCGCGTCCCGTCGTACGAAAAGACGACGTTCTCAAAGGCGATCTCGCCGTTCACTTCGGGTAGGGCAATCGCTCCGGGCGGATCGTACTCCTCGGTAGCCATGTCGAGATACTCGAAGATGCGCTCGAAGACCGCGAGCGCGCTGACGATTTGTATTTGAATCCCCGCAAGTGCGGCGGCGGGCCCGTAGAGCCGGCCCTGAATGAACGAGACGAACGCCACGATCACGCCGACCTGCAGCCCCGCGGCGATTGCGAGCCAGCCTCCGCCGAACCAGACCAGCGCCGGCCCCACCACGATCATGGCGGTGACCGACGCGATGAACCAGCGTCCGACCATCGCGAGGTCGACCTCGAGTTGCATCAGCCGCGTGCCGGCCGTATAAAAGCGAGCGCGTTCGTAGGCTTCGCGCGCGAACGACTTGATCAGCGTGATCCCGGAGATAGAGAGCGTCTCTTGGGTGATGGACTCGATTTCGTCACGCTTCTCGCGCGTTTTCTTGCGGATCGCATACATCCGCCGCCCAACGGGACCCAGCGGAAGGATCATCAGCGGGACGACGATGACCGAGATCAGGGCGAGCCGCCAGTTCCATACGAACATCGCCATGAGCGTCGTTGCGATCATCACGACGTTGGTTACGATCGTGGTCAGCGTTCCGGTCACGACATTGTCGACGTTGTCGACGTCGCTGCTGACGCGGTTCATGATCTCGCCGGTCTTCGTGCCGGTGAAGAAGTGAAGCGGCATGCGATGGAGATGCGCGACGAGGCTCGTGCGAATGTCGCGCATGATCCCTTCGCCGACGACCGAGTTGAGATACCCCTGCAGAACGCCGATCCCCGACGAGATCAGCGCCGTGGAGAGGATAATTCCGACGTCAACGGCCAGCCCCGCGAGGTTCCGGCGCGGAATCGCCGCGTCGATGATGTGCGCGATGACGAAGCCTGGCACGAGGCCGAGCGCCGAGACGACGACGATGCACGCGAGCACCATCGCTTGCTGACGCCAATAGGGAGCAAAGAGCGCGCCCATTCGCTTCCAATTGACGCGCCGCTTCACTTTGGGTGTCTCGGGCTGATAGATGTTCGACCACATCAGCCCATGCCCAGCCATCATCCTGAGTTTGTCATCCTGAGTTTGTCATCCTGAGTTTGTCATCCTGAGTTTGTCATCCTGAGTTTGTCATCCTGAGTTTGTCATCCTGAGTTTGTCATCCTGAGTTTGTCATCCTGAGCGCAGTAATGTCATCCTGAGCGCAGTAATGTCATCCTGAGCGCAGTAATGTCATCCTGAGCGCAGTAATG
>DATGGV010000044.1:0-17083 GCA_035308305.1 Candidatus Cybelea sp. | reverse complement strand
CCCATGCGCATGATCGAGCCTTTGCCGAACTGGCGCTCGATTTGAGTGAGCGCGTTGGCGAGGGCGAGTTGTCGTTCGTCTTCTGCAGCCATTGATGTTCCTTTCTCTTGCGTTCTAAGCGCCTTACTTATTCACGCTCTCATTGCCGAGTGCCAAGTGCTTCGTTGTGTGTGCCTACGCGTGATATCCTCGTCACGGCGACCGGCGTCCTCGGCCGGAAGCGCGGCTGCCGTCCGGGCGCGAGTGTTCGCTTTCCCGCCGACAAAATCCAAACTATCATGCCTCAGGGCCATACGCTTGGCACACAGGTTTTGTCAAGAGTATCGTTCGCACTGCTCGCTGCGCTGTTTGCGCCCCGCACGGCATCTGGCTCCGCAAGCGCTGGGTCGTTGTGTTCGCCATCATGGCATTTTGATCGAGCAGCTCACGATGTTGCGGCCGTCTCCGCATCGTCGAAGAGCGCGTCGATGAACTCGGCCGGGGAAAAGGCTCGTAGGTCGTCGGTGCCCTCACCCAGCCCAACCAGCTTGATCGGAATCTCCAGCTCGTCGACGATAGCGACGAGCACTCCGCCTTTTGCGGTGGAGTCGAGCTTCGTCACGACGATGCCCGTGAGTTGCGTCGCCGCGTTGAAGAGTTTCGCCTGCGATATGGCGTTCTGACCGCTCGTTCCATCAAGGACCAGCAGGGTCTCGGCAGGCGGTCCGTCGAGCTCGCGGTCGATCACGCGGCGCATCTTCTTCAGCTCCTCCATCAAATTGGCTTTGGTCTGCAGCCGGCCCGCCGTGTCGACGATGACGACGTCGAAGCCGCGCGCCTTCGCAGCACGAATGCCGTCGAAAACGACCGAAGCCGGATCTGCGCCCTCCGCGCCGCGAACGACCGTGCTGCCGCTGCGTTCCGCCCAGACGGCGAGTTGTTCGGCGGCGGCGGCCCGGAACGTGTCGCCGGCGACCAGCAGCACACGCTTTCCTTCTTTGTGCAGGCGCGCGGCGAGCTTGCCGATCGTCGTCGTCTTGCCGCTGCCGTTGACGCCGACGATCAACATCACGGCCGGCCCCGGCTTCAAATTCAGCTCCGCCCCCGGCAGCGTGAGAAACCGCTCGACGTCTTTGCGGAAGCGCGCCACGACCTGATCGCTCGTTTTCCACTCTTCCTGTTTGGCGACGGTCTGGAGCCCGGTAACGATCTTCGAAGTGGTCGGCACGCCGAAATCGGCGACGATCAGCATCTCTTCGAGCTCGTCCCAAAACTCGGGGGTCAGGGGGCGCTGCGCGGCGCCCAGGCGCGCGACGGCCGAAAAGACTTCGCGCGCGCGACTCAGTGAGGAGCGCATCCGTGAAAGCCAGCTCACTTGCCGCACCTCATTACGCTACCGACTCTATCATGCGAACGTACGTTCGGTCAAATCGAGGTCGTCCTCCGCCCCCAAAGCCCCCGCTGCCCGGCCGGCGAAAATGTCTCCATGCGATATCGAGCACTTCTCATCGGGATCCTGACCGCGCTCACCGCCGCGTCCTGCGGGCCTCGCAGCATTCCCGGCACGCCGGAGCAACCCGTGGCGCCAAACGCGCAGACGCCCACGATCAAGTTGAACGCAAAGTCTACGGGGCCCGAGGTCGGCGCCGACGTGTACGGCGCATCGCTCGACACGTGGTACGACTTCCGCCAAACGTTCGTCAATCCGTCGCTGCGAAAGACCGGCGTCAAGCTCGTGCGCTTTCCCGGCGGCTCGGAATCCGACGCGTATCATTGGGAGCACGGCGGGTCGCTCTGCGACAGCATGGGCTATATCACGCCCGGCGCGACCTTCGACAACTTGATGACGCACGCTGCGCGTCCGTTGGACCTCGATATCGCAATCACCCTCAACTACGGGAGCAATCGCGCTTGCAATGCCGGCGGTCAGCCGAGCGAAGCCGCCGCGTGGGTATCGGAGGCGAAGAGTCGCGGCTATGACGTCCCGTATTGGACGGTCGGCAACGAGGTCTACGGCTCGTGGGAGTACGATCTGCACAAGAGTCCGCACGATCCCACTACCTACTCGGATGCCGTCCGCACCGGCTACTATCCCGCGGTAAAGAAAGCGAATCCCAACGCCAAGCTTGGCGTCGTCGTCGATCTGCCCAGCGACACCGCTTGGAACGACGTCGTGCTGCGCAAGGCGCAGCCGTTCGATTTCGTCGAGGTGCACTACTATCCCGAATATAACAAGGACAGCGACCAGGAGCTGCTTGGAGCGGCGATCGACAACTTCGCGAGCGATCTCGCCGGTCTGCGCGCGCAAATGCAGGCCGCGCACGTCGCCAAGAGCGTCCCGATCTATCTCGGTGAGTTCAACAACGATGCCGGCAACGAGGGCAAGCAGTCGGTCTCGATCGTCAACGGGCTCTTCCTGGGGCAGATGCTCGGCACGCTGCAGCGGGCCGGCGTCCCGATGGCGACCTGGTGGCTCGCCTACGGCAGTTGCGACGAGACCGGCGATTACTCAAAGAAGCTGTACGGCTGGCAGCACTTCGGCAGCGAAGCGCTCTTCTCGGACGGCCTGCCCAACCCATACGAGGCCTGCGCCAACACGCCGAAGATTCCCGGCGGCACGCCGTTTCCCAGCGCGCGCGTGATGGCGCTCTATGCTACTGAGATTCCCGCGGGGGCAAGCGTGCGCCGCGTCAGCGTGCCGTCGTCGCTCGGCGACTCCGTTCGCGCATACGGCTACGAACTGTCCGGCGGCTACGCTTTCGTGCTCTTCAACAACACGCTCAAACCAATCGCGATCGACGCGCGCATCGCCGGCTCGGGAAAGACGAGCTTTACGGCAACGCTGTCGGTCTACGGCAAGACGCAGTACGACGAGTCGAAAGAGAATAAGTGGATCGGCCCGGTGAGTAAGAGCCTTGGCACGGTGGGAACGACCGTGCCGCTCACGCTCTCAGCCTATAGCGTTTCGATTCTCGGGCTCTCGGATTGATCGGCGGTTTCAGTACTGACCCGTCGGAACCGTCGCAAGACCGAGCGGATTACCTTGATAGTAAAGGTTCCACGGTGCTACTGCTCCTCCATTGGCCGGAGCCCGGAGTATGCTGTTGTTGTAGAGAGCGGCCATATACAGGTGACCGGCCGCGCCGCCTGTGCTTGGAGCAAGCTGGTAGATGGGAGACGATGGCGACGAAGGCCAACCCGTAAATGTGTATGGCGGCTGCGGAGTAAACGCCAACGGTCCGGCCGCTGGTCCGGTTATCTTCCAGTTGTGGACGATTTGCGAGCAGCCGCTGGGACATTGCACAAGGGCGTTAACGCTGAGCTTCATGGGCCCAGCATTGATTCGTGAGTACATACTGGCCCAGTCGTGAGCGGATCCCAAGCCGGAGTTGACGAGAGCTTGCGCAGGAACGTTTATGTGCGCCCTAGCGAGATAGGCGATCCGTTGATGGTTCGTAGCCGTCGTGCCGTCGACGAAAAAGTCGCCCAACTTGTCAAAGGCACACCAAACCTGGCTTGTCAATCCAGCCCCCGAAGCATATCCCGTCGGGCCGCTGCCGTTTGGCGCGTTCGCGCTGAAAAACTCCGCAACGGGGATGGCGCTGCTGCCGGCGTGATAGTTGGTGACGCCGACAACCGCAGGGGCAGGTGGGTGCGTGACGCAGACGGCCCACGGGCTGTAGGTCGTCGTGCCGATCGACGTTTTCCACAGCTTCACGAACGTTCCCGATGTGGTGAAGACGAGGATCTGGCCTCGTTTGTCGGCGACGTAGAGATGCGACCCGCTCGTGGCAAGTCCGTTTGCATACAGCAAGCCGGCATGCGTGACCCCCGTGCAAAAGTTTCCACCCGCACCGTAACCGTACACGAAATCGGTGTTCACCTTGGTCGCCCAAACGGCGACGGGGCATGAGGATGTGGCTCGATGAACGCCTGTCGTCGCCAGCGCGGGCGGCGGTCCGGGTGACGACGTGCCGGCGCAGGCAGTAAGGGCCACCACGCCAAGCGCGGCCAACGAGTACCTCGTTATCATTAAGCGATCCATTTTCGTACCTCGTTTCTCAACGGTGCGCTAGTACTGACCCGTTGGGACGGTCGCAAGGCCTATGGGATTTTTTTCATAGGCAGTGTTCCACGGAGGGCCTACGGGGCCGCCGGTTGCAGGCGCTTTGTATATGGTGTTGTTGTAGAAAGCGGACATATAGAGATAGCCGCTCGCACCGCCTGTGCTTGGCGCGAGTTGGTAAATGGGTGACGAGGGCGACGAAGGCCAGCCCGTGAAGGTGTAGTGAGTCGGAGAGACAAACCCGAGTGGTCCGTGCGCCGGGTGGGGCGAGATATTCCAATTATAAACCTTTTCCGAGCAGCCGCTGGGACATTGCACGCGGCCATTAACGCTGAGCGTCTCGCTCGGCGAAGTATTGATTCGCGAATACATGCTGTACCAATAGTGAGCGGATCCCAAGCCGGAGTCGACGAGAGTTTGCGCAGAAACGTTTACATACGCCCTAGCGAGATAGGCGATCCGCTGGTGGTTCGCCGCCGTCGTCCCGTCGATGAAAAAGTCGCCCAACTTGTCGAAGGCGCACCATGCCTGGCTCGTCAACCCAGCCCCCGAAGCATATCCCGTCGGGCCGCTGCCGTTTGCCTGGCCTGCGGTGAAAAACTCCGCGACGGGGGTGGCGCTGCTGCTGGCTTGATAGGTACCGACGCCGATAACGGTCGGACTCAAAGGGGGGCGCGTGACGCAGACGGACCATGGGTTATAGGTCGTCGTGCCGATCGACGTTTTCCAGACCTTCACCAACGTACCCGATGTGGTGAACACGAATATCTTGCCCACCTTGTCGGCAACGTAAAGATACCCCCCGCCCGTAGCAAGTCCGTTTGCATACGTAAGGTTTTCGGTGCCTGAGCCATAGATTGTCGTGCAGTTGGTTCCGCCCGAATCGAAACCATTGACTCCTCCGCTGTTTACCGTGGATGCCCAGAGGACGACAGAACAGGTAGCTCGGTGAACGCTCGCCGTTAGTGGCGCGGGCGCACCGGGTGACGACGCGGCACCGCAGGCCGAAAGCGCCAACACACTAAGCGCGACCAAAAAGCGCTTCGTTCCGATCAGGCGATCCATCTTGGCAACCTCGTTCCTCGAAGAAGGCAGAGGGAAGTCATCCCTATCTAGCTTAGAAAGCAAGGGAATCCTTACTCTTTCGAGTGCTGCGACTTTAGTCCCGCTATGCGGTTTAACTTTTCGTTAAGAGCATCGCTTGCCCGGGCTCTTTCGCGACCGCCTACTTCGCGCGGCGAATCGTCACTCCGCCCGCGCGATTTGCGCCGGCGCGCGGCGTTCAACTATTTCCCTCGGCTAATCGTTATCCCGAGCGGCGTGTTGAATCCGGTGATCGTCTTGAGCGCACTGCCGCCGGCCGGGTATTTCCAAACGCCGACGCTGCTGTTACCGGCATCGGCTCCGAAAACGTCCTTCCCCGCAATCCAGAACTGGTAGACGCCCTTGGCGCCTCCCAGTGAAGTGCTGCCCTGTTTCGTTGCTTTTCCGCCGCTCACTGAGAATTGATAGATCGTCGACTGTTCGTTGCCCACGGCGAGATATTTGCCATCCCACTGCACTCCGCCGGGTCCGAACAGCGACTGACTGGTTTTGAGGTTGGTCAACGTCGATGCGCCCTTCGGAAGTTCGGAGAGACCCGTCACGCTCCCATTGTACGCGCTGGCGAACAGATTGCCCTTATCGTCATAGCCGCAATACCAGAAGCTTTCGTAGGCGGAATCGGCGTAAAACTTCCACCCCGAGGATTTCGTCTTGGGGTTCGTGATCGCGATGGTTGCTTTCGCGGTGCTGACGTTGGCGAGATTAGCGACGGCCAAATCTCCGTTTTTTGGATCGATCGCGCAGCCTTGGGGATTATGATTTACTTCGGAAATCGTGTTGATCGGCGTCGATCCCCCATGAGCGTATTCGACGATGTCCTCATTATAACCATCGACCACCCAGACGTTGCCTTTCTTGTCGCTGCACAACCCCTCGGGCGATGCAAAGCCGGTAAGCGTTTGCGAAAGCGTGCCCTGCGGATACGTATAAACGTAAACGTCGCCGGTGCCCTGATCGGAGACGTAGATAAGGTCCGATTTTTTGTCCGGCCGCACGGATTGTACGGGCACGACCGCGCTCGCGTTCGGAACGTTCGTGCTCGGAACGTTTCCGCCGCCGCACGCCGTCAGCGCGGAGACGGAAAGAGCAAGAACGAACGGAAGCGTGCATAGCAAGTGTTTGCGCATGTAATTTACTCCAAGCGTAGCTGATTGCAGAAATGTAAAGGTGTTCGTCCGAATCACCGATGTCGGACCGTCGGGCAATTATGACGGGCAGCCCCGGCCACCCTACCGTCCGCGGCTCGTCTTTACTCCGACCGAGTGCGCAGCGTAAAGGCGGTCGCGTACGATAGCGCGCTTAAGACGACATCGCGGCTTCGCGCTGGCGGGCTCCCTGGCGCTCTTCGCGTTTGCGCTCGCGCAGGAAGTGGAAGAATTCCACGCCCTCGCGCAGGCGGCGCTTCATCACCTGACGGTCGCCGATCATCCCGCCCAGCAGCGCGGCCATCTTGCGCGGGCGGAAGTAGAATCGCCGGTAGAACTCGTCGACCCCTTCGAAGATCATCTCCGACGTGAGGTCGGGATAGTTGAGCGCAGCGTGCTGCACGCCGTGCGTGTCGACCAGCTCGTCGCTCTGCGCCTCCAGCCACCCGTTCTCGGTCGCTTGCTTGTAGAGGTAGGTGCCGGGGTACGGGGCGGCCAGCGAAACCTGGATGGTCTCGGGGTCCATCTCGCAGGCGAAGTTGATCGTCTCCTGGATCGTTTCCAGCGTTTCGCCCGGCATGCCGAGGATGAACGTGCCGTGGATCTTGACGCCCAGCTCGCGGCAATCTTTGGAGAAGCGACGGATGATGTCGAGCCGCGTGCCCTTCTTCATGTTGTTGAGCACTTGCTGGTTGCCCGACTCGTAGCCGACGAGGAACAGGCGCAGCCCGTTGGCCTTCATGATCTCAATCGTCGCGCGCGGCACGTTCGGCTTGGCATTGCACGACCAGGTGATCCCGAGCTTGCCGAGCCGCCGCGCGATCTCTTCGACGCGCGGGATGTTGTCGGTCAGCGTGTCGTCGTCGAAGAAGAATTCCTTGACCTCCGGGAACATCGCTTTGGCGCGCTTCATCTCCGCTTCGACGCTGTCGACGCTGCGAACCCGATAGAGATGCCCGCCGATCGTCTGCGGCCACAGGCAGAAGGTGCACTTCGACTTGCAGCCTCGCCCGGTGTAGAACGAGAGATACGGGTGCTGCAAGTACCCGTTGAAGTAGTTGGGGATCGTGAGGTCGCGGCGGTAGACGTCGAGCACCGACGGAAAGGCGTCCATGTCCATGATGATCGGGCGCTCGGGCGTACGCACGACCTGCCCGTTTTCGCGATACGCGAGGCCGTCGACCTCGTTCAGCGGCTTGCCCGAGGCGACGTCGACGCAGGTGTAGTCGAACTCGCCGACGCTCACCCAGTCGACGGCGGGCGCGAGCTTGAGCGACTGCTCCGGCAGAATGCCGACGTGAGCGCCGACCATGCCGACGAGCGCCTTGGGATTATCTTCCTTGACGCGCGCCGCGAAGCGAGCGTCGTTGCTAAAGGACGGAGTGCTCGTGTGGAGGACGATGCATTCATAATCCTTCGCGATCGTAGCGACCTGATCGACCGTGAGGTCGTCGGGCGGCGCGTCGATTAGGCGGCTTCCGGGAACCATCGCGGCCGGCTGCGCCAGCCATGTCGGATACCAAAACGACCGCACCTCGCGGCGACATTGATATCGCGATCCCGCGCCGCCGTCGTATCCTTCGAAGCTGGGCGGGTTCACGAACAACGTCTTCATAAAATCGGGCATGCACGTCTCCTCCGCTTCTGACGGTTTCCTGCGGGCAGCGCAAAGCCTTCCCGCCTCAGATAGAACGGAGCGCGCTCTGCAGGTCCGGGAAGCGACTGAAGTCTGAGAAGTCCACCTGCTCCGTGCCCGTCCCGGGGAAGGGGCCGTAGCTGCCTCGATATTCCTGCGTCTCTTGCGTCACGGCCCAGTACCTCGGCAATACTTCGGCACGACGGTCGAGGATCGTTGCAGAGGCGGCGTGCGGGGGGAGCACATTGGGCCGATACTCATACCAGACGACGTTGCGGTCCGCGTCGTAGGCGAAGGTGCCGTTTCCGTGCGCTCCATCGCGGAGATTCGATGTAAAGGCGATCGTTTGCGGCGTCTCTTGGCGGTACGAATAAGCCTTGGCGTACCGCGCATCGAACGGCGGCTGGAAGGCGTCGCCGGCTTTTGGTTCTTCGTAAGCGTGCTCCATCGCCGCGTCGTCGGAAGCGCTCGCGGGCCTTCCGTCGATCGTATAGCTAACGATGCGCACTTTCACGATCGCACCGTCGTCGTACACGCCCACCATGACGAGATCTTCGTGGCGGCTCTGGAAACCGGCGTGTACGTCGAGGACGCGGTGCAGGGTGAAGCCGACGACACCGCGGCTGGTCTCAAGGTAACGCTGCGCCACCTGCACGAGGGCCGGCGGCGCAGCCGCGGTATCCATCCTAAGGACGAATAATCACGCGATTACAAATGAACGTTCCGTTGCTGTAGTAGCCCACCAGCGAGACACGCTCGCCCTGCATGGGCGTGGCGCCGGTCGGATAGATGACGGTGCCGTTCTTAAGGTCGACGGTTTGGACGTTGCCGTTATGGCGTTGCACGGTCAAGCGATACGGCGCGAACGAGGCGACGGTCCCCAAGATTACGTGGTGCCGATCGAACTGATACGTGTCCCAACCCGGCTGCCACGTCGTGTACACCGGCACGCCGTAATCTTGGGCCGCCACCGGCGCAATCGAGGCGCCGCCCACCAGCAGCATCGCTGCAACCAGAGCCGTCATTCCTGAGAAAAACCTCATCGTGGAACTCTCCTCTCGAGTGCTGAAGATGACCTACGCTTCATACCCGAGCCCCTCCGCAGCATAACCTTAGAAGGCGGTTAAGGCATCTAAAAGGCGGCGATGCCGTTGGGGGTGCCGAGTCCGGTCGGTCCGTCCCAGCCGCTGCCGGCCGTGCAGAGCGGCTTGCCGCAGTTGCCGTTGCTTCCGCTCGTGACGTCGTTGAGCGAGGACGCGTTGGCGTAGAGATGCGCATTGTTGTTATTCGCCGAATTACCGGCCAGAGCGAAGGTCGACGCAACGATCGGCGTGGCAACGGAGGTGCCCCCGAAGGCCAGCCAGCCGCTTTCACGATACGAATCGTAGACCGCAACGCCGGTGTTCGGGTCGGCATCGGCCGACGTATCGGCCTGCGCGCGGTCGGAGCAACCGGTACTCAGCCCGCTCTGGAAGCCGGGCTTTGCATAGATTTTGCTGCAGCCGCTTCCCGCACCCGACCAAGCGCTCTCCGTCCGAGGGTTGTACGACGATAGACTCGTTCCGCCGACCGCCGTCACGCTGGGAAGAATCGCCGGCCACTGCGCGGTGCTATTGTAGCCGCTATCGCCGGTTGCAGCCGTAATCGCGACGCCGCTAACGCTGAAGTCGCCGTCGTAGGTTTTCGTGCCTTCGTTTCCGCTCCAGCTGTTGCTTACGTAGTTGGCGTGCTGGGTCGCGTACTTTTCAGCGGTAGCGAGAGCCGCGAGCGAGCTGCTCGCCGCTTCGACTAAGATGATGTGGCAGTTCGGACAGATCGCCGAGACCATATCGACGTCGAGCGACTCCTCCTCCGCCCAGCCCGCGTTCGAGCTTCCGCCGAACGCCTTCGTTGCAAAACAGCCGTTCGAAACCGGGCAAGACGAGAGACCGTACTGCGCGCGGTAAACGGCGAGATCCGCGGCCGCGTTGGGGTCGACGTACGCATCGACGATTGCAACGGTTTGGCCCTTGCCGTTGCTCGAGCTGTAGCTCCTTAGATTGTAAGCCATCTGCAGATCGGCCGGCGAGTATCCGCTCGGAGTACTCGGACGGATGAGTCCGTGGACGTCGGTACGGACCAAGGCAAGGCAGTGGGCGTACCCGGACGGGGCATCGGCGCAAACGCGCTGCGCCTGTCCGGCGCGCGGCCAGAGCCCCAGCTCCGCGGCGCTGGGAAGAGCCGCGTTTCCGGCGGGCAGCGAGTTCATTGCGCCGCTGCACGCCGTAAGCGCGATAACTAAAGTAGCTGAAGTGATTGCTGAAAGTTTCAAGGTAAGACTCCTTCCGGCGCCGCGAACCGGGCCTATTACGATGAACGTAAACAAGGCCGGCAGCGTTCGCACCGCTGCCACGACCGCCTCAGTTTCTAATCCGCGGGGCAAAACGTGGGTCGATTTAGTTGGCGTTGTTTTGCTTACCCCGCTCTTGGGCAAGGATAGCGCAGCTTGTTGAGGAGGACGAAATGATACGAGAGGAAGAGCTGTACTCGCGACCGGAGACGTGGGTCGCATGGAACGTCAACTGGGGCGCGATCTGGGTGGGTGCGCTTGCCGCGCTCTGCGCCGCGTTGATCTTCGGCCTGCTCGGCACGGCCGTCGGCGCCACGTCGCTCGAGAAGATTTCATCCTGGCACACGATCTCCATGATCGACGTCACCTTCATCGTCTGCGGTGCATTCTTTAGTTTCGTAATCGGGGGCTGGGTCGCCGGCAAAGTCACCGGCGCGCGTCATTCCGAACCTGCGATTCTTCACGGCGTGATTGCGTGGCTCGTTGCAACGCCGATTCTGGTAACCATGCTCGCGGCCGGCGCCGGTACGGCGTTCGGCGGCTGGTACGGAGGGCTGATCGCCTCGCCGATCGGTGCGGCCGCCGCCGCGCCGGCATCGCCGGACGTCGTGCGCAACACGGCAATGGCGGCGCTCACCGCGCTCCTAGTCGGTCTGATCGGCAGCGTCATCGGCGGCTGGATGGCCTGCGGCGAGCCGATGACCTTTACGTTCTATCGCAAGCGCAACGCGTATCTCGCGGCGCAGAAAGGAAAGGTATGATCCTATGCTCTTGATTCTTCTCTGGCTGCTAGGCGCACCGCTTACCGTCCTGATCGTCCTGTATCTCTTAGGCGTCGGCCATTAACGGCAACGTCGCGCGGCGTCATCGGTGGTGTCACCACCGATGACGTGCATCATCGTTCCACCCGGGCCGATTATTTCCAAACGCCCCCGATTGCACCGGCTGCCTTGCGAGCAGGGACTCCAGTAAGCAGTCGAAAAACATGGACGGGCATCGTTTGGAGGACATTAAGTGAAAACATTCACTCGTGCGGGATTATTCCGTGTGGTCGTCGCGGTTCTCGCGGCAGCCGCGGCCGCTTGCAACAGCTCGAACGCCGTGCCGCAGCAGCCGCTGACGCCGGCCAAACCGATTCAGCACGTCGTCATTTTGATGCAGGAGAACCGCAGCTTCAACAATATCTTCGCGGGCTTTCCCGGCGCGGATACTGCGATGACCGGCGCCTGCGAGCCGACGAATTGGTGCAAGACCGGCACGGCCAAGCTGAAGGCCATCACGCTCGAAACGACCAACCGCCTCGGCCTGGGTAAAGACATCGATCACAGCCACAACGGCTTCAAAATCGAATGTAATCTGAACGCTTCGGGCGTTTGCCAAAACGACGGGTTCGACAAGATTCGCCTCGGAGAGGCCGGTACCGGACCGCTTGCAAAACTCTATGCGTACGCCTACGTCGAGCGCTCCGAGACCAAAGCATATTGGGACTTCGCCAAGCAGTACGCGCTTGCCGATCAAATGTTCTTCACACAAACGGCGTCAAGCTTTATCTCGCACCAGATAATTCTCTCGGGCACCGTAGCAATCAACTCCCACGAATCGCTCACCGACCAGCCCAACGGCATGCCCTGGGGCTGCGACGCGTCACCCGGTACCCAGACGCCCATTCTCAAGACCAACGGTAAGGAGATTTATGCTGGGCCGTTTCCATGCTTCACGGAGTATGGAACGATGGCCGACTTGCTCGATCCCGCGCACGTCACGTGGAAGTACTACGTCGATCCGGAGCGCGGCAAGGGCTCCGACTTTTCGGGGAGCGTTTGGAACGGTTACGACGCGATCGCCAAGGTTCGTTGCAAGACGTTCACGCCGCCGATGGATTGCGACGGCTTCGGCGCCGATTGGTCGCACATGAGCTTCCCGAACACCAGCGTCTTTAGCGACGTCAAGGACGGCACGCTCCCTGCCGTCTCTTGGGTGATCCCCTCGTTGAAAGATTCGGATCACCCGGCCAGCGGCTGCAGCGGCGGACCGCGTTGGGTCACCTCGGTCGTCAACGCGATCGGCCAGAGCAAGTACTGGGACAGCACGGCGGTCGTACTGCTTTGGGACGACTGGGGCGGCTGGTACGATCCCGCTCCGCCGGCGCAGACCAACTACACCAGCCTGGGCTTCCGCGTTGGAACGGTCGTGATCTCGCCGTGGGCGCGCCCAAATACGGTCGTGCACACGCAGTACGATTTTGGGAGCATCTTAAAGTTCGTCGAGCAGAACTTCGGCTTAGGCTCGTTGCACACGACCGACGAAAGCGCGACCTCGATCGGCGACATGTTCAACTTCTCGCAGAAGCCGACGAAGTTCGTGCCGGAGCCCCTGCCTCGCGGGGCAACCTGCACCGGAGCGACGAGCCCTCGCGAAATCATCGAACACGACGGGGGCGTGCCCGAATAGCCTAAGCCACGCGGGAGGAATACCGTGAACCGTTTTCGCTCTATTCTCGCCCTAGCTGCAGCTGCGGCCATCGCGGACTGCAACAGTTCGAACGCCGTGCCGCAATCGGTAAATGCGGCCAAACCGATTCAGCACGTCGTCATTTTGATGCAGGAGAACCGCAGCTTCAACACCATCTTCGCCGGCTTTCCCGGAGCGGATACGGCGTTAGTGGGGAAGTGCGAACCGGTGCGCATCAGCGGCCAGAAGCTGTGTCCGACCGGCACGACTAAGCTCACCCCGGTTCATCTCAAGACCGGCGGCGGCAGTATCGGCCGTGACATCGACCACAGCCACACGGGCTTCCAGATCGAGTGCGATCTCGACTCTTCCGGCGTTTGCCGAAATGACGGATTCGACAAAATCGGTTTCGGGGCCGGTGGCAGCGGGCAGTCCGCCGGGCTTTACCCGTACTCCTACGTCTACCGTTCGGAGACCAAGGCCTATTGGGACTTCGCGAAGCAGTACGCCCTCGCGGATCATATGTTCTTCTCGCAGACGGCAGCCAGCTTTATCGCGCACCAAATCATTCTCTCGGGCACCGTCGCCCTCAACTCCCACGAATCGCTTACCGACCAGCCAGCCGGCATGCCGTGGGGCTGCGACGACGTTCCCGGCGCACATTCCGACATCTTGAAAACTGATGGTAAAGAGTTTTATAACGGGCCGTTTCCATGCTTTACGGAGTATGGCACGATGGCCGACGTGCTCGATCCGGCACACGTCTCGTGGAAGTATTACGTAGACGACTTCAAAGGCAAGTACTACGATTTTTCGGGCAAGGTTTGGGACGGCTACGACGCGATTGCCAAGGTCCGCTGCAAAACGTGGACGCTGCCGTTCAAATCGGTATCCGACTGCCATGGCTACGGTTCCGACTGGGCCAATGTCAGCATGCCGAACACCAACGTCTTCAAGGACCTCAGCGACGGTACGCTCCCTGCGGTCTCCTGGGTGATACCCACGCTCGCCGATTCCGATCATCCCGCCATCAACTGCAACGGCGGCCCGCGCTGGGTCAGCTCGGTAGTCAACGCGATCGGCCGGAGCAAGTACTGGAACTCGACCGCCGTGATACTTCTCTGGGACGATTGGGGCGGCTGGTACGATCCGGTCCCGCCGCCGCAGACCAACTATACCAGCCTCGGCTTTCGGGTCGGAACCGTCGTGATCTCGCCGTGGGCGCGTTCAAACACGGTCGTGCACACGCAGTACGAGTTTGGCAGCATCTTGAAGTTCATCGAGCAGAACTTCGGCTTGGGCTCGCTTCACACAACCGACGAAACCTCGACATCAATCGGCGACATGTTCAACTTCTCGCAGAAACCGACGAAGTTCGTGCCCGAGCCGTTGCCGCACGCAGCGAAATGCGCATTTCAACCCGGCGCGAGCGCAAGCGAAATCATCGAAGGCGACGGAGGCGTACCGGAGTAATTTTCAAAGACCGCGCCGACGCCGGCAGGCAGCTCGCCGAGGCGCTCGCAGCCTATGCCGATAGACCCGACGCTCTCGTGTTGGCGCTCCCGCGCGGCGGAGTTCCGGTCGGCTACGAAGTTGCAGAACGCCTCCACCTTCCGCTGGAGGTGTACGTGGTTCGCAAGCTTGGGGTTCCCGGCCATGCCGAGCTGGCGATGGGCGCCCTTGCCGGCGACGGAACCTGCGTCGTCGACGAAAAGCTGGTCCATTCGCTGCGCCTCGACGACGAGACCCTCGAAGAGGTCATCCGCCGTGAGGCTGAAGAGATTCGCCGCCGAGAGGAGACCTATCGCGACCGGCAGCCGCAGGCCGACGTCGCCGGCAAGACGGTGATCCTCGTCGACGACGGCGTGGCCACCGGCGCCACGATGCGCGTCGCGGCAACGGCACTTCGCCGTCGCAATCCGGCGGAGATCGTGGTCGCGGTCCCGGTCGCCGCGTACCAGACGTGCGTGGCGCTGCGCGAGGTCGCCGATCGGGTCGTCTGCCCCTTTACGCCCGGGCCGTTCGTCGCCGTCGGTCTCTATTATGAGGACTTCGACCAGACCAGCGATGACGAAGTCCGGCGCCTGCTCGCTGCGGCCGCGGAGCGAACAGGGCGACGCAAGAGCGCGTAGTATCTGACGAAGATGAACCACCGCAACGCAGCCGCCGCAACCGCCTTCGCTACGATCGTCCTGACCGCGAGCGCTGCGGCGCCGGCGCTACCGATCCTCTTTTCGTTCACCGGCCTTCCCGGTGCGGTCGATACGTGCAAGTGGTTCGACGACAATCTCAACAGCGACCGAAGCATCAGCGCCCTGTCGCGCCAAACGGATCTGCTCTACAACCGGATCGCGCTTCCGGCCGACGCAGACGTCGCCGTCGGCGCTACGGCGACGAGCGCAGCCGGCGATCAGCTCGCGGACTATAGGCTCGGTTCGAAGACCGTCTGCTCGACGGCACGGGCCATTTACGGCCCAACCCCCGAGCCTTCGACGACACCGTAACAGGAGCGCCGTCGTCGAGGCTGGTACGATGGCGCCATGGATAAAGATCGCAACCTTCGCGACGGAATCGAAGATGCGGACGACCCCGGTCTGATCGCAGGCGAAGAACTGATAACCAGAGCGGAGACCGAGCTTCCGATCTTACGCCTGCGCGACTCGCTGCCCCATGAGGACCTTCATGCGGCGCTGCCTGAAGCACACGACGGGCACGCAGCGGTCGATGCGCTCCATGCCGAGATTCAGAAACCCGCGCCCGATCGCGCGTCGGTCGAGCAGCACGTCGCGCATCTGCGATTGCTTCCCGAACTCGAGGCGATCATCGTCAAATGGTGGGAGGACCCGAGAGTCCAGCGCGTCGTCGCCGATCTCGGTCAAATCGGCGTCTAACCTCACCCCGTCACGCCGACCGGTGCCTACTTTCGGCCAAGAGCTCTTCGAGTACATAACGACAGTCGTCCCGGATTGGCGGGTTTGCGATGAAGCCTGGCCCCTCGCGGATGATTATCTGACCGGCATCGGCGTCCTGCGTAACTATGACGGCCAAGTCATGGTGTTACCATGGAACGAAGACGCTGGCAAGCAGCTCGCGCGCTTTCGCGAACTGCTTGAACCTCTCTTGAAGCGGGTCGTCGTCGTGGTTGATGATCGTGACGTACAAGATATGGAAGCAATTTCGGCTATGCTTACACCCATCGTGGTGCTCCCATGGTCGCGCCGAACCGAACTCGCTAGGTTCGTAACCAAAGATACATCCTAGCGAGGGCTCTCAAGAATCCGCCAACCAGCGAACACATTCACCAAACGTACTACTACTCGGTTGACGACAATCAAGCTGTCGAAGGTTTGCTGCTAGAAAAAAAGCCACGCCGTCCGTCACAATTTTAGCAACGTGCACGTTCCCCTTGGCATCAAAAGGCAACGCGACATCGCACCTTCTTGGTGGAGAGGAGCATCTGTCAATGAACATTTCGATCGCAGCCGTTTATTCGGCAGTCGCATTAGCGGCCACTGCCGTGCTCTCGGGCTGTGGCGGCAACGCTTCGTCATCGAGCTTTGCCCCTTCAGCGTCGGCGCAGCAAAGCACTGCACAATCCCGGTCGGACGTACGATCGCAACGAAGCGTCACGCACTACGAACTCGTCACACTCGACGGGCTCGGCGGAAGCGTTAACTTCGCCATCAACATCGACAGCAGCGGTGAAGCCAGCGGCACGTCACTTCTCAGTGGAAACCAAATCGAGCACGCACAAATATGGATAAAACCACCGTACACGACCGACCTCGGCACGCTGGGCGGTCCGAACAGCGCGATTTTCCAGTATAACCATGGCCGCCCGGGTCAGTTCGTAGGGTGGTCCGAAACCTCCCAAACCGACCCCTACGACGAAAACTACTGCGGTTTCGGCACGTCACACATCTGCCGCGGGTTTAGCTGGCAAGGCGGTAAGATGCGGTCGCTGCCGACGCTTGGCGGAAATAATGACCAAACTAACGACGTGAACGACCGCGGCCAGATTGCCGGTGACTCCGAGACCAGTACCAAAGACGCCAGCTGCAACCCGCCGCAGGCCTTTGATTTCCTCGGCGTCATTTGGCAGCCGGACGGTACGATCACAAGCCTGCCGCCATACACCGGCGATACCGTCTCATATGCGTACACACTCGACCAGTCTGGGAAGGCTGCCGTTGGGAACTCAGGCTCGTGCGCCGCTGCGGCAACTCACGCGCTGCTCTGGCAAAACGCTTCCTCCCCGACCAATCTCGGCAGTCTCGGAGGCACCGCCAACGTAGCACTCGATATCAATAACCGGGGTCAGATCATCGGTAACTCAGACCTTTACGGAGACATGGTGACTCATACTTTCCTCT
>DATGGV010000043.1:0-112467 GCA_035308305.1 Candidatus Cybelea sp. | reverse complement strand
AAGTGCGCTTGTGCTCCACGAAGCGTAACGTCGATTCGTTCGGACGGTCCGGCGGAAAGGTCGTAGATACCGGCCGCATCCTTAAAGCGGCCCTCCGTAAATGCTCGCTCAAACTCGCCTCGCCACGCGCGCTCGTTTGAGGACGCTTTTTTAATTGCGGCCATCGTACGGGGGTTCGGGGAAGGCGCCTCGCGACCCCCTCCCCGCTCCTGCGCCGGAGTTTAGTCGCCGTCCATTCCTCCAGTGCTATCTAGCGGCTGCACGATTCCGACGCCGGGGGCCGCATGAAAGAAGCCGCCCGACGAAAGGGCGACCAGAAAGGCAAAGAACAGGGCCACGGAAACCTCCTGAATCCGAGCAAGCTCGGAGGTGCCTGGAAGCTATCTAGCTAAAAATAGCTAGTACCAAAAGGCTACCACTACTTAGGAACCCTGCCAACCCCTCGGCCGCTAAAATTTCCTCGGCCCCGGAGCCTTCCACCCCTAGCTTAACCTGGGGAGGCAAGCCCTAAGAGGCCTCCCGCCAAACTAGCAGGATTTAGCTAACCTGCATGGCAAGCGGCCCGGAGTCTCCATTTCTCTGCCCAGTTCGGCGGGCCGCGCGGTCGGGCGCGGCCCTACTCGCAGCGGGCCGTACGCCGACCCCCGATCGTGGCGGCCTCAAGAAGCAAGTTTGCTTCGGCCGCGTTGCTCTTTGGCAAAAATGCGCGTGCAAGACGCTCCGTTGGCCACCAGAGATTTGACCGGCGCTTCTCCGCGTGATGCGGTGGCCGTCTTGGTCGCGAAATGCATAATCGAGATAAAATAAATCGTCGACGGTGTGCTGCTCTTGCATCGTCAGACGATTGCGTTCCAACTGAGGAGAAAAGACTCGAATGGTGGAATCATCGGCTGGACGCGGCTCCCACGCGATGGAGGATCGTATGTCGCAACGCACGGCATTTCTCGGCAGGCTCATCGGCGTTTTTTGCGTTCTCTATTCGCTCTCGATGTTCGCGCACCGCGAGACGACCTTGGCCGCCGTCGGCGCGCTGACCGCGGAACCCGGTGCCCTATTGGTCCTCGGCGTCGTCGTGCTGGGCGCCGGAGTTGCGATGGTACTCGGGCACAACGTTTGGTCCGGCGGCGCGCTCACCGTCGTCGTCACGGCGATCGGCTGGCTAACTCTGTGCAAGGGCTTGTTTCTCACATTTCTCGCGCCGGACGGCGCCGCCGCGTATCTCGCGGCACTTCACTACGAGCAGCTCTTTTACGTTTACGCGGGCCTAACGCTCGCTCTCGGCGCCTACTTGACGTACGGCGGCTTCAATATGAAAGGAAACTCCAATGCTCAAGGCGGGCGATAGAGTCTACATCGACGGTACCAAGGAAGAAGGCACCGTCAAAGAGGTTCATCCGCACGAGGTCGTCGTTCGCGTTCAAACCAGTCAGGGGCACGAGCTTCGCAAGTATACCTACGAGGAGCTGCGCCTCGACCCGACGCTTGACGAAGCGTCCGGTTTTGTCGATCACTAACGCTTGGTTTCCAGGAGGCTTGCAATGACGAACGGAGAGACGCTGAGTTTTGCGGGCGACATTCGCCCGATGTTCACGGAGTTGGACGTGGCGCACATGAAGGCCGCGGGGATCGATCTTTCGGACCGAAACGACGTGAGGGCTCATGCGGACGCGATCTACCAGACCGTGAGCACCGGAACGATGCCGCCGCCCGCCTCCGGAGAGGCCCCGTGGACCACCGAAATGTGCGACCGCTTCAAGCGCTGGCGCGACTCGGGATGTCCGGCGTGAGCGAAACGGTTAGTCTTCCCTGATTGCCTCGACGTCGATGACGATGTCGATCTGCGGACTGACCACGACGCCCCCGCCGGGCATCCGATCGTTCCAGTTCACGCCGAAATCGTAGCGGTCGATGCGCGCGCGGGCCGTGAATCCCGCGCGCGTCTTCGGACCTTTGTCGACACCGTCTTCCCACCACGGCGTCTCCCACGTACCGAGATATCGCACGTCGAGCGTTACCGGGCGCGTGACGTCCCTGATCGTAAGATCGCCGGTGACGCGGTAATCGACCGGGCCGATCTGCGAAACGCCCGTGCTCTTGAAGGTGATCTGTGGATATCGTTCGCAGCTCAAGAAGTCTGGACTGCGAAGATGCGCGTCGCGAGCGTCGACGCCGGTCCAGCACGTCGACGCGTTGATGGTAGTCTCAACCGAGAGCTGGCGCGGATTCGCCGGATCGAAGTCGAGTTTTCCTTCGACGTTTTTGAACGACCCGCGCACCCACGTAACCATCATGTGCCGCGCGCGAAACTCGGCCGCCGAGTGCCCGGGCTCAAAAAACCACTTCATGGGGTTGACGGTTTGGGGGTTGTTTCTTGTCATCCTTCGACTGCGCTCAGGATGACAAGGGGGAGTTGCTTCGTCCTTCGACTGCGCTCAGGATGACAAGGGCGGCGATGACAACGTGGGAGGAGAGTCACTTTGGGGGTGGGGGTGGCGTTATTTTAGGGTGGTGATTGTGCGGGCGATTGGGTGGGGTGTTGCCTTGCTTGGTTTTACGATTGCGGCGACGACGAGCGGAAGCGAAAGGCTGCGCTCCGTGGCGGATAGCTATTACGCGAAGGTTGGGCAGATTGCGATTGAGACGGGGCGCGACTCGACGATGGATTACTATCAGCGCCTGCTCGATGACGCCGATCTTTTGAATTCGGCTCCGCCAAGTTATTACACCGCCGAGCAATGGCAGCAGTCGGTGCAGGGATTTTCGCGGCTCGACTTGAGCCTCGCTACGCAGCTTTTAACGCAATCGTATCAACCCATGGCGTCTATTCGGGGGCTCGGCGAGGCGCTCGTGCGCTCTTCGAAGGATGGAACGATGCAGCCGGTGGCGGTCTACGTGCCGTCGGGCTATTCCAAAGATAAGCCCGCGCCGCTGCTGATCTTCTTGCACGGCCGGCTGCAGTCGGAGTCGCGTCTGCTGGCACCGCAGTTCATCGAAGACATCGCCCAGCGCACCGGCACGATCGTCGTCGCGCCGTACGGGCGCGGCTACTACGATTTTCGCGGTTCGGAGAGCGACGTCTACGACGCTTTCGATGCGGCGAATCTGGCCTTTAGCATCGATCCGCGCAAACGGTATTTGGCGGGATACTCGATGGGCGGGTTCTCGTCGTTTACCATCGCGCCCATGCATCCAGCGGATTGGGCGGGGGTCATGTGCATTTCGGGAGCGCTCCTCGGTTCGAGGTCGCAGGTGATCGAAACGAAGATGCGCGACACACGGTTTTACGTGCTGACCGGAGCGCGCGACGACATCGTGCCGACGCTGTTTCCCACCCTGACCGCGATCTTTCTGCGCGATGCGGGAATCCCGGTGACGTTTTATTCGCAATCCGACGGCACGCATCTCCTCTACTCGCTGCGTTCGATTCTTTCGCAAGCGTGGAGCGATATGGAGGGCGGCGTCGTGCGCGTTCCCGAAGGGCTCGCCGCCGGCGGTCAGGGGTTACCCGAAGCCGTGCCTTGACTTCCAAGGCGTGATATTATCGCTCCCATGAGCAAGGGTATGCAGTGGGCGGCGTGGGCCGTGGCGGCCGTGGTGGCGATCGTTCACCTTTTGGCGGCCGGCAAGTACGGTTTCTTCGTCAACGAGCTGTACTTCATCGTCTGCGGGCGCCACCCGTCGTTCGGCTACGTCGACCAGCCGCCGCTGGTGCCGCTGATTGCGGCGGCGACGCAGTTTGCCGGCGCGCACCTGTGGCTTTTGCGCCTGCCTTCGGTGCTCACTGCGGCGCTGCTCGTGCCGCTGGTCGTGTGGTTTGCCGTGCTTCTCGGTGCCAGCACGCGCGGGGCGTGGCTGGCGGCAATCGCGGCGGCCTCGGCACCGATGCTCACGGCAATGACGTCGACGCTCACGACCTCAACGTTCGAAGTCTTCGATTTCACGGCGGTCGCCTATCTGGTCACGCGCGCGCTGGTGCGGGCAGAAGGACGGGCGTTCTGGTGGGCGGGCGTTTTTGCCGGATGCGCCTTTGAATCGAAGTACGGCATCTTCATCTGGGCCATCGGCTTGGCAGCGGGTCTTCTTCTCGCGGGGCCGCGCGCCGCGTTTCGTTCGCGCGATCTCTGGATCGGGGCCGGGATCGCCGTGCTGATCGCCCTCCCCAACGTCGTGTGGCAGCTGGCGCACGGATTTCCATTCGTGGAGGTCATGCGCAACGACAGCGCGGGGAACCTTACCGGGACTCCGGGGCAGTTCGTCATCGATCAAATCATCGCGCTCAATATCCTGCTCGTGCCGCTGTACGTAACCGGCATCGTCGCGCCGTTCGTTTCGGCGAGACTGGCACAGTTTCGCTTTCTCGCGATTGCGTTCGTGGTTTCGGCCGCGCTCGTCTTTGCGACGCACGGAAAGAGCTACTATCTCGCGGGCGCCTATCCGTCGATGTTTGCCCTCGGCGCCGCGGCCTGCACCAGGTTGCCGAAGTTCGTCGTCGCGATCTGGGCGACGCTTGCAGCCGCCAACGGCGCGCTTGCGCTCCCGTTCGTGCTGCCTCTCTACTCGCCGGGAAGGCTCCAGTATGTGATCGAGCACTCGGGCTTTAAAGAACGGCCGGTCGAGGTCGCCACAATCGGTGCGCCGCTCACGCAGATTTTCTCCTACGAGTTCGGCTGGGAGGAGTTGGCAAATCAAGTCGGCAGCATTTACGGGTCGCTGCCCCCGGCGGATCGCGCCAAGGCGGCGATCTTTGCTACGCATTACGGCGAGGCTGCGGCAATCGACGTCTTGGGAACGAACCTTCCACCCGCGCTCAGCGGCAACAACCAATATTATCTCTGGGGACCGCGCGGCTTCGACGGGTCGGTCGTGATTGCCGTCAACGTCGACCCCGCGCAGTGGTCGCAGTGGTGCGATTCGGTGCGCGTCGTCGGACGGTTCGGGACTTCGCCGTACGGGATGCCGCGGGAGACCGATCGTCCGATCGTACTCTGCCGCGGCATGCGTCCGCCGCTACCGCAACTCTGGCCGCGTTTGAAATTCTATGGAATTTAAAAATCGAATCTTAGCGCTGGTCATCGCGACAGTCTCGGCCGGGTGTTCGACCTTCGAGCCTTCCGAGACGATAGCGATGCGTCCGGCACACGGCGAGAGCGGCGACGTCGCCGTCGAATACGCCTACGTCGCCAACTATGGTGCCGGCAACGTTTCCGCGTATTCCGTCGACGTCACGACCGGCGTGCTAACGCCGGTGCGCGGCAGCCCCTTCGCCGCGGGCAGTGACCCCAATAGCGTGGCGATTGATCCCGCCGGCAAGACGCTCTACGTGGCCAACGCGTACTCCAACAACATTTCCGCCTTTATCATCGCCGCGGCCAGCGGAGCGCTGACCCAACTCAAGGGTTCTCCGTTTCAAGCGGGCTACGAACCAGCCGGCGTGGCAGTCGATCCTGCGGGCAGGTTCGCTTATGTCTCGAACGGCGCTGCCGCCAAGAGCAGCGTTCTCGGCTACGCGATCGGGAGCGGCGGCGCGCTCAAAGCGCTGAAGAGATCGCCGTTCAAATCGGGCACCGCGCCGCAGTACGTGGCCATCGATCCTGAGGGAAAGTTCGCCTACGTTCCAAACTCGGGTTCCAATAATGTCTCCGGCTATGCGATCGGGAGCGGCGGCGCGCTAACGGCGCTAACGGGCTCGCCGTTTGGGGCCGGCACCAACGCCACCGGCGCCGCAATCGATCCCACGGGCAAGTTCATCTACGTCACCAACGCCGGCTCCAAGAGCGTCTCTGCCTACACGATCGCGAGCAACGGCGCACTGACGCAAGTGCGAGGATCCCCGTTCGCCGCGGGCACGAAGCCCTTGGGCGTAACGGTGGATCCTACGCGCAGGTTCGTCTATGTTGCAAACTTCGGCAGCAACAACGTTTCCGTGTACAAGATTGCGAGCGGCGGCGCGCTGAGCAATGTGCGAGGCTCGCCGTCTAGTGCCGGAACGGAACCCGCCGGCGTGGCAGTCGATCCAACGGGATCCTTCCTCTACGTTGCCAACGCCGGCAGCAATAACGTTACGGCTTTCGCGATCGATCGCAACGGCGCCCTAACACTCGTGCGAGGGTCGCCGTTTGCGGCCGGCGCCGACCCCGGCGCGATTGCCACCTGCCGCGTCAGCGCCGGGAAGTGCGAGTAGCTTACGGCGACCCAGACGAGGCGGCCGTGGACTTCGTGAGCTGGAAGTCGTACTGCTGCGTCTGGTCCGCGTAAACCGAATAACCTGAGGCTTCTCGAGTATCGTAACCCGACTTTACCATGGTCAGCGTGTAGTTGTCGGGCGGCAACGAAAGGACCACGAAGTGTCCCTTGGCATCCGTCGTCGCGGTTGCCGTCTGAGAGGGCGAGTTGAACTTCACTTGGACGCCTGAAATCGGAGCTCCGGTGCCGGCGTCGGTAATAATCCCGGCGATGCCGCCGAGGTCGTCGGCGATTGCCAGACTCGGCTGGCTTGCGAGAACAAGGAGTAGCGCCAGCGCGGCCAGAGAGAGGCGCAACGCGAGCGGCTTCACGATGGTGATTTTATTCGACATGTTCATTTAGACCGTCACCTGCAACCGAGTGTTTCAGCTTTTGTTGCAATCTTTCAAGCAGCTTAGGAGCGTTTGCCGAAAAGCCCAGTAGCCAAGCACCGTCTACTTAACAACCCCGGCAATTGGCTTTGCCGACTTGCTGTTCGCGATGGGCTTGATACCGAAGATATCTTCGATCGTGCGACAGACGCTGTAGTGGTTGATCATTTGGCTATACTGCCCCGGGTTTACGTTGCCGGCGAGAATCGTGGGGATATGGTTTCCGGAGCTGCCGCCGTCTTCGTCGAACGTTAAAATCAAGACGCCGTCGTTTGCCTTGTCCCAGGCAATTAGCTTCGGCAGGTTCTTCTTGGCCCACTTATCGCCGCTGGAGATCGGACAATCGTGCATGTCGTCGCACATGTTCGGTGTGATCCAGGTGAACTGGGAGGGCGGTTTCGAAAGCGGTCCCGGATAGACGATGCTTACCGAAGCTGGAACCTTCGTGAAGTTCGGCCAGGGAACGTGTTTGCGAAAGTATAGATAGCCGCTGGGAAGCTTGTCCGGAACCGCATAGCAACCGGTGAAGCCATTGTTGGGCATGCTTTCGGCGTAACCGGTGAACGAAATCTTCGCTTTGAGGAGTTCGCTGCCGATGCTTTGGTCCGTGAACGTCAGCGGGCAGTCGTCGGAGGTCACTCCCTGAGTCGATCCGCTGAAGAGCGCGAGGTAGTTGGGCTCGCTTGGGTGGGTGATCGCGAAGCTCTGCGTCATGTTGGCCCACGTCTTCGAGAGGCTGGTTAGATACGGAGCCTGCGAGCTGCCGAGGATCTCGTCGTACGAGTTGTTTTCGAAAATCACGAGCTGCACGTATTTCGTGGTATACGTTGCGGAATTTCGCGCGCCCGCTGCCGTGGGCGTAGCGGGAACCGAGGCGCTCGCGCTGCCGCAACCGGCGAGGGTTCCAACGGCTAGGAGCAGGACGGGCCAAGATATGCGTCTCAAATTTTCATCCTCCAAAAACACGAGATTGTCTTCTTGCGACGCGATAGCTCACCTGTTTAAGAAGCCTTAAGTGGGTCAACGAGTCCGCGCCAAGAACCTCCCTAACGGATGATCCATCGAAGTGCCGCGCCATGAGATTCCCTCGAGTCCCCAAGCCGATTTGGCACTATTTCGGGCCGGGCGTCATTTCGGGCGCTTCGGATAACGATCCGACGACGGTGGCGTCGCTCGCCGTCGTCGGTTCCACGACGATCTACGGCCTGGGCTGGCTCGTGTTACTCGTGATTCCGATGCTCGCCGTCGTTCAAGTCATCAGCGCAAAGGTTGGTGCGGTTACGCGGCACGGTCTGGAGTTCGATTCCCGGAAACTTCACGGCCGCGCGGTTGCGGCCCTCATGCTCTTTTCCGTTCTCGGCGTCACGCTGGTGACGCTGATGGCCGATTTGGAGGGCGGCGGCGCGGCGATGCAAGTGCTGACCGGAACCGACTATCGCTGGTGGATCCTGCCGCTCGCGGGGTTGTCGCTGGCGATGCTGATCTTCGGGACGTACGAAAGGATCAAGCGCGTCCTATTGATCTTTCCGCTGGCCTTCTTAGCCTATCCGATCTCCGCGGTGCTCGCGCACCCGGATTGGGGCGCCGTGTTGGTCGGTTCGCTCGTTCCGCACTTCCAACGGACGCAGGACTACGCGAGCGGCGCGATCGCGCTGCTCGGCACGACGTTGACGTCCTATGCCTATGTGTGGCAGACGATCGAAACGGCGCGCGAGCGACCGCCAATCGCTCGCATCGGCTTAGTGCAGGCCGATGCGAGCCTCGGAACGGTCGTGGCCGGGCTGTCGTTTTGGGCGATCGTCGTTGCGACCGGTGCCACGCTGGGAGTCCATCATCAGAGCGTCGAGACCGCCGACCAGGCGGCAAAGGCGTTGGTTCCACTGGCGGGACGATTCGCCGGAGTTCTTTTCGGTGTCGGTCTGCTCGGTTCGGCGCTGCTCGCGGTACCGGTTCTGATCGCCACCGCGGCGTACGTGCTTAACGAGATGTTCGACTGGCACTCGAGCCTCGATACCAAGTGGTGGAGCGGCCGGAAGTTCTATGCGTCGATGTGTTCGATGACGCTGGTGGCGGCGTTGGCTGGGTTGCTGGGCGTGCCTCCGATTAAATTGTTGTTCGTCAGCTCGATCATCGGGGGCGTCGGCACGCCGATTACCCTGGTCATCATGCTGCTGGTTGCGCGCAATGGATCGATCATGGGCAAACACGCCATCGCACCGTGGCTGGCACGAGCCGGCTGGGGCGTTGCGGTGATCGTGGTTCTCGCGACCGGCGCGTATTTCGCTTCGCTCTTCTGGAGTTAGAGTTTCGGCCGCGATGTGGGAGCCGCCGGCGACAAGCTGCGGGTCCGAGCGACGATTAGGCGCCACACAGACCAGCCGCCGACGGTCCGCATATATCTAACGAAGCGCGAGCGAAAATCGTTCGACCGGGCACAACAGCTGCAGCTTGTGCTCGGTTTCGGAGCCGGGCGCCGCCGTTAAGACGATGAGCCGCATATCGCCGTCTCCGGGCAAGTCGAACTGCGTATAGTCCAAAATCAACTCGCCGAGTTCCGGATGAACGTAGCGCTTGAGGCCTTCAGCCGATCCTAATACGTCGTGCGCGGCCCACAGGGTTCTGAACTCCGCGGAGTTTTCGCGCAGGTCTTCGATCAGCTCCGTGAATGCCGGGTCGTGCGGATATTTGGCGGCGACCGCACGAAACTGCGCGACGACGCGGCGCATCGAACACTGCGGATCGCCCAGGCGGCACTGCGAGTTGGGGTCGCGGAAGAGCCGCCACACCATGTTGCGCGCGGGACCGGTCGCAGTGGAGAAATCGGAGAGCGCATCGGCGCTGCGGTTCCACGCGAGCAGGTCGAACCGGCGCCCGCGAATGTAGGCAGGCGACGGTTCGAGCGCCGTGAGAACGCGGCGCACGAGATCGCTGACATGTTCTTCTTCCTGCACCGCAGCCACGGTGGTGAGTCCGGCTAAGAGGTGCAGATGGCGGCGCTCGTCCGAGGTCAGCCGCAGCGCGCGCGAAATCCCGTCGAGGACGTCGGCCGAAACGTTGATCGGCAAGCCCTGCTCGAGCCGGGTGTACCAGGTGGTGCCGATATTTGCAAGCAGCGCGACCTCTTCGCGGCGCAATCCCGGGGTGCGCCGGCGCGCTCCGTCGGCCAAGCCGACGTCCGACGGCACGATCTTTGCCCGGCGCGTTCGCAGAAAATCGCTCAGTTCCGACCGGCGTTCGATGGCTGCATTCATAGTTAGGGTGTCCGTTCCAGTGCTAGGATAGACCAGGTTCTAGTCATAGTATGGCACAAGCGGTAGCCTAAGAGCAACCACCTCTCCTAAGAGCACTTCACCACCTATGACGGTTGCCGAACGGATCCCCGGACCGCGGGGTGTTCTTCCCCTTCGCCCTCCTGAGAAAGCGGCGGACCCGCGGGTCGCCCTGCGACCGCGTCAGGGTGACAACGGTTCGGCTCAGGGTGACGCTGGGAGATTGGTCGAGTATGGGCTGCAGCGCTACCTCGTTGTGGGCGGCGTTATGCTGGCCGCTCTGCTGCAGACGGTCGATCTCACGATCGTCAACGTCGCGTTGCCGACGATTCAGGGCAACTTGGGAGCGACGGTCGACGACGGCACGTGGGTCGTTACCGCGTACGTCATCGCCAACGTCGTCGTGATCCCGCTCGCGCCGTGGCTGCAACTGCGCTTCGGACGCAAGAACTACTTTCTCGCCTCGATCGCCGGGTTTACCCTCGCGTCGATGCTGTGCGGCATGGCATCGTCGTTGACCGCGCTGATTCTCTTTCGCGTCTTGCAGGGCGCGTTCGGCGGCGGGTTGCTTGCCACCGCGCAGGTCGTGCTGCGCGATACGTTTCCGCCGCAGCAGATGGGAATGAGCCAATCGATCTTTGCGCTCGGAACGATCCTCGGTCCGTCGGTAGGCCCGACGCTCGGCGGAGTGCTCGTCGACAACCTTTCGTGGCCGTGGGTCTTCGACGTGAATCTCGTTCCGGGCATTCTGGCGTTCGTTCTCTTGTGGCGCTACATGCGCGATTACACGAAGCCGCAGCCGGCGCGCGTCGACGTCGCCGGCATCGCGTTGCTGGTCGTCGCGGTCAGCTGCATGCAGTACGTCCTCGACCAAGGGCAGCACGACGACTGGTTTTCGGATCGATCCATCCAGCTCTGCTCGTTGGTCGCGGCGATCGCAACGTCGGCCTTCGTGTGGTGGGAACTCCGGGTAGCCGCGCCGATCGTGGACCTGCGCGTGCTGCGCCAGCCGGCCGTCGCCGCCGCGTTGCTGATCGCCGGCGCGTATGCGGCCGTCATCTTTCCGAGCTTACTGCTGTTGCCGCAGTTTACGATCGACAATCTGGGCTTCACGAGCACGCTTGCGGGCATCTTGATCGGCGTTCGCGCCCTCCCGGTGCTTCTTCTCACGATTCCCGTCGCGCGACTCGCGAGTCTGCCGCGATTCGATCTCCGCTGGTCGATCGGCGGCGGCATCGCCGTCGCAGGCCTCGGCTCGCTCTGGCTCGCGAGCTGCGTCACTACCAACAGCGATCTCGGCACGTTTATTCCCCCGCTCCTGCTGGTCGGAGTCGGCGCCGCGTTCGTCTACTCGCCCCTACTCGTCGCGACGATGCGCGCCGTTGCGCCCGAAGCCGGCCCGAAGGCGGCATCGTTTATCGTCCTCTTCTTTCAGTTGGGCGGTTCGGTCTCGTCGGCGTCGATCGTCGCCTTCTTGGACCAGCGCCTGCAGTTTCACCAAACCATCCTCGCCGCGCAAGCGACGCTTTCGCGGCTGCCGGTCGCGCAGTTCTTACAGCACGGCACGCCCGCGCAGCTCGCGGCCGCGATTGCCGGCCAAGCCGCGGCGCTTTCCTACGCGGACGCCTTCCTCGTGACCGGCGTCCTCGCCCTCATCGTCACGCCCGGCGTGCTGCTTTTGGCACGCAAACACGCATAGGAGTAACTCAAAATGCAATACGAAGTTGCCTGTGATAGAATCCGCGATGATATTACGACCTTGCTGCTCGAGCTGCGTCCGCCGACTACGGGTGCCGCGTACGCGGCAGCCTGTGCGACGCGAAATGTCGCCGCCGCGTTTCACCACGCATCGGGCGTTCCCGACGATCCTCGCTGGACCGCCGCGCTCGAGAGCATCCAAGTGTTCCTCGAGTACTGCGACGCTTCGCCGAAAACGAGCGCTCTACTCGAGTTGCGCAGCTTCTTGGAAGAAAACACGGACGAGCGAACGCAGATGCCTCAACGCGAACTAGCGACCGCCGTGTAGGCTCCGCCGAGAAGGCTGCGTTTGGCTTACACGCGCGGTGCGTATTTCAACGACGTCGCGGTGTTGAACAAGACGATCGGGGCGGGAAGCGTGACGCCTCTCGAAAGCAACTGGCGCAATGCGGCGAGCGTGGCTCCGCCTTCTTCGGTCGCGTCGATGCCTTCGCTTCTGTGGAGGTCGTGCATCGCTTCGTCGGCCGCAGCGTCGGAGACGGCCACGGCATGTCCGTGCGATTCGCGCAGAGCGCGCAACGTGAGACGATCGCCGATTCCGCCCGGAACGCGTAAACCCCACATCTTCGTCGATCCGTCCTCGACCCGTTCGGCGGACTCTGCGCCGCGATCGAATGCGCCGACGATCGGCGCGCAACCCTCGGCTTGGACGGCTACCATGACCGGGCGCTTTGCGTCGATCCAGCCGAGGTGCTGCAGTTCGTCGAAGGCCTTCCACATCGCGACGAGGCCCGTGCCGCCGCCCGTCGGATAGACGATCGTTCCCGGAACGCCGCCGAACTGTTCGACCAGCTCGTAGCCCATCGTCTTCTTTCCTTCGACTCGGTACGGCTCGCGGAAGGTCGCGACGTTGAAGGCGCCGGTTTCGCGCGCATACTCGGCCGCGATGCGCCCGGCATTGTCGATCAAGCCGTCGACGAGCACGACGTCGGCTCCGTAGCCGCGCATCTCTTCAACGAGCAGACCAGGAGTATCGCGCGGAACGTAAACGCGCACGTGGAGGCCGGCGCGCGCGCCATACGCCGCCAGCGCGCCGCCGGCATTTCCCGCGCTCGGCGCGACCAACGCCGGCACGCCTAAGCGCTTGGCAACGGTAACCGCCACCGACATGCCGCGCGACTTGAAGGATCCCGTGGGATTCTGCGCTTCGTCTTTCACGTACGCGCCGCTCGCGAGCGGAATCAGCGGCGTCGCGCCTTCCCCTAGTGAAACAGGTTCCTCGTCGTCGGCGATCGGTAACATCTCGCGGTAGCGCCACATCGTCCACGGCCGCGCCGCTAGCGCTTCTCGACGAAGCGCTGGGCCGTCGTAGCGGACGAGCAGCGGCGCCCCGTCGTCCGGGCAGACGGTTGCGAGCGCATCCGCCGGCCGGCGATGCGATGCGTCGCGCGAACATTCTAGGTGCGAAATCATTGGCGTTCCCCGTTGCGGTTCGGCGCTTGCGTCGTGGCGGCTTCTTGCGCTACCGTTTTATGGAGCTGGCGACGGCTAGTGAAAGGTTTGGCTGAAGTTCGGGCTGGAGTATTTTATCCGGGTTCGCCCGCGCAACTGTTTGCCTTTGAAGGAAGCGCTCTTCGCGAGAAGATCGCAAGTCGTGCTAAGTGAGACGCCGCCGCCAACCGCCCGCACTTTCCCGGCGATAGCCTGCGAGCCCGACTTTATCGCAAAGTCTTCATCGGTAACGGCTGCGTAACAGCTTGGTAGGCAGCTGCTGAAAAGCGAAATCCTTATCATTTCTGTGTCACCGCCATCCCGGCTATGACGATGCCGCACCCGCTGCCGGGCGGGTCTTGGCTGACAAAGTGCAGCGTCGATAACGGCCTCCCATAGAATTGCCACGCTTCGGTTGCGTAGTCCCCATTCTGAACGTCGTAACCGCTCGCCGTATCCCAGGTAAAAGTCGCGAACTGGTGGTCAACGGAAATCTTCATCGTTTTGATCGTCGGCGAGCAATGGCCGTTGCCCGACATCACGAAGGATAGCTTGTACGTTCCGACCTTCTTTGTTCGAAATGCGCTCGACTTAATGCCACCCACGGTCAGGTCGCCGTCAAGATCGACGCTGCATAAGCCGTCCATGTCCCAGTAGGTCGTACCGTTGAAGTCGACGTTGCCCTTACTGACTTCCCAATCGGGCGCAAAAACCGTCCCTTTGTTCGGCGTGATGTTGTGGTCGCCGGGATTCATCGCTTCGGAGAAGTCGCCGTCGGGCAGAATGCCCGTGCCTCCCTGTACCGCCGGGCAGTTGCCGTACGAGGTCGATGTCGTACGCGCATGGCTGGTTGAGGCGGTCGTCGCCTTCGACGCGATCATTGGCTGCGCTCCGCTGCAGCCGGCCAGCATTGCAATGGCTGTCATAATAGCCGCGGTAGAACGGCCAAGGCCTCGGTTCGCCAGGAACTAATGTGTAGACCTGGCACTTCACGGCGGCGTTAATGCGAAGATCGTTCCGTCGCCGCTGGCTCCGCCACCAGCAGTCGTCCCATAGAGCGTTCCCTGTAGGTCGATCAGGGTTCCGTACGGGCGATAGCCGTCCGGCGAAGAGCGAAAGTAATGGAGCACGGTTTCCGCGCCGGATGGTGTAATCGCAAAGACCGTTCCGCCGTTTGTTCGAAGGCCCCCGTTGGCGGTGGTCCCGTAGAGAACGCCTTTGAGGCCGACCAAACCTGCGTATGGATTCGCGCCATCCGGCACGGCAAGCGTGCCGTAAAGGCAACAGTTCCCGAAGCTGTGAAGTACCGTTTCGGCGCCGGACGGCGTAATCGCGAAAACCGTTCCGTTATTGAATAGGCCCCCGGAATACGTGGTGCCATAGAGCGTACCGTTCATCTCGATGACGCCCGCCTGCGGCCCAGCGCCGTCTCCTGAGCCGCCCCCGAAGCTGTGGACTACGCTCTCCGCGCCGGAGGGTGTGATCGTAAACACCGTTCCTTCGTTGTATGCGCCGCCTTGATATGTCGTGCCGTAGAGCGTTCCGTTGACGTCGGTCAAACCCGAGTATGGAAGGCCGCCGTCGCCTGACCCGCCGCCGAAGCTGTAAAGCACGGTTTCCGCGCCCGACGGGGTGATCGTAAAAACCGTTCCTTGGTTGTGCGCGCCACCGTCAAGCGTCGTGCCATACAACATTCCGCTGACGTCAACTAAGCCGCCATATGGGGAACTGCCGTCGCCGGAGCCTTCGAAACTGTGAAGTACCGTTTCGGCGCCGGACGGCGCGATCGCGAAGACCGTTCCCACCAGATTCGCGCCGCCAGCAGTCGTTGTGCCGTAGAGCGTTCCCTTGACGTCGACCAAGCCGGCGTATGGGTTAGCGCCATCGTGAAAGCTTCCGAAACCGTGGAGTATGGCGTCAGTACCGGATGGCGTCGTTGGAAGAGGTGCGATCGCAAAGACAACTCCTCCATCGTACTCGTCGCCGCCGACGATGGTTGTGCCGTACAGCACTCCTTTGACGTCGATCAGGCCGGCATACGGCACGGAGCCGTCTTGCGGCCTGACGCCGAAACTGTGCACCACGCCGTACGCGCCGTTCCGGCGTGCGTTTTCCACCGCGCGGGCGGCGTTTTCCGGACCTGGCGTGGCGCTTCCGCCGCCGCATCCGGCAAGGATTGCAATGGCGGCGCTAACCGCATGCGCAGCAAGCCGTCGACTAAGCCTCAAAGCTCATCACTTCACGAACACCCACTCTGGTCTGACGAGCTGCGTGTTTGAGCCGGCAATCTCGCCGATCGGTCGAACGTCGGCGATCCGCCGCATTCTGCCGACACGGCTAGTACAAGCGCGCTCAACGCACAGCGGCCGAAAACTGAGATTTGCATCCTCCTGCCTCCAGAAGCGGCAGTTCCATCGGGCAGCCGGCCGGGCCTGGTTACGACGCCGTTTGCTATTTCTACTTCGGGTCCGCGGAATACGTGGGGCCTTTTACAAGGCTCCGAAGAGTAGTATACTGAAGGCCTGAGTAAACGTTTCCTTGCTGGGAGATAGCAATTGGTTTCCTCAAAACGGCACGAAAGCGTTCTGATGCACACGTCACGCGTCAGTAGTTTTGCGACACGCTTTTTTTTGGCCGCCGTGTTGGCCGGCTGCGGCGAGTCGCAGCCGGCGATCGGTGGAGCGGGCGCGCTGCCACAAGACAAGATGCCGCCGCCGGCAACCCAGAATCTTTATGTAATAAATTACGGCACCGTAACCGTATACAAGCCGGGCACCGACTCGCCGTTCCTCTCGATCTCCGAAGGCATTAACGTTCCGCTCCGGCTGACGTTTGATGCCAAGAACAACCTTTACGTGGGCAACACCGGGAGCAATACGGTTAGCGTTTATTCCAAAGGTTCGAACGTCGTGCTGCGGACGATTACAAAGAACGTATCTTATCCGGTTGACGTCGCGGCCGACCGAACGGATAGCCACCTGTACGTGGCAAATGCTTACAAAAAAGTCACCATTTACAAAACGAAAGATGGCGGCTATGTCAGCACGCTCACTAAGGATGTCAATTACCCAGATGCCTTGGCAGTTGATAGCTCCGGAAACGTCTACGTGGCGAATAATCCCGGTTCTTCCACGGGTACGGTAACCGTTTATGCGGCCGGCACGAACAAGTTGCTCCTTACCATCAGCGACGGGATTGCGTATCCCATTCGATTAGCGCTCGATAGTGCCGGCAACTTGTACGTCCTGAATCGCATCGTAAATAGCAAAATGAACGTTTCTTCGGTTACAGAATACGCACCGGGGAGCACTACTCCGTCGCGAACCATAACCGACGGGCTGAGCGTGCCGACCGAAGCTGCGTTCGATGGATCGGGGAATCTATACGTCGCGAACTACGGCAATAGCACCGTAACGGTTTACGCTCCCGGAAGCAGCAAGGTATCGCGCACGATAACAAGCGGACTTCACCAACCGCAATCGCTGGCGTTCGGCCCATCAGGTTACCTGAACGTCGCAAACTACGGCGACACCAGTTTCCTTGGTTCGGTTACCGAGTACGCTCCCGGCAGCGGCAAGGTGTCGAGAACGATCAAAGATGAGATTGATTTCCCAGTATTCGTAGCGTTCGGTCCTTGAAGTGTTTCACGGCGATAACGAAAAGACGGTTCCGTCGCGCTTGGCGCCGCCTCTCGTGGTCGTGCCGTAGAGCGTGCCGCTGACGCTAATGAGGCCCGCCTGTGGGTATTTGCCTCCTCCGGAGCCGCTGAAGCTATGAACGACGGTTTCCTTACCGGACGTTGTGATCGCGAAGACCGTCCCGCATCCGCCTTCGCACTTGCCTGTACCGCCGTATAGCGTGGTCCCGTAGAGCGTGCCGTTCAAGACGGTCAGGCCCGCCATTGGGTAGACTCCATCGGGACCGCCTCTGAAGCTGTGAAGCACGGTTTCCTTGCCGGAAGGCGCGATCGAAAAGACGGTTCCAATGCCGCTCGCTCCCCCCATGAAGGTGGTGCCGTAGAGCGTGCCCTTGACGTTGATGAGGCCCGCATGCGGGTATTCGCCGTCCCCGTTGCCCCCCGCGAAACTGTGGAGCACGGTTTCCACGCCAGACCCCGTGGACCGAGTGATTGAGAACACCGTTCCGCAGCCCTGGCTCGAGCAACTCTTTGCGCCTCCATTAACGGTCGTGCCGTAGAGCGTGCCCTTGACGTTGATCAGACCCGCTATCGGGTATGCGCCGTCCTTGTAGTCGAAGTTGAATCCCACTGTTTCATTGCCGGACGTCGTCATCGAAAACTCCGTGCCGCACCCCTCACCCGAGCAGCTGAAAACGCCTCCTTCACTGGTCGTGCCGTCGAGCGTGCCATTGACATTCATGAGGCCCGCCGCCGGGTATGCGCCGTCTCCCGAGGCGCTGCCGAAGCTGTGGAGCACGGTCTCCGTGCCGGAGGGCGTGATCGAGAAGGCGGTTCCGGCGCCGTTCGGGCCGCCTTCTTCGGTCGTGCCGTAGAGCGTGCCCTTGACGTCAAGAAGACCCGCCTCCGGGTCTTCGCCATCGCTTGAGCCGCCCGCGAAGCTATGGAGCACGGTTTCCTTGCCGGACATGGTAATCGCGTAGACCGTTCCGCATCCGGAAAAGCCGCTGCCACTGCACGAACCAGAACCACCGAACCGTGTGGTGCTGTAGAACGTGCCGTTGACGTTGATGAGGGCCTCAGCTGGGTACACGCCGTCTCCCGTCTCGCCTCCGAAGCTGTAGAGCACAGCGAATGCAGGCGTTGTCGAAGGACCGGCAGGCGATGGACTCAGCGGCGTGCCGCTTCCACCGCCGCAACCCGCGAGCATTGCAACAGCCGCGCAAATGCCTAAAGTGCCGCGGCCAAGATGATTTAAAATCCTCATCTGATCTGCCTCCTGAAGCATGAACTCTTCGGCGGCTGCACAGATAACCCTTACATGCCGGCAATCGGGTCACGCGGCTATTCGAACGTTAGTAATCTGTAAACGCTAACCGGCCGCACAACTCTAGCGGGTCTGCAGGTTTCTTTTCCTGCTCTTGCTTCCCGGTGGTGCCCAGGCCGTTATCGTGCCGTCTCTGGCGCCGACGTAGACGACACCGTTCGCGATGACCGTGCCGACGGTTCCATATTCCGAGAGCGCCGTGCTCCATAGTTGGGTGCCCGTTGCCGCATCGAACGCATACTCGGTCTTGAGCGAATAGTTGCTGACATAAACGACGCCGTTCGCGACTGAGATCGGCGAGCGTGGCGTCTGCGCCCCGCTCAAACGAGCACCGTCGGGTCCGAAATCTGCGCTCCAAACCGGTGTGGGATTTAGCGTGCAGTTCGACTGGATGCTAAAGGCTGCCAAACCCGGGTGGTAGATGCCCTCGGTCGCCGGCAGCCCGATGTACACGTAACCGGTAACCGGGTCGTAGGCGGGCACGCCGACAAAGTCTCCCTTGGTCGATGGGATCGACATGGCGATATATTGAATGGGGCCGGAGCTGATAGATGAGACGTCGTAAAGCTCGAACATCCCTGACTTGTTGACGGCGGCGAGCATCTCCGGGCATCCGTTCGGCGTGAAGATGAGCGGCGTCGCACCGAAATCGAAGTCCATATCGCCCTTGATTATCGGGATGTTCGGTGGATAGTTGCTCGCGATAATCGTACCGAGCGTAGCAGATAGTTCGATGACCTGCTCTGCGTAGCCGGAGTCTTGCTGCGCTCCCATCGTAGTATCCGCGTTGCCGGTCGCAATGAATACGTCGTTCGTACTAGGATCGATCGATGCGCCGCCCGGCCCCCAGATACCGCCGCCGCTTTGACCCTGTTGTGACGAGCCGCTCAACGGATAGAAGGTGCCCGCGACACTCGGTCCAGTCGTCGTGATGGCAACGATGCGCCCATACCAGGGCGAAATGTCGCAGGTCGACCCGGTCACGGCGTAGAGCAGACCGTTCGACGAGTTGTAGGTGAGACCACCGTGCATGAAATTGTGGTCGTGCAGGTAATCGGCGATCCTCAACGGCCAGCCCGAGGCCTCCTTTCCCGTGGCCAGGCTCACTGCATGCACGTCGTTATGCCCGTCGCTAAAGTACAGCAGGCCTTTCCCGCGGTCGATTGCCGGCGTCTCGCCGATCGAGAATTGCAGTTTTTGATTGGCGCAACGGTAGCTCGAATATGAGACGGTGTGCTCCCACAGAACCGCACCCGTGCTCGCGTTGATGGCGTACATCGCCGATCCATCCGCGGAACCGGCGTACAGGATGTTCGTCGACTGCGAATTCACGGATACGCCGTACGCCAAGACCGGCTCGTGGACCATGTTGTAGCCCACGTTGAAGCTCCAAAGCTTTTGCATGGTGCCGACATTGTTCACGCCGACGGTCGACTCGACTGGATTAAAGCCCGAGCGCTGCAGGTCGAAGCCGAAGGAGTCCCAATCGGTGGTCGCGGACGTGTTTTTTCGGACTCGCCGCGGCATGGGGCTCGCGATCGACGCCATCGAACTTGCGGTAGCGGCAGTTCCGGCCGGAGGCGAGAAGCTTGGACTCGCCTTTCCGATTCCGCCACAGTCGGCCAAGGCTATAAGAAGGACGGGCGAGAGAGCCCACGCCCGAGTGCGAAGATGCTCCATTGTCAACTACCTCGTTGCGATAATAGCACGACGGCCGCCCTTCGTCACCTCCCGTCGAACTAAGGCACGCCGGCTGCTTTTATTGAAACGCCTACGCTGGTTTGGGCATCCGACGTATTGATAACGAACGCCGGGTTTCGTGAGTCGGGCTCGAACGCTTTAACCGTCGCGTTGTAGCTGTCGGGAAGAAAGATGTATTCTCGGTGTTTCACTTCGCCGCTTGCGTAGAGATCGGACCCTCGGGAATCCCGCAGCCTTCGGATCGGTCTGTGACGCTTACGCAGGTACTCACGAGCACCGTCGAGTTTGCTGCCGTACGTACCGACGTAGAGATTGCCGTAACGATCGAGTGCAAGACCTCGTAGAGATTGTAGATCCTGTAAGCCAAGGGACGTCATATTCTGCGAGCCGGCCGTGAGTTCGGATACGCCGGTGTTGCCGTCCGCATAGTACAGATTTCCCCCGGCGTCAAACTGGATTTGATTGGGAACTTGAATCAGGGCGTTCGTAATGGTCTTGGACGGCGTCGCTTCGCCGGGCGGAAAGACTACGATGGCCGGCGAGCTGCCCCGACTGCAGACGTAGACGTTGCCGCTTGCATCGACGGCGACGCTCTGCGGGAACTCGAGGTCTTCGGAGAGAGTCAGATTCGGCGTACTCTTGCCAGCCGAATAAATGGTGACCGTGCCGGTCTCGTTAGCGACGTACACCTGTCCGTTCTTGTCCACCGCCACGCCACCCGGACTGCTCACGCCGTTTGTAATTGTGCCGACTACCGGGAAACCCGATCGAGCCAAGTCGTAGATAACGACGCTGTTATTTGCGTTCCCGGTTACGTAAAGCCAGGGATCGCCACGATCGGCGTTCGTCGCGTGCGGGGAGGTTCGCGCTGTGGCGCCCGGCGCACCGACCAGCGGCTGCGACGCGCCGCACGCTGCAAGCGCTGCAACCGCGGCGCAGCTGATCAGCGCACGACCTAGCGGCGAGCCGCTCATTCCCAACCGAAGACGACAAGACCGTTGCCGTTCTTGTTTTTCCACCCTTGCCAACCGCTGAAGCGTTTAGCACTCGGTTCGATGTACGACGATCCGCCGCCGCCGCCGCCACCCGGCTTGCCGCAGTAAATGCAACCAGCGCCACCTCCGCCGCCGCCCGCGCCAAAGTAACCGCCACCGGCGCCGCCACCGCCGGCCCCGTAGCTGTAGCTCCCAGAGCAACCGGCGCCGCCAGCGCCGCCTTGACCCGGCGACCCGGCATCGCCCGGAGCGCCGCTGCAGCTGAACGAGCCACTAGCCTCGCCGCCGCTGCCGCCAGATCCGCCGTGATGTTGCGTACCGCCGGTCCCGCCGCCGCCGCTATACGACGATCCGCCTCCGCCGGCATCGCCCGCGCCCCCGATGCTGAAACCACCCTTTCCGCCGCCGCCACCCGTCGTGTAGTTGGTGCCTCTCCCGCCTTGACCGCCTCCACCTCCGACCACGAGAACGCGATCGCGCAGTTTGTCACCGCCCTGCCGCACGTCGGAGGCGCCACCCCCGCCGTACCCATGGCAATAGCAGTCGTAGGCAGCGCCACCGCCGGCGCCGCCTCCGTTAAAGCCGCCGCTCGCTCCGGAGCCGCCGCCTCCGACGAATATCGCGAGCCTTTCTCCCGCAGTCACTGGAATAACGGCATGAATCCGGCCGCCGTAAGTTTCGTCGGTGCCGACGGCGCTTGCACCACTTGCACCGAGCGCAACTACGGTAAGCCACTTCACGCCGGCCGGCACCGTGAACGTCTGGCGCTGGCCCGTATAATAGAATGTCTTGTGGTACGGCAGAGAATTAGCGGTGACGTTTGCTGCCGGCACTGCACTGCTTCCAGCATTTCCGCACCCTGCGAGCAATGCTGCCGCCATACTAATGCCTATCGCACCGCGGATAAGGTCTAGGCTCTTCATCTAACTTGCTCCTCGCTCTTGCGAACGGATCGGCGGAAAGGATGGTTCGGCGCCGCCCGCTCAGCTGCCTCGCGAGGGAGGCCCATCACTCAGAACCGTCGAGCGCGCGTCCAGGTGAAATAGACGGGTACTGCGCTGAGCAGAATTGCGATTCCAACGATTGCGTCGCGCGGATAGGCGACGTAGGTCGCGATCGCGACGCCCCAGGAAACCAGCAAGTAGAGCGCGGTCGTGAACGGATGCCCTGGCACGCGGAAGCGCACGATTTGCGCGCCGTCCGCATCTCGATCGCGAGCGCGAATGATAAAGAGCGCGAGAGCCAGGAGCCCGTTGAAGACGTAGAACGTCGAGACGACGTAGTTAAGGATGTTCTCGTAGCTTCCCGAGAGCGCCAAGAGCATCGCAAACGCTGCTTGCAGCGCGATTGCAACGACGGGCACGCGCGTCCGCGGATCGATCCACGCCACCGCGCGAAAGAACAGTCCGTCTTCGGCCATTGCGTGATAGAGCCGCGGTATCGTGAGCATTCGATTGCTGATGAACCCGAGCGTAGAAACGGCAATGGCAAACGATGCAACCTGCGCGCCCGCGGGGCCGGCCGCAGCGCGCAGCACGGCCGATGCGGGAACGGACGTGTTCGCTAAGCCCTCGACGCCGAGTACGCGAAGGCAGGCGACATTTACCAAAAGATAGAGCAGCGCCGCGCCGGAAATTCCCAGCCAGAGCCCCAGCGGCAACGTGAAGGTAACGTTTTTGGCTTCAGCTGCCATGAAGTTGGCAACCATCGCGCCGTTGTAGGCAAAAAGCACGGGAATCATCGCGACGCTAAAGGCGCCGAGCATACCGAGCGTGGAGCTCGAAAGCGCCGCGACTTGGTGACCCTGGGCCGGATGCGCGACAATACCCGCGACGATGAGCGCGGCGAGCGCGGCAATCTTTAACACCGTTAGTGCGCCTTGCACGTTGCTGCCGGAGCGAACGCCGAAACAGTTCACGAATGCCACCACGGCAAGCGTAACGGCCGCGAGCACGCCGGGTGCTACTCCAAGGCTGGTCAACGAGAGGAAGTAGCCGGCGAAGAGCACCGCCGCCGCGGCGATGCCGCCGGTAAATGAAGCCAGCAGCGACGACCAGCCGTACGCGAACGCAACGACCGGATGGAACGCGTCGCGCAAGTAGGCATAGGCGCCGCATCCCGCCGGCCGGCGCGCGGCAAGTTCGCCGAGCACGAAAGCTCCAAACAACGCGACAACTCCGCCGCAGGCCCAGGCGACGAGGATCAAGCCCGGTATCGGGATTCGCTGCGCGACGACCGACGGGGTGCGGAAGATTCCCGAGCCGATGACGCTGCCGATCACGATGAGCACGACGTCGGAGACGCCGAGGCGCCGCGCGAGCGCCGGCGTCAAACGGGGCGTTCGCCGAGGATCGTGACGCGTCGCACGAGGCGGCGATTCGGAAAGTAGTCGGCCAGCGCGCAGTGCTGCGTCCAGCGGTTATCCCAGAACGCCACCGTGCCTTCGCTCCAGCGCCAGCGAACTTGGAACTCCGGCTTCGCCATGTGCTCGAAGAGCAGGCGCAACAGCGCCTCGCTTTCGTTTGGCGAAAGGCCCTCGACGTGCGCGGTGAAGTCTTGATTGACGAAGAGCGCCTTGCGCCCCGTCGCGGGATTCGTGCGCGCGACGGGATGTGAAACCGGCGGATGCTCGGCATATATCCGATCGCGCCGGTCCTCCATCCCCAGCGCCTTGAATCGCTCCGGCGTGAAGTTCTTCGCGAACGAATGCACGGCGCGCAGTTGCGACACGAACTGCCGCAACGGCTCGGAGAGCGTCTCGTAGGCGAGATACATATTGGCCCAGAGCGTATCGCCGCCGATCTCGGGAATCTCTTCGGCGTAGAGGACTGCCGCTTGCGGGGGGCGCTCCAGGTAGGTGACGTCGTTATGCCAGCGATCGCTGTTGGCGCGGCGCGTCGCGTCGTGCTCCAGCACCATCACTTCGGCCGCCGCTTCATGACCCGGATAGAACGGGTGAATGTAAAGCGGGCCGAAACGCGCCGCAAAGTCGCGTTGCTGGACCGGCGTTAACGACTGGCCTTCGAAGAACAGCACGAGATGGTCGTCGAGCGCGTTGCGAATCTGCGCCACCGCGTCGTCGGTTAGCGGCGCGCTGAGGTCGATGCCCTCAACGCTCGCGCCAATCGCCGGCGTTAGCGCCTTGGTTCGCAGAAGTCCGGTATTTGGCGGCATGAGACTCCGGCGCCTTATCGAAACGGAGCGCAATTTCCCGCTGAGAGAAGACTTGCGCGCTGTTGTCGGCGGTGCCTTTGAGCTCCGAAGCCTCCGTCGCCCAGCGCCGCGTCGGCTTGAAGTCGATAAGTGTGCCATTCACTGCGATCGTTCCATTTGATAAGGAGATCGATCCATCTAACGGATTCAAATCGGGCGATCAAAAGCGGGCTGCCTACGTTCGTTGGGCTTCGCATGCCCGCTACGGCAAAGTGATTTCTGCGCTATGAGGCTCGATGTCACAGTGAGGGGGTCGTCCTTCGACTGCGCTCAGGATGACATTGTTGCGCTCAGGATGACATTGTTGCGCTCAGACATATTTAGCGAGCCAGTTGATGATTAGGCGGAGGCGTTCGATGCGGTGGATTGGGGAGCCGGTGCGGGAGAGGTCGTGGTTTTCGTTGGGGAACGCTACGTATTCTACGGTTCGTCCCAAGACTTTTAGCGACGTGAACTCTTGCAGGGTCTGGTCGATCGGGGCTCGCGTATCGTTCTCGGCGTGAAGGATCATCAGCGGCGTGTGGACGCTGGCGACGTACGTGAGCGGTGAGAACTTCGCGTAGTCGGTGCTCGCCGGGTCCCAGGGCGCACCCCAGGTGTAATAGCCGCCGCCCAGGCCGTTCTTGCCGGCGAAATCGGCCGCGAGATTCTCGCTCTGCAAATCGCTGACGGCGCGCTCGGCGACGGCGGCCTTATAGCGATCGGTATGGGAGATCACCCAGAGCGTTGCGTAGCCGCCATACGAGCCGCCGAGCACGGCCAGGCGCGAGGGGTCGACGTCGGGCCGCTGTACGGCCGCGTCCATCACGGCCTGCACGTCGCGGAACATCGCATCGCCGTAATCGTTTTCGAGTGCTTCTTCGAAAGCGTACCCGTGACCGGTGCTGCCGGCCGGGTCGGCAAAGACGACGTTGTAGCCCAGCGACGTGTAGAGCTGGAACTCGTGAAAGAACGTCTCGCCGAACTGCGTCTCCGGGCCGCCGTGAATGTCGAGCAGCGTCGGGTGTTTTGTCCCCGGAGTACCCCCGATTGCCGGCATGAACCACGCCTGCACCGGAAAACCGGCGGCATCGTTGACGGTAAACTCTACTGGCTGCGAGAGCGTGACCGAGGCGAGGTACGCGTCGTTCACGTGCGTGAGGCGGCGCGGTGCGCCACCGCTAAGATTGGCCACGTAGACGTCGGCCGGATGCGTGAAGTCGCTATAGAGGTAGGCGACGAGCCGGCCGTCGCGCGATGCCGAGCAGGACCAGGCTTCACCGTGCGGCGGCGTGACGTCGTGCAGCGCGCCGGTGGTAAGATCGAGCGTGCGCAGGTTGGCGTAGCCCGGACCGTCGATGTTGAGCAAGGCCAAATTTCCCGACGGCAGCGGCGATCCGCAGAAGCCGCCGCCCTCTTTCATATCGGCCAAGAGCGAATCGCCCCAAGAGACGGTGTCGCTCGCGACGAGGACCCGCGGGTCGGAGCCGTCACGGTTCACCGAGACGAGCGCGGGCAGTTGGGCGGCGTCCTTCACGTCGCCGCTCAGATAGTACACGTGCCGCCCGCCGGAGTCGAAGAAGAGCCCGTTGTTTGCCGGCTGCGCCGAAGTGAGTTTCTGCATGGCGCCGCCGGTCGACGGGATGACGTAGACGTCGTTCGGCCCGCTGTCGACCGCCGCGTAGCGCAACGAGTCGAAGAGAATCGTCTTGTCGTCGGGCGACCAGGCATCGAAGTTCTCGGAGTACGTGCCCGAGGTCAACGCTTTGGGGTGCGAGCCGCCGGCATCGATCGTCCAGATGTGCTGATGGTCTTGATACGTATAGCCCGCACCGTTGGCTTGAAAGAAAAGCTCGTCGATGAGGTGCACGTCGCTCTTCTTCTGCGAACTGCTGGGCGTAAAGCCGGCTTTGCTAAAATCGACGTACGCGTCGTGGCCCGGGTCGGACTCGGTGACGGTGAACGCGATGCGATCGCCATGGTGCGAGACCGACGGCCCCGAGACGCCGTCCTTGATGTGGGTCAACTGGACGACGGTTCCGCCCGCAAGGGTATATCGATAGAGCTGCGGTTTCTGCTTTTTGACCGTGCGCGCGAAGACGAAACTCTTGCCGTCGGGCATCCAATCGTAGTCGCCGTCGCCCACTTGTTTGGTGACGTTAGGTATCAGCGTTCCGGTTGCGACGTCGACGAGGTCGATCGTACGATCGTAGGTATCTTTCGGCCCGTTCATCCGCGAGGACTCGACGAGCACGTGTGTGCCGTCGGGCGAGATCAGGGCGCTGCTCAAGAACGTCATCTTGAAGAGGTCTTCCGGCGCCACGGGAGCCGCCGCGGCCGCCAGTGGAACGAGGCCAAGGATCAAGGCCGTTAAAACTGCAGTTCTCATGGAATCCCTATACGCTTTAGCTTCGGTCGTGGTTTCACCGTGACAGCGGCTTGCGCAGCTGATACTGCGCCTTGACCTTCACGTAGCCGTTGCGCTCGTAGAACGAGTGCGCGCGCTCGCGCAGGACGTTGGACTGCACCCGAATTTCGGTACAGCCGCGTTCGCGCGCCCGGGCTTCGACGGCTTCCAGAAGCGCAGCCCCGATGCCGCGGCTGCGCGCGGCCTCGTCGACGACGAAGCCCTCGAGGAACGCGCCGAAGCCTTCGACGAACGGCTCGTCGATCAAAAGACCCGCCCAGCCGACGACGCGCTCGCCATCGGTCGCGACGAAGACCTCGCGGCGCTCTCCCAGGCGCTGCAGGCGGGCGGCGACGGCTGGTGCCGGCACGTCGTACCCCAGCTGGACCATTAACGCGGCGATCGGCCCGGCGTCGTCCGGCGACGCGCGACGCACTCTAACGATTGTGCGCAAGGATGTGCGACAGGACGCCGGGCGGGTTTGCGTCGGGACGGCTGAAGTTCAAAGCGTCACTGATTTTTGCGCCGTAGGCGTTGGTTCCATTTCGGGTGGTGAGACTTACTCTCGGAGCAATGGCGTCAAAGGGTTGCATCCGCGCCTTCGGCGTGAAGGCGTCGTATAAGGGAACGGCCATTGCGTCGTAGGTTGAGAGCGGTTTGAGTCCCAGCATGAGCTCGATGGTCGCGAGCAGGCTGACCGTGGAATAGTGCGCGTGCATCACCCCGCCGCGCGCGTATGGGGAGGCCACGAACATCGTCGTGCGCTGATCGCTCACGTGGTCGGGGCCGTCCTGCGCGTCGTCCTCGATGATGAAGATCGCCGACGAGCGCCAGACGGGCGAATGGGAGATTGCGTGGACGATGAGCCCGAGCGCGTAGTCGTTGGTCGCAACGTACGCCGCCGGCGTCAGCTTGCCGGGCCGGCTTCCGTAGGTGTGGTCGTTCGGAAGCCAGATCCACTCGAGCTGCGGCAGAGTGCCGTGACTTATGAAAGCGTCGAACTCGCGGCGCCATTCCTTGACTCGGTCCAAATCGCTGTAACTCAAGTTCCAGCCGACGTAGTGCGGATCGTAGAGGCCTTCGAGGCTCGGCGCGTGGCTGGTGCCCGAGCCGGTGAGGTTGGGCGTGTCGGTAAGCTCGCCGTAGTCGCGGAATGAGACGTGTGCGGCTTGCGCGACCTGCCAGATGAAGCCGTTGCGCGAGACGGCCGCGCCGCTGCCCGACAACGTGTCGTCGTTTGCGCCGCGGTTACCGTAAATTACCGGCCAGACACGTTCCACGTAATCGTTGCAGTACGCCGCATCGCTCCAGTTGTGGCCGCTCTCGCTGACTTCGCCGCTCGCGTAGGCGTTATCGAAGAGTCCAAAGCGCGCGGCCAAGGCGTGCTCGTTGGGCGTGACGCGAGCGCCGAACCACGTGAGCTTCGGATCGCCGTTGCCTTCCGAAACGTCACCCAGCACTTGGTCGTACGAACGATTCTCCTTCAAAATAAAGAAGATGTGTTTGATCGGGCCGTCGTTTCGCACGACGGTATCGGGCGGCGATCCCTGCCAGCCCAGCGCGCCTTGGGGCGCTCCCAAGCCGGCCGGCTGCGCAGAGAGATCGTAGGCTCTGATCGATCCGTATTCGATCGCCGCAACGTAGTCGTAGTAGTTCGACGAGAGTCGCGAGAGGTAGGGATTGGGACGCGTCCCTTCGCCTTTGCCGTTGACGATATACAGGCGGTTTCCGACCGGCACGATATCGGTCGGATACCAACCGGCGGCGATGCGTCCTACCAACCGTCCATTGCGAATGACACCGATCGAGTTGGCCGCGCCGAGGCTCACGAAGATTGTGTCGCCCTTGGCCGCAAGCGCGTTGGGAGAGACGCCGGCAAGCCGCCCGCCTGCCGAGCGATCTCCAACGAAAACGCCGGCGAGCCGCTTCATGCTCGCGACGTCGTAGACGCCGACCGAATCCGCGTCGCTCTCTGCTACGTAGAGCGTGCCGCCCGTCACGAGAAGGCCGGAGGGATGAAGCCCTGTGCGGATGCGACGCTCGGCCAGCGTTGCGGTATCGATCGCCGCGACGTAATCGCTCGCGCGGTTCGAGACGAAGATAGTCTTGCCATCGGGTGTGAACGCGAGGCCGCCGATGTGTCCGCCGACGTGAACCGGCTTGGCTTTGGGCAGATTTGTCAGCGTACCGATACGGACCGATGCGTCGCCGTCGGTTGCCACCGCGAAGATGCGCCCATCGATTGTCGCGACGGCCGCGGGGTAGGAATGGTTGGGCATCGCGATGGCGCGCACGGTCCGGGTGACGAGATCGACGTCGAACAGCGCATCGGCGTTCGCGCCCGCGACGAGGACATGGCGCTGGCTTAGCCAGACCGGCCGGCCGAACGCGCCCTTCAAAGCGATCGACGCGAGTTGCTTGAGATCGACCGTGCGGTAGAGACCCAACGCCGGGGGATTGAAGCCCGATTCGACCACGGCAAGCGCCGTTCCATCCGGCGAGGCGGCGGCGCCCTGCGGCATCGTACCCGTCTCGGTCATCATGCCTTGCGGCCGTGGAATGGTCCATCCGCTCGGAAGAACGATGCTGCCCGGCTCTCCAAGAACGACGGATCCCGAAACCGCAACGGCAAGGATCCAGAGAGACAGTATGACGCGCACGGATTTCCCCTCCATGGAAACCCTATTCAATCAAGACATCAGATGACCTGTTGTCCTGAGACCTACAGAATCTTGACGCTGGCGGAGACGATGGTAACGCCCGCGAGGCAGAGGCTGAGAAGGGCCGTCAGTCGCGTATGATCTGGGAAACTCAAAAGCGCGGCAACAAAAAATACGGAGGCAAAATAGACGACGGTCGGCGTAAGATACACGCGAACCTTGGCCATGCCGTCTGCTGCGTCTTTCACGGTTCCGCCGGAGATGAGTGCAATTACGACGAACAACAGACCGATCAAAGTAGCGGCTGCCGCGGCCATGGTCAGGTAGAAATTCGCCCACCGCTCAAGTGCGACTTGTAGTTCACTCATGAAACGTGGCCGGCGATTAGGGAGGCGTGCCGACGTAGTAGGCGATGCCTGCCGGGCCGTTCATTCCCTGTCGGAACTCGTGCCAAGGCTTCGTCGAGCCGCGCTTGAAGACGACGACCGCCGGCGTATGGTTTTCGGAGACGTAGGCGTAGCCTGCGTTGTTGACGATTACGTCCTCCGGACTGTCCAGGTGGCCGATCGTTTGGTACGGCTGATTCTGCCCGGCCTTGTACTCCTCGACGTCGCCGTAGTTGCCGGTCTGGGTGACGAGATTCGTGACATAGAGCGTGCCCTTCGTATCGACTGCAATGCCGTCAGCGTCCCAGATCCCATCGGTGATCGTCCTGCTCGGCACCTTGCCTCCCTCTGCGTAAACCGCCACATAGCCGCTCTCGGCATCAAGGTTGGCGACATACAAGTTGCCGGAGCGGTCGAATGCGATGCCGGTAGGCAACGACACGCCGTTGGTGATGGTCGTTCTCGGGGTTGTCGTCCCCTTTTTGTACTCCGTCACGCTGCCGGCGAGGTTGGTCACCCAAAGGTTTCCGCGGCTATCGAGCGCGCAGTATTCCGGAAAGTCGAGACCGTCGGTGATCGTCTGGAACGGCGTGGTCTTGCCGGGCTCGTACTCGGAAATCGAATTGGAGCTGTTGTTCGCCACGTAGAGAACACCGTCGGCGCCGATGCAGAGGCCCACCGGATCGTCGACGCCGGCGGTAATCTCCGCAACCGGCCCCGCGTCGTATTTCCCCGCGTCGTAAACGTCGATTTTGCTCAGCGAGTTCTCGGCCACGTAGAGCAGCTGCATCGAGCGGGCGCCGCCAACCGATTGGCGCGGCGTCGCGGGCGGCGCCGCTCCCGCGGATATCCCGACGGGAGGTGTCGTCCCGCCGCAGGCCGCCAGTGCGGCCGTCGTGGTCAGCAAGGCGACGTGCTGCAAACTCTTCATAGTCTTCTTTCCAATCATGACTTAGTGGCTTGGCGCGATGCTGACGGCTTCGCCACCTGCGTCGGGGACACTGGCCTCTCTGACAGGACTGCCTCCGGCGGGGTACGCCCAAGTCCGGAACTTGCTGGGATTGATGCCGCAGATGAAATTGAAACCCGCCACAGCCGTTCCTTGCGTGGTATTAACGGGCGTATTCCTCTTCCCGACGATGAACGGCGGAGGTGAAATATACACCTCGTCCCCAAAGCAGCTATCGGCGAGCGTCGTGCTGCCGACGACGCTCAGAGCTTTCCCGTTGCGCCGCTCCTGCGTTTGAAAAATCATCGTCACGTAATCGTCGGAGTTGGTGACGGCCATGTACTTGCCATCCCACATGATGCCGGTGGCATTCGTGATGGACTTGTCTACCGCGACGGGAATCAGCGCCTTGGCTCCGGCGGGAAGCTCGCAAATCCCGGCCGTTCCCTCCTTCGACGTGCCTATGACGTAGAGATTTCCTTTATTGTCGTAGCCGCCCGAGCTCAAAAAGAGACAGTTTGAGATTGCGGCATAATCTACGGCAGTTCCCGACGCGCTCTTCCAAATCTGAACCTCACCGGGGCCGAAGTACCCGGATTGCTGGAGGATTCCACCGTCGGTAATCTCGAGATCGCCGTCGGGTGAGACCGAGCAGCTGCCCGGTGGTTGATTGGTGGCCACTTCGTTGAGCTGCGTCGTGTCGCCGTGCCCGTATTCGACGGCGTTGCCACCTCCCTGGTCGCCGCCGCTGTCCTCGACGATCCAGACGTCGCCTTTTGCGTTCACGCACTCCTCGGCCGCCGTATCCAAGCCCGTTAGCGTTCCGACTTTTTCGAAACTATCGTAGTCGTACACAAACACGTCGGCTCCCGAATCGGAAAGATAGAGGAGGCGCTTTATGCTCTTCGCTTCCGGCAGCATCCACGACTTGCCACGATCGGCGTGGGCCCGTGCTTGCGGAGTCACGCCCGGCGCGCCGACCGGCTGCGATCCGCCGCACCCGATGAGCGTTGCGAGAGCTACGGCGGCGCTTAGAATGTAGCCGGTAAGAACTGAGACTCTCATCTGTTCCCCTTCCCTCCCGAAGCCCTAATGCTCCGGCGTGTGCCTAATGAGTCTAGCTCGGCCTGGCGAACGGCGGCATCCGTAATTGTACGGGGGCACAGCGGCTGCTGTACTTAAGTGCTGAGCCCGGCGCCGACGTCCTTCAGCGATTTCTTCAGATGGGAGCGAACCAAGCGGCGCGTCTCGGCCACGTTGCCTTTTGCGATCGCTTCGCAGAGCGCGGCGTGAAGCGGATCGTTCTCGGTCTGCACGTAGTCGGGCGTTACCGCTGCCACCATGAGCGGCTGGACGATCTGGACGAACGAAGCGTAAACCTCGCGCAGCGCGGGGCTCTTCGCCGCCCGCGCGACCGCAAGGTGAAAGGCGAAGTCTGCCTCCGTGTAGCGCGCAACGTCGCCGGCGCGAATCGCCTGGGCTCGCTTCTTCAGGCTGGCCCGCATAGCCGCGATATCGCGCGAATCGCGGCGCTGCGCGGCGAGTTCCGCTAGCGGCAGCTCCAGGAAGAGGCGGGCCTCGTAGATGTCCGCCAGCGCCGCGCCGTCGAGCCGCTCTTCAAGCGACTCGCGAAGCGCCCGCGCCGCGACGAACGTTCCCTCGCCGTGCCGAACATCGACCATCCCGCGGTTGGCGAGCACGCGCATGGCCTCGCGTATCGTCGATCGCCCGACGCCGAAGAGCACGCACAGCTCCCCTTCGGGCGGCAGACGATCGCCGACGCGGTACGTTCCCTTAGCTACGAGCGCGCGTACGCGCTCGATCACCTGATCCGCCAGGCCGTTGCGTTTAATGGGCGATGGGTGCATTGCCAAGGACACCTTTCGCCGGAGGGCGGCGAACGCCCCGGACAGCAGGTCATCCGACGAGCCCCCCCATCTTCACTATCGGAAACGCCAGAGAAGCGCGAGATCTACGTACGCATGAGAAGGCAAAGCTTGAACGCGAACGCCTAGAGAAAGCCGTCTTACTTCTCGCGCAACGAACGGGGCATGAACGTGCGGCGTCGAAGCGTTAAAGCGGCAGGAGGGGCAAGAGATGGAGCGCACGGGCAGCTTAGCCGCATTAGCGACTGCGGTTATTTTCACACTGGTAGGGTGTGCGGAAGCGACGCAATCGCGACTGGCCCCGGCAAATAGATCCCTTGCACCCGTGCGCGAACACGCAGCAAGCGCGGTCGAGAACGTGATTTACAGCTTTGCAGGCGGGAGCGGAAGCATGGCCGACGGTGAGAACCCTCGCGCTGGGCTGGTCATCGTGGACGACACGCTCTACGGCACGACCTTCGTCGGCGGCGATTGCAGGCACAAGTACAATTGTCACGGCTCCGGCACAGTCTTCTCGGTTACGCCGTATGGCACGGAAACCGTGCTCCACCGCTTCAGCTTGGACCGCAACGGCAGGTATCCGTACGCCGGCCTTACCGTTGTGGATGGCACTCTTTACGGCACGACCGAAGAGGGTGGAAAAGGCAACGCAGGCACGGTCTTCAAGATCGCGGCCTCCGGCGCCATAACGGTGCTCCACCGCTTCGTACCCGGCGGGGCTGACGCCGCAGGACCGCGGGCTGACATGATCGACGTGAACGGCACGCTTTACGGCACAACTGGAGCCGGAGGCGGTATCGGGTGCGATGATTACGGCTGTGGCACGGTCTTCTCGATCACGCCGTCCGGCAAGGAAAAAGTGATCCACAGCTTCGGTGGATCGGGGGACGGCAAAGCCCCGTTCGCGGGCCTCCTCAACGTCGACGGCACTCTCTACGGTACAACTTCCGACGGAAACGCTTCGGGCTTTTACGGAACCGTGTTCGCGGTCACGCCATCCGGAAAAGAAACCGTTATCCACGCCTTCAAAGAAGGCGCCGGGGATGGTGAAGACCCCTGGGCGGGCCTAATCAACGTCAGTGGCACGCTCTACGGCACGACCGTAAACGGCGGCGCAAGCTGCAGATCAAGTAACAATGGCTGCGGCACTGTGTTCTCAATCACGCCGTCCGGCAAGGAAAAAGTACTGTACAGCTTCAAGGGCGGCACGTCTGACGGCGTCGAACCGGAGGCGGGCCTTTTGAACGTCGACGGCACACTCTACGGTACAACGGCTGGTGGCGGCACAAACAGCCGCGGAACGGTCTTCTCGATCACGTTGTCCGGGGTTGAAACCGTGCTGCACAGCTTTGGCGCCTCGGGAGACGGCGCGAATCCGGAAGCCGGCCTCATCAACGTGAACGGCACACTCTACGGCACGACCGTAAAAGGCGGCACGGACAACGACGGAACCGTCTTCTCCTTAACGCCGTGAAACGGCGGCTCTGCGTGTTAAAAGGCGCTATCTTCGTAATTCTCGCTATGGCGACCGCCCCTATGAGCATGGCGCAGGCTCAATCAAGTGAGACGATTGGCACCGGCACCTTCAGTATCCGCATGGAGGCCGATAAGGCAGCGTACAGGCTGGGAGAGCCCATCAAGATACGCTTGACGATCCACAATAATTCCGGTCAGACGTACCGTCTTAGTGCTCTGGCACCCTGGGGTATGTTCCGGCTTGAGATTTTGGACGGCCACGGCGATCCGCTTCCATCGAAAGACTTGACGGTCGGTTACCGAATGTCGCCGAGCGATCTCCGGAGATATCCTCCCGGGACCACACACACTCTGACCTTTGCTGAGCCTGCGGACAATTCGACGGTGGGGGAATGGGCGCCGATCGACTACTGGGGTTACCGTGTGACCGAACCTGGTAGTTACACGCTTATCGCGATCCCGAATAATCACCTCGCGGTCACCTTGGATACGGGCGGCTACTTCTTCAGCTTGTCAAATCAGAACCAGTCTAATGCGGTGCGCATTAAGGTTTCCAAGTAATAGATCCTAGCTTCAGGAGCCCACGCGCTTTTTAGAACTGATTCACCGCGGCGCCCCCGGAAATCGACCGAAACCGGAACTGCCGCGGGGCTTGTGTAGTATCCCGCGCCGACTCTGAATCTTCTTCGGCCGGGTCATACAATACGAATCCATGGCTGCCAGACTGGCCAAACTCGTGGCCTTCGCCAACGCCACTTCCAGGCTGTCCTCCACCGAGCCCGGCACCTTCGAGTCTCAAAGCCCCACAGAGTTGGCCGCAGCCTTACCACCTACCCACCTACGACGCCCTCTACTCAATCTTCGACACGGAAAAGGTGTGGGTGCATGAGACGTTCCGTCAGCACTAATCTCCTCGCGATCGGGACAGCACTGCTTCTCTTGGCGTCGCGCGCAGCGGCAGAACAAAATACAACCAACGCGTACCTCATCGTGCTCGGGCGCTTTGACGACGCGCGAGCGTCGGCCAGGGAGGCGCTTCACGTAACCTGCGAGCTGGGAAATGCGTGCGAAACGATCACCGCCGTGCAACATCTGCTGGCAGCCGCCGCTTTGGGTTCAACGACGCAAGATCGCGGCCAAGTGCGGCGGATTACTGGCTTGTTCGGCTTCGTGCAGGGCGCTTTGTTGGCACACCCGCCGCGTGACTACACCGAGCAGCAAGAGTATGACAAAGTTGAGGCATCGTTGCGGAGCATCATTGACGACGACCAGTTTGAGAAGCTCACTGCCGAGGGCCGCGGATGGAGCGTAGACCAGACCGTCGCTGAGGCGGTCGACATCTAGGGTCTTGCGCCTTAACGTGGTAGAATAATGACTTGGAAAAACGGCAGACACTGAATTCTGTAGAGGAAGCGTAAGATGCACGGAAGTGGAACGGCATGAGCGGCCTCGTCCGCTACGCCTCGCCGCTGCAAGGCCCGCAGGGTCTAGCTTGGGATGGCCAATCGATGTGGCTGACGAGCGCCGCGAACGGTCGTTTATATGCGCTAGATCCGAAGACATGGAACATCCGGCGCGAATTCGTTCCACCACATCAATCGTTAGGTGTGACTTACACCGGCTCGGACTTTCGGGTGATCCTCGCGCCGGCGATTGACGAGCCCGACCTGGAACGCGACCGGCGGTACGTCTATTCGTTTACACCCGACACGGGATTCACCGCCTGCTTCCCGTGCCCGGATTTCTCCGGATCGTTTCTAGCCTATGCAAACGGAACATTGTATCTCTCACAAGCGTGGGACAAGAAGCTGATCGAGCTCAACGAGGGCGGTGCGCCTGTACGCGAAGTGCAGCTCGAAAGACGCCCTGTCGGTATGACAATCGTCGATGGTGCGTTCTATTTGGCGACTGTAGACGAAGATTGGGTCGACGGTCAGCTCCAGCGGCTCGGCGTCGACGCCGCCGCGTCATCGATCGAAACGCTGCAATCGTTTCCGTTTAAACCGCGTAGCGTCGCCTATGACGGCGAGCGGTTTTGGACCGCCGATCGCAACAACCATGCGATCGTGTCGTTTACATTATGGTCCGAACGCTAGCGCATCCGGCATGTTCACGCCTTGAGATATCGTCCGCGTTGGTTCTCCTTTAGGTCTGCCTCACGAGCGCCGGCTTTAGTGCGCCGTATTAGGCGTGTCTCTGCCCGCCATTTGTCCCAATCTACCAGGTGAGCATCCAGTATTTGTAGGCTATCAAGGTTCTTGAGGCTGTAGGCAATGAGATTTAGGCATGGCCAGCGCGCGTTTGGCGCTATCAGTGCGTTCGCGCCGAGAAACTTCGTCGCCTCACCAATTTCCCGCGTGCGCTGATAGTTGAGGCTACTGTACTCTTTGACGTTGACCCCGAGCGGGACAAGCTCGTCCAGTATATCGAAGCGAACAACGTCACTAATCTCAATGGTGAGTTCGTGCAACTTCGCTTGGATTCGTGACGGCGGTACCGGCTCTACCTGCCACCATCGAAAATGGATCTCCGCCACTGCACCGTTAGCATCAAGCGATGTGTAGAGGGCGTCCGTTTCCTCTAGGGTCCAGCGGCCGCCCGCGCGTGAGAATTGCATCGGATCGCGCCCTTCTCGCACCACACGCCAGATTCGCCCGCGATAGGTTGTTCTTGGGCGAGAGTCGATCATGTCGAGCAGTTCTGGATCTCTCGGGCGGCGGGGCGCGACCACGATCGTTGGGCCGCCCTAAAGATAGGCGCCGGAATCGAGACTGTCTATAACTGCGAGAACTTCCTCGGTTCGGCCAGCCGCAACGAGGTCGATCGCCCTTTCGTTGTTCAGAAGCTTGTGTCGCGAATTGAGCCATAGTCGCGTCTCGTCGGGTTCATAAAAATCAGCCAGCCGATCGATGATGTATCGAAGATCCGAGATAATGCGTTGTGTGTGCAGCGGCGGTGTGGCTTGACCGCCCGCCCACCGAGATACCGTTGCGGGCGAAACGTTAGCGACGTTGGCGATATCCTTGCCTTGCAGTCCGCCTGTCTCACGGAGCGCGTGCATTATTCTTGCGACCGCGGTCTCCGGCATTTTATCGTTGCCCTTTCGCGCGAACCGGCGTTGCACGAGGATCGCGACTTACGCTAATGACCTGCTTCATGCTATTGCCGGTGATCGGCGCGTCGTCCGTAGGGAACGCGCGACAGCTCCTCGATAGGTCGACACCGCTGATAACAGTAGTGCGGCTTCGGATGCTCTTGCATGTCCTAAAGCCCAGCTGGACAGCAGCGAGGATCATTGCACGAAAACGATTTGGCGGACGTTCGTCACCTCATGATTCCCTTTCGATTTCATATCATAGCTACTCTGAAAGTAAAATGCAAATAACCCTACCCTCTTAGGAGGGAGTTCCTTAGCGCCAGTTCTAGCCTCGGCTGCTCGGAAAAGCGACCGCGTGTGGACCTGGAGTCCCTGTTGCTAAGCCGAGCAGGCAGGCTGATTCTGGCAGCCGAGCGCCTTAATAGGCCGGCCAGTCCGAGTAGCTCGGCAAAATTTTGGGGGTCCCAACCTGCGGTCGAGCGATCAAGTAAAGGAGAATGATTATCAGCGTAATCCAAAAAAGCTCGCTGTTTCTCTTAGTCGAAAGGAGTCGTAGATGACCAAGAGGACACGCTTGGCGATTGTTGCGTTTAGCGCGATCATCTGCGCTTGTCTGATAGCAATCCTCCTCCGAAACAACGGGCTAAAAGCCACCGTCATCGCGCTCGTGCTGCTTTTCCTTGGACTACTGCTCACCAATGCCATCCGAAAGACGAAGCCCTCGTAAGCCCTGTCCCGGCAAGCTTCCCAAATTTGTATCACTTGAGCGAGTGGTCCGAAGCGTGCGATCGGCCTACGTCATCACTTGCTGGTAGGCCCCCACGCTCTATCTCTTCCAAATGATGCCCGACGTCGACGTCGTCTATTCGGCCGGTGGAACGGACCCGGTCCACACCATCAGCGACGGTGTCTCGGAGCCAACCGCGCTCGCCTTCGACAAGTCGGGCAATCTCTACGTCGCCAATGCAAACGCTTCGTACGGTACGGTTACCGTTTATGCTCCCGGCAGCGGCGAGGTGCTACGTACGCTCTCCTCACACTTCAATAGCCCCAACGCCCTGCTCTTCGATTTTAGGGGCGATCTCTACGTGCTCAACTGGTCAGGGCAAGACGTCGTGGTCTTCGCCGCGGGAACCAGCGGCGTCAAACGCGTCATCTCCCGCAACATCGACTATCCATCGCGGATGGCTCTTGACCGATTTGGAAACCTTTACGTAGTCAACTATGGCTCTAGCTCCGACGTTACGGTGTACGGCGGTCCGCGCATGGCGTATAAGTACGCGATAACCGATGGTCTCGACGCGCCGTATTGGCTGACCTTCGACTTGATCGGCAATCTCTACGTGAGCAGCCAAAGCAACAACACCATTGCAGTCTACGCGCCGGGAAAAAGGACGCTTTTACGGACCATTACGGATGGCGTCGATGAACCGATCGCCGTGGCGTTTGAGGCGCTGAGGAAGCGGTGACCGTCCTTCGACTGCGCTCAGGACTGCGCTCAGGACTGCGCTCAGGTTAACTCGTCCTTCGACTGCGCTCAGGATGACACAGGGGCACTCTTACTTTGGAGGGCAAGACTCGGCGCTGGGTTTGATTGTGGAGAGGGCGGCGGCGGTTGAGGGGGATAGGGGCGACGTGCCGGTGGGTTTTACGCAGTCGTAGGAGAGAATGTAGGCGGTGACGGCGGCGTCGTCGGTTTTTGAGAGCGAACCAGGCGCGGTGAGCGGCATCTGCTGCGAGACGATGCCGTAGAGTTGAGCGATCGTGAGGCTGGCGTGCGCGAAACCGGGACCGGTGAGCGCCGGGCCGGAGACGCCTTGCAAATGCGCGCCGTGGCACGAAAGACACTGCTTGAGGTAAACCTTCGATCCGGCTGCGGCTTGCGCGGTGGTGTAGGGAGCACTTACGGTCGCGGCTGCCGTGCCGCCCGCGGCGCTTTCGGAGTTCCCCGCGCCGGCGACCGTCGCGGCGGGTTGTCCGGTTGCGTCGTTCATGACGGTCGGCGACGTGCTGACGCTGTACGCTACGACGCGCGCCCCCTTCGCTTTGGGCAGGTTTGGCGTCTGCTGATTTCCGGCTTCGCCCGCTTCAACGACGACGTATTCGTGGCCGTCGGAAGCTTGGTAGGCGGAGATCGGCGCGACGATCGAAGCGCCGACGTCGTCGTGCCAGAGTTCGCGCCCGGTCTTCGGCTCGAACGCGTAGACGCGACCGCTCGCGTCGCTCGTAAAGATCAAGCCGTTGCGCGTTACGAGCACGCCGCCTTGCGCCGGGTAGGGTAAGGATTTATTCCATGCCGGTTTGCCCGTACTTACGTCGACGGCGGTCAGCACGCCGGTAGCGGGCCGGCGCTTGGGGAGCGGTCCGGCAGTGAACGGCTGCCCCGGAACGTATGGAACGGCAGCCGGATAGATGATCTTCCAAATCGCGCACTCTTGCGTGCTCGGAATGAAGAACAGATTGACGGCGTCGTCGTACGAGCCGCCGTTCCATTCAATTCCGCCACCGTGGTTTGGACAGGCGAAGGTACCCTCGAGCGATGGAGTCGTCGTGAAGATGCCCTGCTGATTGCTCACGACGAGCCGGCTCACGAGCTTGCCATTCGTGCGATCGAGAATTACGAAGTCACCGGCCTTATCGCCAACCGCCAAGAGTTTTCGATCGGCTCCGCCGACCTTACCGGTAAAGAGGACCGGCGGCATCGACGGATCGTTGTCGTGCACGTCGTTGGGAACGATCTTGTAGTACCATTTTAGGCGCGGCGCGTCGCCGGAGATATCGAGCGCGACGACCGAATCGGAGTAGAGGTTGAGGCCCTTGCGCCCAAACTCGGTAAGATTCGGACCGGGATTGCCCGGTGCGGCGTAGAGCGTGTCGGTCGTCTGATCGATCGAAAGGCCGGCCCAGACGGCGGCGCCGCCGTGAACGTACGAATCGCCGGGCCAGGTATTGTGTCCGGGCTCGCCCGGCTGCGCGACCGTATGCCAATCCCACAAGCGCGACCCATCTTGCGCGCTGAAGGCACTGACCAATCCGCTGCCGCCGAGGTCGCCGCCCGACGTGCCGACGATCACTTTATCCTTATAAACGTACGCGGCGGTGGAGTACCAGGTGTTGCTCGTGTCGTGACAGGCCGGCACGTCGAATGACTGCTTGCCGGTGGCCGCATCGATCGCAATCAGCCGGCAATCCTGGGTGACGATGTAGAGCTTGCCGTTGGCCAAGCCGACGCCACGATTGACCGGATACTGCAGCTCGTACGCGGGGTTGTAGGCGTACGCCCAGCGCAGAGCGCCGGACTTTCCATCGAGTGCGAGCACGTTGTCGTGTGAAGTCGAGACGTAGACCGTGCCGTCCCAAGCGATCGGGGACGCCTCTTCCTCGCCGGCGTCCTTGACGTCGGTAATCCACGCCTTCTTGAGCTGCGCGACGTTCGCGGGAGAGATCTCGCTCAGGCCCGTCACGCGGTTTCCGCCGTACGTCTTCCCCGGAACGATCCAGTCGGCGTCGTTGGAACCGGCGGCCAGCAGCGCCGCCGAATCGGGACCGGCCTTGGCGGTAGTGCCCCCGCCGGAACACGCTACCATCGAGAGCAGCGAGGCAATGGCGCACACATGCAATGCGGTTCTCATTTGCTGTACCTCCGGGCTAGATTACGAAGCGGCCACCGTTAGTGCAGAGAATTACCAAAAGCATGGAGACGAGGATGAGCTCGTAGTTCCACCCGAGGCCGTCCTTCCCCCAGAACCCCGTCTTCCAGACGAATATCTTCTTCTGAAATGCGCCGAGCATGATCAAGATCAATCCAATCGATGCCAACTGCGTTAGAAAACCGATGACGACCGCGGTTCCGCCGAGCAGCTCGGCCGCCCCCAAGAAAAGCGCGAAGCCCCGTGGCACTCCTAGGCCCTTACTTCGTTCGTCGGGACTCTTGAGGTCGTTGTAGCCGCTGTCGATGAAGACCAGGCCCACCATCAGTCGGAGGAAGACGAGGGCGACGTCCGTAAAGCGTGCAAGCTGCAGAATCATTACGCGAATCATATCCGAAAACGCGGCGCAAGCCAACTCGGAGACGCGGCGCGCAGGTACGGGAAGCGCTGGTTTCCCGTAGAAGTGGCGCTCCTGTATGGATGAGGTGATCGGACGCGTAACGACCGTGGGCGGCTCCCGCATGACCGTGAGTCTCGATGGCGATCGGTCCAATCGGGACTTGGTCCGCGTCGGCTCGCTGGTAAAAGCCTTCGACGGAGAGCGCGCGGTCGTTGCCATCGTTAGCGAGGAGCAGGCCGAAAGCCCAGGTCGAACCGAGAACCTTCTCGTCGTCAACCTCTTAGGGGAGATCGCCGGCGCCGGGGCCGGGTTGAAGTTCAGCCGCGGCGTATCGACCCATCCGGTTCCGGGCGCGCCGGTTTACGTCGCGAACGACGCCGATCTGCGAGCCGTCTACGGCGAACCCGGGCCATCGAACGCCGAGGTCGGCACGCTCTATCAGGACGCGGCACGCCCTGCGTTGATCCTTACCGACGAGCTGCTCACAAAGCATTTCGCCATCGTCGGCACGACCGGTTCCGGCAAGTCGTGCGCTCTCACCGTGATTCTGTCGGCCATCCTTGCAAAGAACCCGAAAGCGCACGTGGTGCTGATCGACCCGCATAACGAGTACGCGGGCGCCTTTGGAGAGGTCGCCGACGTAATCCGGATCGATAACCTTCAGTTGCCGCTCTGGCTGTTCAATTTCGAGGAAGCCTGCAAAGTACTGATTCGCGGAGGGACGGAGGGCGAACAACAGTCGCAGGCGCTGATTCTTAGCGACGCCATGGCGTGGGCTCGCCGTAACTACACCAGGCGCCCGCGCTTCGGCGTGCCGATTACCGTCGACACGCCCGTACCGTTTCGGGTTCACGAACTCTTACGTTTCATCAACGAGGAGATGGGCAAGCTTACGAAGCCCGATACCTCGGTACCATATCTGCGCCTCAAGGCGCGCATCGAGCTGCTGCGCCACGACCGGCGATTCGAGTTCTTGTTCTCCTCCGAAGAAGATATCCTGGCGGAGATCATCGGCCGGTTATTGCGAGTTCCGGTCAACGACAAGCCGCTCACGATCGTCGATCTCTCCGGAGTCCCATCGGAGATCGCCGACGTAATCGTCTCCACTCTGAGCCGCATTCTTTTCGACTTCAGCATCTGGGCCGAGCGCGACCAACTGCCGCCCGTTCTGCTCGCCTGCGAGGAGGCGCATCGCTACGTCCCATCAGACGAACGGCTCGGCTTTGCGCAAACCGTTCGGATCATCACGCAGATCGCCAAGGAGGGCCGCAAGTACGGCATCTCGCTAGCGTTGATCACGCAGCGGCCATCCGAGCTATCGCTGGCGGCGCTCTCGCAATGCGGCACGGTCTTTGCGCTGCGTTTGGGAAGCGACACCGATCAGCAGTTCATTGCCAGGACCGTCCCGGACATCGCACGCGAGATGCTTTCGGCTTTACCGAGCCTGCCCACGCAGCAGGCGATCGTCTCGGGAGAGGGCGTTAAGGTCCCGATGCGCATTCGCTTCGCCGACCTGCCGCCACAGCGCCGTCCGCACAGCGAAGCCGCGGAGTTTACCAAAGCGTGGCGCGCAGACACGGCCGATCACAGCTTCATCGAACGCGGCATCCTGCGCTGGCGCACGCAGAACCGAACGTAAACGCGCGATCACCAGAACGCTTCGCCGACCCAAGAGGCCTCGAGTTCGGCGACGCGTTCTCGTTCTAATTCGGTCAGGCACTCGCCGCGCTCGAGCGCGCAGGCTTTGTCGCGGTAGGTTATCCACGCGGCCTCCGCGGCCGCCAGCGCCGACCGCTGCGCGCCGGTCAGACGCGCTATATAAAGACCATAGACGCGATTAAGCTCGGCGTCTGCCGCGGCTCCGACGGGTAGTTCGGCCGGCCGCGCGCCTTTGGTTTGCAATGCGGCCAGCAACGCCGCTAAGCGTTGCGTGCGAGCGCGCGTCATGCGAACGTCGCACTCGACGCCGAGCTGCGGCGCGATCGTGCCGGGAAGGTACTGCTCGTATTCAAAGGCGCAGGTTTTGTCGCGCGCCGTCGCCCACGCGGCTTGCACCGCGGCAAAGGGTGCCGGATCGATCCCGGCCTTCTGCAGCGCCGTCGTTACCCTGACGGAAGCGCTCTGCAGTTTCGACTCCGCCGCAACGTCTTGCTTGCTCCAACACGTCCGAATGTCGTAGGTCGTTCCTTGATTGCACGCATTTTGCGCGCGCGCCGTCCCGGTCGCAAAGAGCGCCGCTAGGATTACCAAAGCGCAGAGCACGACCATGCGGATCGTCAAGGAAGGGAATCCTGTCGTTTAAGCCGGGCTTCCCTCTTTCACGGCCGACCTCAGCATCGTCCGCAGCTCTGGCGAGTCGGCGTGTTGGTGGACGGCGATCGCGTGCTGCCTCGCAGCCTCCACCAGCTCGTCTTCGTTGTCGGCGGAGATCGCTATCGTGCACTTACTCTCGCTGGGATACTCGCGGCAGTCAATGAACTTACGACTCATAGCTGTACTCCTTCGTGCCGGCCGCTCGCGGTCGGCTGAACCAGGCCTTCAGGGCCGGCACGAAGGTTCCCCCGCCGTTTCCCAAGACTTTAGGGCATAGCAATCATCGTTGATGCATTATAGTTCGTGTACTGAATCGAGATCGTTTGCTCGGATGACGTGATAGTAGCAGCCACCGGAAGGTCATCGGCGTTGATCCAAATGGTTTCGTCGTATGCGCCCGCCGTGTCATAAAGCTGGTATCCGCGAACCGGGGCGCCGGCCACGCTCTTGCTCCCAAGGGAAGTAATCAGAAAGAGTTGGCGGATATCGAGCTCAGGCGGTCCCGCGAGCTGCCAGGCCGCCATCAGCAGCACTTGGTGCTCGGCACCGTCGGGCGACCGCTTCCAGGGGCGGCCGGGTTGCTTCGAATACTCGACGTCACCCGCGAGCGAGATCTCCGAGCGGGGCATCGTGATGTGAAAGCGGTTCGGAGCAGCGTACTTGACGACTACGGTTCCGCCGGTGTTGAAGCGTTCGGTCGCCACGACCGACCGCACGTGCGAGAACGCCGTGCGCATGGCGTTCACGTCGGCATACGGATCGGGGCCAGTCACGGCGTTCTGGCCATTGAGCGCAAGGGCGACGAGCAGGACCGGGATGGTTTGCATGATTTGTTCGCCCTTTCTCGACCTCGCCTTCATCCTTCGAACGGCGAGGGGACTGGCTTATTACCCTTGTGACCTGTGGATTAAGCGCCCGTGAGAAAACACTTCACCTGCCGTGCCCCCGGTTGTGCCGCAGTTGCCTGCCGGACATCTGCGAAAGGCGGCAGAATCCTTCCGCCGTGAAACTTCTGTTTTATTACGACGTGTGTTCCCAGTGGTCGTACTTCGGCGATCTGACGGTGGATCGGTTGCGCGCGAAATATTCGAGCGACCTCGACGTCGAGTGGCGGATTGCCATGGTAAAGGACGGCGAACCGATCGGATATTCGGCGGAGTCGCTCGGGCGGATGTACCAGCGTTCGGAGTCCATCACCGGCATCGCCGTTACCTCGAACTGGATTCGCGGCAACGACCGCACCCTTTATGCAAACCTCGCGGTGGCTGCGGCGGCGGAAATGGGGCACGACGTGCGCCGTCAGGTCGCCGAAGCCATACTCCTGCGCGGTGAGCCGCTGGGTTCGCAGAGCGGCGCCGTCGCCACGGTAGCGCAGATGACCGGCGTTGCGCCGGCAGAGTTGGAGGCGTCGATGCGAGCGGTCGAGCCGGCCGTCCGCGCGAGCACCAAAGAGTTTCGCACACTGCCGGTCACGGTCGTTCCCGCCTTTCTGATTCGCAACGCAATTGACGACGCGGCGTTGCTTTCGGGGCTATACGAGTTTGAAACGCTCGATCAGGCGATCGCGGAGATGCTGCGCGCGGAGCGCGGATACGCTTCATTCGAAGCGGCCGCGGCGGCCCTGCCATGACGCCGCTTGACCTGCGAAAGGAAAAGCCCCGCGGCCCGCGCGAGACGATGCTCGGCTTTTACCTCTTACCGCGCACTGTCGACAAGCTTCGAGCGGAGCTTCCCGGTGGAAACATTGGGGCGTACCTCAACCACGATCGGGGATTCAGCGCCTACGTCGTTCGACGATTGGGTCTCGATATGGACCAGTTCCGCGATGCGGTCGCGGGCGCCGCTGACGAGGCGGCAGTCGTGGAGTGGTTAGCTGCTCGAGTCGATGCAGGTTCGGCGCCCGCGCTCAACGCGAAGCTCGAAACATTTGTCGTTGAGCGCATGCCGCCCGACGACCAGGCTCTCGTGCGCGAACGGCACCCGGTAATGCAGGTTCGCCCCGAGCTTTCGAAGATTCTCGACATCCTGGAAGCCGACGACGAGGACGCATCCGTGTAGCGTGATCAGCTCCGGTATGCGGTTTCGCTCAGAGGGCGCCGACTCCGCGTGGCGTTCCCCAACCAGCGGGACCGCAGAAGATTCCGAACTGCCTGGTTCCGCATGTGTTCAGATACGTCTCGCCCGAACCCCCGTCGTTGCCGCTGGTAACGGGATAGAGGTCTTTCTTCTGTTCGGACTTTGAGAGCGTCCACAGCATCTTGCCGGAGTGGCCGGCGCATTTTCAATCTGCACTCAAACAACGCCGGGTGTTGGACGGGATGACCCACGAGATGGTGGCGAGCATCCTCGGCTACCCTGCTGCCTATGGAACGATCGCGCAACTCGATCATCTTGCCGTTTGGAAATACGACGCGCCGACCCCCTTTCAGTCGACCGTCTATTTTCGTGGCGACGCCGTGATCAAGTACGATCCGCCGGGAAACCTTCCATAGGATAACTCGTGCTGGTCGCGGCCCTGCCGCGAGGTTCCGGGTCGATATCAGGGTCAGGAACCGGTGATTACTCTTTCTACGCTGATGCTTTTTTGCACGTTCCCTAAGCACGATAGTACACCTGATCGCACCTGGCCATCCTTTTTCGTCTTACGGCGCGATGCTCACCGAACTACCGTAGGGCTCGGCATCGCCGTTCGGGATCGTCCTGATGGGATCCCCGCCAGCGGGATACTTCCAGACGTCGAAACGGTTGGAGCACCAAAGATCGCCTCCGACGACGGCTGTGCCCTCAACTTTATTGACCGGCGTATTCCTCGTCCCAACAATGAACGGCTGCACGACATCCATGTAGCCGCCGTCGCAGTTGTCGGACAGGACGGTTTGGCCGACGAATGTGAGATCGCCGGAGGCAGCTTCCGTTACCCGATAAATTATTCTATCGCCCGTGTTACCTTCACCCGTTAAGGTCAGATACTTACCGTCCCACATCACGCCACCTTTGAGCAAAAGGAAGGTCGAGCCGTCTCCGGGCGCCGAGACCTTCTTCATCGAATGGCCGGCCGCCCGAAGCTCACAAACATTCCCTATAGGCCACCCAATCTCGCCGACGACATAGAGATTGTTCCTATTGTCGTAGCCGGGTGGATAGAGGTTAAAGCAACTCCCGTTCGAGTATTCTCTCGCTTTGCCGGACGCATGTTTAAACACCGCGATAGTACCGATCTCGGTCGATAGTACTCCAAAGTTCGCAACCGCGAGGTCGCCATTCGGAGCCACTGAACAACCGATCGCTCCCGTGCCTCCCGAGGGAAGAGTGTCGAGTGGCTTCGTCCCGCCGTGAGCATACTCGACAACGTCGTTGTGGTTATATTCGGCAATCCAAATATCACCCACGCGATCGACGCACTGCCCATATGGCCCGGAAAAACCTGTGAGCTGTCCCATCAGCGCGCGCGTTTCGTAGTTGTAAACGAACACATCATTCGTCTTGAAATCCGAGATGTAGAGCAGCTTTTTGACGTTTTTCGCCTCCGGCAACATCCACGACTTGCCACGCGAGCCATCGGAGACATGGAGGAGATTCTGCGGCCTTGCATCGGGAGCCATCCAGGGCGCATTAGCGCTCGGTATGCCCCGCGACTGCGGTGACCCGCAACCCGGTAGTAAGATCGCCGCAGCCAACAGCAAGGCCCCTGGCCTAAAGAAAGAATGCATCAATGCCTCCTCATTTGGAACAAACTGAGTCTAGCTCGACGTCCGAGGCCTCGGCATCCGTAGTTGTACGGAGATCGCTATTTCGCGGTACGTAGGCCGCGGAAGCGCGAATGCGCGCCAGCGCGGTAACGAGGGCAGGCCGCTTTGGAAATGCTGCGGCATTTCGGCGAGTTCGTCAACCAAAAACCACGTCGTTGAGTTCCGACGCCAATCGGAGGCGCGTGGGCGGGCTGCACCGAACCACGCTACCCGCCGATCCGTTCCGGTTGCAGGAGGCACGCGATGAGGATTTTAGGTTTTAGTCGCTTCGCGCTTTGCAGCTTGGCTGTGGCGCTGTTCGCAGGATGCGCAAGGTCGTGCTCGCGGCCACGAAAGCTCGTCGGCTGGATAGGAAGGTTGTTGGGAATCGCATCGAGTGATTTGAGCGCAGGAAACTCGGAGGGCAGATCGGCGATGGTCAGCTACCAGACGTGCTCGGCTTCGGTGAGGTCTTTAAGACGGTGCGAGCCAAGGTCGAGCAGCGATGTGCCGGCGGGCAGATCGCTATGCGCCAAGTCGCGGGTGACGCCGGATAAGAGCATCTGGCCGCCGTGGGCGATGGACATGAGGCGCGCGACGCGGTTGACGGCAGGTCCGAAGCAGTCGGCGTTGCGCTCCTGGACGCATCCCGCGTGCAGGCCCATGCGCACGCTTAGACCGTCCACGCTTGCAAAATCTTCTTCGGCCAGGGTCAGTTGAGCGTCGAGAGCAGCATTTACCGCATCCGGCGTCGTGGCAAAAGCTGCACAGAAAGCTCACCCACTGTCTTGAAGACGTAACCGCCGTGCTTTGCTATCGCATCGGCCACAATCCGCTCATGACGCGCGACCGCAGCCTTCATGGCCTCGCGGTGCGACTCCCACCGCTGCGTGGAGCCTTCGATATCGGTGAACAGAAACGCGACCGTGCCGGTCGGACGCATTACGATGCCGGCGGGCCCGTTCGCTGCGAGACATCCATCCACTCCTTGACCAGCACATCCTCGGCCGATTCGTAGAAGAGAACGTACTTCATCGCCGCGCGCCGTCCAGATCGATCGGTGCCCCTTCGAAAGACGTTGAAAGCACGACGAGCGTGACGACGTGGACCGATGCCGGCTCGAGATGGTTGAGCACTTCCTCGAGATGCGCGACGTCCTGGACGACGGCTTGCGCGATGAAAGAGAACTCGCCGGTGACGCGGTAGCAGGCGAGAATTTCGGGCCGTTCGCCGGCGACCTTGATGAAGCGCGCGTCGGGTCCGTTGGGGCGCGCCAAAATAAAGGCGGTCACGGGAAGGCCGACCTTCTCCGCGCAGAGCCGCACTTGATAGCCCTTGATGACGCCGGCATGTTCGAGGCGGCGAATCCTTTCGGCGACGCTCGTTGCTGAAAGCCCGACGGCTTTGCCGATTTCGGCGAAAGAATCGCGTGCGCTCTCCTGGAGCGCGCGCAGGATCGAGCAGTCGAGTCGGTCGAGAGCGTGGAAACGGGGGCTTTTTGCCGTGATTCCTCCTATTTCGTGCTAGCGAGCCCGGTTTTTCGCTGGATTCTGCGTGGTCTCCGTTCGCTCGCACGCTTACAATGTGAACGTGATCGACTGCACCCTGGTTACCTGCGAAAAGGTGCCCTCACTCGATCCGGACGACTGCCTTTTGGCCAGCGAGCTTCAACGGCGCGGTCTGACGGTATCGGTTGAAGCCTGGAGCGATGCAAACGCGCAATGGGATGCGAGCCGGTTGTGCGTCCTGCGTTCGACCTGGGATTATCACGAGCGCTGCGACGAGTTCATCGCTTGGGTCGAGCGCGCAGGCACGGTCACGGTCTTGAAAAACGATCCCGACGTGCTGCGCTGGAACGCCCACAAGTCGTACCTTTGGGAGCTGGAACGGCGCGGCGTGCCGGTCGTGCCGACGGCCTGGGTCTCGCGCGGAGAGTCTTGCGATCTGGCGGAGCTTGCCGCGGCACACGGCTGGCGCGACCTCGTGCTCAAGCCCGCGAGGGGTGCAGCCTCGCACGAGGTTACGCTCGTCCGCGGCGGCGCGGCTTCGTTCGCCGAAGGCCAGGAGCGGTTCGCGCACTTGGCACGCACGCAGGACGTGCTCGTACAGCCGTACTTGCATAGCGTCGTCACGTATGGCGAACGGGCGCTGATCTTTTTCGACGGCCGTTACTCGCACGCGGTCGTAAAGAAACCGTTCGATACGCTGCTCGTCGTCGGCGGCGCTCGAACGTCGTTAGCCCAAGCAACGTCTACCGAGCTCGCGGTTGCGGCTCAAGCCCTCGCAGCGGTTCCGGGCCGTCAGCTCTATGCGCGAATCGATTTGTTGCGCGACGACGAGAATCGTGTCTGCGTGAACGAGGTGGAACTGATCGAACCCGGACTCTATTTGGGAGTCCACGAGCCCGCGCAACGGCACTTTGCCGATGCCATCGTGCAAGAATTGAGGAGTAAACAATGCGCCATTTCCGGTCTACAGTAGTTATTTTGGTCGCGGGCGCCGCGCTTGCGAGTTGCAACGGCGGCGGAACGCCGCCCCAACAGGCGCTCGTGCCGTCTGCAAGGGTACAAAGCGGCATCGTCCGTCACGACCGCGGAGGGTCGTGGATTCTCCCGGACGCAAAGAAGTCGGATTTGCTCTACATCTCCGACTTGATCGCGCAGGTCGTCGACATCTATAAGTACGGTCACGACTATAAGCTCGTCGGACAGCTGACGGGTTTCTTCAATCCGGAGGGCCTGTGCGTCGATTTGAAGGGCAACGTTTACGTGACCAACGTCACCAACGACGGCGTCTATCAGATCACCGAGTTCGCGCACGGGGGCACGTCGCCGCTCCGCGTGCTCAGCGATCCTGACGGACGTCCCAACGGTTGTTCCGTCGACCCGACGACGGGAGATCTTGCCGTCGCAGACTTTTGGGGTGCCTCCGAAGGAATCGGAAACGTCACCGTCTATAAGAACGCGAGCGGTACGCCGACGCCATACTCGAACTCAAATATCTATTACGACTATTACTGCGCGTACGACGACAACGGGAACCTCTTCGTTGACGGCGAGACGGAGGGCAGCGTCTTCGGGCTCGGCGAGTTGACGAAGGGCGGGAGTACGTTAAACTTCATCAACATCGATCAGACGATCTACTTGCCAGGCGGCGTTCAATGGGACGGCAAGTATTTAGCGGTCGGCGATCAAGTCGCGGTTAAACACAACTTCACCAGCACGATCTATCAGTTTTCGATCAACGGAAGCCAGGCAACGACCGTCAGCACGATGGTGCTCGAGGGCTCCAACCAGGTGGCGCAGTTCTTGATTCCGCGCATCCACAACGGCAGCAAGCGGGTGTATGGCGATCGGCTCATCGGCCCCAACCAAGACGGAAAAGATACGCTTTTCTGGCATTACCCTTCGGGCGGCGAGCCGACCACGACCATCTCCGGGGAGACCGATCCGATCGGTGCGACGCTCAGCCTAGCGAAGAAGTAACAAGATGTAGGATACCCGGCGGCGTGGAAGCTGTCCGCGATGGAAAGCCCGCCAAACACTTGGAAGATCACGATGATGCTCGCGGACAGCGCGCAGGCCGTAGCCGGCAAGCTGTACATCTTGGGCGGCGGCTGGTCGATCACCGGCCCCGCTCCGGCGCCGTCGGCGCTGGCGATCAAGTTCGAGGTTCCTTGGGAAGCCGCAAACCGCAAGCATAAAGTGCGGATCGAGCTGCTCGACAGCGACGGCCAACCGGTGCTGCTGCCTGGACCGGACTCGCCGCAGCCGATGTTGATTCAAGCCGATCTCGAGGTAGGGCGCCCGACGGGCCTCTCTCCCGGCAGCCCGCTCGACTCGCCCTTTGCGATGAACATCAGTCCGCTTCCGCTCAAGCCGGGCCGCTACGAGTGGCGCTGCACCGTCGTCGATGCCAACGTCAGCCAGTCATGCGCGTTCACGTTTAAGGAACCGCCCTTTACCGTACGAATCCCGCCGCCGCACTAGCCGCGTGTGGGGTAGCGCCATTTGGCTGCCCGGCCGTCGTTGCGGTTACGGCGAGTGTTTCAACGCTCACGCCGCCGGCCGTCGTCACCGAGCAGCTCGCGCGGGTAACGGAGATCTCGACGCGCTTCGAGCGCTGCTGCAACGGGCCGCGCCGAGCGACGGCTGGACCCAGCAATGGGTCAAAGGCGACTTCTAACATCTCGGGAGGGGAAGATTCATGGCGCTCGTGTGCATCATCCGTTATCAGATCGACCCGTTCCAGCGGGACGAGTTCAAAAAATACGCGGAGGAATGGGGCCGGATCATTCCGCGCCACGGGGGCCATCTCGTTGGGTATTTTTTACCGTACGAAGGCACCAACGACATCGCGTGGGGCTTGATCGCGTTCGATAGCCTCGCGTCCTACGAAAAGTACCGCACCAGCCTCAAGAACGATCCGGAGGGGCGCGAGAACTTCGACCGCGCGCAGACCAAGCGCCTGATCTTGCGTGAAGAGCGCAACTTCGTCGAGGTCGTTGACGGGACGTTTGGGATTCCGCCTACATAGGTTTCGTCATCATTTTGCCGCCCATCGCCTTCGCCTGGGACTGACACATCATCTTCACGTGATTTTTGGCCATCATGGCCTGCATTTGCGACTGGGACATTCCGGCCATCTTGGCTTTCATTTGATCGTGGGTCATGTACATCTTCGTCATCGTGTTCATTCCGACGACCGGGTCGCCGGCGGCGCACTTCGGGGTCGTCATCATCATCGACGACGATTGCATGCTGTCCGCCGCGCTGGGGAGCACGTTGGCGGCAAGCATGCCCGAGGCGAGGAGCAGCATAATTACGGTCCGCTTCAATTTAATCTCCTTTGAAAAAGAGGTGGAGGGCGTTTACAATTCTTGGTACGCTCGAGGGCGGCGGCCGGATGACTCGGGGTGATGCTGGGAGAAGGTAGCGGCGTATGGCTAGGCATCGCGTCGCCAAGGTCTCCGAAATCGCGCCGGGCACCACCCGGCGCGTCGTTGCAAACTCGTGCGAGGTTCTGCTGTGTAACGTCGGCGGCAAGATTTACGGCATCGAGGACGTCTGCACGCACGACGGCGGCCCGCTCGATCAGGGGACGCTCGAGGGGGAGTGCATCGTCTGCCCGCGCCACGGTGCGACCTTTGACGTGCTCACCGGCGACGCGCTGACGCTTCCGGCCGTAATGCCGTTGATGACGTTTGCCGTCATCGTCGAAGGTGACGACGTCTTCGTCGACGTCTGAGCGTTTGTGGCGAAGCTTCTCCTTCGGCTGGTCCTCGTCGTCGTTGCGCTCGGCGCGCTCTTCATTTTAGGATTCGTCGTCAATGCCGCCATCGGCATGCGGGTACAGGCGCGAAACGCCGGAGCGATAACCGGCTTGCGGCTGCGCGGACCGGTTACGATCTCGCGTGACGACCGCGGCGTTCCGCACGTCACGGCGGGGAACGAGCACGATCTCTTCTATGCGCAGGGTTATGCCGAAGGTTCCGACCGGCTCTTCCAAATGGACTTGCTGCGGCGTTTCGTGCTCGGCGAGCTGGCGGAAGTTTTCGGACAAGGGGCATTGGAGCACGATAAGCTCGAACGCGAAGTGCCGGTCCGGGCGATTGCGTCGGCGCAGTGGCAACGGCTCGACCTTCCATCTCGCGAAATCCTCGGCGCGTTCAGCGAAGGCGTCAATGCGGCGATGGAACGCGAGCCGCTGCCGGTCGAGTTTCGTTTGCTGGCCTACCGGCCGCGGCCGTGGACGCCGCAGGATTCGCTGGCCGTTGCGATGGCGACCGTACTCGATCTCACCGACGATTGGAACTCGATCGAACCACGTGATGCGGCGTACCGCATTGGCGGCATTCGCTTATCGCGCGCACTCTTTCCACTGACCGACGCGTGTTACGACGCGCCGGTTACTGCGGGACTGCGCGGCATTGGGCCCGGTGCGGCGTGCAAACGGCACGTTGCCATGCTGACGAGCGAGCTTTCCGACTCGCGCGCACCGGTCGGAAGCAACGCGTGGGCTGCCGGAGCGAACCGCGCGCTGCACGGACGCGCGTTGCTCGCCAACGATCCGCACTTGGCACTCCACATGCCCGGCGTGTGGTATCTCATCGACCTTCGCGCGCCACGCTTTCACGTGGCCGGCGCAACGCTTCCCGGCTGCCCGGGCGTCGTTCTCGGCCACAACGAGAATCTCGCATGGGGCGCTACGAACGGCACGGTGACGTCGCTCTCGGCATTCTTGCAGCCCGCGCAACTCGATCCGTCGAATTGGCAAATCGAGCAGTTTGCGGTCCGTTTTCGCCCCACTTCGCGGGCGCGCTATTATCGAACCCGCGATACGTTCGGCGCGACTACCAGCAACCATCGCTCCGTTCTCGTGCGTTGGAACGCGTACGAAAACCCCGTCTCGCCGGCGTTGACGTTCCTCGCGCTCGATCGCGCGCCGTCGATCGAAGCCGCGACCGCCGCGCTTGCGAAGTTTCCCGGACCGACGCAGAACTTCGTGCTTGCCGACACCAGCGGGCGCGCGGCGTACGTCCTCGCCGGCAGCATTCCAAACGATCCCGTCCGCGGACGATGGTTTCATCCCGCAAGCGATCTCGCGAAGCGGTATCCGCCGATTCCGTTTGCGCTCCTGCCGAAGGTCGCACCGTCGCGCGACGCCGTGGTATGGACGGCCAACAACCGGATGTACGGCCCAAAGTACCGCTTGGCGCTGAGCCCGCAGTTCGCGACGCCGTATCGCGCCTATCGCATCGCACAGCTTCTTCGCGCGCGGCGCGCCTACGACGTCGAGTACTTCACGCAGATGCAGCTCGACGTACTCTCGCTTCCGGAACTCGAGCTGGCACGCGACGTTTCGAAGGCGCTCGGGGATCGCGACCCTTCGTTAGCCGCCGAGCTTGCCGCATGGAACGGTGAGATGGACGGCGCGTCTTCGACGGCGACGGTCGTCGAAGGCATGCGCGTTCAGTTGACGAGACGGCATACCGGCCGCATGCCCACCGTGCTTGGGATGATGGATCGCGCAACGGCTCATTCGAGCGGCATCGTGCCGCCGTCGCCGGCGCCGTGGCGCATTGCCGGCGCCGACCCGGTTCCGCACGCGCTCGCGTCGCTCGGCATCGATTTTCTTGACGGCGCTACGCTGCCCGGAAACGGCGACGCCTTCACGCTGCACATGCAATCTCCGGGCTACTCGCAGAGTTTCCGCGCGGTATGGGACGTGGGCAACTGGGATGCGGGCGGCATCACGCTGCCGCAAGGTGAGTCGGGCGAGCCCGGTTCGGGGCACTACACCGATCAAGCCACCGCGTGGATCGACGGCCGCTTGTGGCCGTTGCCCTTTAGCGACGCAGCGGTTTCGCGCACGGCCGTGCACCGCGAGACGCTGCTGCCCTAGGAGTCTGCCTCGGCGTTGCCCGGGAGGCGGCCTTCGGGCGTTGAAAATCCGGTCAATGGGAAACCCCGGCTTACGCATCTTGGCGGCCGTCGCGGCACTCGCCGGTTGCGGAGGCGTCACGCAACCTCAGGCTGCGATACCGATCGCCGGGCCAGACGTGATGCCGCACAGCCCGTCGCTCGCGATATGGATGGGGTTCGCCCGCGGTACTGCAGCACGGCCCAAGCTCACGTACGTTAGCGAGTTTGACGCGACGACGGTCAGCGCGTACACGAGCGACAACCGCAAGAACGAGGCGCCGGTCTGCCAGTCGGGCTCGGTTCACGATCCAGAGGGCATCGCCACCGACCGATTCGGCAATCTCTATGCTGCGGTGGGTTTTTCGGGCTTTCGCGGTTACGGGATTGCGACGTTCGCACCGAGTTGCGGCAAAGCGGGGCCAACCTTCAACGAGGATCTCGGGCTGCCGGAGGACCCTGCCGTCGACGGGAGGACGCTCTACCTCACGAATCTGGACAATGGCTCGCTTCCGGTCACGGTCTTGGTCTACAACATCGACGCAGGCTCGCAACCGGTCGGCGAGCTAACCGACCCAAGTGCAGGCGAAGGCCTCGGTGTTGCGGTCAACTCGCATCACGATCTCTTCTGGTCGACGACAAATGCCCTGACCGGCCACGGGCAGGTCATCGAGTTTCGCAAAGGGAGGCTGCCCGGTAGAGTCCTGAAGGCCACGTTCATGAACTCGGGCTTTCCCGGCGGAGTCTTGTTTGATAAGTCCGACAACTTGCTCTTCGTCGTTCAGGCTAGCGCGCCGGCGATCTATATCTTCGCGCCGCCCTACGACGCCCCGCCGGCTTCGACGATTTCATTGAAAGCGTCGGCGGTCTATTGCACGCTGAGCGTCGATCAACGGCAGATATTCTGCCTGGATTACTCCAACGGTTCGGTCGACGCGTACGCCTATCCCAAAGGCACCTACCTCTACAGCTACACCAGCGGGATCGAGTCGAGCGAAGATCCCATCGGCATCGCGGTTCAGTGAAAAGTTTTGCGCGGCTCGTCGCGTTGGCGCTGCTTACCGGCTGCGCCGGAGCGCCGCCGCAGCTAGGGCCGCCGATGCTCCTCGGGCAAAGCGTCGCGCCGGCCAAGGGAGGCGACCTCCTGTACGTCACCACGCCCGACGAAACGTGGATATTTACGTTTCCCAAAGGCAAGTTCGTCGGAAACTTCGGCGTCACCGGTGCCCAGAATCCGTGCTCGGATCGAAACGGCAACGTTTTCATTCCGCAGTACGGGCCGGACGATATCGTGGAAATCGCACACGGCGGCGAGGCGCCGATCGCGACGCTCGATGATACGGGCGAAGTACCCGAGAGTTGCTCCTCCGATCCAACGACGGGAAACCTTGCCGTCGCCAACTTCGGCTTTGCATCGGCGCCGGGTAACGTTGCGATCTATCAGAATGCGCAGGGCACGCCGGCCCTCTACTCGGACTCCGCGATTTACTACTACTGGTTCTGCGGTTACGACGACCGCGGCAATCTGTTCGTCGACGGCATAAACCACAGCGGCTCACCGGTATTTGCGGAGCTGCCCCGTCGCGGCGGAACGTTCAGAAATATTACGCTGAACGAGCGCATCAAGAAGCCCGGCAGCGTTCAATGGGACGGCACGTACATCACGATCACCGACGAGCGCGCGCGGGCGATCGACCGGGTGAAGGTTTCGGGCTCGCGCGGGACGATCGTCGGAACGACCATGCTCGACGGTTGGAGAACAAGCCGGCGCGGCGAACAATCGTGGCTGCAGGGAGGTACGGCAATCGTATCGCCGGACGCGCACAACCTTCGGCAAATCGGGTTTTGGCCGTATCCGGCCGGCGGCAACCCGACGAAAATCATCACGGGCTACTTTGGCGGCACCTTCTACGTAGACGGCGAAACCGTCAGCGTCGCGAGCGGCGGGCAATCGTGGATGTCACCAACTGCGAAGGCGATTCGCGAGCTGCTGTACGTCTCGGACTGGGCGACCGATAAGGTGTTTGTTTACAACTATGCGACGGGCTCTCCGGTAGGAACGCTCGCGGGGTTCAAAGAGCCGTTCGGTCAATGCGTGGACAAGGCGGGCGACGTTTGGATCGCGGACTACGAGGGGCTTGCGGTCGTCGAGTACGCGCATGGCGGCAGCAAGCCGATGAAGAGGCTCACCACCGACGGGTTCCCCGTCGGCTGTTCGATCGACCCGGCTACGGGCAATCTCGCCGTCGGGAACGACGCCGCGAGCGGCGCCGGCGATATCGAGATATGGAAGAATGCCTCCGGCTCGCCGGCCGACTACTCGAACGAAGCCTGTTACCGTTTGTGGCAGCCAGGGTATGACAGCGCGGGCAATCTCTACGCCGAAGTTGAAACGAAGCATTTCGCTCGCGGCGTCTGCGAGATTCCGGCCGGCGCCACGTCGCTCGCGACGATTTCGACCGATGCGACGATCGACTTCCCCGGCGGCGTGATGTGGGACGGCAAGTACATCACGTTGAGCGATCAGCAAGCCTTGAGCACCGACGGCGACATCACGGCGATTTACCAGGCGAAGCGAACGGGGTCGGGCTTACGCATCGTCGGCAGCACCGACCTCTATCTGGGCTGCGAGCACAACTATGACGTCGATGTCGTTGCCCCGTTCATCGTCGGAACGAAGAACACGCCCGCGAACAACAAACAAGGCACCGTTGTCGCCGGCGCCAACGTCTGGTGCCCAAGCACCTTCGAGTATTGGGCCTATCCGGCCGGCGGACGTTTCTCGTCGGAACTAACCGCGGCCCCGGTCGAGCCGTACGGGCAGTCCGTCAGCATTAGCGAATAGGGCAGCATGGCACATCGAGCCGGAATCGCGGTCTGGGCGATCGTCGCGGTTACACTAGCCGGCTGCGGCGCGCTTCCCCTAGGCCTGTCGAAGGGTCAGGGTGACAAAGCTGGGGGTCAGAATGAAAGCAGTTCCAGCCCGATTTCGCATATCGTGCTGATCGTGCAAGAGAACCGCAGCTTTGACAATTTTTTCGCGACTTATCCGGGCGCCGACGGAACGATGACCGGAAAGATGAAAAACAAGACGATCAAACTGCGCGAAGCGAGCCTTGACCAGATGTGCGACTTCGGCCATTCGCGCAACGACTTCCTCCACGCGTACGACCACGGTAAGATGAACGGCTTTTATCTCGAGAGCCAAACCACCGGCTGCCCGAAGAGAGCCGGCGCGGCGCCCTACGAGTACGTCAATCCACAACAGATCGCACCGTATTGGGACATCGCCGAGCAGTACGTGCTCGCCGATCACATGTTCCAAACGCAGGGCAGCGGCAGCTTTACCGCTCACCAAGACCTGATCCGCGGCGGAACGACGATCGACCAGGCGCAGACGGAGAGCATCGTGGACGTCCCCGACGGCGAGCCCTGGGGCTGCGACGCATCACCGGGCACGCTTACCTCGTATTTATCCGGCAAACCGGGGCATCTCGAATATCGGTTCAAAAAAGGTCCGTTTCCATGCACGAGCGACTTTCCGGCCTCGGGATCGTATTACGCGACGCTGCGCGACCTGCTCGACGCGCAATCCGTTTCGTGGAAGTACTACGTGCCGCCGCTGACCGAGCGCCAATCCGGCAATCTCTGGAACGCCTTCGACGTGATTGCTCCAGTTCGATACGGTAAAGAATGGAACGACAACGTCTCGATGCCGGAGACGAACATTTTCAACGACATCTCCGGCGGCACGCTGGCTTCGATGTCGTGGGTGATCCCGGATCTCAAAGACTCCGATCACCCCAGCAACGGCTCGGATACCGGCCCCTCGTGGGTGGCCAGCCTCGTCAACGCGATCGGGGAAAGCTCGTACTGGCAAACGACGGCGATCGTCATCGTGTGGGACGACTGGGGCGGTTTTTACGACCACGTGCCCCCGCCATTTCTCGATGACTGGGGCGGCTTGGGATTCCGCGTGCCGATGCTGGTCGTCTCGCCGTACGCGCGCGAGACGTCGAGCCAACCGGGCTACATCGCGCACACATCGTACGAGTTCGGCAGCATCCTGAAGTTCATCGAAGGCACCTGGAGCCTGGGATCGCTCGGCACGACCGACCAGCGCGCGACGAGCATCGCGAACTGCTTCGACTTCACGCAGCAGCCGCGCAAGTTTTCGGCAATCCCGTCGCTCTATTCACGAGCGTATTTCGAGCGCCGAAAGCCCTCGTACCAACCGGTCGATACCCAGTAGCATCGCGACACCGGCGCACCTTGTAAATGTTCCCGAACATCGAGCCTTTCGAGAGCGGGATGCTCTCGGTCGGCGATTCCCAGCAGATTTATTGGGAATGCTCCGGCAATCCCAACGGTCGCCCCGCAGTCTACCTTCACGGTGGGCCCGGTGCGGGATGCGTCCCGCACAACCGGCGTTTTTTTGACCCGGCGATCTACAAAATCATTTTAACCGATCAGCGCGGGTGCGGGCGTAGCCGGCCGCACGTTGGTGACGTGGGCGATCTCGAGGTCAATACGACGGCTCATCTCGTTGCGGACTTGGAGCGTTTGCGCGAATATCTTGGGATCGATCGTTGGAGCCTGCTCGGCGCCTCCTGGGGAACCACGCTGGCGCTGGCCTATGCCCAAGCGTTTCCACATCGCGCGGCCTCGATCGTCTTGGCGTGCGTGACGACGACGTCGCGTCGTGAGGTGCGCTGGATAACGCACGACATGGGCTGCATTTTCCCCGAGCAGTGGGAACGATTTGCGTCACTTAGCGTTGACGACCGAACTCGGGGAATAGATATAGTAGAAAGTTACGCCGCGCTGGTTTTTAGCGCGGACGCTGGGGTACGCGAGCGAGCTGCCCGTGAATGGTGCACGTGGGAAGATACTCACGTTTCGTTGGCCCCCGGCTTCGTCCCGAGCCGCCGCTTTGAGGATCCGGCATTCCGATTGCTGTTCACGCGCCTAGTTACGCACTACTGGAGGCACGCGGCGTTTTTGCCGGAGGAGCAGCTGATTAGAGACGTCGCGCTGCTCAACGGTATTCCCGGACTTCTGCTCCATGGACGCTACGATATCAGCAGCCCTCTCGAGGCGGCGTGGCGGCTGCACCAGAATTGGCGAGGCAGCGTGCTGCACGTCATCGATGATGCGGGGCACGGCGGCGGCGCCATGCCCGAGAGCATTGTCGCAGCGATGAACCGGATTTAACGAACGGCATAAAGGATTCCGGCTGTGTGCTTAATCTTTCCATAAAGGGCAGGAGACAACTCGCCAGCGAGTAAGCCAAGCGGGGCCTGGCTGCTATTGCATCGACAGTTTCTAGCTTGTGAACGTGGGGAGTCGTCAATGAAAATCGCCTCGAGGAAGAGCCTTCTGAGCGCGGCGGCCGTTCTTTTCGGAACGGCGGCGCTGTTGGTTGCATGCAACGGCAGCGAGCCGAGCGTGACACCGAACTCTGCCGCGGATCTTCGCGCGGGGGCATCGGCTGGGCATTCCATCCCGGTTCCGGGGCCGAAGTACCTGTACGTTTCGAGTTGGCCGTCCTCCGTTTACTCGTACGACTATCCGTTGGGGACCTTCCGCTTCACCTTAACCGGAGGCGGATTCAACAAGCCCGACGGGCAGTGCGTCGACGGCCCCGGCAACGTCTTCATCACGAACTACGGGAACGGCAAGACATTTCGCTATAACCATGCCGGCACCGCGCGAACGCACACGTATCTCAACGCGGGAGCCGCCGCGGTCGGCTGCGCAGTTTTCGGTCCGGGTCTTGGCGATCTGGCCGTGACGTATCACTCTACGGTGTCGGGAACCGCTCCGGGCGAGGTCCTCGTATGGACGGGTGAAATCGGCGCGCCGACGGCCTACCCGAATCCGCCCGCAGCCTGTTACGACATGTGGCCCGGCGGGTTCGATAGTTTGGGAAACCTCTTTGTCGAAGGCGAGCCGAACGGAGGAGGTGCGGTGAGCGTCTGCGAGCTGACGGCTCCGCCGCGCAGCTGGGTTGCTGCGCCACTGACTCTCACCTTTACGATCGACGCTCCGGGCTCGGCGATGTGGGACGGCGCATACATCACGCTTACCGATACCGAAGCGGGGGGTACGTATGAAACCGGCATCGACCGAGTGACGCTTTCCGGCACCACGCTGACACTATCCGGTGACACCGTGCTCACCGACGTCTGCTACTCCGACTACGTCGATACGCCTCAGCCTTTTATTCTCGGTCACCACAATACCCCGATAAACGGCGTACAAGGCACAGTCGTCGTTGGCGGCAACATCTTCTGCAATATGGCGGGTGCACCCAAATTCGACTACTGGATCTACCCGGCCGGCGGCAGTCCCTCCGGCCAGCTATCCGGTCCCCCGCCGTCGCCCGAGGGCCAGTCTATAAGTCTCTAAGTAACAGCGAGCCCGAAGCGATATGCTTCGGGCTCGCTGCACGGGCGATCAAAGGACTCTAATCGCCGTCGTCCCTGCTAGGTGGAAGTCTAACTTTGTGCTTCGCCTTGAGCGTCTGCGCCAAATACCATCCGGCGGTTTCATACGAACCATATTGGTTTGGAAGTAACGTCGGTGAGGGGATCGGGGTGATTCCCAGCGAGGAGCAGCTCATGTTCGGCGGAACGGCCGGCGAGGAAATCTCGGCCATGCTCGGGGGATTCATGCCGCCGCCGCGGAGCTTGCTTTCGTCGAGCGCATCCAATAGATTCGAGGTTTCGGTATCGCCATCGGCGGGCGACAATCCGACCGAAACGCCCTTGGCTTCATCCGGCAACGAGGCAAACGTCGGCAAGCCGAAGACTGCTTCGATCAGCTTCGAGACCGATCCGTGATCGGCGAAGTCGTGAACGACGACGCCCGTCTTGGAGAACGGCGAGATCACTAAGGCCGGTAAGCGAACGCCGTCGCCGCACGGGTAACCTTGTTCCGGGCCGCCCTTATCCTGCGGACACGTTTGTCCGAAGCCCGGCGGCGGGAGGTGATCGTAGAAACCGCCGCCGTCGTCCCAGGTTACGACAATGATCGAGTCTTTCCAGTATTTGCTCTTCGCAATGGCATTGATAACTTCGGCGAGATAGGCTTGCGCCACCTGATGATCGGAGCTGCCGCTCCCGGGGTGATCGTCGTCGCCGACGTAGTACTTCTTGCCCGCGGAGTTTTGCGTGAAGATCGGATCGGCGGGCACCAAACCGTACGTGTTTTCGTTTCCGCCTTTGACCCAGAAGACTCCCGAAGACGGCAGTTTCCCTCCGCTGATGTCGGAGATCAAACCGTTGCTTTGGGTATTATCGCGCATCGTTCTCTTGTTCACGAATCCGGAACGGGAATTATTGATGTAATCGAAGTAGAGCGGCGCGGTATGATGCGCGGAGAAGCCCGCATTGGCGGTGTAGAGGCCTTCTTCATACCAACCCCAGGGGACGGACTGCCGGTTAGTGTTCCCCTCCTTCGTAATGTCGCGATCTTCGTAGCCGAGCACTCGCTTCTCTTTGGCGGCTCGGTCCATGTCCGGATTGAGCAGCACCGGCATCGTCGCGTAACTTTGGAAGGTGGCGCTATCCCCGGTATACGCCGTAACCGGGAATCGCAGGTCCGCCGGGGGCGGATTGTCGTCGTTGGAGATCGGCACGCCGTCGGTATAGCCGCCGCTGGCTAGCGGCTGCGAGAGCGTTCCTTCACCCGCTGCCGCCTCCGTTTGCCCGATTTGACCCGAGAAGAGCTGAATGTTGCTCGGCGTCGAGTCTCCCGTGTTGGCCTGGAAGTAGTGGTCGAAGAGCGTAAAGTTTCTCGCATAGTACCAGAGGTATGGGACGGTATCGCAGTCATAGACGCCTTCGATACCGATCGACTCGTTGTGTGCTTCGACCTGTGAAGGGCTGGGAGTCGGTCCGAGCACGGGCTGTCCGGCTTCGACGTCGACGAGAAAGTCGTCCATCTTCCCACGATCGATCGCCACTTCTTGATCGTAGCGGCCGTTGTTGCCGCCGGTGATATCGGGCGCATCGGCAACGTAGTTCGGACTATTCGGATTTGCCGAGATCAGGAACGGACGTTGGCACGCCTGCGTTTCGGGATCGTACTGGCAATCGGTTTCCTGCGCGAGATAGGTCCCGAGGTTCTCGACGTACTGGCCGTTCATGCCGGGAAAGAGTCCAAAGAGTTGATCGAAGGTGTGATTCTCTTGAATGAGCACAAAAACGTGCTTGACCCTGGTCCCTACCAAGGTTGCAATCCTGGCACGAGTCGCAGCATCGGGTCCGACTCGTGAGTTCTGCGACGTCACCGGCGCGACCGAGGAGCCTCCGGGCGCTCCTCCACATCCCGCCAGCGCCCACGCTGCCATCAGAATTGCGATGTTCGACGCAAAACGACGCATTGTATAACCACCTTCCGTCTTTTTAGAGTGAGGCGCGTATGCTTTCAAAATTAACAACATGCGAGCCGGCATACAATGACGAATCGAAGCGACTTTTGCTAATCGCTTCTTAAAATTCACCTAGCAGAAGTTAAACTTGGCCTACTTGTTTTTTATGCCGGCGACGACGGACGGCTGCGAAACTCCCTCACCGGCTCGACGTCGTAAAAGGACTGCCGATACGCTTTTATGCTGCACGGCGGGTAGGCGGCCATGGCAGCAATGAGACCCGTATCCGGGATCACCCCTAAAGTAAGCCCGCGGGCAGCGTAGACCCACTCGCCACCAGCGATCGTTCGAACGTCGAACGTCAGATCGAGCCGGTCCGGAGGATCGCCCAGGTCTCGCAGCAGCTGCGCGCACTCGGCTCGATCGGTCGACCACAACCCGGTGCGAACGAGGCGGAGCGTTGCGTCGCGGAAATACAGCCGCACTGGTTCGGTAAAGCCGGCACTCTCAATCACGCGAAACCGATACTCGACCAGCTCGCTGCCAAAGTGCGCAATGCCTTCGCCGGGGCGGAGCGGGAACGATCGTGCGACATCCTCCTCGGCGCAGGCTTCCGGCAGTCCCTGCCAGTCCGCTAGTTCCTTTCTCAGCAGTTGCTCAAGCCGATACTTGCACGCAGTCGCGTTCATGGCTTGCCGATCAGCTCGACTTTGCCGAGGAAGAACGCAGCGGCCAAGTTACGAATTCCTACCACACCAGCCAGCCGCTCCGCATTCTCCGCCTCGTCATACGTGTTCAAAGGTTGGATCGCGAAGTTGTTCGCAGGATCGTGCACCGGCCCTTCGATCCGAGCGCGCAGCGGTTCATCAATCTTCAGGCTGCTCCAGACGATTTTAGTGAAATAATCGGTCGTGCCCTCACGAAGAGTGAACCCGCCTTTTTGCTCGCCCAGTCCGCCACGATACGCTACGTGCTTGGGGTCTTCGAGCGTGTGGATGTATTCGTGGATGAACGTTTGGAAGAAATCCCACCGTTCAAAACGCTGCTTGTCCGGAGTACCACCCTTGAACAGCTGTACGTAAACGACGCCGCCCGAGGCAAATCCCGGCCATGCCTTATGCAACTCGAGCAGTTTGTCGTGGTATTTTGCAATCATATCGGTCTTAATCGGCCCCACGATCGCCTGCTCCGGCGCGCGCGACTGGATTGCACCGTGCTCGCGATCCAGGCCTTTCACCACGCTGTCGCCGTCCAAGATCTTCTGCACGCGCCAGTCAACTGCGCCGTCCTCGGCGGCCTTGCCGCCGGCGGTTAGTGTATCTTCCTTCTTCTTCCATGCATCGCCGATATTTACGCCCATCTTCAGCGGCGGTGCAGCGCGCCCGGTGAGGTATTCGCCGAAAACCGCCTTGACCGCGTTCTGAGCCTCGACTGCTATGGAATCCACCGTCGGCGCATCGTACAGAGCGCCGGGCGTACCGCGCGCCGCCGTCTTCCCCTGGGCCATGGAGGTCCATTCGTCCACAATCTCCTTGTCAACGGCCGCGCGCAAGCGGACACCGTAATTCCCTTTCAGCGGAATATCCGGTTTAAAAACCGGCGGCAATCCGGTGGCCGGGTTCACAGGGGTTTCGGTCGAGATCGCCCGCGCGCTTGCGCTGCGCTCCGCTGGATCGAGTGTCTGGGTCTGCTTAAGGAGATCGGGCGATTTTTGCTGAGCTAGGACGTCGCGCTCTACCTTGAATCCGGCCGAGAAATCCGCATCCAGCTTGTCGAAGGTCTGCTTGTCGACCACTCCGGCGGGGACCTTACCGTTGAGCCCCTTTGCGGTCTGGTACTTGGTAACGGCAGACGTAAGCATCGGGCCGAAAACCTCGTCCACTTGAGTGGCTGGGTAATCGCCAAGTTCGCTGAGCGCGGTGGTGACGCGAATCACCGCCTCCCCCGTGTCGCCCGCCTTAAGCACTTTTTTTCCGTCGGAGACATCGTCGAGGGTGGGCTCATCCTGAAAGCGCGTCGCGATGGGCTTCATTTGCAGAGATGGCGTGCCTCCCCGGACGCTCTGCTGCACGACGTGCGCCAGCTCGTGCGCGAGCAATCGCTGCCCGTCACCGGAGTGAGGCGCGTACTGTCCCGCACCGAACACGACGTTCTGGCCTGCCGTATAGGCAAGGGCACCGAACGAGCGTGCCGAACGGCCTGCCTCCGCATCCGTATGCACGCGTACGCCGCTGAAGTCGTAGCCGAATCGCGGCTCCATGAGCGCGCGAACCGAAGGCTCTAGCGGCGCACCGTTGCCGCTCTCCGCGGTGCGGGCGATGCTCGGCCTTTTTGGCTCGACAAGCGCCGCCGCGCCGGGTCTCCCTGCCTGCTCCGCGATGCGGTCTGCCTCATACTCGAGCTGATCGCGGGCCGGACCTTCAGGCAGAAGCGCGCGGCGCGGCGCGGTCGCACCTTCACCAACAGGTCGCGCCTCACGCTTCGATTGCCGCACCAACGATTTGTGTGCCACGCTTTCTGCCTACGTTGGCAGCGCCCGCTATCGCAACACTCTCCGACGGGTCGAACACTTGTTCTCCACGTGACGGCGCCCGCGTCGAGGCGGCTGAACTCGCCTCGCCGAAAAGTGCCGAATTGCCGAGACGTGCGCGAAGTATCGAGGAAGGCAAGTGAAGATTTCCGATTTTGACCGCGGCGCGGCAGCGATCTGCGCAGCCGCCGCGGTGCTCGCGGGATGCGGGCGCAATGCCGTCGTGCCCTCCACAGCGTTGGCGTTTACCCAACGAGGTGCCGCCGCAAGTCGCGCCGTCACCGTGCGCCAGCGGACGCCCTGTGGTTGGCTTTCCGACAAAGCGAAGGGCGGCCACCGGCTCATCTATGTCGGCAATGGCGACGAAATACTGATCTACTCGGAGCGATCTCGCAACCCGTCGCCGATTGGGTGCATCTCCACGCCCGTAAACAGCTCGCACGGACTGTACGTGGACCGCGGCGGTAACGTGTACGTTGCCAATGGAAACAACACCGTCACGGTCTATGCGCCGGGGTCCTTAACGCCGTCGGCGACCTATTTCGTCGGCAAAGCGGGTCCCATGTACCCAATCGCCGATGGTCATGGCAACGTGTTCGTCAGTACCAACCAGGGAACGGTTGTTGAGTTCTTGCACGATCGCGCTTCGCCGTACCGGACATTGCAGACTCAGGGCTACGAGGCCGACGGCATGGCTTTCGATCGGAACGGCAACTTGTATGTGACGTATCGAACCGCCTATCTCTCCGGCGGCATCGAGACGTTCGCACCCGGTTCGACTCAGGGCACGGTACTCGGCATGGAGGTCATTCAGCCACAAGGCATCGTCGTAACCACCGACGGCACGATCATCGTCGTCGAAACCGGACGGGCCGACGGGGTCTACGTTTTCGCCAAAGGGACTCAAAACCCGGAGCAAACCCTGAGGCTAGGGATTCACGACACGCCGGTACAGTTGGCGCTCACGAAATCAGAGGACGAGATATTTCTCTCGGCATTCGGCTGGTTAGGCTCGGGGCGCGTCTACGCTGCGCCGTACCCGCTTGGCGCGTCGTCGCATTTCCAGTCAAAGATCGCCTTCCACTGCTGCTTCAAGCATAACGGCCACCGCCGCCGTCATGTCTGGCAGATTCAGGGCGTGGCATTGAGCAACGGACTCACCTTCTAAGGTTCGAGTTGTCGCAAACGACGCGTTATACTTCCCGACGATTCGTCGAACCGTTGCGCGGTCGATAGGAGCAGGCAGATGATTGACATCCGTCTAGGCCGTTACGCTTTAGGCGTCAGCGTGGCCGTTGCCATGTCTGTTGGGTGCGGCCATACAGGTAGCGGCGTCGTGCCGATCGACGGTGCTCCCAACTCTCGTCCGTACCACAAATCGTTTTACTACACGGGCGCAGCGCAAGAGTTCAAGGTGCGGGCCGGCGTGACGCAGATCGAGGTCATCGCTCTCGGTGGTAAGGGCGCCGGTTCGCCCGTAACCCGCGGCGGCCGCGTGGGCGCCGTTCTTCCGGTTACGCCTGGAGAGGAGTTGGTCGTATACGTCGGCGGCGATTCGTCGGGCGCGACCGGCGGCTTTAACGGCGGCGCAAATGCGGCAGCGGTCGGCGGCGGATGGGGCGGCGTAGGCGGGGGCCCCGAGTGCTAGCACTGTCAATACGGCGACACCGGCGGGAAGGGTGGCGGCGGCACCGGTGGATCGGGAGGCTCAGGCGGTTCTTACGGTGAGCGCGGCGGTGGCGAAGGCGGGGGCGGAACGCAACAGAACGGCGGTACCAGCGGCAGCGGCGGATACGGTTCCTACGGTGTCGGACGCGCAGGAGCCGACGGATCGCTTTGAGCGGGTGGAGCCGGCGGTTCGGCATGCTATACCAGTTACTGTGCCGGGTATGGCGGCGGCGGGGGCGGCGGCTCGTCCCTATGCGGAGCCCAGCGCTACGAACGTACATATCTGGCGAGGATGGAGACGGGCAGCGCATAACGGCCTCGTCGTCTTCGACTGGGGCTAAGCCTTTGTTTCTCGAAGAGGAGCGCATGCAGATGACACACTTGAGGCTGTGGGGCGGCGTCGCCGCCCTCGCTATAATGATCGCCGGATGTTCGGTTCGCCCGCAATCCGCCGGCCCGTTGCCGCAGCTCGCCCCGACCGCGGCCGTCGTTGGCGATTTCACAGTCACCGGCACCTACGACGGGACGCTAAAGGAGACTGAAGGAAGCCACTCGCGATCGGGCAGTTGCGAAATCACGCTCACGCAGAGCGGGAAGAGCATCACAGGCACCGCCGACGTGCAGTTCGACTCCGGCAAGTCTTACAAGTTTACGATCTCTGGTTCGATCGAATCGAAACGTAAGAGGGGCGAGAAGCTTTCGATTACGATTACCGACGATACGGGCAAGAGCGGCAAAGGGACGGCGACCGTGAGAGGCAATACGCTGCGCGGCAAGGCGAGCGCCTCGGGTAAGAACGGCACGGCCCACATCACGTTCACAGCGAAGCGAAAAAAGAAGCAGTGATTTAAAACGCTGAGGCAGGTCTGATTTATTAGGCACTGGATCAGCGGCCCATAGTAAATCGGGCATTTTCGAGATCACTCCTGTACTTTTTGATTCCCGACCCGCTTTTTGGGGCGAGGAAAGCACGTTGAGGCAAATCGAACACGGCCTTGCATTCGCGAAGCCGTGTGGATTGACCGAGTGCGTACCCTTCGCGCTTCCCCGAAAACTCGAAGGTGATGGTGTAAGTTTGCCCCAACCTTGGTCGAGAAAGCGAAAGATGTGATCGCACCAGCCTGCCAGCCGTCAAGGTCAGTAGCGCAAAGCACATCTAAGTCGAAGATTATTGGGAAATATAGATCAATCCCTGACCTACCATCTATATCGCGGAAGCGTTTCCAATCACGTCGTCAATCAGCGGACCGCATCGAGACTTTCCCATCGCATCTTTCCGATCATAAAGCCCGGCATACTAGTCCTTAGTTATCGTGACCGCTGCGACGACGGGGCCGGACGCGCTCCCCGGAGGGTCCTTACTTGTAAACCTGATGAGCGAAAAGCGCTTCGTCGCTTTGAATCCCCAGGCTTCGGTTGAGTAGTCCCCGTCCTGAGCATCGTTTCCGCCCGAGATGTCCCATGTATAGATCGTAGACTGACGATCTATCGAGATCACCATTGTCTTAGTGGTCGGCCCCGTTTCGCCGTTCCCTGAAAACAGGAATGACAGGGTGTACGATGCTCCGGGCTTTGTACGGAATGGCACAGATTCTATGCCTCCGGGAGAGTAGCCGTCCAGATCGACGCTACATAGTCCGTCGATATCCCAATACGTGCTCCCAATCATGTCGATCGTGCCCTTGGACACGGTCCAATCCGGCGCAGGCGTGTAGTGCTTTTTCCAGGTGAACCACCAACCGCCCCAGTTATTCGACTGAGAAAAGTCGCCGTCGGGTAGGATGCCAGTGCCACCCGGTAACGCTGGACAACAGTTGGAGCCGCAGCCTGAGCCGCTCGCCAGGCGTAAATGCGAAGCCGGAGGAACTGCCGCTGGTGCTCCCAACGGCGGCTGCGATCCGCTGCATCCCGCCAGCACTGCAGCGACCACGCAGATCGTAAGGGCGCATCGATCTAAACGTAAAAACCTCATCCCTGCCTCCTGAAGCCCGGAAGCTTCCACGGCGGAGCCGGTTCGGCTCGCAAGAAACCTAAAATCGGAAGAGCCATCAGGCTTGCTTGAAGCGTTCTTAACGCGCATCCCTACCGCTCTAGTTACCACCGAGCGCACCGACCGGTAGTGGCGATTTCCGCGGTCAGTGCCCCGCGCCTCTGTCGTTCTTAGTTTTGCAAGTTGAACTGAACTTGTTTGACGGCGCCTATCGTCTTCACCGATATCGCGGCGCCCCATGGTTCCATAGCATTCTGGAACGTATACACATCAATCGGGTCTCCTCCGTCGGGAAATGACCAGAGCGCCGCATCGTGCGCTCCCGCGTCGGCAACGAGCACCGAGTGCGAGCCCTTCGTAAAGTTCTCTTGAATTGGAAGGACGGCTGTGGTCAGTTGCGTTACGATCGGATTTCCCAGCGAACCGCCGCTCGGAGGGCCGTAGCTATCGATGACCAGATTTGACGAGTCCACGATCTCGACGTTATAGTTCGTCAGCGTTCGAAGGCCTCCGACGCCGCCGATTACGTTGCCTGTTGTAAGCTGCGATATCGTCGTTCCAGATTTGCATCCGCCGACGATCTCGCCGATTACAACATTACCGTTTACGACGCCATCGACAAACAGGTTTCCGCTGGGGTCCGGGGCTAGAAAATAGACTGCCGCAAAACCGCCGCCGACAATGGTTTTGGTGGGGGTTTTCGCCCTGGGAGCAAAGCAGGTGACGGTTGCGGTAACGGGGTTGGCGGCGGCAACGTAGCCGTGGTCGGCGACCGTAGCGTCGGTTGGGCCAGTGCCGTTGTTGAGTACCTTAGGCTTACCTTTCACACTATAAATCACAACGCTATTTCCGCCGTCGTTCGCCACGACGAGGTTCTTCTGGTCGGCGGTCGTGTCCATACCGGCTGGTCCATTGAGTCCGGTTATTGTCCCGATCTGTTCGCCTTTAACGTTGAGAACGTATATCCAACCTTGCGCGAAGTCAGAAATGTAACCGATAGTTGGTCCCGGGGGCGGCAAATGCTTCATCGGATTGATGGGCCTTTCGAACGATCGTCTGCGTAGGCCAATCAGATTCTGGAGGCTTGGTGCAAGCAGCAGCGACGCAGCGCCGGCGCTGCTGTCCGGCGGTAGGCTCGGTTGAGAGGTGCTGCTGCTGCATGCGGCTACGATCGCTGCAGCCGTACAAACGCCGAGGGCGTGGCGGGACAAGTCGAACAGGTTTTTCATGAAAAACTCCGTCGTGGCTCGTGTCTAGGGCTCTCCAGCTATATTACCTGGGATTCCCATACGGCTACTCTTTTCGAGCGGGCACCGGGTGATTCCGGCCGTTTTCGGGCTCCGCGACAAGCGGCACCGCCGATTTGGTGGCAAGTAAGGCCGGCTCCGGCCTTGCGGGCCTCTCCCACGGTTTTCCGGCGCACGCGGTTGGCGTCGTTCTCGTTGGAAACGTCGGCCATTTGGAAAGCGATGTACGACCGTGGCTGACGACCACCGCGCCGATCTTGCCGGAACAACTCTCCGCGATGCCACTCCACCTTGGCCACGACCCGCCGGGATGGGACCAGCTCGCCGCCTTGTAGCGAAAGCTATCGTCGAACCGCTACACGTAGTGCGCCGGTCGGCAGACAGGATGCTTGAGCAAATAGCAGATGCGCTCTTGCAGACACATTTGGTTGAGCGAGGCGAAGCGCGTCGCTCCAGGTCGGCATACTGGTTGAATCTGAAGCTCAGCCGACGCCCGGACTTGAACCGGGGACCTATTGTTTACGAAACAATTGCTCTACCAACTGAGCTACGTCGGCGTCGAGGCGCCCTTCCACGAAAGGCGTAGGCCAGCCTTTCGGAGCATCGGGCAATCATGAAAAGCATACCTTTGCTTGCCCTTCTGCTCGCGCTCGCGGCGCCGGTCTGCGCCTTGGCCGACCAGAACGCGACGGTTACCGGTCAACTGAGCGCCTCGGAGAATGCGTTCGTCAGCGAGATTTCGGGGTATCTGATGGCCCACTATCCGACGGCGGCCGACGCGGAGAGGGCCGGCTACATCCGCTACACCGCCGAGGACGAAACGGGAGCCATCAGCTACGCGAACCTGCATTGGCAATCGACCGATACGCGGCACCCGAGCCAGCTTTGGTACGACAAGAACGGGCGATTGCTGGGCGCCGACTATTCGATTTTACTGAGCGGCAGCGCGGCACGTCCCCAGCTCTGGGGAGTCAATCCGGGTCGATGGGTGGAGTTCGACGGCCACATTCACTGGGTCTCGAAAGATCCGGCTACCGGTCAGCCAAAATACGATCAGTGGATGCCCGATCAAGACTTCACCGCGGCGGGCGGCAATCTCGACAAGCCGAGCCCAGCGACGCTGGTTACCATGAAAAAAGTCGGGAGCGCGGATCAAGTTATTACGATCTTCCACTTTCCGTCCATCTGGGATCTGATCGTCTGGGTAACGCCCAATCCCAACGGCGCCTTTGCTTGGAAGGATCCGCTAGTAACGCCCTAGGCAGCTAAGACACGTCGTGAAAAGTGCCCCGCTTGGCGCTCTCGTCAAGCTCGAGGTCGTCGAGTAGGTAATAGACGATCTTGCGGTCGTCGAAGCCAACTTTGGCAAGCGAACGCCCCGCGATCTCGACGACCTCGTGGATGTGGCCGGTGCGGCCCGCATACGTATAGTTGACGGCCGTGTAGTTCGGATCGTCGGGTTTCGGGTGCGGCGTTGCCTTCACGCCGCGCAGCGGCGTTCGATGTCGGTGCATGGCGCGAGGTTCGACGCGGGTATTTCCGAAGCATCGTTCATGATTATCGAATATCGAGGCAAGCGGCCAAAGATCGCCCCGTCGGCCTTCATCGCGCCCAATGCCATCCTCATCGGCGACGTTGAAGTCGGCGAAGAGTCCAGCATTTGGTTTGGAACCGTTTTGCGCGGCGACAACGGGCCTATTCGAATTGGGGCGCGCACCTCGGTTCAGGACAACGCGGTCGTCCACGTCAGCGAACGGGGCGGCACGTTCGTCGGCGACGACGTCACCGTCGGTCACTGCGCGGTGATGGAAGATTGCACGATCGCACGCTACGCCCTGATCGGAAGCAACGCGACGCTGCTCAATGGATGCACGATCGGCGAAGGTGCGCTGATCGCAGCCGGCAGCGTCGTCGGGCAAAACATGGCCATTCCGCCGCGCGTCGTCGCAGCGGGTGCGCCCGCTACGGTGAAAAAACCTTTGGAAGGGGAAGCGGCCGCGTGGATCGAGATATCCTCGCGAGAGTACGTCAAGCTCTCGCGGATGTATCTCGCTCAGAGCATCGGCTGCGTCGAAAACCAGAGTATTACGATTTAGGACGGATGGAGCGTCGTCCAGATCAAAACGCCGTTGAGTAGAAGAATCGCGACGGCCGCGCAGAGGGCCAGCACGGTTACGAGCGGGTGGTTCACTAGCTCGCCCATGGTTTTTCGATTCGCTCCCAACAGCACCAAGGCAATCACCGGCACCGGCAGGACGAAGCTCAAGATCACCTGACTGACGATCAGCGTTTGCGTGACGTTGAGCCCGAGCGCCACGACGGCTACCGCCGGCAGCATCGTAACCACTCGGCGAACCCAAAGCGGCACGGCGAATCCGACGAAACTTTGCATGATCACCTGACCGGCCATCGTGCCTACCACCGAGCTCGAGATTCCCGAGGCCATCAGCGAGATCAGAAAGACGACCGCCGCGAGATTACCGAGCAGCGGCGTCAGCGTACGGTACGCCGTCGCAATATCGGCCACCGCAGCGTGACCGGTCGTGTGAAAGACCGCCGCGGCCATGTACATCATGGCAAGGTTCACCAAACCCGCAATCGTCAGCGCCACGATCACGTCGACGTACGAGAAGCGCACGATGCGCCCGACATCGCGACGGTTTTTGGCCACGATTCGGTCTTGCGTTAGGGCCGAGTGCAGGTAGATCGCATGCGGCATGACGGTCGCCCCCACGATGCCGACGGCCAGAAAGACGCTCGAGGGGCCGCCGATCCACGGTACGATCGAGTGATAGAGCACGAGATGCCAGTTCGGTTTGGCCAGCAGGGTTTCGACGACGTAACAAACGGCGATGATGCCGACCAGCGATCCGATCAACGTTTCCATCATGCGGAACCCGTAGCGGTGCAGCGCTAAGATTGCATACGTCACGATGCCGGTAATGACAGCCCCGATCAACATCGGAACGTGGAAGAGCAAATAGAGTCCGATGATTGCTCCGAGAAACTCCGCGAGATCGGTCGCCATCGCTCCGACCTCGCTCACGATCCACATCGAAATCACGACCGGTTTGGGTGCGTTATCCCGCGAGAGTTCGGCGAGGTTCTTTCCGGTAGCAATGCCGAGCTTGGCCGAGAGCCCCTGAAAGAGCATCGCCATCAAGTTTGCGATTACGACCACCCAGAGAAGCCGGTAGCCGAACGCCGCGCCGCCCTGAATGTTGGTCGCGAAGTTGCCGGGGTCCATGTACGCAACCGATGCCACAAACGCCGGACCGGCAAAGGGCAAGAGCGCTCGCAGACCGCGCCGCTTTCCGGCTAATGCCTCGTGCCCGGCGGCGACGACGTTCGGGCTGGCCGCCCCGACGCCGTAGCTACGTTGCAATGCGTACCATCTCGGCATGACGGCGATCCAGCGAAACGACGCGCTTGCCGCAGCGCACGCGCATCTTCACCTCGTCGCTCAGCTCGACGCGGACCGTTGTGCCTGGGAGCACGCCCGCCGCGGCCAGCGCGCCCACGGCTTCATCGTCGCGATCGTCCAGACTCACGACGCGCGCTCGGCCTCCCACGGCCACGCTCGCCAACCTATTGAGAGGACTGCCAGCGACCGGAGCATCGTCGTATGGAATGGGATGTCCGTGGGGATCGCTGATCGGTCGCCCAAGGAAGGCCGCAATTCGCATCGCGAGGTCGTCGGAGATCACGTGCTCGATGCGTTCAGCCTCCGAATGCAGGCGTTCGAGTGGCACCCTCAACGAGCGATGAAGAAAGGTCTCGAGCAGACGATGCCGGCGCACCATCGCGACCGCAAGCGCGCGGCCTTTGCGGCTGAGCCGAAGCGGCTTGGCCGGCGCCGCTTCAGCCTCCAACAGGCCGTCGGTCTCGAGCAGGCGCTTCGCCTTGCTCACCGAGACCCGGCTCACGTTGAGATAGCGCGCAACCGCCGCCGCCCGCACCGGAGCGCCCCCGCCGAGCTGGTAGATTGCCTTGACGTAGTCTTCCCGAGCCCGTGACGGGGACCGGTCGGACCCAACCGTCAACAGGCCTGGCGCGGCGCTTTTGTTACCCATGGCTAACGCTAACCATGGTTAACGCTTTAGCCCCCTGCTAGCGGGCTCCCTTTAAGGATTCGGGTAGTGAGTCTCGTCGCCATACGGTAAGAAGAGCGTGAACTCGCGCTGGAACCGCAGTTTCACCGACCCGGTCGGGCCGTTGCGATGTTTGGCGATGATGAATTCGGTCAGGTCGGGCTCGGGCGTTTCGGGATTGTAATAGCCGTCGCGATAGAGGAACGCGACGACGTCGGCCTCCTGTTCCAAGGATCCGGAATCCCGCAAATCTGCAAGCATCGGCCGTTTTTCGCTGCGAATTTCGACTCCGCGGTTGAGCTGAGCCAGCGCTACGATCGGTACCCCGAGATCTTTCGCCGTCACCTTGAGCGTGCGGCAGATTTCCGACAGCTCCTCGTTGCGGTTGGCATTGCGCGCGAGCCCGCCGGGGCGAACGAGCTGCAGATAGTCGATGAAGATGGCGGCCAGTCCGACGGTGGACTTGAGCCGGCGGCACCGGCTGCGCACGTCGCCGATCGTCAGGGCGCCCATGTCGTCGAGATAGATCGGAAGCTCGTTGAGCGTGCCCATCGCCCGCGAGATGTCTTCCCATTGGTGCTGCTTGATGTTGCCGCGGCGCATGTCGTTCATCGAGATGCGCGCCTCGGCGCAAATCAAGCGCTGAATCAACTCGTTGTTCGACATCTCCAAGGAGAAGAACGCGATCGGCTCGCCGCACTCGCGCGCGGCGGCGACCGCCATGTTGAGCGCAAACGACGTCTTGCCCATGCCCGGCCGGGCCGCGACGATCACGAAGTTGCCCGCCTGGAAACCCGTCGTCATCGCGTCGATGTCGCGGAAGCCCGACGTGAGGCCGGTGCGATCGCCGCGCATGTGAAAGAGCCGATCGATATGATCGAACGCGTCCTTCATTAGCCGGCTGACCGGCATAAACTCGGTGAAGCCGTGGCGCTCGCCGATCGAATAAACCATCTGTGCCGAGCGGTCGAGGGCTCCGGGGACGTCTTCTTCACCCTCGAAGCCGAGCTGCGTTATCTCCGTTCCGGCGTGAATCAGCGAGCGGAGCAGCGATTTTTCACGAACGATCGTCGCATAGTAGCGAGCCGATCCGGCGCTCTGCACGGTATCCATGAGCGCGCTGATATACGAGAGGCCGCCAACCCGCTCTAGAACGTTGCGCCGTTTCAGTTCCTCGCCGACGGTGATCTTGTCGACCGGCTCGCCGCGCTCGTACAGATCGACCAGCACGGCAAAGATTGTTTCGTGCACGTGCGCGTAGAAATCGGCGGGGCGAACGATTTCGCCGACGGCCGCAAGCATTTCGCGATCGACCAGCACGGAGCCGATCACGGCCATCTCCGCCTCGAGATTGCTCGGCGGAATGCGATCGATCGATGAGCGAAGCGGTTGGACTGTCATGAGCGTCGAGCCGCTGTGCCGCACCGCGCCGGTGAACGCCTTGTGGGTCGCTTGTGCATAAGGAAAAATTTAGGTGAGTTGTGTGCCATACGTCATGGCACTCAGCGGCGAGGCCGTTTAGCGCCGGCGCTGGGGCAGGTCTCGCAACACTTGCGCGACGCTCGTTACCGGAACGACTTCCAGCCCGCTTAGCGCGGCATCGATCTCGCGCGCATTCTCCTTAGGCACCAGGACTCGCCGCATGCCCGCTTGACGGGCTGCGTACAGCTTCTCGACGACGCCGCCCACGCCGCGCACCTTCCCTTGGATCGAGAGTTCGCCGGTGATGGCAAGGTCTTGGGGAATCGGCGTCTTCGTGACGGCCGAATAGAGTGCGAGAAAAATGGCGAGGCCGGCCGAAGGGCCGTCGATGTTTCCACCGCCGACGACATTGATGTGAAGATCGAAATCCGCGACGTCGACGCCGGTCACGGAGCGCATTACGCTGGTCGCGTTGAAGACGGAGTCTTTGGCCATCGAACCGGCCGTATCGTTAAAGCGAATCGTACCTTTGCCGGGCTGCGATGCGGGAAAGGCCATCGCTTCGATCTCGATGATGCTGCCCATGTGATGCAGGACGCCCAAACCAAAGCTCTTGCCGATCTCGCGCGTCGCGCGCCCTTTGACTTGCGTGGCGGGCACGAGACGGCTCGTGCGAACGACGGCGCGCACGTCCTCCTCGAGGATCGACGGACTCTTGATCGCTGCAGCTTGCTGTTTACTCGGATACAGCCGATAGAGTGCTTGACCGTAGGCGTCGGCAACGATTTGCACGGCTTTGCGCCCCTCGATCGTGTACGATGCGATCAGCTGCGCGACGCCTCGCACCGCCTTCGCGCCCAGCCGGCGAATAGCGCCCTGCACGATCGTAAGAATTTGATGCTGCGACAGCGGCGAAAAGAAAATCTCGGCGCAACGCGAGCGCACGGCCGGATCGATATCGTCAGGTTCGCGAGTCGTGGCGCCGATCAAAATGAAGTCGGCCGGAGCCCCCTCTTTAAACAGGCGCCTGATCCATTGCGGAACGTTCGGCGCGCTCTCGTCGTAGTACGACGACTCAAAAGGAACGCGCTTGTCTTCGAGCACTTTGAGCAGCCGCATTTGGAGCGGTCCGTCCATCTCGCCGATTTCGTCGATGAACAGCACGCCGCCATGCGCCCGCGTTACCAACCCCAGCTTGGGTTCCGGAACGCCACCCTCGGAAAACTCACGGCGGCTGCCTTGATAGATGGGATCGTGAACGCTGCCCAGGAGCGGGTCGACCGTTTCGCGCGGGTCCCAACGCAGCGTCGTCCCGCTGGCCTCCACGAACGGCGCGTCTTTTGCAAAGGGTGTGTACGGCCGCGACTTTGCGACCTCCAGCGCGAGACGCGCGACCGTTGTCTTGCCCACGCCCGGAGGCCCGTAGAGAATGACGTGCTGCGGGTACGGCGAGCTGATCTTCGCCAGGAGCGCTCGAATCGCCGACTCTTGGCCGACGACGTCGCGCAGCGTTTGCGGACGCAGTTGGGCCAGGGCCGACACCGAGAGCCCGCGATTCGAGAGCGCTTCGAGCTCGTCGAGCTTCGCTTGGGACGCCGGCGTCTCGGGGCCGCCCGTCTCGCGCAGCGCTTCGAGCTTGAGGTCCTTGACGTACTCCTGATGGCGCTCGGCCATCTTTTCGTTGACGCGCCGCTCGATGGAGTTTTCGGCGTGGCGCTGCGCGATGACGTCGGCCATTGCCTCTTCGATCTCGGCGATCGCCTTGCGCTGCTGCGCGCGAGTCGTCATGCGTTCGAGCGTCGGGTCCTCGAAGACGAGACGCTGCAAACCGCAGAGCCGGTCCGGCAGGTTCTGCGAACGCATCATCTTTAAGGCGCTGACCTTGCCGGCGCGCAGTACGACTTTGTCTTGACCGATCACCGAGGCGAGCATCTCGTAGAGCGCGGTGACATACCGGCTCAGCTCATCTTCGGCGCCGAACTTTCGGCGAAAACGGGCCACGTAGACCTGTTGCACGGGAGCCGCTCCTTAGGCGGCCACGACGTCCACCACGGTCTTGGCGACGACGCTCTTGTGAAGCTTGATCTCGACCGGATACGACCCGAGCGCCTTGATTTGATCGGTCAGCTCGATCTTGTGCCGGTCGATCTCGATCGCGAGCGTGTCGGCGATTGCCGAAGCGATGTCGGCATTGGTAACGGCCCCGAATAGCTTCCCGTTGCCCCCGGCTTTCGCGCGGACGGCAAAGGTTGCGGCTTCGATCCGAGCCGCCAGCGCCTTCGCCTCGGCCAGCTCGTTTGCCTCACGCCGTGCCTGGGCTTTGTGCTGGGCTTCGATCTGCGCCAGCGCGCCCTTGTCGGCTTCGCCGGCGAGCTTCTGAGGAAGCAAGAAGTTGCGGGCGTAGCCGTCGGCGACGTCGACCACGTCGCCCTTGCGGCCTAGCGCCTTGACGTCGCTGAAAAGCACGAGCTTCACCGCGGCTATTCGGACCCGAACGGAAGGAAGGCGATGAGGCGGGCCCGCTTGACCGCTACGGTCAGCATCCGCTGGTGCTTGGCGCAGTTCCCCGAGATCCGCCGGGGCACGATCTTTCCACGCTCGGAGACGTACTTCTTCAGGCGGCCCGTATCGCGGTAGCTTACCGCGATCGCTCGATCGGTGCAGAACCCGCAGGGTTTGCGCTTGGGGCGCCGGTCTTTGACGGCGCGCTTCGTTTTGCTTGGTGGCATAGCGTCCTTTCGACTAGGTGGTTGCCGGTTTCGCAGGTCCCGCGAGGGCCGCAAAACCCTAGCCAGGTGGGGCGAGGCTCGCTCCACCACCGGGCCCGAGACTGGCTCGGAGGCCGGATTTTCGGAACGTATGTTCGGATTGGCCGGCGGACGCTCCTGGCGGACGGGGGCCGGAATTCCGTGACGCTGGCCGCCGAATGGTGTATAGTGGACGGGTTACCCAGGCTTCGAAGTCCGCAAAAGTCCCAATGGCTGAGCGAGTCGGATCCGGAGAACAACCTTACTTAATCTAGGAGATTCGCTCGCTAAATGTATACAGACGAAATGCTCACCTGCGTTGACTGCGGACAACAATTCCCGTTCACTGCTGGCGAACAAGAATTTTTCGCAATGAAAGGCTTTACGAATAAGCCGAGTCGCTGCACGGACTGCCGTGCGGCACGCAAAGCCGGTCGCTCGCCCAATGGTGGTGGCGGCAGCCGCGGCGGCGGTAGCCAACGGGAAATGTTCAAGGCCACGTGCAGCCAGTGCGGCGGCGTTGCCGAGGTTCCGTTTCAGCCGCGAGGCGACAAGCCGGTCTATTGCCGCGATTGTTTCGCAAGCCGGCACTCGTACCGCTAGGCACCGCTAACACCGCTACTAGCAAACCAGAGAGCCTGCTTCATGCAGGCTCTCTTTAACATAGGACCCAAAGCGTGAACTACGAACGAAGAGGACGATGAATCGAGCGGCACGGTACGGCACGGGCATAGGGCTCGGCGTTATTCACATTGGTGCGCTGGCCGCTTTCGTGCCGGCGTTCTTCCATTTTTCGGATATCGCCGTCGCGGCGATTCTTTCTTACCTTACCGGCGTCTTGGGTGTGACGCTCTGCTATCACCGCGTGTTGACGCATCGCAGCGTGCGCCTGCGCAAGCCGCTGGAATATCTCTTTGCGCTCTTTGGAACGCTCGCGCTGCAAGGCGATCCAATTCGTTGGGTCGCCATTCATCGCAAGCATCACGCCCATGCCGACGACGAAGGCGATCCGCACAACATCCGGCTCGGCTTTCGCTGGGCCCACATCGACTGGCTTTACCGCCAGAACGTCGACATGCCGTCCGACGAAGAGATTGCGCGCTATGCGCCGGATCTCTCCGCCGATCCGTTCTACCGCGCACTGCAGCACTTGGGCCTCCCGCTCCAGCTCGCTCTGGCGGGCGCGCTCTTCTTTTTCGGCGGCTGGGCTTGGGTTGTGTGGGGCGTCTTCGTCCGCCTCGTCATCGCATACCACTCGACGTGGCTGGTCAACAGCGCCGCGCACATGCTCGGCTACCGCACTTATCGAACCACCGACTGCTCGACGAACTGCTGGTGGGTCGCCCTCCTCTCTTTCGGAGAAGGATGGCACAACAACCATCACGCCTTCCCGTTCTCTGCGCGCCACGGTCTGCGGTGGTTCGAGATCGATATGACCTGGTGGCACGTCGAGTTCCTGGCCCTCCTGCGCCTGGCGGACCGCGTGCGGATCCCCAGCCGGCTCATGCGCCAAAAGCTCGCCTACGCGAGCATGCGCCCCTTTGCCGGAGCCGCGGATTACTCCAGCGGCGGGGCATAGAGGCTGCGGCCGGAGGCGACATACTGTATACTACGGGCAACGAGCTTAGCATCGAGGAGTTATCGACATGAAGGACAAGCGCGCACCCTGGGAGCGCCCCGATTTTCAAGAGCATCAGCTCGGCGCCGAGGTAACGGCTTACCTTAGCGCGCCGCTGCGCGAACTTAAGCTCTAACGACCGCCGATTCCGGCCTCGTCGTGCGGCTCTATGCCGTCGGCGAGGAGCGTTATCACGACAAGCACCCGTTTCATCGGCAGCTTGTCGCCGGCACGCTCGACCGCGCCGCGGTGCAGGCTTGGGTAGCGAATCGCTATTACTACCAAAAGCAAATTCCCGTGAAAGACGCGGCGATTCTCGCGAACCTGCCCTCTGCCGCGTATCGCCGGGCGTGGATCTCGCGCATTTACGATCACGACGGCGCAGCCGAGGGCGAGGGGGGCACCGTTTCGTGGCTGGGGCTTGCGCGCGCCGTGGGGCTCGATGAGGGCGAGGTGCTCTCCGAACGGGCCGTCGCACCGGGAACGCGCTTTGCCGTCGATGCCTACGTTACGTTCGCCCGCACTCGCCCTTGGATCGAAGCCGTGGCCTCTTCCTTGACGGAACTTTTCGGACCGCCGGTCATGACGGCCAGGGTCGCGGCGATTATCGAAAAGTATCCGTGGATCGATCGCCGCGGTCTGGCTTACTTTCAAAACCGAATTCCGCTGGCGCAGCGCGATGCCGAGTCGGCGCTGTCGTGGGTGCTGCGCGAAGCGACGACGCCCGAAATCGAACGCCGCTGCGTCGAAGCCTTGCAATTTAAATGCGACGTTCTGTGGTGCATCCTGGACGCGACGGCGCTCGCCTGCGGTGTCTTCAAATGAAACCCTCCGCGCAACCGCGCTTCGGTAAAGGCGTGAAGCTGCGCCACGACGGAAACGGCAGCGTCATGCTGCTGATCCCCGAGGGCGCGCTCGTTCTCAACGCTTCCGCAGCGGCCGCACTGGAGCTTGTCGACGGTACGCGTCCGCTGGGGGAGATCGTCGCGGCAGTAGCCGAGCGGTTCGACGTGAGCACCGACCGCGCGTCCGAGGATATCCTCGAACTTTTCGAGCGGCTCGAGCAGCGCGGACTGGTGCAGTGAGCGCTGCACCGAGGCCGCTGTCGCTGTTGTGCGAGCTGACGTACCGCTGCAACCTCCAGTGTCCGTACTGCTATAACCCGCTCGATCTGCGAGCGTACCGCGACGAGTTGACGACGCAGCAGTGGAGCGGCGTCTTGCGGCAAGCCGCCGATCTCGGCGTGGTTCAAGCGCACTTCTCCGGCGGCGAGCCGACGCTGCGCCCCGATCTCGTTGCGCTCGTAGAGGCGGCCGCTGCCTGCGGCCTCTACACGAATCTGATCACGCAGGGAACGTTTCTCGACGACGCTCATCTCGACCGTTTGGTCGACGCCGGCCTCGATCACGTGCAGATCAGCATTCAGGCGCCGCAAGCACCGCTGGCCGACCGCATCGCCGGCGCAGTCGTGCACGACAAGAAGCTGGAGGCGCTGCAACGCGTGCTTACGCGCGACGTCGCGCTGACGCTCAACTGCGTGCTCCACCGGTTGAATCACGATTCGATCGAGGAGGTCATCGACTACGCGCAGCAGCTGGGGATTCGGCGGCTCGAGCTGGCCAACGTGCAGTTCTATGGGTGGGCTTATCGCAACCGCACCGCGCTGATGCCTTCGCTGGAGCAGGTTCGCCACGGCGAACGAGTGGTCGCCGCGGCTCGCGAGCGTCTCCGCGGAACGATGGAGATCGTCTACGTGCTTCCCGACTACTTCGGCGATTTTCCCAAGCCATGCATGAACGGCTGGGGACGTCAGTTCGTCACCGTAACGCCCAACGGGTACGCCCTTCCGTGTCCGGCGGCCGCCGCGATTACAACGCTGGCGTTTGAGAACGTGCGGGATCGTTCGCTCGGGGATATCTGGCATAGCTCCGAGGCGTTTGCGCGCTATCGCGGGACCGATTGGATGCCGGACCCGTGCCGCTCGTGCGAGCGGCGTGAGCTGGATTGGGGCGGCTGCCGGTGCCAGGCGTTCCTGATCACCGGCGACGCCGGCGTAACCGATCCGGCCTGTTCGCTCAGCCCGCATCACGCGAGCCTCGCCTCCTTACGCGAGGGCGACTCCGAACCGGTCTATCGCCGGGCGTGATCGTCCGCGTGCTCGGTTCGGCCGCCGGCGGCGGCGTGCCGCAGTGGAACTGCGCCTGCGGCAACTGCTCGGCTGCCCGAGCGGGGCGCGCCCCGTCCCGTACCCAGTCCGGCCTGGCGGTGAGTGCCGACGGCAAGCGTTGGCTCCTGCTCAACTGTTCGCCCGATATCGGAGCGCAGATTGAAGGCTTTGCGCCCTTGCAGCCGGGGAGGCCACGCGGCACGCCGATTGCCGGCATGCTCTTTACCGACGCGAACGTCGATCATCTTGGAGGGCTCGTGACGCTGCGTCAGAGCGGCGAACACGCCTTTATCATCCGCTCGAGCGCAGTGGTTCGCGCCATCGCGGCCACGCAGCCAGCCTACGCTCCTTTTTCGCAGCCGCCGCATCGCTGGCTCGAGGCTCCGCTCGACGCCCCATGCGAGGCCGCAAGCTCGGACGACGTCGTCGGAAATCAGCTGGCGGTTCGCGTCGTCTCCGTTGCGGGCACGACACCCGGCTACGACGGGCGCCGCCGCCTGCCGGGCGCGGTGGTTGCCTACGAACTCTCAGACCTCGACCGGAAGAACCGTCTGCTTTTCGCGCCGGTCTTCGCCGGCATCGACGCCGCACTTCATGCGGCGATTGCGTCGGCGCACGTCGCATTTGTGGACGGAACGTTTTACACGGCCGACGAGCTGATTGCGCAGCGGCTGATGGAAAAGCGCGCGGAATCCCTCGGCCATCAGCCCGTTTCCGGCGAAGGCGGCACGCTCGAGCGGCTGCGCGGCGCCGGTACCCGGATTATCTTCACACACCTCAACAACTCCAATCCGATGCTCGACCCGGCATCCGAAGCCTCCAAGCACGTTCGCGAGGCGGATGCCGAGATTGCCTACGACGGAATGGAATTCAGGCTGTAGGGCGGGAACTCTATGTTGTTGATGATCGCCCTAGCCGGTCGAATCGTTTTGACGCTGGCCGTCGTGTGGACGCAGTTTCGCCTGGGCCCGCAGAACAACGCCGTCGTCGACGGCAGCCTCAACGCCTCGTGGCGGATCGAAACCGGCGCACAGATTTCGGCCAGTCCGACGACGGTGGACGGCACGATCTACGTCGGGAACAACAACGGCTCGCTCTACGCGATCGAAGCCGCCAGCGGCAGGGTCTTGTGGAGCGCGCGCGTGTCCAATCCGCTCATGAGCGCCCCCTTGATTTACGACGACTTGGTCATCGTGGGTGAAGGCGACCCAACCAGCCGCAGCTCGTCGCCTTCCGAGCCGGTGATGGTCGGTCAAGGCGCGAGTGCGCTCATCGGTTTCGATCGTTTTACGGGAAGCATGCGCTGGCAAACCACCGTGAGCGGCTCGGCGATGCCGACGCCCGCGATCATCAACGGCACGCTGATCGATCACGACGGGGCAGGGTGGATCAACGGCCTCGATCCCGGCAGCGGTGAGATGCGCTTTCAGCACTGGCTCGGATCCATGGCCTCGATGTCCGCGATTCTTCCCGTCGGTAACGGAGATTTTATCACGACGGGAGTCGGCAGCAATGCCGCGTGGCGTCTGCATGCAGACGGCGGCTCCATCATCTGGCGCAGCCCATTTTCGCGGGGCGCCTCGGGAATCGGCGATTGCCCGCCGGTCACCGACGGACGCCGCATCTTCTGCGACTACGTCTCGCCGGTGCTGCCCGATACGTCGACGGCCATCGGCGACCTAACGGCGGAACGAGTCTACGCGCTCGACGCCGCCAGCGGCGCAAGCCTGTGGGATGTCGCCTTGGAGAGCGGCCCGCTTCCGATCCGTAACGAAGCCGCAATTCCGCTGCTCGAGGGACGCCGGCTCTTCGTGGGCAGCGCGCTCGCACCGTGGATGCACGCGCTCGACGCGGAGACCGGCATGCTGACCTGGGAGACGCCGACGCGAGGTGCCGTCAAGGGCGGCATCGTCGACGTCGACGACACCATCTACTTCGGCGACTTAGGCGGTTATCTGTGGGCACTCGATGCTAAAACGGGTCGGGTCGTGGGCGACAAGCTGATGCATACCGCCTTCAACGTCGGCTCGCCGATCGTTGTCGGAACGACGCTGATCATCGGAAGCGACACCGGCAGCGTAATCGCAATCCCACTCGACCAGATCCGCAACTCACACGACCCCTAGTCATGTCATCCTGAGTCCTTCGACTTCGCTCAGGACAAGCTCCGTCGAAGGGCGCTAAAACAGGTTCCAGAGGTATTGGTTGTAGACTTCGTGGTGGTATTGCACTTCTTGGGCTTTGACGAAGGTTCCGAGCAGGCGCGGACAGCGATCGGCGCTGGCCTGTTTGAGATCGGCATAGCGCTGCTTCACATCGTCGCCTAGGAGCTTCCCGGTCCACTCTGACGCGCGAAACGCGGCCATCGCGTCGTAGATGTTGTCGGGCAGGTAACGATCGGCTTGGCGCAAGTTTTTGAGCGAACTGGTCGTACCCTCGAGGCCCGTCTTAAAGACGGCGAGCATCACCATATAGGGGTTTGCGTCGGGCGCCACGGAGCGAACTTCGGTGCGCATGCTGCGCTCGTTGCCGATCGGAATGCGGACCATCGAGCCGCGATCGATCGCCGAGGCTTTGATCTGATTCGGCGCTTCGAAGTGCGGGTCGAGACGGCGATACGAGTTCACGCTCGAGTTGAGCATCAGGCAGAGGTCGTTGCCGTGCGTCAGGATGCGGTCGACGAACTTCCAGCCGAAGGCACTGAGCTGCTCCTGGCCTTTGGGATCCCAGAAGAGGTTTTTGCCGTTCTTGCTCACCGAGACGTTGGTGTGCATCCCGCTTCCGTTGACGCCGACGACCGGTTTGGGCATGAAGCTGGCGGTCATTCCGAGCCTCGTCGCGACCTGGCGGCAGATCAGCTTGTACAGCTGGATCTGGTCCGCGGCGGCAACGACCTCGCCGTAGCTGTAGTTGATCTCGAACTGCGAGGGCGCGACCTCCGGGTGGTCCTTCTCGTTTTGGAAGCCCATCGCGCGCTGCACTTCGGCGACCGTGTCGATGAAATCGCGCAGCGGATCGCCGGGTAAGGAGTGGTAGTAGCCGCCGGTGTTGACGTACTCGAACTCCCCGGTCTCGTGATAGCGCCGCTCGGCATCGAGCCCTTTGAAGAGGAAGCCCTCGATTTCGTTGGCCGCGTTGAGCGCGTAGCCTTCCTTGGCATAACAGTCGTTGGCAAACTTCTTGAGCGAGCCGCGAATGTCGCCGGTGAACGGCTTTCCATCGCGATCGAAGACGTCGCCGAAGACGAGCACTTTCCCCGGCCCGAAGATGTCGGCCGGCCCCCAGTAAAACGCGCTCCAGTCCAACGATAGCCGCAAGTCGCTTTCGCGCTGCGGCGTAAAGCCTCGGATCGAGGAGCCGTCGAAGGTGAGATTGTCGTGTGCCTTGAGCAAGAACTTCTTGTCGTAATCGAGCATGTGCAGGCGGCCTTCCAGATCGCTGAAGAGCACCGTGAGTGCTTTGATCCGCGGCTCGTCGGCTAGATATTTCAGCCGCTGTTCTTGCAGCGCGTGAAGCGGCACGCGCTCTTGGCGCTGCTGCTTCGCACGCAGGTTGAGCTCTTCCAGCTCGGAGTAGGGGAGCATCAGGAAGTCGCGCAGGTCGGCGTTGGTCGGCATGGCCGTCGAAGTCATGTAGTTTTGGTCTCCTTGACGTTCGGCGAGTTACATGTCCTGGACCCTTACACAATCCGTCGCCCGCGCCTTTGGACAATTGGTAAACGTTTTCGTTCCCCGTTGGGTCGGGCGGAGCCCGGCTCGACCGCGCAAGACTTGACGCCGCTCCAATAGAACGCAATGAAATGAGTCTTCTTGGGGCGAGCGTTGCTGGATAAGTACGAGCACTGGGCGTCGAGTCATTGGGGCTGGGTGCTCGGTGCGGTGATTCTGTGCCTGGTCGTGCTTGCAGGTTTCTTTTTGTCCCTCAGCGCGACGGGGGAGACCGAGGATATTGATTAGCAGGCCCCGGTTCTCGACGGAGGCGGGGCGCCTCGAAGCCTTCAGCGATGGCGTGATCGCCGTGATCATCACGATCATGGTGCTCGAGTTGCGGCCGCCCGATGGTACCGACCTGCACTCGCTGCATGCGTTGATTCCGACATTCGCCGCCTACGTGCTCAGCTTCGTTTTTATCGGAATCTACTGGAACAACCACCACCATATGTTGCGCGCAAGCGACGGCATCGATGGGCGCGTGATGTGGGCGAACCTTCATCTGCTCTTCTGGCTGTCGCTCGCGCCGCTTACGACGGCGTGGCTTGGGCGCAACCCCTTCGCTCCAATTCCCACGGCGCTCTACGGCTTCGTTCTGGCAATGGACGCAATCGCGTTCTTCATTTTGCAGGCTGCCCTTGTCGACGTCAACGGTCGCGGCGGCGCCTTTGCCAAAGCCGTCGACGCGGACGTGAAAGGCAAGGCCTCACTCGCGCTTTATCTCAGTGGCATTGCGATTTCGTTTTTCTCGACGATTGCGGCCGACGCGCTGTATGTGGCCGTCGCCGTAATGTGGATCGTGCCGGATCGCCGTTTCGAGTCGGTCATCGCCAAGCGCTCGGACGTTAGAAAGAGCGCGGGCGCCCAAGGCGGAAGAACGCCCGAATGAAGACTCCCGCGCTCGCGCTCTCGCTCTTAGCCGTTCTCGTTGCCGCGCCGGCGCTCGGTGCGGCGGCCGAAACCTGGACCGTCGACCCCGTACACTCGACCGCGCAGTTTACCGCGCGCCACTTCGGCATCGTTCCGGTGATCGGCACGATTCCGATCGAGAAGGCATCGGTATCGCTCGACGCCGGCTCGCAGATACCCGTTGCCGTTTCGGCCGAACTCGACGCTTCCAAGGTTGACACGCACAACGACATGCGCGACGGCGACATTCGCTCCGCGCACTACTTCGACGTTGCGTTAACACCCGATATCCGTTTCGTCAGCACGAAAGTCGAAGGCACGGACCCCAAGCATTTTACGATCGCGGGTGACTTGACGATGCATGGAGAGACGCATCCCGTCGTATTGAACGCCCAGGTCGTCGCTTCGGGGAAATCGCCGCGCGGGCGATCGATTATCGCTTACGGTGCGAACGTGACGATCGATCGAACGCAGTGGGGCATGACCTACGGCCCGCTCATCGTCGGGAACAGCGTGGACATCTCAATCAATATTGAAGCCGATGGTCCGCAGTAGAGTCTTTCTCGCCGCCTTCTGCGCGGGATGGCTGCTCGGCGGTTGCGGCAGCGCCTCACTCAAGCCCCAGCCCGGCCTCATCGCGGCGACGGCGCCGGGCAACATCTCCTGGAATAAACCGGGCCTTCGGCTAAAGACCGACGGAACGCACGGCCAGGCGATTCTTACGTACTGGGGACCGGACGGCTATTACACCGAGCCCGTCTACTGCAAGAACGGCGGCCGCATCTCGGCGAACACCCACGGGCGCAGCGGCAAACGGACGGGTTACGTTCGCGTCGTCTACTGGTTCAAGGCGCTCACCCATAGCCCCGACCAATGCGGTTTCAGCGCGGTCCTCAATAACACCGGGAGCCCGCCTATCGCGGTAATCGAGCTGCGAATTCTTTGATCGGAAGGGCAGCGGGGAAAGCCCTTCCGATCACGCTGTGTCTGGGCGCTCTTGCAACGCTGTCGCTGTTCGAGACTTCCGAACCGGCGAGCGGCCAGGAGCTGGAGCCCCGCTCGTATTCCGCTTCACCCATCGATTCAAACTTCGCCGTTGGGGCTGTTTCGAATTCGACGGGGACCGTGCCCCTCGACCCGTCGCTGCCGCTGAGCGACGTGCGTCCGGCCATCAACATCGTAACCCTGAGTTTCACGCACACTTTCCGTCTCGGAGATCGCACGGCAAACTGGGCGGTCAGCCTGCCATACCTCGGCGGCCGCGTCAGCGCGGTCGTTTCGGGTCAGCCCGAAGCGCTGTCGCGCTACGGGTTTGCCGATTTTCGCACCCGTTTGGGTGTAAATCTCCTTGGCCGAGCGCTTACACCCCAAGTGTTCGCGGGCCGCAAGCCGAGTACCACGCTCGGGCTAAGCGTAACCGCCATTATACCGACGGGCACCTATAGCCGGACGCAACTCCTCAATACTGGTTCGAACCGCTGGACGTTCAAGCCCGAAATCGGCTTGGAGCAGCCCATGGGGAAATGGTTCACCGATTTTTCCGGCGGCGTGTGGATTTTTGGCGAGAATACGGATTACCTTGGGGGCCGCGTGCTGCGGCAAGCGCCGCTTGACATTTTCCAGTTTCATGCCGGGTACACTTTTCGTCAGAACCAATGGCTCGCCGTCGATGCGAACTACTATTCGGGGGGTGCGACCAGCATCGACGGCGCGACGTCGATCAACGAGCTGGCAAACTCGCGCTACGGACTCACCTTTTCGCAGCCGATGGGCGCGGGCTTATCGGCGAAAGTTTCGTGGTCGCGCTGGCTGAGCGGCCGATTCGGCCAGAAGTTCTCTACGGTTGCCGCCGGCCTTCAATATCTCTGGTTTGACCGCCGTTAGGCGCGAGCCCGACTAGGCTGACAAGCGCATCGCACAGAACGCTCCCAGCCATGGGGAGCCCTGCCACATCGGTCGCTCGAAAGCTAGAGCACGAACTGCGCGAGTACGCCGTAGCAGTTCTGTATCTGACCGTTTGCTTCGGTGCGATCAATTTCTACAGCGACGCACTCCTAAATGCGCACGGCGTTAGTTATTGGTCGTATGGCTGGGGACTCATCAAGGCGCTGATTTTAGCCAAGTTCATTCTCGTCGGGCAGACTTTGCATCTTGGGGAGCGGTACGCCACACGCCGCTTTATTTACGTCGTCGCGGTTAAGGCGCTGGTCTTTCTAGTCTTCCTAGTCATTCTTTCGTTTGTCGAGAACGCAATCGTCGGGTTCTTTCACGGGCAGGGTCTCTCTGCGTCGAGCGCCACGTTCGGCGGTACGCTGCCGCTGCTGCTGGCAACGTGTTTGATTATGCTGCTGATTCTTATTCCGTTCTTGGCATTTCGGGAGCTGAACGAGGCGCTGGGAGAAGGCGGCCTGCGAAAGCTCCTGTTCGAACCCCGCGCCGGACGTCGTCGCGCGCGCTAAATGCCCCGCAGAGCCGGGCAATTGCCCTACCGGCACGGTCGCGTTCGCCTTTACGGATGTAGAAGGCGGTACGGAACACTGTCAAAAAAATCGGCGATGCGTTCGGCGCCGCGGCCATTGCGCCGTCTAGCAACCCTGGGAGCGCCCTACTGTTTGGAGCGATCGGCGGGGGGCCACCCGTAAACCGAAACGCGGGGTGGCGATGGCCTTGTCGTATTCAGCTGGAAGTGAAGCCGCGCGCGACGCCTAATGCCCATTTCAAAGGAGCAAGGTTCATGGACACCCCCGGTTTACTCAAGTCCGCAGGCGCCGTCGTTGCACTCGTAGCAGTTTCGGCGTGCGGCGCGCTGCCATCGAGCCACGCCGCCCCGAGCGCGGCGTCAGCCGCTACGCTCGAGGCGACCTACGTAGGTAGGACGCTGTTCGTGAGTGGGCGGCCGGTAACGGCGGCAAGGCTGAATCCATTGCCGAGTTACGCAGAGCTTATACCGGATAAATCGACGTCAAAGAACTACGAGTACATCTTCAACCACTACGATACGTACGCCGGAATTTTCGACTATCCAAAAAGCACCGCGATGATTGGTGAGATTCATGGCGCCGGGGGTCAAGGATGCACCAACGTTTTGTACGGCTATGGGAAGAATATCTTCTGGAACGCCGGACGTACGAACGATCTGATTACCGAATACGAGGTTCCAAAGAAGCCGCTGCGGACGCTGTCTCTTGACTACACGTACACATCAAGCTGCGCCATGAATACCAGCGGCGATCTTGCAGTCGGAGTTCTTTTGGGTAATTCCGGCGGTGCCGGCGGTCAGGTCGTGATCTTCAAGAACGCAACCGGCTCGGGCACGGTGTACAACACACCGCTGGCTAAAGAGTACTTCGACGGCTACGATCCCAGCGGCAATCTCTTTGCCGACGGTCTAGACTCGGGCCATACCTTCGAACTTGTCGAGCTTCCGACGGGCAGCAGCAAGTTCGTAAAAATCAAAACGAGCAACTCGCCGAGGTTCCCCGGCTCGGTACAGTGGGATGGCACTTATCTCACCGTGTTCGATCAGGACACGAGTGAGACGTATCAGTACACGGTTAATGGAACGACGGCGACGTTGAAGAACACCGTACAGTTCACCGGGGCCGGCGACTGCGCACAAACATGGATCGTTAAGGGCCTGCTGTATTGCGGCGACGCGGGAAACAACGGCGGCGAAGTTTTCAAATACCCGGCCGGAGGTTCACCGACGGCAACGTTCACGGGGAACTTCGACGTTCCGCTCGGTGCGGTCGCAGCGAAGAAAAGTTAACGCCGTAAGTTAAAGCAGCGCCCCTAGAACGGGATCTCGTCGTCCAGTTCGTCGGCCGAGCTGTCGGCCGCACGCGCCGGCGCGCCGACGGCTGCCGCGTTGCGACCCCCGTTGAAACCGCCGTGGTCGCCCGAGTCGCCCTCGTCGCGGCGCGAGGAGAGCATCTGCATCCCCGAGATCACGACTTCGGTGGCTTGACGCCGAATCGGCTGGCCCGCGTCGTCCTTCAGCTTGGTATCGTCGTAGGAGCGGATCGAGAGCCGGCCCTCGACGAGCACGGGGCTGCCCTTCTTGAGATAGGTGTTGCAGGTCTCGGCGAGCCGTTCCCAGGCGACGATATCGACGTACATCGTATCTTCCGGCTTCGCGTCGCGCTTGTTGGGATTGACCGCGATGCGAAACTTCGTGACCGGCGAGCCCGAGTTGATATAACGGATCTCCGGATCGCGCGTCAGATTGCCGACCAAAATTACCTTGTTGAACGAAGCTGCCATACCTTAAACCTCTTTCGCTAACGCATACATTCTTCGAGGCTAGCCCCTCAAAGTGTCACCAGTGTGGCACTGATGTTATGAAAAGGATACGGGTTGCGGCGGCGGCGGCGCGGCGGCTGCTAGCGCCGCCATATGGGTCAGCATCTTCGCATCGAGCCGAACGATGAGCGCCCGCAACACGTCCTCGTGCAGTTTGAGCTGGCGGTCGAGCTCCTTGGAGAGGGTCGGGCCGCTCTTGAACTGCATCACCACGTAGTTGCCCTCGCGCGCGTCGGCGATCTCGTAGGCCAGCCGCTTCTTGCCTAGGCGCTCGATGCCCACGACTTCGCCGCCCTGTCCCTTGACGATCTCGGCGACCGCGTTGGCCCGCTCTTCGACTTCGTTCTCTTCGAGCGAAGGGCGCAAAATGTAGGTTACTTCGTAATCGGTCATGACGCTAGCTTCGCGCCCGTCATTGAGACACTCCTACCGGTCGCCCCCGCAAAGCAGCCTACCCGAGGCTCGGGCTGCCTTGCGGGCGCCATCGCTACTGTTCGAGTTCTTGCAGCGTGTTGGTGTTCGTGTCGGTGTAGAACAGGGCGGTGTTGCTGTCTTTGGTTCCAATCGCGGCAAGCCCAAAGACCGCCGGCGCCTGTCCCGTATCCACGACCAGCGTGTCGAGCACCTTGCCCTTCGGCGTCATCTCGACCAGCATGTTGTTGCCGGTGTTCGCCACGATCAGGTTGCCGTTGGGCAGGAGCGTCATAGCCACGGGATTGTCGAGCGGCGAACCGGCCTTGACCAGCGTCGCGCACGTGTCCGTCCGGTATTTGCAGGAGAACTTCTTACAGCCGGGCTCTATGGTGATCTCGTCTTTTATCAAGAGCGTGCTGGCATGGCTGATGGCAACGACGGCATTGCACGCGCCGTCGGCTATGTACAGAACGTCGGCCTTGTTCCCGCAAGTATACGAGCCCTTCGGGACACCGCACCAGTACGAGAGGCCCGATGGCCCCAGCGCGCTCCACCCCGAGCCTTTGTTGACGGGGAAGCCGTTGATGACTTCCAGCAATTTATTGTTGCCGTTGTAGCCGACGCCGATATTGTCGACCGCCCCGGTGTCCGCGTTGCCGATGAACATGATCTCCGGCGAATAGTCGTAAAGCGGCGGTGCGGCGCCGTCACCGATCGGCTCGGTAATTGGCGAGCCGAAAGACTTTTTCAACTTCCCCTTTGAATTGATCTCGACCATCGCTTTGCTGGTCATTCCGGTGGCGAAGACGTCGTCGGCGTCGGCTCCGGTAACCGCGTCGCCGTCGCATCCCTCGATCTTACTATTTTGAATGAAGGTCGCAGGCTTGGAACTCGTTACCGGAGCGAGCTGTTCGATCGTCGTTCCGTTGCCGGCGTTGCCCGACGAGTCTTCGAAGTTGCAGACGAGCACCTGATTCTTCTTCAACTTTCCGGAGCTGGATTGAACGACCGAGATGGCGCGCGGGCCCTGGTCGCCGTTGGCCGGATCGACGGTCGAACCGATCGTGACGTTCTTGGTGAGCAGCTTCAGAATGGAGGTCGTATCGGCGGGGGCTGCATTGGCCGAGGCCGCCCTAGCGGCGGCGGCCCCCGTGTTTGACGGCACGGCGCCGTTTCCGCCGCAAGCGGACGTAGCCAGGGCCATCAACCCGGCAAGCAGGATCGAGCGATTGATTTTAAGCCGCATGTTCCAAGCTCCGTCTCGCATCAGGTAAGCCTTACTGTTCGAGTTCTTGCAGCGTGTTGGTGTTGATATCGGTGTAGTAGAGCGCGGTGTTGCTGTCTTTGGTACCAATCGCGGCGAGCCCAAAGATCGCCGGTGCCTGTCCCGTATCCACGACCAGCGTGTCGAGCACCTTGCCCTTCGGCGTCATCTCGACCAGCGTGTTGTTGCCGGTGTTGGCGACGATCAGGTTGCCGTTGGGCAGGAGTGTCATAGCGACCGGCTTGTTCAGCGGCTTCCCCGCCTTGACCAGCGTCGCGCACGTATCCTTGGGGTATTTGCAGGTGAACTTCTTGCAGCCGGGCTGTATGGTGATCTCGTCTTTCACCAAGAGCGTGCTGGCATGACTGATGGCAACGACGGCATTGCACGCGCCGTCGGCGATGTAGAGAATGTCGGAGGTGTTCCCGCAAGTATACGAACCCAGCTTAGCGGCGCACCAATACGCTAGGCCCGACGGTCCCAGCGCGCCCCATCCCGAGCCTTTATTGACGTCGAAGCCGTTGATGACCTCAATAACTTTCTTGTCGCCGTATTCGGCGACGCCGATATTGTCGACCGCTCCGGTGTCCGCGTTGCCGATGAACATGATCTCCGGCGAATAGTCGTAGAGCGGCGGCGCGGCACCGTCACCAATCGGGTCGGTGATCGGCGAGCCGTAGGTCTTCTTCAGCTTCCCGCTCTGATTGACCCAGGCCATCACTTTACTGGTCAGTCCGGTGGCGTAGACTTGGTCGCCGATAGTAACTCCGTCGCCGTTGCAGCCCTGGATCTTGGCGTTCTGAAAGAAGGTCGCGGGCTTGGAACTCGTCACCGGGTTGAACTGTTCGATCGTCGTTCCGTTGCCGGGGTTGCCCGACGAGTCTTCGAAGTTGCAGACGAGCACCTGGTTCGCCTTCAATTTTCCGGAGGTCAATCCAACGATCGAAATGGCGCGCGGCCCCATGTCGCCGTTGGTCGGATCGACGGTCGAGCCGATCGTAACGTTCTTGGTCAGCAGCTTCAGAATGGAGGTCGTATCGCTGGGAGCGCCGGCATGGGCGCTCGTACGAGCCGCGCCCGCGACGCCCGCGTTTGACGGCACGGCGGCGTTTCCGCCGCAAGCGGACATTGCAAAGACCATCAACGTGGCCAGCAGGATCGAGCGATTAATACTTAGCGGCATATTCCAATCTCCGTGTCGTGTGAAATAGGGTTTGACTACCGTTCGAGCTCGTGTAGCGTGTTCGTATTCGTGTCGGTATAGAAGAGTACGGTATCGCTGTCGTCCGTGCCGTTCGCCGCGACCCCGAAAATCCCGGGCGCCTTGCCGTTATCCACGACCTTCGTATCCAGCACCTGACCCTTCGGCGTCATTTCGACGAGCGCGTTGTTTCCGGTGTTGGCGACGATCAGGTTGCCGTTGGGCAGGAGCCCCATAGCGACGGGCTTGTCGAGCGGTGAGCCTGCTTTGACCAGGGTCGCGCACGTGCTCTTGGGATATTTGCACTTGAACTTCTTGCACCCCGACTCGACGGTGATTTCATCGGTCACCAGCAGGCTGCCGGCATGGGAGATTTCGACGACGGCATTGCATGCGCCGTCGGCGACGAAGAGCTCGTCGTCGTGGTTCTTGCAGTTAAGCGATCCCAGCGGGGAGCCGCACCAATAAACGATGCCCGACGGCCCCAGCGCGCTCCATCCGGAGCCTTTGTTGACGTCGAACCCGTTAACCACCTCGGTCAAGAGGCCGGTGCCGTTCCCGCCGAAGCTGTAGCTGTCGAGCGCTCCGGTGTCGGCGTTGCCGATGAAAATATAATCCGGCGAATAGAGGTAGAGTTGCGGCGCGTAGGCATCGCCCAGCGGTTCCGTGATCGGTTTGCCGTAGGTCTTCTTCAGCTTCCCGGTTTGATCGATCCACGACATCACCTTGCTCGTGAACCCGGCAGCATACGTTTGGACGCCGCCGGTGACCGCACTCCCGTCGCATCCCTCAATCTTGCTATTTTTGATAAAGGTCGTCGGTTTCGAGCCGGGCGTTGGACTCAACACTTCGATCGTCGTTCCCTTGCCGGGAGTGCCGGACGAGTCCTCAAAGTTGCAGACGAGCAAGTCGCCCTTCTTCAGCTTTGCGTAGTTGTATTGAATCACGGTCGCGGCACGCGGGCCCATGTCGCCGTTGGTCGGATCGACCGTCGAGCCGATCGTGACGTCTTTGGTCAGCAGTTTTAGAACGGACGTTGTATCGGCCGGCGCCGCCGGCGCTCGGGTGCCGGCGCCATCCGAGTGGGCGGTCGATGCACCCAGGGGCACGCTGCCGCTTGCGTTGCATGCCGACGCCGTGAGTATCAGGCCGGCTGCAAGCAGTGCCGCGCGAACGTTCGAAAAGGACATTCTAAACCTCATTGGTCTGTGGAAATACCGGGACATTTGCCTTTCGAATTAGGCTCATTAGCCCCTGCAAAGACCGAGCGACCGCCGTCATCTTTCACCAGAAAGATCGAGCAAAGAAAACTATAGTCATCCCCATCCCGATGGTAATGACGACGGCACGCGAGATCGGCTGCGACATCCGCCGAAAAAGACGCGCGCCGCAATACCCGCCCGCCAGTGCAAGCAGCGCCATGGGCAAGGCAAAGCGCCAGTCGACGATACGAGCGAGTACGAACGGCACCAGCGCAATGCCGTTGATCGCCACGGCGAGCACGTTCTTGATTGCATTCTGTGCGTTAAGGTTCGGAAGCCCGGAGAACGCGAGTACTGCGAGCATTAACATCCCCATGCCGGCGCCGAAGTAGCCGCCGTAAATCGCAACGCCAAACTGAGCGGCGATTTGCCATGGCGCGTGGCGCGGCGCGCGCTGGGTTCGGCGCGTCAGAAGGGGACTGACGGCAAAAAGCAGCGTTGCGAAAAGCAACAGCCACGGAATCAAACGCACGAAGAGCGCTTGCGGGGTCAGGAGCAGCAGCGATGCGCCGATGAGCGAGCCCACGGCGCTCGCAATCAGGGCGGGAAGCAAGAGCGACCGATGCTCGCGGATTTCCTCGCGATAGCCGCGCGCGCTGCCGATGGTGCCGACCCACATCGCCGCGTTGTTGGTCGCGTTCGCCGAGATCGGCGGCACGCCGGCAACGAGGAGCGCGGGAAAGGAGAGAAAGCTGCCGCCCCCAGCCACGCTGTTCATCATGCCTGCGGCAAACGCAGCCGACGCGGGCACGAGGAGTTCGGCCGCGGACATGCCTCCGGAGACTATAGTGCGGCGCGCTCGCGCTTGGTAACGCGATAGACGCGACGGACGGTCTTGAGCTTTTCGAGTTTGGTGAGAAGTTTGTGCAGATGATCGAGATCGCGAATCTGCACCGTCAGGCTGGCAACGGCTACGGTGTCCTTGCGAACTCGAGCGTTGACCGAGCTCACCGACGTCTTGAGCTCCGAAAAGACTCCCATGATGTCGCCGAGCAGCTGCGAACGGTCCTCGGCCTCTACCTCGATATCGACGAGATGCGTCAGGCCGGCATCGCCAAGCCACTGTGCCTGCATGATCCGTTCGGGCGTCGCATTCATGAAGCCCACGTTGGGGCAATCGGCCCGATGCACGCTGACGCCGCGGCCGATCGTGACGTAACCCATGATCGGGTCGCCCGGTACCGGAGAGCAGCACTTCGAAAGGCGCACGAGCACGTCGTCGACGCCGGCGATTCGCACGCCGCTCGAACGGCGCACGCTCTTTCGCAGCACGGGCTTGCGGCCGATCTTGGTAAAATCGACGACGTTGTCGTGTTTGACTTCGTCGCGCACGCGGTTGGCGACGGACTGCGCGGACGCGTCGCCGAATCCGATTGCCGCGAACAGATCCGTCGGCGTCGCGTAGTTCAAGCGCGACGCGATGCGTTCGATCAGCTCGCCGCGAGCGGCGTCCGTGCGTAGTCCAGCACGGGCCAACTCCTGTTCGAGCGCCTCTTGGCCGGCCAGGACGTTCTCCTCGCGGCGTTCCTTACGGAACCACTGCTTGATTTTGTGTTTGGCGCTGGAGGTCTTAACGATGGAGATCCAGTCGAGCGACGGGCGCCCGCTCGACTTATTGACCAAGATCTCGCAGATGTCGCCGTTTTGCATTTGGTAGTCGAGCGGAACGATACGACCGTTCACCTTTGCGCCAACGCAGTGGTTTCCGACGTCGGTATGCACCTGGTACGCGAAATCGAGCGGCGTCCCGGAGGCGACGATCGAATAGACGTCGCCGCGCGGCGAGAAGACGAAGACTTGGCTGTCGAAAAGATCGAGCTTGAGGTTCTCCATGAAGACGCGCGAGTCGCGCATGTCTTTCTGCCACTCGAGCAGCGCGCGCAGCCACGACAGCTTGTTCTCGAACTGATCGGTCTTGCCGCCCTCTTTGTAACGCCAATGCGCCGCGATGCCGTACTCGCCCGTCCGGTGCATCTCCCAGGTTCGAATCTGAATCTCCAGCGGATCGCCGCTCGGGCCGATGACGGTCGTATGCAGCGACTGGTACATGTTGGGCTTGGGCATCGCGATGTAATCCTTGAACCGGCCCGGCAAGGGGGTCCACATCGCGTGCACCGCTCCCAGCGCGGCATAACAGTCTTTCACGCTGTCGACGATGATTCGAATTGCGGTGAGGTCGTAGATCGTCGAGAAATCCCGGCCTTTGCTGATCTTCGAGTAGATCGAGTAGAAATGTTTCGGCCGGCCCTGGATTTCGGCGTTGATCTTGAGTTCTTTGAACTCGTCGCGGAGGCGCGCAATCGCCTGCTCGACGTCGGCTTCACGCTCGCGGCGCGTCTTGGCGACTCGCTCGACGATATCGTGATAGGGGCCCGGATCGAGATAACGCAGGCACTCGTCTTCGATCTCCCATTTGATCTTCCAGATCCCGAGACGGTGCGCGATCGGCGCGTAGATGTCGAGCGTCTCCCGCGCGATGGCCTGTTGCTTGGCCGGCGGGAGGCTGCCCAACGTCCGCATGTTGTGCAGCCGGTCGGCCAGCTTGATGATGATGACGCGGATGTCTTTGGCCATCGCCAAGAACATCTTGCGAAGGTTCTCGACTTGGGCGTCTTCCTTCGATTGGTAGGGGATTCGGGTCAGCTTCGTCACCCCGTCGACCAGACGCGAGACCGCTTCGCCAAACCGGTCGCCGACCTGCTCTGCGGTGACCGACGTGTCCTCGACGACGTCGTGGAGCAGGGCGGCGGCGATGGTCTGATGGTCCATCTCGAGGTCGGCCAAGATTCCGGCGACCGCCAGCGGATGCTCGATGTAGGACTCGCCCGAGGCCCGGCGCTGGCCTTGGTGAGCCGCATCGGCGAGCTGATAGACGCTCATTAACCACTCCGCGTCGGCGGAGGGGTCGTAGGAGCGAACACGTTCGATCAGCTCGGAAATGGTCATACCGCCCACTATTATACAGCCCCGAGGGCGCGACGCCCTAACGGCTTCTCAGGAGGGGCTCGGAGCGGGGGTAATCGTCTCGGTGTCGAGCCGGTTCTTAAAGAAGATCGTTGCGATCTTTCCCTTCGAATCGAGCGCCAGCCAGAGGTAGATGTTTCCGGATTGGCATCGCATCTGGTAGATGTAGCCGCGCGCTCCCGGCGGGAAGCTAGGGTCGATCCAAGGGCCGATGAAGACCGCATCGGTCAGGGCTCCGAGCTGTCCCAGGGCGCGGGACGTGTCGGCCACTTTCTCGTCGGTGAGCTTGTCGGTGACTTGGGCGGCGTAGAGATGCTGGTTCACGATCCCGGCCTGCCAAGAAACGAACTGCTGGCGGGCGAGCTTGGTGATCGCCGGATCGGCAATCGGCGCCGGCGATGGCGATGGCGTCGGCGTCGGATGCGGCCGCGCTACGCTGGTTACCGTTAGCGCGGCGAAGAAAAGCGGCACGATCGCGATGGCTCGAGGCGAGAATCTCATGGCGAGCTTCAATACGAAACGAAGGTCACGACTTCCGCGCCGGCAATCTGCTCTCGTCCTCGCAGCGCGGTCAGCTCGACCAAGAATGCGAAGGCTTCCACCGAGGCGCCGAGGCGCTCGAGCAGGCGTGCCGTCGCGCCCGCCGTGCCGCCGGTGGCGAGTACGTCGTCGACAACCAGAACGCGCTCACCCTTGGCAATTGCGTCGGCGTGAATCTCGAGCGAGTTAGTTCCGTATTCGAGCGCGTACTCTTCGGTAAGCCGCTCGTAGGGCAGCTTTCCCGGCTTGCGCACCGGGATGAATCCGGCTCCGATCGCATAGGCAATCGGCGCTGCAAAGATATATCCGCGCGCCTCGATTCCAACGACATGGTCGATTCCACGCCCCTTAAAGCGCTCGACAAATAGGTCGATTGCTTGGCGAAACCCTTGCTTATCTTTCAACAACGGGGTAATGTCACGGAAAAGGATTCCGGAAATCGGAAAATCCGGGATCGCTCGAATCAGCGCTTCGATCTCCACGCGTGCCGGGTTTGAGTCGGGGGATCGAATGGCCTGCAGGAAAGGAGAACATGAAGAAATCGCAAGCTCTGGCTGCCGTGATGACGGCAGCGCTTGCCGCAAGCGCGGCCGCGCCCGCGCTCGCCAACGGTGGCGGAAGCACCAACACGATCATCTTCGCAAGCGCCGCTGCCGCCGCATCGGTCCCTTTGGTCATTAACTACAACCACAAAGTCCGGGAAAAACGCGCGGAACAACAAGAAGTCACGCGCCGGCAAGATGCCTACCGCGACTGGTTCTACCACAAGTACGGCTACTACCCGACCTACGATCAGTTCAAGCAGTGGTACGTACAGACGTACAACAAGAGTCCTGAGTAGGGGTCCTCATCACCGCAACGCCGAGCCTTTCGATCGAGATTGGCTCGGCGTTTTCTTTGGCCGCTCGAACCTGCGCCGGTTCGCAATCGCATTCGCGGCCGCGATCGCGTTCCACGAAGTCGTAGCCGGAGTGATTCCGCGCAGTCCGGCGAGCGCGCCGCAGCGCGAAATCGTGACCCGCGCGCAAGTCCTGCGCGTCGCTAGCCGCCCCATCGAACCCACCCCGCGGCCGCGACCCGCAACGGTGCCCTCCCCAATCCCGTCGCCGGCGCCGCATCGCGCTCACGAATTAGCGCAATCGGTCGAAGGCCGGGCGGGTGAGCGACGCGTTGCGGTGGTGCGGCTTGCACCGGCGCGGGCCCAACGCTCCGGGGCCAAGCCCGTCTGGGACGTCGGAGCCGGCAGCGGTGCCGAACAGCTCGCGGCGTCGCAGACAGGCAGCTCGATCGGGTCGGGCAGCGGCGCCGGAACGACCGGCACGGGCAACAGCGCGGCCAGCGAGACGGAACCGTGCGGCTTCGTCGAATTCTCCGATCCGCACGGCAGCGCGTTCGACGCGCGGACCCGCGGATTCTACGTCGATATTCGGATGCGGGTGCACTTCGCCGACGGCACGTCGCAGTCGCTCGTTCTCGACTACCCGTGGTACTACTCGAACGAGGCCGCCAATCCGTGGTCGGACCAAAACCTGCGCGATCCCAACTTTCCGACGCGTTTCCAACCGCCGCCCCAAAGCAAACTGGAAAACGAGCCGGAGCTAGTGCGGTACGTAATCGCGCACAGCACGGCCGACGGCATGACACTCTTGAGCGACTGTCCAGGTACGACGCCCTAGGCGAGCCCGCATGGCTATCGCGCTAGATTACGGCGACACTTCGAAGACGGTTCCGTAACCGCTGCTTGAAGTAGCCCCACCATAGTAGGTGGTGCCATAGAGGGTGCCCTTTACATCGGTCAGACCGGCATACGGACCCGTGCCGTCGGAGCCGCCTTTGAATTGGTGGAGCACGCTTTCATGTCCGGATGGCGTGATCGCGAAGACGGTTCCGTCGTCGGATGGGCCACCGCCGTTCTTGGACGTCGTGCCGTAGAACTTGCGCTTTACGTAAGTCAAGCCCGCGACCGGGTCGGCGCCGTCGGTGCCGCCCTTAAAGCTGTAGAGCACACGTTCGTGGCCGGACGGCTTGACCGTGAAGACGGTCCCTAGATCGCTTTTTCCACCGTGGATGGTGGTGCCGTAGAGCAAGCCCTTTACGTTGGTCAGGCCGGCGTACGGGAGCGCGCCGTCGCTACCGCCTTTGAAGGTGTAAATCACGCTTTCATAACCCGATGGCGTGATTGTGAAGACGGTTCCATACCCGCTCGTCCCACCCTCGCTGGTCGTGCCATAGAGCAGACCTTTCACGTCGAGCAAGGGCGCTACGGGAAGTCCACCGTCGGTGCCGCCCTTGAAGCTGTGGATCACGCGTAGGTAGCCCGACGGCGTGATCGTGAAGACGGTCCCGGCATCGTTGGCTCCGCCGCCGGAAGTGGTGCCGTAGAGCAAGCCTTTGACGGCGATCAAGCCCGCGAGCGGGTTTGCGCCATCGGATTGGCCCGTGAAGCTGTAGAGCACGCGTTCATAACCGGATCGCGTGATCGTGAAGACGGATCCTCTATCGCTTGCTCCGCCGCTCTCAGTGGTGCCGTAGAGCAGGCCTTTAACGTTGAGCAAGACCGCTTGGGGGTTGTCTCCGTCGCCATCGGAGTACCCTTTGAAGGTGTAGAGGACGCGTTCATAGCCGGATGGCGTGATGGTGAAGACGCCCCCGGCGCCGACGGTGAACGTGCCGTAGAGCAGGCCTTTAACGTTGAGCAAGTCCGCTTGAGGATATGCGCCGTTGAACCCGCTGAAGCTAAAAAGATGTGTGAACTCAGAAGTGTCGGGCGCTGTTTGCCGCCCGAGCGAGTCCGACCGGCTTGCGCCTATCGCGGGTGCGCCGTTCGGTAGACCGGGCGGCAACGACGAGGGATCGGTCACGCGCGAGCAACTCGCAAGGACGATACCGCAACCAATCAAAGTGATTATCCGCATGTTGTAGACTCCAACGCTTCGTGCGTCTGCCTTAGCAGCGTTCATCTTGCCGCATGGTTGCACCTCCACTCGATCAATGAAGTGTATAATCCGCGGCGCTCGAGTTGGAGCACTAACGTCGCATCCGAGCCTTTGGAACGAGATCGGCTCGGCGTTTTTTTGGCCGCTCGAACCTGCGCCGCTTCGCAATCGCATTCGCGGCCGCGATCGCGTTCCAATACCCGTGGTACTGCTCGAGCGAGGCCGCCAATTCGTGGTCGAATCAAAACCTGCACGATCCCAGCTTTCCGACCCGTTTCCAACCGCCGCCCAAAGCAAACTCGGAAACGAGCCGGAGTTAGTGCGCTACGTGATCGATCACAGCACAGCCGACGGCATGACCCTTCTTAAGGACTGCCCGAGCCCGGTGCCCTCGAGCTAGCTTTCGCTGCTACCACGGGGCAACGAACCGGGGGTCGACGGCGGCAGAGACGATTTTACGAAAGGTTGCAAACGGACAGTCGAGCGCGGGGCAGCCGGGAATATAGACCGGCACTCGCAACGGGTTTTCGCCATGACCGGCGCGCATCGCATCGAGCGGCTGTGCGGCGAAAAAGGTGCGCACGAAGGGTTGCGCTCCGGCGCTCGCGGCCGTATGTAACTCGAAGATCAAAGCGCTTCCCGGCGGCGTGTCGTTGAACTGATCCCCGTCGACCAGCCACGAGAGTCCGAGCAATCCCGAAAACTCGGCGAGCTGCGTGTCGTGACCCGCTAAAAAGACGAACCGCGTTCGCGCCGGCACTCGCGTCCCGGGGACTGCCGTGCCGCTCGCGCCCTCTTCGAGCGTCTGCAAAATGTGCGTCATCATGTTCGAGGAATGGGCGCGCGCCGTGTAACGATTGCCATGTTCCAACTCCTTACCGAGCACGTGAAGCACGAGCAACTGGAGCAGACGCGCGCGATCTACTCGGCCCCATCCAACCTCGGCGTTACCGTTGGTGTATTCGAGCAGCATGTTCTCGGCAACGTCGCCCGCCATGTCGAGGCCGCCCGAGAGGCCGGCAAGACCGCCGTCACCATCGTTGGCCACCGTTGTGGGCACTTGCGAGATCTGCTTGCACGTCGCCGGCGGTTCGCATCCCAGAACCGACTCCATGGTGGCAAATGCCCCGCCGTACGCCACCGTTAGCGCGTTGAGATTGCCCCCGACGGCACCGAGAACGGATGCCATCGACTCTGCCTTGTCGACCACGCCGATGCCCGGCAGCGGATCGAAGAGCTTATCGGGATCGGCGGGTGCGTGGTGGACGGGGATATTGCATCCCGGTGCCAAGCCGGCGAGGACCGCATCGCCGGTTGCGCGCGTGCGCTGATCGACATCGGCCCAGACGAAGACCGAGCCGGCCGGCGGGCAGCCGCTCTCCCCGATGGCGAGCCCGTTGCCGTACGTCCGGCGATAGTATGCGCCGAACTGTCGCATGAGCAGGGCTCCTCGCTCGGTCAGATTCCCAGGCTTACCCGACCACGTGGGCCAGGTTTGGGCCGCATAGGCCTGCAGTTCCGCGGGATGCGTCGGCGAGCGCACGCCGTGGCGACTGAGAACGATAACCATGCGGAGCTGCGACGGGGGAGGAGCCGCTGCCGCGATGGCTTGCGTCCACAGGGCGGCGACGAAAAGGATCGCGGTAAGTCTGATAGCGCGCACGAAAAACCTTTCGAAAAAGCGACGAGCTTCCTCGATTGTAACTCCGCTACATGACATCAAAATGAAGCGGGGCTAGGCTCCTGGGATCAGACTTTGAGTTCGACCTTCTCCAGGGCGCCCTTGGTCGGGACTACATGATGGTCGAGGCGCAGCTCCGCGGGATCCATTCCGAACGCCAAGCCGAGCAGCTGCGGAAGATGGAAGATTGGAACGCCGATGTCTTTCTTGAGAACTCGCGCGGCGTCGGGCTGCTGGCCGTCGAGATTGAGGTGACAGAGCGGGCATGGCGTGACGAGCAGATCCGCGCCCTTGTCCTTCGCTTCCATGATGTGGTTGCCGCCCATGGCAAGCGCCTTTTCACGATTGAACGTGAGCATCGGAAAGCCGCAGCATTTCGTCGAGCCGCGGTACTCGACCGGTTCGGCGCCCAGGAGTGAGATGAGCTGCTGCAGGTAGGTTTTGCGCTCGGGGCGCTCTTTGAGGCCTAGCGACTCCTCGGGCCGCAGAATGTAGCAACCGTAAAACGGCGCGATTTTAAGGCCGGTCAGCTTGCGTTTAATGGCGGATGCGACCCGATCGATACCGATATCTTCAAAGAGCATCCACAACAGGTGTTTCACCTTCGTGGTGCCGCCGTAGCGGAAGCCTTGATCGCCGATCGTCGCGTTGGCGCGATCCATGCGCTCTTTGTCTTGCTGGAGGTGGTAGTTATGATTGGAAAGGACGCCTTGACAGGTGCTGCAGATCGTCATCAGATCCGCGCCTTCGGATTCGGCCATCGCGAGCGTCAAGCCGTTGAGCGCATCGGCGAGCTGCGGGTTCTGCTCGCTCAAAACGCCCGCGCCGGTGCACGGCGCCTCGGTCAGTTCTTTGAGCTCGAGGCCCAGCGGCTCGGCGATCGCCTTCGCCGAAACGTAGAGTTCGGGGCAAGCGCCTTTCGAGACGCAGCCGGGATAGAAGGCAACTTTCACTTAAACCGTCCTCCGACACGTTCGAAAATGGTTTTGATGCGATTGACTCCAGGTATTGCTTTGTGAATCAGCGGTGGGAGCTTCCCGGCGCGAATCAGGTTGAACGCGCTCGGCAACGTCTTGATCTGTTCGACGATGTTGAAGAATCCGACGGACTTGGGCATCAGCGTCAGCTCGTTGAGCCGTCCGCTCTCCCGAACCGATTCGGCAAAGGCGTCGGCGTGGCGCGTGCCGGCGTTGTTCGTAAACCCGGCATCGACGGCCATCCGGCGCAGCTTCAAAATCTGCTCGAGCGGCGCGACGCCCTTGGGACACTGGGTCACGCATTCGTAGCAGTGCGTGCAGTCCCATATGCCGCCCGGCTTGCTGTATTCGGCGAGGCGCTCTTTCGTCTCGGCGTCGCGCGGGTCGCCGGCATAGCGAAAGGCTTGCGCGAGCGCTTGCGGGCCCAAGAAATCGGGGTTGACGGCAAACGACTCGCAGTCCATCAGGCAGGCGCTGCAGCTGATGCAGCTGACTTCCTGAATAAGCTCCTCCATCGATGCGTTGGAGACGCGATACTCTTCGTTCGGCGGCGGAACGGGCTGCTTGTTCTGCAGCCACGGCTTGACGGCCAAGTGCTTGTCCCAGAACGGCTTCATGTCGCAGACCAGGTCGCGAATGATCGGCATCGACGGCGGTGACTCCACGCGCGTCTTGCCGTCTTGCGTAAAGGCCGAGAGTTTGCTCTTGCAGGCCAGGTTTGCGTGGCCGTTGATCCACATCGCGCACGATCCGCAGATCGCGCTGCGGCACGCGCAGCGGACGGCCAGCGACTGATCCTGATACTCTCGAATCGCGATCAGCGCGTCGAGAACGACCGCGTGTTCGGGAAGGTCGACCGTAAACGTTTGATAGCGGCGCGCCGGCGAGCGATCCCAGGGCGCCGGAAAGGGCGCGCCGGGCACGGCGTTCTCGGGGTAGGTGCCTTCGGGGTTGAACCGCCCGACTTCGATCGTAAACTGCATCAGTAGGTACGCACCTCGGGCTGCCATCGAGTGATTGTGACGGGAACGTAGGAAAGCTCCGGCTCCCCTTCGCCTTGGCGCGTCAAGAGGATGTGCTTGAGCCACTCCTTGTCGTTGCGCTCGGGAAAATCGCTGCGCGTATGCGCGCCGCGGCTCTCCGTGCGAATCAGCGCGCTGCGGATGATCGTCTCGCCGCAATCGAGCAGATAGCCCAGCTCGAGCGAGAAGGTCAAGGCTTGATTGAAGACGCGGCCCTTGTCGCCGACCGCAATCGTTTCGTAGCGTTTCCTGAAGCCTTGGAGCTTATCGAGCGCCTCGCGCAGGCCGGACTCGACGCGATAGAGGCCGACCAGCTTGTCCATCATTATCGCCAGTTCGAGGCGCAGCCCGGCGTTCGTCTCGCCGGTGTACGGACGGCTCAGCAGTTCGCGTAAGCGGTCTTGCTCGCTTCGCAAGAGCGCCTCGCCCCCGGTGCTGGCGGCCGTACTCTTTGCATAGTCGGCGGCCACTTTGCCCGAGCGGCGGCCAAAGACGATCGTGTCGAGCAGCGAGTTGGCGCCGAGACGATTCCCGCCGTGAACGCTGACGCAGGCGACTTCGCCCGCGGCGTAGAGGCCCGGCACGGGCGTCGCGCCGTCGACGTCGGTCTTGATGCCGCCCATCTGATAATGCATCCCGGGGCGAACGGGGACCGGGTCTTTGACCATGTCGATGCCCAGATAATCCAGCGCCATCTCGTGAATCTGCGGAAGCTTTTTGAGGATGACGTCGGGGCCGAGGTGGCGCAGGTCGAGCAAGACGTTTCCGTCGATGCCGCGGCCCTCGCCGATCTCCGTTGCCTCGGCGCGCGACGTAACGTCGCGCGCGGCAAGTTCCATCTTGTTGGGCGCATAGCGCTTCATGAAGCGCTCGTTCAGCGAGTTGAGCAGATAGGCACCCTCGCCGCGCGCGGCCTCCGTCATCAAGAAGCCGCTGCCGGCAAGCGTCGTCGGATGGTATTGCACCATCTCCATGTCCATCAGCGGCGCGCCCGCGCGATAGGCCAGCGCATAGCCGTCGCCGGTGCAGATCAGGGCGTTCGTGCTCGGCTCGTAGAGCCGACCCAGGCCGCCGGCCCCGATGATGACCGCTTTTGAACGCAAGAGGTGCAGCTCGCCGGTCACCATTTCGAGCGCAACCAAACCGCGGCACGCTCCGCCTTCCATATGCAGCGCGGTCGCGTACCACTCTTCGTAAACCTTGACGCCGGCTTTGAGAATCTGGTCGTAGAGCGTTACCAGCAACGCTTGTCCGGTGATATCGCCGACGAAATAGGTTCGCGCCTGCGACGCGCCGCCGAAGGCTCGCGTTCCAAGCTTTCCGTCGGGCCCGCGGTAAAAAATCACGCCCATGTGCTCGAACTCGATGATGTCGCGGGGCGCTTCCTGACACATCGTTTCGACCGCGTCCTGATCGGCGAGATAATCGCTGCCTTTGACCGTGTCGAAGGCGTGCGATTCCCAGCTATCGGTCTCGGCGATCGCCGCGTTGATGCCGCCCTGGGCGGCACTCGAATGGCTTCGAATCGGATGAACCTTGGTGACGATTGCCACGTCGGCACCGGCGCGCGCCGCCTCGAGCGCGGCCCGCATGCCCGCTAAACCCGCACCCAGGACTACGACATCGTGATCGTTGATCACCAGCGGGTAGTTTCCCGAAAAGAGTCGGCGCCATTCCGAACGCCTGTTCGATGGGTTAGATCGTGCATGTGCTTACGCAATCAAGGATAGGGCCCCGCTCGCGCCCCCGGATATGCGTTTCGTAGCCCCCTTGCCGCCGGCGCCCATCGTCGCAGTAGCCTCCCGACTCACCACGTCAGGAGGTCTCATGCTGCAGAACGTTACGATCACGCCCTCGCGCCGCTCGCTCGAGTTCGGCATCTACCGCGACGGCGACAATAATCTCGATGCCATCCAGGAATCGACACTCACGCAGGCATTACGCACGAGCGCCCGCGACTCGCACATCGAATTCACCGTCGAAGACACGACGGCTCTGCACCCCGGCGTCCTTCGAGATGCTCAGGCCGACAAAGGCGGGCTGCATACGTACGACTACACGATCTCCGACGGCAGCGTCGCCAACGTTCGCGCGGGGCGGCCCGACGACATGAGCGACGAGTCAAATCTGGCGCGATTTGTGGCCCGCACCCTGGATAACGCGCAGGCCAACGGCGCGAAACAGACGTGGATCGATCTGGTCGATCACGGCGGCGGCGATGGTGGCGGCTTGGAAACCAGCGACGGCAGCGTGATGTCGATGCCCGATATCGCCAAAGCAATCTCCGACGGCCTCGCGATGCACGCCGCCGCCCACCCCGACGACGCCCGGCGATCGATCGACGGCGTCGTCGCAAATCAATGCCTGATGGACACGATGGGCTTCGCCGAGGGATAGTACACAAGGGGCCAAAACGTCCGGTCCGGGGAGCGACGAGCCGGGCGCCGGGGGGGGGGGACGGGCGAGCCCGGGGGACGAGAGAGCCCGGGCGACGACAACCCTAAGGATAAATGCTGTTTAGCGCTATACCTTTCAAACGCTCATCTTCCACTTTTCCAAAAGCGCTTACTATTCTCGCCCTGGTTAAGGTTGGGAGACTTCCTGAGCGAAAGAGATTCGAGGTCACGATAGCTTTCGCAAGGGTGTACGGCCGTTTCATCTTTGCTGGGGAGGTGTATCCTTCCAGACCTTTAGGAAGCGCTCTCGTCTCCCTGAGCTCCTCGTAATAAATGATAAGATCGTTCCCAGCGGTCGAAACATTGCGAGAGATCAGCGCTCGTAACCTGTTCGACTCTGGCGAAGCTGGTGAAAGCACTGACCAAAGCGAGATTACCTGTCTCGCAAGGAATTCATTTCCGCTCCACTGGGCAAGAGTAGATCGAATAAACTTTTCGATCTTCGCTGGCTCGCCATACTTGCATAGCAACATGGTAACTCCCAGCATTCCACCAACGCGCGGATTTGTGCGTCCGAGCCGTTTCCGGATCAAGGTGACTGATGTAAGTGGTAGATTTGCATTTACTAGCAACCTCGCAAGGCCAAATGCGATTACGTCATCCGTCTTGGCAACTTCATAAAACTCGCCCAGCAAATAGTTCACCATTTCCTTATTTATTGTCGAGGCTTCCCAATAACGAATAATGGTTTCCCTGTTACGATAGTCGACGTGACGCTCAAAACCGTTGCGCTGCTCGACGTTAATGGCTCGACGAAGCGTAGCGAGCGCTCGCGCACGAGGGAACGCCTTTAGAGTCGAAGTTACAAGATTAATATACCGGCGGTAGACCTGATCCCAATGACCTCGCTGTGCCCCCTTCCCCAAGAAATAAAGGAAATCTTCATAAAGCTTTTCGATTAACGCAACTGTTGCTCGTCCACTCTTTAGTTCATTATGATACTGGGTTAGCTTTAGATTCTCGGACACGCAGAGATACTCTTCCGCCTCCACTCGTGAAAGTATTTGAGTTTTCGGCCCATTAAGGCGTAACTCAATGCGAGCCAAGAAACGCTCGGTTGAACGAACTATGTCTCGGGCCGCGCTTCTTGTATCTACACCAAAATTTATATCATCCACCCACCGCGCAAAGGCTCCCCGTGACTTTTTCTCAATGAATCTATCGATGGGAAACAAAAGAATGTGCGCCAAGAGGCGCGGGGCGTCAAAATCCAGTTGAGGTAGGCCTCGTAATACAAGAGGTCCGTATAAATCTCTGGGCACGAAGCCTTCCAGCATGTAAAGCGTTATATCGCGTAAGCCTTGAGGAATTCCGATTAGGCTCAACGAGCGGTCGATCGCTGAATGAGGAACCGAGTCAAAAAAATTCTGTATATCTGTAATAACTAGATATTTGTGGTCTTTCGCGAAGTCCAAAATATCGGTTTGGTACTTCGGCCACAACTTAAACCATGGATAGAGCAGCCCCGCGTTCATGGTGTGTATGCCCTTGGGAGCATTGTGACTTCGAGAAAAATACGCTTTACTGCTAGGTGAGTGCGCCTTTGCCGCCGGGAGCACGGCTTCAGCGATGGCCTGGAATGTGAGGGCGTCCTCGGGCGTGGGGACCTGAATGCGTCTAACGAGCTTATCAGCCTTGTTCAACTCCAGAATTAACGGCCGGCTAGTTCGATAGGTGCCGTTGACGATCTTCGCTGACAGCTTACGTATATTTTCATCGACGGTAACGTTATAGTCGTAATATTCGATCAGGTCTTGACAACCTTGTTTGCGCAGACCACGCCAGACATGATCGCCCCACACGTCCTTTAGACGTTGCTCAGAGAACGACTGTTTTAGCGAAAAACCTTCCTTCAAAATAATTCCTGCGAGGCCTTGCGCAAAGGCTTCTGCTGCTCGATAGTAAGCGTCGCCCGCGCTCGCGTGAAGGCCGGGATTTTTACGCGGGATCGATGATTCCTAATGCTCTCAGACCAAATGCCGACGGCGCGCCAATCTTAGTTCCCCTCGCTTAATGGCAGCCATAAACTCGCCTGCGCCCTCGATCATGGCTTGCTTCCCAGCAACACCCTGGTCCAAAGCGGCAACCGCATAAGTTTCTTCAACCCAAAAACGTGCCGAGCCCAGCTCTGCTGGGGCTTCAGCACACTCGTAGGACCAGCGGTCATCGTCATACATCGGGTGACTTGGACAGCCAATCGCATGCGGTGAGGAATCGCACAGATTGCAGATTTCCAGTTCGCCAATGCCTGCGACTAAAGCGTTCGACATTAGGCCTTTCTCCCCTAAACCGCGCGAAGAGCGATTCGGCCAGCGCCGAGCTCGAATGCGGGGTCCAGCCGTAAATCTCGCATACAAGTGGCTTTAGGCGTCTTGCGCTTTTCCGTGGGCGTCGTTAACTCAGGATGCTCCTTTGAAAAACCTTCCCAAAACTCTTTTGTCGATACACCGGCCCCCCGAGCATGCTTGCGCAACCACTCCTCCGCAGGAGCCGCGAACCGTGATCGTCTTGGCACTAACTGTCTCCTATCTCTTTCCGCGGATCGTATCTTGAAGTTGTTTGGTCATGTCGCGACCTTCATCATCCTTTACGGCCATCAAGAAAAGGCATCTCCCGTTGCTGCTGCGCGCCCACAGCTCCCCGATGCGTTTCTTTTCTGCCGAGTCATCATTCGTTTTGTATACTTCCCCCTTGTATTCGACTACTAACAGCCTCTCATCAAGAAGCCTGCAAACAAAGTCCGGATAAAATCGGTCCGTCGAAGTAGGAAGCCAGAACGAACTTAACGGGCGTCGCTCCAGATTGCGAACCCAGTAATCGATTTCCTGAAGTCCGTCGATGACCTTGGCGCAGAGCAGTTCTTCACCTTCACTCTTTAGCTCACCGACTTGCGGATAAAAGTGCCTTTTGAAACGGTAGCTGCCACTATAAACGTACTTGGGATCGTAGTCGTCAGCAAACGAAAACGCATAGTCAAAATCAGTTTTCGGCGCAGCGCTTGGACCGAAAATCATTTCCTGATAGCCGCGCGCGACTGAGCGCTTCTTACAGTCCTCAATGTAACGGCGAATCGCTGGGGTCAGAATGAACTTTGCCTTGACCAACGTCTCTAGCGAGAATCGCTGCTCAACTGTTAAGTGCTTTATGAGCTTCCGTAGCCACTCCAGCATAACGAACTGAGGCGTACTCTGATCCCTTACCTTGCCGTCGAGCCACCTTATCAGGTCAGCCTCATTCCATCCGGCATAAACTCCGGGTAGTAAGAGGTCTTCACCTTGGTTGTTTGCTAGCTTGTAGGCGAGAGTTTCCTTTCCATCGGCTCCCGCGAAGAAGTCGTATATCCACGTCTGAGCATTCGAGTCGTAGTGAAAGCCTGGTATTATTGCTGGGTATTCGAACAGATTCCATTGCGCGTGGTCAAGGAACAGTTGCGGCTCCGCGATTTCATAAGCTCCGTCAACACGAACAGCTAATCGAGGTAAGACTAGCTGCTGCCCAAGTTCAGCCGGAGATTTAGGCCTCTGAAAGATCGATTCGAAGATACGTATCTGTGACTCGATGCGCGCACGATCCCCCTGCGGAGCCGCCGCGAGTATCCCCGCCTTCAGATCGTTGGTTAGGGGTCCCATGACCGTTACAAGGCACTTTCCCTGATCGGTCGTCTCGTAAGAAATCTTCGTAGCGTCGTCATCGGGTAAAACGAGGTTCGGCTGCGATGGAAGCTCAACGACAAACGGGCGCGGTGTCTTCGCGCTATCGAATAACCCGCCGCCGAAGAGGTCGGGGTCCCCCGGCTCAATGGCTTCGAAGAAGTCCTCCGCTTCGAACCCCATTCGGTTTACAAGCTTGTCTTGTAGCGACTCAGCGGCCTCGATAAAGTTTTGACTTACTACATGTGCATAGGCCTTGTTAAGCGCTGGCTCAGCACGGCGTTTCGCAAATGGCATGCGCAGAACTCTTCCTAAGAGCTGCTCCACGGCTGTTGCTGAGCGTAAGTCTGCCACCGAGCAGAGGACGTATGCATACGAGCAATCCCAACCCTCACGCAGGGCTGCTACCGTGATGATGTGGTCAACCTTACATGTTGGAGCAAAAAGATCGATTCCATCAAGTTCGCGTTGGTCTCCAGTTGCGACGGCTATTCGATCCCTGTCGATGCCCTCGTTATCGCGCATGTGATCCAAGAGCCTACTGACCGTTACTTCGCGATCCTTGTTCTGTGCTTGCAGCAGCACGATGGGTCGGATGACGTCACCCCCGGCACGCGAAATCTCCGCAAGTTTATCCCGTTCCGCTATGGCCGCATGAACAGCGTCCTCCCAGGTGCGATGTTCTGTGAGAACTATAGGAAGCTTTATCATCTCGGCATCCCGTAGTTCCTTGGCGCTTACGCTGTACAGTACGTTGCTCCCAGTCTTTGAGTCGCGGTCCGGCGTTGCAGTAAACTCGATAATGCTTGCTGGGTTCATACGCCGTAGTGATTCGAAGGTGAGAGTGGTACGAGCATTATGAGCTTCATCCACGATGACCACGGGCCGCTTGAGATGCAGCAGATTCGCAAAAGAATACTTGATACGGCCCCGATCATCACGTTCAAGGTCCGGGGTACTGGAAGGGATGCTCCTAAAGAATGGTTCGAAGTTTTCATTGTGTGCGTAAAACTGGCGACTTTCCG